>NZ_CAXYKD010000003.1:0-337355 GCF_964277905.1 uncultured Sphingobacterium sp.
GGACGATGCCAATGCATAACTGGGGCTTGACCATATCCCAACTTTATATTAGATTTGGGGATAGACTCAAATTAGAAAGAGGTTTTTAAGATGCTAATCCAATGACACAGTTTGAGTTACACTCCCCTAACTTAATCTAAAATGAAAATCCACATCTTCATTAAGATTTCCACTCTTGAAACAATATAAATAGCAAGAAGTCAAATGGATGACAACGGCCTTATATAGTATCTCCCTTATCCAACTGTCGCCGATCGTCTGATAGTTTGAAAAAACCGTAAACCCTTCATTTTTATAATAAAAACAATCACTGGAAAATAATTATTTAATATATGGTACCCGTTAAACAATAATCTACCACCTCATTTGTCTTTTTGTCAAATCGAACAGCAAAGGTCCAATTCCCCTGATTTTTATTGAATAGGAATAACTGGACATAATAATAACCACGATACTCAATTCCGTTGAACACATAAAGTGTAAATATATCTCTATCAAAATTGCTAAAAATATTTTTTGTAAAAATTGAACACTTCGCTTTAATTTTAATTCTATGTTGTGGCACTAAATCATTATTTTTTTTCAAGCTATCCAATTCTAACTTGTTTGGAATACTATCTTTAATTAACTTGATATCACCCAAGCAATCTGCAATTTCATATACATTACTTGCCTTTGCTAACGTAAATCCTGAAAATCGTATTGGCTTAGTCGTTACCTTCTCTTTTATTAGCCCAATATTATCGCAGAAATAGTGAATTGCCTTTGTCTCTAACGCCTTTCCCGCTTGATATTGCGCGTGACTATCTCTTAAAGATAACATAAGTATTAGCGATAATATCAAACATTTAAAATTCCTGCGACTCATTTTTTTACTCTTTTAATTTCTCCTATTTGAAAATTTTCACAAAACTCAATTTATCGGTTTTTGAAGTAGATCCTCTATATCTGTCAGCGATATTTGGATCAGCTTTCAAAGCTAATAATGTTTTTGCACTCAGAAAGTCACTATGATTAATCGCAAGCATTAATAAAGTTTGGCCAAATTTCGACTCTTGGTAATTGACCGGCGGCTTATCTTCGTTAACTAATTTTTTTATTAAATTAACATTCCCATCTTCTACTGCCTTTGCCAAATCCCAAACTGGGGCCCCTTGAAAAAGTCGATAATCATTTCCGACAAGTTTCTCTTTGTCCACCTCATGATCCCTATTATAACAGCCAGAAAGCGTAAAAATTAATAATATTACAAATATTCTCATAAACTAAAATCTAAATCCGAAATTGAGGAAGAGTAATGGCATTTCTCAATCCGCTATTTATCTGTTGATCAATCGGAGGAGTTTTAGTTGCAAAACATCATGTTTAGCGTCTTTAAAATCGTTCATCTCCGCTCCGGCTGTAGCATAACGTATTCTATTTTCCCATCCACGGTTCTCTCGTATACATTAGATTTTCAGCTTGAGTCTTAACTTTATCTCGAAGCTGTCAGATCTAATCTCAACTTTTACAGTTAAGATCATGGAAATATTTGCTCTATCTTATTTAGTTGGTTTAAAACTGTTATATCACATGGTATTATTCCTATTAAATCTTCCCCAAAATAAAGCCCATAAGGATCAAATATCACAATTAGGTTGAGCAGTTTCAAATCATTTTCTATTAAATACAGCTCAATATTATCTTCTCTTACATCATAATTTTGTTCAGACAGAATTGAGTTTAATTTCCCTTGATAAATAGCATTTTTTACTATTTCATACCCATTGGATATATACTTAAAACCACCTAAATAAAAAGCCCGCTCAACCTTAATAAGAAAAGATTTTCTTCTATTTATCGCTTTTAATTTCTCATAAAAGGGATTTTTTTGCCTAAACATAATCAAATATTACAACTATTTCTTTATAAACTCTTGAATTGCATCATAAGGCTTATATGCAACTGTAAGAGTGTTTGTTCTTGCTTCAATTTTGGTTTGTGTTCTTCCTTTCGAATCTCCAACATCCAATTTAGAAACATTATTTTTATACTCCTCTCTAACAATTTCTGATTTCACTAGGGTTGCTAATACAGGTGTCTAAAAACTGGCCAATGCCTTCCTCTAATTATCTATTCGATAAATAATTGGGGCCTTATCAAACCCCTCATTAAAAATATGTAATCTGCCACAGTTTGGACACTTCACAACTATTTTCATTTCCATGTATAATTGTTCAATATCTACTTTTCCCACATAATTATCCATTTCTATATCTGAAATAATTAAATATTGATTAGGACTCGGTATTTCACTCAAGCTAATTATACATTCACAAACACATTTTATCTTCGGCATAACGACAACCATTTAGGCATTATATTATTCATAGCTAATAAACTACGTTATTAAGAAATTTGAAATATTTAGGATCACGATAATCTAACCAACCGTATTCAATATTCTTTCCATTAGACAATTCAATATAGTAATATTGCTCATATCGCCCAGCGCAAATTTAAAAACTGTATTAAAAAATTTTAAACGCGTTTTTCTGCCAATATGTATCAGTTTCATTTTATTAGAATATAAAGGAAAGTAACTTAAATATACCTCATTTTATCGCATAATATATTTTCCTGTATAGGACTCATATCGGCCTGAAAGGTCTAAATCAAAATATTTCTGTCCGTAAATCATGCATGAAAAGCAAGACAGACTAATAATCAGTATCATCAAAAAAATAGTATTTATTGATTTTTTCATAAGGAACTGTTGCATCAAGATACAAATTAGTTATGTAAATTAGCTACTTAGTTATATAGAAACACAATGGAAATTTCCTGGGTTCGTAAGCTATTATTTATGTGTATTGTATCGATAAGCATGTTAGCGCAGGCTGTCGGTCAGTCCCTTGTTTCGGATGACTCTGTTGCGGATATTCCTCCTCACATGAATGAAGTATTTCCCGAGCCGCCATATGGTACGAACGGTTTTAAAGATTGGATTATTAAGAATTATCAGATACCAACCGCAGCTAAGAAAGCAAAAGTAAACGGCAAACTGATTATCAATTTTACGATTGAGAAAGATGGAAGGCTCAGTAATTTTCAAATAACCAAGAACATTGGTTATCATACTGGTGAAGCTTTAATTAAATTGATTAGAAAATCTAGTCCATGGAAACCGGGATATCAAAATGGATATGCTGTAAAATGCGGCTATACATATCCCCTATCATTTAGTGATGGTGACTTGAAATTAAAAAGTGACACAAAAAGACAAAGATGAAAATCCATATTGATGAACCATATAAAGGATTTAATAATAATCTTTCTATTGATAGATGAATCTACTTCCTAAATCGTAACATCTTGTGCTCTCCAGCCGGATTTTGTAAATTCAGAGCATAAGCCACAGCATGAAACAAATCATTGTGTTCTTTTACATATTAGCATTTAATAGCCTTCTAGGTCAAAGCATCCGAAAGGATACCGATCTAGACTTTTCTTTGGCAAGCGATACCGGTTGGAGGTGGTTTAATGGCCATAGATAGCAACGATCGAACGGAGTAACCTGAGAAAAGATAAAAACTCCTATCTCGGCATAACAGCTAAAAAACCAAAATCCTACACAACCCAATATATATGCATATTTCTTCGTATCCAATTAGCTGATGTTTTACTTTAAATTCTCTCTTGCAAATGCTGCGATCTCCAAAACAGCCTCTCTGGTTTCTTTTAAAACAGCTCCCATATGCATAAAGCCATGAACCATCTCTTTGTAATGAGTAATTTTGACCCGAATTTCAGAAACTTTCATATTCTGTGCCAGTTGTTTTCCTTCGTCCCGCAAAGGATCGTGTTCAGCCAATAATATGAACGTTGGAGGTGTATCTTTAAATTCTTTAATCAATAAAGGGATTGCCATTGGTTTCTGTTGATCCCTTGGATCGTTTAGATACCAATTCCAGGCTTTTATTCCTTCATCTTTATTAATAATCGGACCATCTTCATAGTCTTTCCATGATTGTGTATTTAATTGATTATCAACTGCCGGATAAATTAATACCTGAAATCTCAATTGCTGACCAAGCCGTGTCGAAATTCCAACCGCTAAGGCTGCTCCAGCACTGTCGCCAATAATTCCGACCTTATTTTTATCAATGTTTAAAGCATCCGAATTATTGAGTATCCATTCAGTGGCCCACTGAGCATCATCGAAA
This sequence comes from uncultured Sphingobacterium sp., assembly GCF_964277905.1. NCBI lineage: Bacteria > Pseudomonadati > Bacteroidota > Sphingobacteriia > Sphingobacteriales > Sphingobacteriaceae > Sphingobacterium > uncultured Sphingobacterium sp. Next base: position 4,206 of record NZ_CAXYKD010000003.1, read on the forward strand.
CCAGCTGGGAAAGGATGCTCTGGAGCCAGTCGATAATCAACAAAAACAATAACAGAGCCTGTAACATTGGCCAATTGACGAACAATAGTATCGTGCGTCTCAAAACTTCCTGAAATAAACCAACCGCCATGAAGATAAATGATAGCCGGTGATTTCTCTTTTACAATTCCATTGGGTCGGTATATTCTCACAGGAATTTCGTGATTCTTATTACGAATATTAAATTCTTCTATAATTTTCACCGCTTCTTTCTTCCCACCGAGCTGAATGGCCATTGTCTCATATCCTTTGCGGCTTATGTCTAATGAATTTAAACCGTCAAACACATGAAGCTTGTTCAGGTTTTCAATTATTTTAGTTATTTCAGGAGTCAATTTAATTGTATTCATTTCTTTATTATGATTTATGTTTCCATAGAAAATCAATCCCGGTATCACGCGTATTCCGAGAATCTTTTCCATATGCTATCAAAATTATATAGAAGTCATAAATTTACCACAGTACACAGCTGAATGTATGTTACTAACAAATTTGTAAGTAATGGGAAAAAGAAAGGAAAATTTTACAAACAGTATTAATGAGAAATACATAACTGAATGTGATCTATAAGAATCCGAAGTACAACCATTGATCCATAATTGTCTTGAGTTCTTCCGGCTGTTTATTAAATAATGGAATCGAAATCATTATAATCCTATGGTTAAGTGTTTCTAGACGGCCAACTGGAAAATCTATCGGAGCAACAATCCTCGTCGACAAACTTATCTTAGTATAGTTGTTTAAATTAAAAAAAGAGGAAATCTGGTGACAATCGTGGTTTTTAAGTAATTTTAGATAATAGACAAACTGAAGTGATGGCTTATAACAATGAACTTGCCGACCGCGTCCGTGAAAGACTTGCAATGGAAGAAGATATTGAAGTTGCAGAAAAGAAAATGTTTAGTGGCTTATCTTTTCTTGTGAATGGGAAAATGTGTATCAATATCAGCCATGACAATCTAATGTGTCGCTATAGTGCAGAACTGGAAGATGAGGTCTCGGAAAAAAAAGGCTTCTTGCCGATGATTATGAAAGGAAAGCAACTAAAAGGCTATTGCTATGTAGAGCCTGTTGGTTTTCAAAAATTTGATGATTTTGAATATTGGATAAAAATCTGTCTTGATTATAACCCAACGGCGAAGGCTTCGAATAAGAAATGAAAAATGAACTCAATTTTGATCAGACCGTTATCAAACCAATTGTTCAAACGTTAAAAAATATTATTTCCAAATATCCTGTTGTCGTTTATTAAGAATGGAACAATTAAATCTTCATTGCAAAACAACTAAACAAGAATAAAGACAATTTTAAAAGATCACATCAAGGGGTTATAAATTAGAACTCCTTTATTTTACAACAACATATGAAATTGAATAACATCCTTTTTAACGAATTTTAAACGATAGTCAGCGAATTGTAAACGGTTTACACTGCAAAAATTGATATTTTTACATTTGACAATTACCAATACTTCTTAAGCTATACGGCTAGTATATCGGAAAGCTGTCTAATAGCGTTGGCCGAAATATTAAACCAACGCGCTCCAACAGAATTGACTTATGAAAAAATATATGTTATCAATTATTGTTTTACTGACTTTAGCCTCTTGCAAAGGACAAGAAAGTAAGACAGAAATTTTGGATAAACTAAAGTATAATGCGGACAAGAGCAACTATGGTATCCAACCGACGTTTTATTATCCTACTGAAATCTCAATAAATGATTATCCTGTAGTCAAAGGGCTTGAATTCTTTGGAAACACAATTCCAAACTTTATTGACATTGCGATCAACAAAAATGGTGAACAAGAGTTAAAAATACTAATTGACTTATCCAATTATAAAAAGCAAGGAAATCCGATTTTAAAAATTCTATTAGTTAGGTCAGCCAAAGGAATATCAATCATCTCCAATGAATCTGATTTTCCCGAAGAAAACATTTTAGTAAATTATGAATTATCGAATGATGATATAACTCAAGAAAACATTAAAAGTGGTTACTTCTTGAAAACGCTAAAGTTTAATGCTAAAATCCCTGTCGAACTATCTTCCTTAAATAAATCAGTTCAATTAAAGAACTCAACAGAACTACTTGACAAACTGTATAGCGCTCTTACCAACCTGACGAAAGATTTAAATGATAAAAATAGCAACAACGTTTTGGAAATTATCCAGAACGCAGAATTTGAGGTGGCACAATTACGGGGGATGAAAAAAGAATGGATGTTAAAAGAAAGAGAAGCTCTTCTATCAAATACTTTTACATTGCTACCAAAGGATAGTTGCGACGTCAAAATTTATGGAAACGGAACAATGGCAACTCTTGTGAAAAAGAATTCAGAAATAATCAAGCAATCGGCAATAACTTCAAAATTTACCAAAGGTTTCCCTAGAGGTAAAGTTGTTCAATTTTATAACTTTTATTACAACATACCGAAAGGAAAGGAAGAATTAGAATTAATAAGATTTGACGGTTATGCAATAACAAAATACAAAAAATAATAAACGCTATCTGCAGAAAAGCTGTTGTGCCTGGCTAGCTAAAGTGGAATCGCATGATCTCAATAGTTGAAATCTCCAATATAAGCTATCTAGTAGAAACATGATGAAAGCCATCAAATATTACTGACTGATTAGAGATACAATTCTATTTTTTTAGTATCTTAACAGTAAACTACCGACCAATGCCAAAAAAAATTATAAGAAATCTCCAGATAGGTGTAATGCTGTCTTTGATACTACTGATTTCGGGTTCTATAGCATCTTATGTTAGCATACATAACCAGATGGAGAGCAGGAAAAGCCTCTTAAAAACGAAGGAGTCTATCAGTTTAATAAAAGATATTTTAAACACGCTGTTAAATGCCGAAACTGGCAATCGGGGATATCAGCTTACCGGCCGTGAAAATTTTCTTGAACCTTTCAATAAAAGCAGGAATGAATATCCGCTGCTTGTTGCTAACAAAGATAGGTTTAATCTTAATGATAAACTCCAGATTAATATCCTTCATGAACTGCTGCATACCTCAGACAGGCTGATGAAAGAATATGTCTTGTTGATTGATAATCGTACAAAGGGAATATTAATGACTCCAGAAGAACTTGTTCAAAACAAGATGGCCATGGATAAATGCCGAATGCTCGTTCAGGAGTTTGTGAAACACGAGGAAGTTCAGCTTGCCCTAAAAAATGAAGATCTGAACAACTCCACCAAACGGACCGTTTTATTCATTATCTTTTCAGCGGTTGCGGCCATTGGCGTCACCATTTTCGTCTATATTCAACTAAAATCGGACATTATGCGCCGGGATAAATTGGAAAAAGATCTGTTTTATACGAAGGAAATGCTCGAGGAAACAAGCGCGGTTGCCCAAGTGGGAGGCTGGGAAGTCAATATGAAGAGCGGAAAGCTCACCTGGTCTCAAAGTGTACGAGAAATTCATAAAACTAACATTAATTTCCAACCAACTTTTGAAAATGCCCTTGGATTTTACGAAGGAAAAAACAGAGAGAGAATAGAATATCTATTCAACAGAGCAGTACAACAAGGGATTTCTTTTGATGAGGAGCTACAACTTCTGCGTAATGACGGTGTCACCATTTGGGTAAGAGTAAAAGGTATTCCCGAATTTGAAAATGAAGTTTGCCACAGGGTTTTTGGAATTATTCAGAACATTGATGCCTTCAAAAAAATGTTTCTGGAAGTTGCTCAGAAGGAAGCTATGATGCAGTCCTGTGCTACAGATGTTCCTATTCCTTTGGCAATGCTTGATAAAGCCCTTAACTACGTTGCTGTAAGCAGCAGATGGCGAGATGAATTCAGTATGAATAATGTCGACCTTATCGGCAATAACCTGTTTACAATATCGCCCAATATTCCCGAAGAAAGAAAAAAGATTTACAGGAATGCGCTTTTGGGAGAAACGTATATCGACGGGGATTTTGCACTAAAGGTGGAAGGAAAAGAAGAAATTCAACATTACGATCTTAAAGTCGGACCCTGGTATCTTACAAAAGATGAGGTTGGAGGTATAATTATTTCTATACAGAATATTACAAATGCCGTAAAAATAAACGAGGAACTGAAAAATGCCAAGAAAACTGCAGATATAGCCAGCAGGGCAAAATCTGAATTTCTGGCCAATATGAGTCATGAGATCCGTACTCCTTTGAACGGAGTTATTGGTTTTTCAGACCTCCTCCTCCGGACACCGCTGAATGAAGCACAGACGCAATATCTGCATTACATCAATGAATCAGGGGAAAACCTCCTTAGCATCATCAATGATATACTGGATTTTTCTAAAATAGAATCCGGAAAAATGGAGCTTTTGATTGAAAAAAGTGATGTGTATGATATGTTAAGCCAAGTCATCAATGTTATTCTTTATCAATCTCAGAAAAAAAACATCGAACTTCTTCTCAACGTTGAGCCGGGCCTCCCAAAAATACTTTTCATTGATGAAGTCAGGTTAAAACAGATCTTGATCAATCTGTTAGGAAATGCTGTAAAATTCACAGAAAAGGGCGAGATCGAACTAAAAGTAGAGAAATTGCGCATGGATGATCATACGATTGCCTTGCGCTTCTCAGTAAGAGATACAGGAATCGGCATTCCTATAGAGAAACAGAAATATATTTTTGATGCCTTTACCCAGGAAAACAGTTCAATCAGTAAACGATTTGGCGGCACAGGATTGGGACTAACCATCTCGAACAATATTTTGGGATATATGGGAAGTCATTTGTCGCTGACCAGCGAAGTGGACAGCGGTTCTGTATTTTTCTTCGATCTTGAGGTTCCTTACGAAATGTCTGAATGGAAAGAAGAGGATGAAACGACAATTAAAACGGCCTTAGTGGTGGATGATAATGAAAGCAACAGGATTATTCTTGAACACATGCTTACCTATAAAAATATCAAATCTACGTTAGCTTCTAATGGAATGGAAGCCTTGGATATCATGTTGAAAGGTGAGCGGTTCGATGTCATTCTGATGGATTATCATATGCCTATCATGTCCGGATTGGAAACAATAGAAAAAATAAAAGGCTTATTAAATCAGCGAAAAGAGGTTGCTCCATTTATAGTACTTTCTTCTTCTTCGGAAGAACTGGATATACTTACATCGGTTAGGAAAATAGAAAATACACATTTGCTATTGAAGCCTATAAAATCACATGATCTATACAAAACCCTTAAAAAGGTAGACCGAAGTTCAGTAATAGAAATTATTCAGGATCAGGCTGAGAAAGATTCGCATGCATTTGTGCGAGAATTAGACGTGCTTTTGGTTGACGATAACCCCGTGAATATGGTACTGAACAATAGGATAATGAAGTCTCTTGCTCCCAATATACTTCTGACGGAAGCAGCTAATGGTTTACAGGCTTTGGAAGAAAGCAAGAAAAAGCAGTTTTCTCTTATTATTATGGATGTACAAATGCCGATCATGAGTGGTATTGAGGCAACACAACATATTAGAATGCTGCCAGCATATCAACATATACCTATCATAGGCGTTACAGCTGGAAATGTGTTGGGGGAAAAAGAAAAATGCCTTGAATCCGGAATGAATGACTTTCTTCCCAAACCAATACGCCGGGCAGACCTTCTTGAAGTACTCAAAAAATATATTAGTGTTTAGTAATTATTGTTGTTCTAAGAAAAAAGATGATCTGACACAAACAATGATGTATCGGCAGCTAAGGCATACCCAGCATTAGTGAGATCAAGTTTACCTCCATCTTGAATGTGTGAAAATTCAGAATCAAATAATAAGTCTAACATCTTATAGCATAAATCATCAATATTATTTATTTCAACAGAAAGATCTTCCAAATAATCATCCAATCTATTATCTTTTATAAAATTAAACCATTTAAAATACTTCTTTGCTTCTTTTACAGACCATTCAGAATTCTTAGTTACCCAAAACTGTTTTGGAAGTATGTATAGCGGATAACTCACATATAATTAACAATATTTGAAAACTATAAAACTGGCATCTTTCAATAAGTTTCTAGAAGGCTTCATAGCGGATTTTCCTTTAAAAATGCTAGTCGAGATTCTTCACCGTACTGGGATTCCAGGCATTGAGACCCCATGCGATTTCAAAACGAAGAGAATACTCACACTTATTATTTACAACCGTTCATCGCTCGGTTATTTTTTTCTGAAGAATTTTATTTGTTCAAGTCTTACATTGGCTTGCTCCTCGGAGTATGTTGTTTTTTGCAATTGTTCGATTGCTTTATAATTACCATAACGCTTTTCTTTAATATTTGGTCCTGTCGAAAGCAAATTAAATTCATTACAGTTGTTACATTGAATTATTTGCCAACTATAGTCGGGAATACCTTCTTCTTTTTTTAAAATGAATGTCTCAAGTTTTGAACCACATTGAGTGCAGTCTTGAGATAAAGTTTCAACTATTTTATCTTGTCCTTTGAAAAATGAAGTTAATTTGAATAGCGTATTGAGCACTTTGCCATACAACCACCCATTTAGATTGTCTTTAAAATCAACTGAAACAATTTTTGAAAGTCGGTCAAAATAGTCGCAAATAAATTCACGCTCTTCTGTATCATAATCAGACCGATGGACTTTATCCAGCGATTTTTCTAAAATGCTTTTAAGCTGTCTTGGTTTATAATCAGAATTTATAGCTTCAATCAAATTGTTCGCACAATCGTTGAATAAACTCTGAAGTCTGTTGCAAATTTCCATGTTAGATGGACTTAGTCCCCGTTCTTCCCAAGCAGAATTAGAAAACTTGTCCTGTATTACAAAGGCATTTAATTTATTTAATGTTGTCTGTTTGTTAATCATTAAAATTGTCAGTTTGGTATTCAATCTTTTGGCCTGTTAGGATTACTTTAGGCCAATACTTTTCCATGACACCAAATTACATAAAAAAGTGGAGCGGAAGCGGAAATAGCAAAAAAGATTATTGCCTGGAAGAATGCGACCTGCGGCACAGTTAAAAGAGGTAGTTTGATCACTCAAAAATATCGTGGTTTTGAACTTCTATTAGAGAATTTTAATTTTCCGAATTTCAATATTTTGTTTTAATTTATTGCGTATAGTGATAAAACTATTGTCATTCCAGTTATAACCTAAATAATAAAATATTTCTTCATCCCTATTGTCGATCCCTAAATGGAATAGATTAATTCATCAAACTAGATTTCAGAAGGTGTTATACCATATTGTTTTTTAAATGCAGTTGAAAAATGGGACTGGTTTTTAAAGCCTACTTCAACGTACACATTCTGCACCTTTTTACCTTCTTCTTTTAATTTGACATATGCCGATTCCAACCGCTTTTTTATCAACCATTTTTGAGGACTTAGCGTACTAATTTTTGCAAAGTCACGTTTAAATGTTGCCAGGCTTCGACCGGTATAGGCCGCAATTTGCTCCATTGTAAGATCATCCATATAGTGATCATTCATAAATTCCAACATATCTATCTTCCAAGGATCAGCGAAATCAAATAATATCGGGAAGAAAACATCAGCATTATTGAGAAGAGCATAAATACCTTCGAGCAGTTTCAAATGTGTCACTTCTTCCGTCGGTTTTACATTTTCTTCAAAATATGGAGTAAGCGAATTAAACAAACTCGCAATATCTGGCTTTGGTTCTATCTTAAATACATTTTTATCTGAAAATGCTTCTTGTTTAGGAAGCTTAGATTTATTCAATCGGCTGTAAAACTCCCTTAGAACACTTCGGTTGAATGTTAATGAAATCCCCTTATACAGATCATTCCCCTTGCTATTTTTATACATCAACAAACGATGGTTACGCCGAATAAACGCACATTCTCCAGCTTTTATCTTAATTTTCTTGTTTCGATCTTCAATAATCTGTTCACCTGAATATACATACACCAATACATGTTCAGGCGCAGCATGAATACATTTTTCCCTAAAGTCTGAAAAGCAAGAAAGGAAGATACCCCAGTAACTTATCGTTTTTAATTTATCAGCGTGTTCCATCGAATAATATGCTATTTTTTTCACAAAAGTAGTAAATAAGCAAAGTAAGTTCTTTACGCTGAAGATCAATTAACATTTCTGAAAAGCTCATTTATTGCTATCCTCACGCTTCAGGCTCTATGGTTTAGGCTATAAACAGGACACTATTGAACAAATTTCAATAGTGGATGCCATTGCTCTCTGGGGACCAATAATGGCACATTTTGGATTAGGTTCAAATATCCTTGTCAATTCTGACCGAGCCAGAAAAGAATTGGGATGGCGCCCTAAATATGATAACCTGTTGCAAGAAATAGCTTCTAATTGAACAGACGTTGGCTCCTCCTCACTTTTGGTGGTCAAGACGAAGGATATACCATAGCCTCTGCTATTCTTGTAATTTTTAAATGAGCAGAATATCAAGGCTTCTCATTTTAAAACTAATTCAGATTGACATTCCGGTACTCATTTGGGCTATAACCGACACGGTTTTTAAATAAGCGACTAAAATGCTGCGGATATTTAAAACCAAGTTCAAATGCAATTTCGTTAATGGTCTTATTCGAATCGAATATTTTTTCCTTGGCAATCTCGATTAACTTATTCTGAATATATTCCTGCGCAGTCTTCCCTGTTTCTTTCTTAACGAGGTCACCAAAATAGTTGGCAGAAAGAAATAATTGTTCAGCAAAGTAGGCCACAGTTGGCAGACCGTATTGTTGTGGTTCATCTGACTGAAAATAAGCATTCAAAATCTCTTCGAATTTTTCTATAATACCCTTATTAACATTTTCGCGCGTTATAAATTGTCTGTCATAAAACCGTTGACAATAATCTAGGAAAAGCTCGATGTTGGAGACAATGAGCTTTTTGGTATGCTTGTCGATACTATGAACCAGTTCATGCTTTATTTTGTTGAGGCAATCCATAATGACCCTCCTCTCCTGCTCGGAAAGATGAAGCGCCTCGCTAGCTGAATAGGAAAAGAACGTATAGTTGGCAATCTCCTTTGCCAACGAAGTACCATAAAGCAGCTCTGGATGAAATACCAATGCTGTCCCCTGAGGCTGGTAGAATTCGGTGCCATTCTCCCCAATGACCTGCCCCGGAGCCAAAAATATCAATGTTCCCTCTTCATAATCATAATTCTTAAGTCCATACCGGAGATCTCCACATTTTATTTCTTTAAAAAACACGGTATAGAACTCATACCTGAGCTTTGACAGTTTACGAGGATCAGCTCTGCTCAAATCGACTACACTGATCAAAGGATGCAATGTTTCATTGTTATTGAAATTATTGTATTCGCTAATACTCTTAAAACTGATGATCTCTTCCATTTGCCTTAATGCTATGAAACAAATTTACAAAACTGAAATCCAATAATGTATTGAATCGGTAATATTGGTAGAACTATCCGTAATCCGTCTACCAAAACCTTAGCCTGCAAAACCGAACTTTGTTATCATTGGATTGTATACTACATAAACGATTTTCATGATGTATAAAGTAAAACTAAATAACGGAATTGAAATGCCTATCCTTGGTTTCGGTGTTTTCCAAATAAAAGATGCCTTAGAATGCGAACGCGCTGTTATTGATGCTGTCGAAACTGGATACCGGCTAATTGATACCGCGGCCTCTTATTTGAATGAAGAAGCAGTAGGAAAAGCGATAAAAAATTGCGCTATCCAACGTGAAGAATTATTTATCACGACCAAACTGTGGGTTCAGGATACGGGATATGAGAAAACCAAGACCGCTTTTCACCGCTCATTGGAAAGACTACAATTGGACTATCTCGATCTATATCTGATCCACCAACCTTATGGCGATATCTTTGGATCGTGGAAAGCGATGCAGGAACTTTATGAAGCCGGTAAAATAAGGGCTATCGGGACTGCTAATTTCCAGCCGGACAGGGTGATGGATCTCATTGTCAATAGTGGTTTCACTCCGGCTGTCAACCAGATCGAAACACATCCTTTTCAACAGCAAATTCAAAATCAAGCTTTCCTGAACGAAAATAATATCCAGACCCAATCCTGGGGTCCTTTTGCAGAGGGGAAAAACGATATTTTCCATAATGGGGTCCTTAAGTCAATAGGAGAAAATTACAATAAAACTGTTGCACAAGTCATCCTCCGATGGCTTGTGCAACGGGACATCATTGCTATCCCCAAATCTGTTCGTAAAGAAAGAATAGCCGAAAATTTCCAGCTATTCGATTTCGAACTGACAGAGAAGGAAATGGATGCCATAAGATCCTTAGACACTGGAGAAAGTCTATTTTTTGATCACCGGGACCCTAAGATGGTCAGATCGCTGAGTGAAAGAAAACTTGATATCTAAAACGTTAAATTGATACTAAAATGGAAAAAAGAAAACTGGGAAATAGTGGACTTGAAGTGTCCGCACTTGGATTAGGCTGCATGGGTTTGAGTTTTGGCTATGGCCCGGCGACAGACGAAAAAGAGGCAATTCAATTAATCCGCTCTGCTTTCGAATCTGGAATTACCTTTTTCGATACGGCTGAATGTTATGGCCCTTTTACCAATGAAACCCTACTTGGACAAGCATTGGAGCCATTCAGAGATCATGTGGTGATCGCGACTAAGTTTGGTTTCGAAGATGGCGATTCAAAAAAAGGTTTGGACAGCAGTCCCGCCAGAATCAGAAAAGTTGCTGAAGCTTCCCTCCAACGTCTGCGTACGGACCGAATCGACCTATTCTATCAACACCGCACCGACCCCAATATCCCTATTGAAGAGGTGGCCGGAACCATCCGCGATCTGATTGCTGAAGGTAAAGTAAAACATTGGGGACTCTCTGAAGCGGGAACTGAAACGATCCGTCGGGCACATGCAGAGCAGCGCCTAGCGGCATTGCAGAGCGAATACTCGCTCTTTTTCCGTGAACCTGAAAATGAGATCATCCCTACACTGGAGGAGCTTGGGATCGGTTTTGTGCCCTTTAGCCCCTTGGGAAAAGGCTTCTTAACCGGCGCAATCAACGAAACGACAAAATTTGACCCTACGGATTTCCGTAACATCGTACCACGTTTCTCGGAAGAAAATCGCAAAGCGAATCAGGTTCTTGTAGATCTCCTAAAAACGATAGCAAGTGCCAAAGATGCCACTCCAGCGCAGATTGCATTGGCATGGCTGCTTGCTCAGAAACCATGGATTGCCCCAATCCCGGGAACGACAAAACTACATCGCCTGAAGGAAAATATTGACGCCATTGCTGTTCAGCTAGATACAAAGGAAATACGGGAGATCAACCAGGCTGCTTCAGCGATAACCATCCAAGGCGAACGATATCCTGCTGCTTTACAGAACAGAGTCGGTAAATAAAAAATAAGCTATGCGATTGAACAGAATAATACGAAATATTACAGCCTCTGCTGCCCTATTCATTTTATCGATGACCGTACATGCCCAGAAAAAGCAAAAGCCTTTGCTCATTGATGATCAAGGTAGCTTTGCAGTTGGTGGTACTATCAAGACCGAAGCTGGGCACTTTAACGTAAATGATGCCCTGAATCCTCAAGGACAAACTTTCCATGGTGATCATGCCTACGTTTTCTATCAAAAACCGGTAAAAGCCCACAAGTATCCTTTGGTATTTCTGCATGGTGCAGGCCAATCAAAAAAAACATGGGAAACAACAGCAGATGGTAGAGAAGGCTTTCAGAACATTTTCCTCCGCCGGAAATTCTCAGTGTACCTCATCGACCAACCCCGACGTGGGGAAGCCGGAAAAAGCATGGCAGAAGCAACGATCAAGCCTATGGCAGATGAGCAGTTCTGGTTTACACAATTTCGTATAGGCAATTACCCCAACTATTTCCCGAATGTTCAGTTTCCAAAGGATAGTTTAGCATTAGAACAGTTCTATAGACAGATGACACCCAATACGGGTGCTTTCGATGCAACCGTTATTACCGCAGCGGTATCCAGTCTATTTGATAAGATTAACGCCGGAATCTTGGTCACCCACTCCCAGGGCGGAGGCCCAGGTTGGCTGACCGCGATCAAAAATGATAAAGTCAAAGCGGTCGTCGCATTCGAACCATACAGTGGATTTGTATTTCCAGAGGGTGAACTTCCGGCTCCCATAAAATCCGCGGGGTTATTTGGTGAACTCACAGGGGTTACAATCCCCCTCTCTGATTTTAAAAAGCTGACCCAAATCCCCATTGTCATTTACTATGGGGATAATATTGCCAAAGAGCCGACCAATGTATGGAACAAAGACCACTGGCGTTCGGGGCTGGAAATGGCCAGACTATGGGCCGCGGCAATTAATAAACATGGCGGAAATGCAACGGTAATCCATCTTCCTGAAGTTGGAATCACGGGAAATACTCATTTTCCTTTTTCGGATCTCAACAATTTGCAAGTTGCGGATGAACTATCCAAATGGTTAAAACAAAAAGGACTGGATAAGTAATAATGGTAGTACTATCCGTAATCCGTCTACCTAAAAAGAAAGTTGATTTAGGGAACTTTGTATAAATCAAAAACGATGCAAATGAAAACTAGATATTTATATTGCCTACTACTTTGCCTGTTGTTTGCGGTAACTTCCCGTTCGGGAGCAAATGAAGCCACATTTGAAAACAAAGGTTTCCCGATGGTCCCCTGTGATTCGCTAAATAATCAGGAAGTTTTGGTCGTTTACCTATCGCGGACGAAAAATACCAAAGCTGTAGCAGAGATTATCCATCGGCAGGTAGGCGGTGATCTAGTTGGTCTTGAGCTCGAAAATCCTTATCCCACTCACTATCAAACCACCGTCGACCAGGTTGCCGAAGAAAATAAAACGGGTTATCTGCCGCCACTAAAAACGAAAATAGACAACATAGGAAAATACGACTTCATCTTTGTGGGGTTTCCAACTTGGGGGATGCAGCTCCCTCCCCCTGTTAAGAGTTTTCTAAAACAGTATGATCTAGCAGGAAAGACGATTGTCCCTTTTAATACAAATGCCGGATATGGCGTTGGGAGCAGCTTTGACACGATCAAACAACTTTGTTCCAAAAGCAATATATTGGAAGGGTTTACAACAAAAGCAGGGAAAGAACGGGACGGAATCCTCTTTGTGATATCAGGTGAAAAAGAAAAACAGCTTACCGTTCAACTTGCCCAATGGCTTGAAAAACTTGGATGCACAAAATAATAAGAAGTGGAAAGCATAAAATTACAATCAATGAAACAAATCAAGTATATCATCGTAGCCATGTTTATGGCGACGGGGCTCATTACAGAAGCACAGGACAAATCAAAAAATCCATTTGGCCTTGTGTATGGTGATGCTATAAAGGAAAATGTAAAGGGAAAAGTAAATATACATCCTGTGAGCTATAAATTAAACGGAATAGCTATCGCTGCTAATGTATATACTCCGACGAATTATGACCCTTCAAAAAGATATCCTGCCATTATAGTCGCACATCCCAATGGCGGGGTCAAAGAACAAACTGCCGGTCTTTATGCACAGCGACTTGCAGAAGCGGGTTACATTACAATAGCCGCAGACGCCGCCTATCAGGGAGCCAGCGGTGGCGAACCCCGCCATACCGACAAACCCCAGTTCAGAACAGAGGATATCCATGGCATGGCAGACTATATCGCTGGTTACGCTGGTGTCGACCCGGATCGTGTCGGTGCACTCGGGATCTGCGGCGGCGGTGGTTATACCCTCAAAGCAGCACAGTCTGATAAACGGCTAAAAGCTGTTGCTACACTGAGCATGTTCAACTCTGGTGAAGTGAGACGCAACGGTTTTCAAAATTCCCAACAAAATACAATTGAGCAACGATTGAAACAGGCATCAGATGCCCGGGCACAGTTGGCAGCAGGCGGAGAAATCAAGTATTCCGGCGTAGCTAGTGTAACCGACGAAGAGATCGCCAAAACTACAACAGATCTCTATCGGCAAGGATTTGAATATTATTATCGGACGCACGCCCATCCGAATTCAACGTTTTTATATACAACCAGCAGCTTGATGGATCTGATGACATGGGATGCGACCGATGGTATCGAACTGATCGATCAGCCCTTGTTGATGATCGCTGGAAGCAAGGCAGATACCAAGTATTTGACCGATGAGGCTTTTTCAAAGGCTAAAAACGCAAAAAACAAAGCCCTCTTTTTACTAGAAGGAGCTACACACATTGAAACTTACTGGAAAAAGGAATACGTCACAAAAGCTGTAAATAAATTGGTTGAGTTTTATCACCAGAACCTTCAATAAAAAATACACTATACTTTATTATGATTACGAAAAAATTATTACTCGGCCTCTGTTTGGCCCTCTCCGGAATTCAGATCTCATTTGCACAGTCGCCTGCTGATCAGGAAATCATCAAACTTTCAAAAGATAAATGGCAATGGATGTCCGACAAAAATGTCGGTACATTGGACAGCCTTTTTCATGAAAATTCAATGTTTGTCCACATGGGGGGATCCTGGGGAAAACAAAGGGAACTTGATGTCATAAAAAGTGGCGGAATCTGGTATAAAAAGGCTGATATCCATGAAGTATCAGTCAATATCATTGACAATACAGCTATCCTACTCAATAGAATCGACCTACTTGCTGTCGTTGGTGGTAACGAGGTAACCAATCCCTTTATGGTTACGGAAGTCTACGTAAAACAAAATGGCACTTGGAAACTAGGATCACTATCGTTCACCAAACTACTTACTCCTGGGAACTAATAACGATTCAACCAGTGATATCTTCGTAAAGAATACGATCGCTAGTCTTTCTACTCCAAAAAGAGATGAAATAGAAAGAATCACTAATAGAGAATGATCATGAAGAAACAAAAGTATATTATTGCGTTATTATTCACTTTATTTTGCTTTTATTCCGTGTTATACGCAAGTCAGAATCGCGAAAATCCGCCATTAAATAACAAAAAACGTTGTCTTATTACCATTGCGGCCACCGCGGCCAAAGGTGACCTGTCAACATTAAAAGATGCACTCAACAAAGGACTCGATGCCGGACTGACAAGTAATCAGATTAAGGAAAGCATCATACAGCTCTATGCTTATGCCGGCTTTCCTCGTAGTATACGTGGATTGCAAACCCTGATGGCCGTACTTGAGGAGCGCAAGACAAAGGCCATCAATGATCCAACAGGCCCTGAAGCATCACCTATTCAAAATGACCAGCCAAAATATGATCGTGGCAAAGCGATTTTGGAACAGCTTACAGGAGTAACCGAAAAAGATCCAAAAACTGGTTATGCTGCTTTTGCTCCAACTATTGAACTATTTTTAAAGGAACATCTATTTGCTGATATTTTTGAACGGGATATTCTTACCTACGCTGAAAGAGAACTGGTAACAATCTCTGTACTAGCCAGCATAGGCGGCGTGGAACCGATGCTGAAATCGCATTTGGCAATTTGTTTAAATGTAGGTTTATCGGAAGAACAATTACAGCAGTTTATAATTATTATTAAATCTACTGTGGGCAAAAAAGAGGCTATAGTTGCACAAAAAATATTCGATGAAGTATTAGCGAATAGAAAGTAATCTAACTGCTACTATAAAATTTGCGGTCATTAAAGCGACTATAACAAAAAAATAAACGAGCCTAAAATGGGTTACTTTGGGATAAACTTTATTTAAAAATTTAAAATCATGAATTTAAACAATACAACGATACTATTTCTGACGGGAATCTTGGCAATTTCATGTACTCAACAGATCAAACCACAAAAAACTGAACAGGACAGAACGCATGATCCTATTTTTTCAAAAGGTGAAAGGATTACAAATGACAATTTCACAGGAACAGTGTGGTTAAATAATCTAGTAACCGCAGATCGGATCAATCAGAATGCTGTTGGAAGTGTGACCTTTGAGCCTGGTGCCAGGACCAAGTGGCATTCTCATCCGGCGGGACAGATTATTCTGGCATTGGATGGTGTCGGCTTCTATCAGGAAGAAGGTAAGGAAAAAATAATCGTCCGTAAAGGAGAAGTTGTAAAATGCCCAATAGATGTTCCTCATTGGCATGGCGCGAGCGCTGATTCTGCTTTTGTACAGATTGCCATTACAGGCAGGGAAAAGGGAGAAACAGTATGGCTTAAACCTGTGACAGATCAAGAGTATAACAATTAACCTAAATAACATCTCTTTTCTCGATAGTAATGTTTGGGCTCTAAAATAATGATGTCATCAATTGATGGATAAATTGACCAGTCTTATTTAAGACTAAATCTGGAACGGCTTTATGCGGTGTATGCCCCACTCCACTTAGAATTAGTTCTTCTGCATATCCCGAAACCTGATCTACAGTCTTTCGCAGTTGAGCTAATGTACCATATTCATCCTCTTCGCCCTGAATAAACAAAAGTGGACATTCAATACTTGTTAGAAAATGTTCCATATTCCAGACACGATAAGTTGATGCAGTCCATGTTTCAGTCCAGGCTTTAAATATCGTATCGACCTTTTCGCCATGGTATTTTGCCAACCGTTGTGGTAAATCAGTATGTTGATAGGCTACGATGCTGTCATGGATGCCATTTAATGTTAATTCCTCCACAAAGATATGGGCAGCTTCGGCAATCACGGCTTGAATAACCATAGGATATTTACTGGCCACAAGTAATGCGATGGATCCGCCATCACTATGTCCAAATAAGATAACATCTTTTAGGCCCAATGCACATAGCAAATCAAAACAAATATCAGCTTCGACTTCCAAATAATCTAAGCCTCTCCCGGAAGTAACCATAGCGGTTGATTCGCCATAACCAAGGCGATCGTACACCAAAATATTGCAACCTGTTTGCTCACCCAATTTTTCAGGAAAATCTCGCCATAACCGTATACAACCAAGGCTATCATGGAGAAACACAATGGTGGGACGGCCGGGGTAATATTCGGAATAAAAAAAGGCCATCCCTTTATAACAACTTCTTAACATAGGCTTTGAAATCATTTTTGATACCGTTTGGCTAAATTAAGATATATAATTGCCAATATCATGATTAAGATACCTAATATTTGGGGTAATGTCACTTTCTCACCCAAAATCAAATAGGCACTGAGAACTACTGCTGGCAGCTCCATCGTCAGGAGAATGGCACTTAAGCCTGGTCCGATCTTTGGCATCCCAATAGTAAAACAGAGCGGAGGAATTACTGTACCAAAGAGCGCTAAAAATGTTCCCCATTTCAAAAGACCTAAATCAAAATGTGTACTACCAATGATCGATGGAAAATTAATTCCCAAGATCATTATTGCCGAACCTGTAGTCATTAACGCACTTTTTTCAAGCATCGGAAGTTTATTACCCAGCTTACTTGTAGCTAGAACATATATTGTATAAAGCACAGCTGCAGCTGATGCGAGTGCAATACCTTTTAATGAATAACAAGTATTATTGACATTAAGTAGGTTACTTGCCAAAATAGTTCCCAAGATAATAATAACGGTACAAAGCAGCTCTAATTTTGAAAATTTCTTTTTAAAAAGTATGCATTCGCCAATATTGCTGATCCAAGAAACCTGCATTAAAAGTACAATAGCTAGTGCAATGGGTATAAATTTAACAGAAAGATAGAAACAATAGGCCGAAATCCCCATACTTGCACCCGCCAAAATTAATTTCCACTCAAATAAAATTCGAGGCCGCCGCTTTCTTTTAATACGACCGAACATCGCGCCTGTCCATAGCACAAGAGAACCCATTCCAGCTTGAGCAAATGTAATCTCTCCGGCCGTGTAACCTTGACCATAAGCTATTTTAGCAAAGGAAGTCAATGTACCATAACTGATAGCTCCCAACACCACGATAAGAATATATTTTAGCATACAAATTGTAATTAATACGCATAAATCTATATCCATTAAAAATATAATCGGATATTTATTTTAAAATAAGAATAATGTACGAATATTTAATATATATTCGTATTTTATACATTTAAAATTTATTTTTAAACATTATACCGGAATAAATCCAGATGGAAAAATTAACTAAGCAGGATCTTGAGCTATTACGTATCTTACAGCTTAATGCCAAATTTGAAATAAGCGAATTGGTTGATAAACTGAACATGTCAAGGACAACAGTTTATGAACGTATTCGGAGACTAGAACAGGATGGTTATATCAAAAATTACGTCGCTGTTATTGATGCAAAAAGTGTTGGGCTTAATTTTACTGTGATCGTAGATATTTCTCTTCATACTCAACAGATTGATTATGTAGAGGAATTTCTGACAAAAGTTCGTGAGCTAGACGAAGTTGTTGAGGCTTATGTGACGGGAGGTATTTATGATGTAATCCTGAAGATTGTGGTACAAAACCCTGAAAGGTATAATGATTTTATTATGCACAAGCTTTCTGCAATACCACATATCAGCAAAATTCAAAGTTCTTTTGTCATGCGAACGATCAAAGAATCAAATGTCTTGGCGTTTTAGTAATTCGAATATTGTAGGAAAGACGCTACCCTAGAAAAGTACGGTATTCCTCTACTCTGCTTTTCGCCTACGGAGCCAAATTTGCGAAAGATGTAGTTATACTTAACAAGCATTTCGATTTATAGACAAAATTGGAAGGATCTATATGAATCAAACAAATAAGCCGGCTATGTTATAAAAAGCCGGCTTACGAAAAGGATTTAATGATCCTGTTTACCTCTTTTGGGTGTTTTGGTAATATTGGGGATGAAAACCAAATAGTCGTAACCTTTTATAATTCTTTCCAACTCCAAATCCTCTACCTTAAGCTTCTGTTTAGAGATTGCTTGTTGCAAAGGTCTCAAATTATAAGCATACCAATTGTCATCTTTTACAACGGTTAAAAACGATTTATATTGATCCAAATCAGCCAATGTTTCACCCTCCCCCTTTCCGATGAGCATAATATGTAATGACTTCCGGTAATTTGCCTCTTCAATATTGGCAACCAAGTTACCAACATCGAATACTTCCATTAAACTCTCTCCTTTAGGCATGTGATTAGCGCCATATTTGAAAAGATTCTTCTTGTCTTTCCATTCGGGAAGCTTCTCAAAAACCAGATGTTTGATATATTGAATCCTTAAACGATGAATTCGATTTAAATATAGATCTCTGCTTAATTTTAGCGCTTCAAGCTGTTCTTTCTCAATGGCGGATAAATTGAGAGCGGTCAATGCATTTATTTTTTCTAAGCAATCATCAGAGAACAAATAGAATCTGGTGTTATTTTTTGTGTCAAAAGCAGCAGAATTAGCAATCATCTGTGTATAAATTTCTTTTGCTTTAGCACTTCTGGATTGCTTACTTAATTCCGAAAAAAGCAAGCGATCTGAAAATAAACTAATTTGTTCAGCGCCATAGGTTTTGACATTCTGATCTACTATGTTTTTGAATAAGTCAAACTCAGCCTCACCTTGTAAAAAAGATAAAGCAGACCCCGACTCATTGCGAAATTTGTCCAGTTCAGAAGGAGTTAAGGATTTAATTTTCTTTGATATTGTATTGACTGTATAGGGATCAATTTCCAGAATATAGTTATCGAACTTAATATTATTGACGACCGCGTTTGTGAAATAAGGAATTTCGCTGGTGAAATGCTGCTCGCCCAATAATACGGAGTTGTTTTTGCTGATTTAATCGAGCAAAGTAGTCCATCCTTTGCCGTCAAAAGCGTTCTTATTGTTTTTTTTAAAGGTCGAATAGTTATTTTGAATTAAACTATCCATTAATGAGGTTTGTGCATGACCGAAATTGGCAATAAATAGGGTTAAAATTAGGAGTTTGGTTTTCATTATATATTTTTTTGAAAGATACTCATTTAGCCAGGACAATGCTAGTCATTTTTTATATTCTAAATAGTGTATAAAATCCGACAATAATTAGTGCGTCTTCAATAAAATATAAGCCAGCTTTCCTATAATGAAAACCTAAATTCTTCTGTCCAATAGTAAAATTAGCACATTCAATATCGAATTTCTCTAAGCTTATTTTACTTTTCATTCTTATTAGTTTTTGCATCTCCTTTCGAACAATTTTATGCGAATGTGATCGATCAACGTAAATTATAATGAAAAAAATAGAGAAAGTAAAAGTAACAACATAATTCATTTTTCAAAATAGGATTCCAGTCTTTCACTCAGACTCGAAGGCCTTGACTATATGTGAAATGCCCTCATTCAAATGCATATTTATAAACTAGATTTGTCGATAGCAGATTGTCATGCTCTAAATTTCAACTTGTCGAATTTGCATTTTTATTCATAATCAATTCATCAATTTCCTGCTTCCAAAATTCCGAATTTGCTAGCAAATCAGCGTTTATTTTTGAGAATTTTTGCTTGAGCATTTCAATATCTTCTTCGCGATACAGGTTATGAAATAAAGCTTCCGCACCATATTTTGATCGTATAACGTTTATAAATATTCTGTAAGCAAATATTGAATCCAAAAAATCATTTATGTTTTTGTTAGTTGAGACAATCTTCTCGTCATCAAAATCTAAAAGTACAATTTGGTTATTGTTTATTTTATTAATACAAAAAGGATTCCCTGCTCCGTCTGATCCAAAAACAATATATTCTAAACCATTTTCAAAATTCTCATCGTAATAATCATTTAGTGTTTGAAAACATATAAAACCTTCTTTGCTATTAAAACTAGAAAACGGAGCAAATGACTCTGGAACACCACCGTTTAAAGCTTTTACTATTTTGTCATCGGAGATTAAACTACCAATCAAATCAAGGTCTAATTCGAGCCATTCTTCATATTCATCAGGCTTCCAATTTTCTTTGCTAAATTCCATATATGACCGTTTTAGTACGCATGCCTGTAATTCTCAAACTTTTTAAAACTAAATATAATCTATTCTCAACTCTGTATATGTTTAATTTTCGGCAGTCTTTACATATTTATATATATTTCTAGCTTATAATTTCGGATTTTATACGAAATTCATACAATGAATTAGCGAGCAACACAGCATCCTCTTCTTCCATACTATCCTTATAACTAGATTAATCATGTTGTAATCAAGATACAAAATAGATATAGAAATTATAGCAACAGAGTGATATATTTTGTCTTTCTAAATACTCTTTTGTAAATTCAATAAATAAAAAACCTCATTTCATGTGAACTTAAAAGATAACCTATAAAAAAATCTTATATCGCTATATCAGCAGAGCTGATTTAAAAAAATGAGCCCCTGTGATCTAGGAATAAGATAGATAGCAAACAACTAAATATTGACTATAAGTATGGAACAGATCAAAGTCCTGTGGCTTGGACAAGCTCAACAATTTCCATACAGGATTTATGCAACCACAACGAAAAACAACCTTGAAGCGTTGACAAGTTTTGAAGAACTCAGTTTGATGACCCGTCATCAAGACGGGTACATACGTGAAATAGCTATCGTGAAATTAATGAGACTTTTTCCATTGGAAAGCATTCCGTATCTGGTGCAGTTATTAGGTGAATATGTTGTAGAAATTCATTTCGCCATCATCGCACAGATTACACCGCAACAACGGTTTTGGGTCAATAACTTCTTTACTGAAAACGTAACGTTCGAAAAAACAATTCGAAGTAGAATAGCAAGCTATTGGAACTGTTACTATCGATCTAATTACTTAAAATTGAATGACTATCCTGCTTTTCAGCTTCTATCAGAGTGACGATTTCATAAATTTGACAACTATTAATCAGAAGTTGAACTCACCAATATCTCCCGAACGATTCCTACTGCTCTTTTGTACAAATTCTTACATATTTAGAGAACACTGATATTTGAAGTCATTTATAAAAACGACATAATGCATTATTGGACCTGAGCATCGAATTTGATTTTGACTGGTCGAAATCCTGTATTGGAGAACATGTTGGAAAGTTTCTGGATAGTAACCAGGAAAATTACTCAGGGTCTGAGTTTAGTCTAGATAACACCTTAATTTTCATGTTTACAATATCCAATGTAAAACATTGGATAGGGATATTTCTTTCTGTCAAACTCTTTTCCGATAGGCTTTAGATAGCCTTCCGCCATTAAAATCTCTCTGCCAAGTTGTTCAACTTCTTCCCCTTTATAGTTGAGTGTTAAAACATTACCTTTTCTTTTCCATTTTCCAGTCCACCATTCGTTATATCCAAAAGATCCCGTCCAATGTAGTTCAAATATTTTGTCTTTTCTAAAAAGGATATAAGCTTGATTTTGAGTCCCTTCATAACAGGCTCTAAATTCAACTTCGCTTTCGAGTTTTTCTGAATCAAGTCTGTAAGGGCTGAATAGCGTGTACAAAATTGTGATTGAGCAAATTATTGTTGGTAAGCAAAGTTTTAAAGTCAAGTTTTTTTTGTGACGAATAATTTTTGTAATTCCCTGAATTTCAGAAATAAGTATTGCGATAAAAGTAATTGGAATTAAAGCTGTTAGAATCCAGTAAATAGTACCGGAAAGATACTTATCAATATGATAGTAGAATATTGTCAGAAAAAGATAAACACTACAAATAATTGCCTTTAAAATCAACGACCGCTTTGTCTTTGTAGTTTGTTCCATAGAATTGCTACTTTCTATTATATAATTTACAAAAATCTGCAGCTTCGAAAAAGAAAAAATGAACTTGAGTCAAGGTAATACAGCCCCATCTATCTCATTTTGAGAATAAGAAGGTTTGCTTCTTCCCATAACTAATTGTCAGAAATCAATTTATCTAATGCTATTTTTAATTCACTACCCCGAAGATTTCGTGCTACAATCTTTCCTTCTTTGTCTAAAAGAAAGTTGTCAGGAATTCCTTTTAAACCAAAAATTTGATAAAGCTCAGCACTGAAGCCCCCTTTATCCCAAAGATTAGTCCATGATAACTTTTCATTATTTATCGCCGTAAGCCAGTCCATGCGTGATTTGTCTATCGATACGGCCAGTATCTCAAAGTTTTTTGATTTGTATTCGTTATACAACGATTTCAAATGGGGAAATTCCTTGCGGCATGGCCCACACCAACTTGCCCAAAAATCCACCAGAACATATTTATCTCTGAAATCTTCAAGACTAACGAGATCGCCGTTATCATTTGCAAGCTCAAATATGGGAAGACTTTTACCGATTTCAAGATGAGGCTGAGCTTTTATTTTTTTGTTCAAAAGTATGCCTGTGTAGCTATTCTTTTGCTCCGTTGACAGTGCATTATACAAAGTAGTTACCAAGTCGGGGGCTCTCTTCTGTGACGAAAAAGATTTGCTCAAAAGGTACAGACTATAGAAACTGTTAGGGTTATTTTGGATAAATTTGCTTATTATGCTATCCTCCAATCCGGCTTCTTTTTCTCGGTCTTTATTTGATACAGACATAGCTCTTCGGCTTTCAGTATAGGTAATTGCAATCTTATCCAATGTGGAACCCGTTAATATATATTTGCTATCATCTATTCTCAAATTACTTTTAGGGCCCACAAGCCAACCAGTGAGACCATGAAAGTTTACCCTATCCCCTGGCGAAACCCAAAATGAGTAAACAATTTGATCTTTTACAAGTCGTGGATTGAAATCATTATCAATAATAAAATTAACACGTGTCGGTTCACCAATACTACCATGAAAAGTAAAAGTTCGATCTGCGGATAATTGTAGCGAATCAACAATTTCCTTTTCATTATTTCTATACATGATTCTATATTTCGCATTCGGAACAGTGTCGATCTTTCCTTGAATAATAAAGCTATTATTACTCTGTCCTAACGTGACCAAAGGAACTGATAATACGCATGAAACTATCGCCAATAATGCCGTTGACCGTTTTCCCATAACTATTAATTTAGGTTTATACTAATCAAATTACCACTTATAGATCACAAATACAATTCATCCGCAAAAAAACTAATCCTTTGGTTAGAAATTTACCGTTTCAGTATCAAGAAAAGATGAACAACAAAAAAACACCCTATAAAATACAACTGAAATTGAAATCAGCTTGCGTAATTTGTAAATACAGAGGAATCACATAGTCTCATTGAACGAAATCTATGTTGTCATAAACATGAAGAAAAAGTTGCCCTCTTTGATGATCAAAGGAAGCTTTATTAATTTCCCCCTTTCTTAAAGGGTCATTTACCTAGTTCCATTCAAAACTATAATATGTAAGGTACCAATGTCCGGACACAGATTGAAATCTAAAAAATAAAACAATGTCGTCTAACTTTGACCGATAGGTTATCTCATAATAATTATCGCCTTTTTTCTTGAAAAAGGAATAATCTTCGACATTACTAAGGTTCGCGGAATGAATAACGGTCCAATTCATTTTAGTCCAATAAAATTTTCTGTCCTTAATGAAAAAAGAATTACCAACTGAATCTCTTGCTTCTTCATTAAAAACAAATTCAGTTGACATGCCTCTGAGCGGGAAATCGATTCTACTTATTTGGAATATTGAGTCACAAAAGAAATGGGCCAAAAAGTCATCAAACTTCTCAACATACTCTGCGCTCTTTTTTTCAGTAAATGCGAACTTGTTATCTTTATTAAAATTAGAATTTCTATTTCCTTTTTGGTGACAATTTGTAAAAAATCCAAAAATCAGGGTAGCTAATATTAGATTATTTATTCCTTTTTTCATTCTTTTGCTGTGCTCCGTTTCGGTTTGTTAATTATTTAAATTCTCTTATTTTCGCTTCTATGATAAATAAAATTTCATGATCACTAGCTAAAACAAAACCGTCGTATTACTTTGATTCAATCCTGATACTGGCTATAGAAAGTTTAAACATATGAAGCTTTTGACCAATGAATCGATTCCTATTTTTGAAAATTTTATAGGTCATAAGTTAGCACACAAATTATTGAAAACAAAGAAAATTATAGGGCAGTATTTGCCGTTTTTTTAACATTATTTGTAGTACTTCTTATTCATGGTCAACATGACCGTCTGTATTTAAACGCAATAATGATCAAAGGTTCTTAAACGCAGAAATATTTGTTCCGGAGTACATTTTGAAAAACCGGCTAAAATGAGCAGGACTTTCAAAACCAAGTTCGTAAGCGATCTCTTTCGCTGACTTCTCGGTATAATGGAGATACCTTTTAGCCTCAAGAATTATTCTGTTGCGGATTAGAACGGATGGCGCAGACTGTTTCAACAGCGCAAATACATTGCTTAGCGTTTTTGGTGATTTGTTGAGTGCAGCGGCATAGAACCTGACTTCATGTTCCTCTTTAAAGTTACATTCCAGTAGCAACGCAAATTTTCTCACAATATCCATTCTTTCGTCGGGGAATAGCTGATAACTTTCACTTTGGAGCTTTGCTATCCTTGTGGTATTGATGATCACTCTCTTAAGAAGGGTGCGCAGCATTTCACCCTGGAAATTATCTTTTACCATCATCTCATTTGAAAACACATTCTCCAGATGAGACATTTCTTCCACAGCAGTTTCATTTAATACAATGAACATTGGATGTCGAATACCATAGAACAGAAAACCAACACAACCGACCTCAGCATCGTGATCAACGATACAATAGAACTCCCTATTAAACTGCCAGGCAGTCAGCACATCGGGCTGTTCAAATACAAAATGTTGATTGGAAACCAAAGGAAGTATACACCTTGATGGCATCGTATAGCTGATCTCATCGATCGTCACTTTTTGTTCGCCGCCCTTGTTATAAATAAATGTATTGATTGGCAGGGAATTCGCATTACGAAGTCCCCTGCCTGAAAACTGGTTGTTGTCACTGTGCATCACAAACAGTGCTGCTGTTGCGTTATCGCTATACTCCCTAATCATGTTGTCATTTACTTACGGCATTTCAATACGCTTAAATTTAATCATTTTCTTGTAAGAGCCTAACGCCCACAAGCTAGAAATTTACAGATCTTCTTTAATGCTGCTTGCAGCAGCAAGCAGCAGATTGGAGGATAATCTTTGTTTAAAATCGGGATTGATAAATTCAAAATGAATTGTTCCCTTTTGATCAAGTATAAATACTGATGGAACTGGAAGCAGCAAGTCGGTGTCTTCGCCTCCAGTTGTTTTCGGTAGCATCTCCCAGTAGTCTTTCGGAGCTTTATACGCAATCCCCATTTGTTTCGACAGTGAAAGATCTGCGTCCGATAAAAGTGTATAACTTAATTTTTCTTTCGCTACAGCTTTCATTAATCCCTCGGATTCGTCTGTACTTATGGCAATCAACTGATACCCCATTTCTTCCAAGCCGGGAAAGGCCTCTTGTAAGCCCGAAAGTTGTCTGGTACAATAAGGACACCAGCCACCGCGGTAGAAAACCAAAATGGTCGGCTTTCGTGAAATCGCTCTATTGAGATCAAACCTTTTACCTGAAACGTCTACCAATACTGCCATCGGTATTTTTTCTCCACACAATAACGGACTGATGTCTTCCGGATTTTGCGGAATTCGATAAGGGATTTGCTTCATATCCATTTTATCTATCCTGCTGTCAGCTCTCCGCATGCTGGACCGCGCCTGCGCATTGGCTATGCTTGCGATGCAGGTCGTGAACAACAGCAGCGCAACAAACGCAGCTAATTTTGTTTTTATAGGATTTTTCATTTTATAACACGTTTATTACTTAATAAATATTGAATCGATACTTTTTGCCCGTGGAAACTCAATCGATACTTTAGCCACTGCATGTAATAGGTTGCTGATCGTCCTGTCTCTAATAAGGACAATAATAGCCATAAGATTTTCGTTCGTATAACCGACCTCAAAAATTAGTTGATTGTTACTTTAATAATGCTAGAAATTGATGGCAGTGTGGTGAACCCATTTGGATTAGGCACTTCTCCAATTGGTTTACTTTCGGTCACAGGAGTGCCGCCTAATCCTGCCTGCTCATTGCCAGCTCCGGGAAACTGATTAATCGCTGTCCCATTGTCAAACAATCCGATTGAATAGGATACATCTCCTTTTACTGTTGCATCAATTCCACTATCTTTTGTTGCAAAGAACCAATCGTTGGAAAGGCCATACATGCTTGCAATGGCAATTCGATCTCCACTTGCTATACTTAACTGCTGTGAAACGCTACTTCCTGCCTGCGCTCCGATTTTAGGAAGTAATACTGTTGAACTAGCCGCCGGAAGGATATAAACCGCTTTTACACCGGAGAGTGTTTTAAGATAAGCCGCCAGGCCCGATGCATCACCTTTTTGCGCTAAATCTTTCAGTCCTTTACCACGGTCATTTTCACCGATTTTATATATTGGGTTTTCGATGCCTTTATATAGCACCACCAAAACTGGAGATAATGGTGTAAAAATACCTGTTTGTGTATTAATGTAATTACCCAACACGCTATTGTCTCCCATCTCCGCAATATTTGTCAAGCCATTTACACTTGGTTTTCCTACTTCAAATAATGGATTAGGATTTAACAGGTTCCCTCCCACGCTATATGAAATTGCCCAAACTCCGGGACTGAAGGGGGTCGGATTGGTCGTACCGCCCGAGACATTAGTGATTATAAGTGTAAAATTGGAATTACCTTCATAATGAAGTGTTGCTTTCATTAAAGTAGAAGCTGGAGCATAAGTATTGCCCTGTGCATCGGTTCCGTTTACTTCCGTAATAGCTCTTGGAGCAGTTTCTGTTGTTCCCGGGTGAATTACAGCTGCACCTGGCATCTGATTGATACGAGTACCATTATCCCATAATTTAATCTGTGCCGAAACATCGCCCTCAACCGGAGTTCCATTGTCCTGATACAGCTTTATGCCAGGATTTTCGGGAGCAAAAAACAAGTCATTCGACCAACCATACATCGTTGCAAAGCTCAGCGCTTGTCCTTTGGCTGCAGAAAACTTAATGGAAATTGCTTCGCCAGGCATAACCACTGGCGAAGCACCAGTGTTTTTAAAGCTACCGGACTCGACCAATGGTTTTGAATCCAATACATTTTCTATCGTAATAGTCGTCGCCGACGTTGATGGCATAGCATCATTTTTATTGCAAGCGATAATTAGCAAAGGGATTGCTGCCATAGCCCACAAAATTGAATGTTTATGTTTCATAATGAATTCTTTTTAAATTACATTACAAATGTAAATTTCATGGAAGGAGCTGTAGGTATCTGAATTTCCCGCTGTGTTACCGATATTTCCCGAGGGAATAATTTATGACGAAGTAGATGTTGGACTGTACTGATAGTACAGGAGGACTGAACCACTAGAGAAACACCTTGTTTTTAATAGTTTAAAAACTATTCTATCGCTTATATGTTCAAATAGTGAAAGCCCCTGTCCTACCACAAGGGGATAAATGCACAATTGAAGTTCGTCGATCAAATTGAGATTCATCAGCTGGACAATTAAGCTTCGACTCCCAACCAAAATATCTCTACCGGGTTGCTGTTTCAATTTCAATATTTCATCTTTTAGCATCCCTTCGGCCAATTTTGAACTCGCCCAGTCTACATTTTTTAGGCTGTTTGAAAAAACAACTTTTGGAATTTTATCGATAGCCAATGCAAAGTCATCCATTGATTTTTCACCTGAGGGATTTTTCACAAAAGGCCGCCAGTATTCCATAAGCTGATAGGTAATCCTACCATATAAAATGACATCAGCGCTATTTAATAGATGCGTATAATGAAGATGTATTTCCTCGTCGGGAATTCCTGCTGAATGATCACAAAACCCGTCAAGGGTCATATTGAATGCTGCAATTACTTTTCTCATGTCCTTCCAATAAGCTTCTTTTACACCGTAAATCTAACATTTTACACATTGAATAGGCTTTGCATAAGACAAGAAATAAACCGGGGTAATGATAGAAAAGAAAGCTAACGTTTCAAAGAATAAATAATAGCCCCCGAATAAAATTCTAGGTGGAAGGAATTAAGACAAAAAAGTCAAACCACTAAAGATAATTACCGTTGAAGGGGGGAGCACAAAGCTGAGCTCCTGCCCCTTTTTTAAAATATGAAGTCTATTTCAGATCATCGAAGCAGGCTAGTCACGATCTGTTCTCACAAATTGTCCATTGAAATCGAAAATAAGAGCATCTCCACCCCTGATATCTATTCGATATGAACTGCGTTTTTTTTCGATAAACTCAACCTGATTCCCAGGATGATTTTTTATGATAAAAGTTAAAATACTCCTTCTGACATCCTGGGAAGAAAGTTTTTCACCCTTGCCTGTTACTAAATTCCAATTGACCATATGATTTAAGATTTAAAATGTTATAATAATCTAAACCTATACATCAATTTGGGAAAGAAATGGGAATTATTTATCTATTTTCCCAATCTAAATCCAACCGTTATACCGCCAACAGGTGTAAATTCGCTTTGGCTGTCATAAAAACTCACGCCTGGCCCGATTCCTACATTCATCATGAAACGCTCACCATAAGTGCGCTGTATACCCCACATTGCGCCTAAAGTTAGGGTGAAATCAGCAACATACATATTATCACTTTTCAATATGGACGGACCAGCGGCTCCAAGCACCCCAGCAATATAATTGCCGGAATTGTGTGCTATTTTTTTTCCTTTCTGAAGCCTTTTATTTAAATTATAATAATGCCGCACTTGCATATCGACCGCTGGACGAAATGCATATCCCCACTCAGAATCTTCACGATGATAATCGTTAATCGTTATCGATGTTTTACTGTATAATAAACTTCCTGATAAAGGTCCTGAAAAGCGCAATGTTGTTTTATTTCCGATCCCCATTTCGTAAGACATATTGGTCAGGATATTGTAGGCAAACTGGTGATCCTCAACTTTGGCTTCAACTGCTGTATTCGTTTGTGCAAAAGACATCGAGGCAAAAGCCACCGTCATAAAGAGTGTAAAATAATTTCTTTTCATTAATAATTAATAATTTGACAACGCAAAGATATTAAAATAAATAATGTGTAAAAATCAAACTCCTATTGTCAAATCGAAGGCATTTCGCATCAAAAACAGAACATCAATAAATACAGACTCAGTTTATTAGATAAGCTCGATGTGCTATTTCACATATTTAACCATCAAGATTATTATTTTAATTCTTATTTTCACAAGCGCAACAGGCAACGAAATCCGTTAGCCCTACTGCGGCGTCGATGCATTCGCAGCTGCAGAGGCGATTGCTAGTGAAGTAGCAAAGAAATATACTTAGCAAATGCTCAGAGAGTTTTTGAGTCTGAGGCACAATGTTTAGAAAAGAACATATGAAAAAAATAGTGTTATTAAATACCTTGTTTACTCCGTTGATCGGATTTGCTCAATTACAGACCGTTTTTAAACAAAAAGTAGATTCTATTTATGATAAAAATAAGGATGCTGTGGGGATTATTGTTCATGTAGAAGCACCGAAACATAATATTTCCTGGAGCTATGCAAAAGGTGTAGCAGACACCAGCACGAACCAAGCGCTAGAAGACCAACAGCCTGTTTTGATTGCAAGCAACACGAAACCCTATGTCGCTGCAGCAATCCTAAAATTGGTAGAAAAAGGTGAACTTTCTATTGATCAACCAATTGCAAATTTATTATCAAAAAAAACACGTCATTTATTTGAAAGCGATGGTTATAATCTAGCGGTAATTACGATAAAGAATTTGCTCTCACACACTTCGGGAATTCAAGATTATGTAGATGAAGCTTATTTTGAATTCGTCAATCAGCATCCTAAATATAAGTGGAAAAAAGACGAGCAGATCAAAAGATCCATCGATATCGGAAACCCTCAGCCTGTCGGTGAAAAATTTAGTTACGCTGATATTAATTATTTACTTCTTACCGAAATTATTGAGCAAAAAACACAGCAGCCATTCTATGCAGCCATCCGAAACTTACTTAGATACAAAGAATTAAACCTAACAAAGACATGGTTTATAAACGTAGAACAATATCCTGAAAACACCCTGCCTCTCGCCCATCAGTACGCAAGCAAGTACAACTGGGACTCGTATGCCATTGATCCTTCATGGGATCTGTACGGAGGCGGTGGAATAGCAGCGACAGCCAAAGAGGCAGCCCTATTTTTCCAATATGTATTTGACGGAAAAATCATTCAGGATAAACAACTTCTTGAAGCGATGCATACCTACGTCTTACCACCAGATAAATCTAAATACTGTTTAGGAATTTATCATTTTGACATGGGGTTCAACGCTTACTATCATGGCGGTTGGTGGGGAACAGATGTCATCTATTCACCGGAGTCTGATGCGACTATCACTGTCTTTACGCTGCAAAAAGGATTTCAGCATGTCATCAATCCATTTATCGGAAAAGAATTTCAAAAGCTATTGATTGCTGAATCAGCAATAAAATAGCAGCTGGCTACAATACTATGGAAAGCTTAAACTTTGATTGCTAAACCACTATAATTTACCAGTAAGCACTAGACAGGCAGTCGCTTACGATATTGGATATAGTATACAATTACATTTAGCAAAACAATAAGAGCCGCTATTATAGCCGCTATATATACAGTGCTATTAACTAATTTATTAGCAACTGAAATTGCTATTAAAGCCCATACAGCTACAAGTCCAAATAAGGGCATATGACGTTGCCATATCATCAATAAGTGAATGATTAATGCAATTGCAAACATGATAATAACCCATGTTGTAGCTGATAATCCAAAACCGTTCCAGCCTATCTTCGTGAGATAGGCTGCAATGTCGGCAATCAAAGCCACTGAAATCCAGCCTGCATAAAGTTGAAAAGGGAACTTAAGAAATATATGTTTGCTGCGTGCAGCATGAAACGCAATAGATTGAGTATGGTGAATTATCTTTAATAGCGACACAAAAAGTAAGATCATTAATAAAATAGTCAAAAAGGTATAGTCATACAACCAGGTAATGACCCATAGACTATTTGCTAGACAAGAAATCAAGAACCACCATCCGACTTTTAAAACTACTTTTTCCTTTTCGTTTGTCTGTCTGACAAAAGGACCAAAATAAATTACAAATCCAAACAACCCCAAATAAATGAGGCCCCATATGGTAAAGGCATATCCCGCGGGTGTAAATAGATTTTGATATTTAGCAGAAACCGTTGCCATGGTCTCCCCATTAAAAATTCCCGTATTGGATAGGTAATTAATAATCACCGTGATGACCAAAGCAACTCCATTGGTTATTTGATAGATTTTCTTCATTGTATACAGCATAAAATATGTTTAAAAGCTCATCTGACCTCCTTCTCACCGGTCACGTGAACTGCAATAACCCGTTATCACTAATTCTTAGTTTGATTAAATAATTTTTCTAAAACCTGATAACGGTAATCGAAGATCTCCTCTAACTTGTTTTTAACAAAAATTCCATGCGCAATTGTGCCTAGAATTCCCAAAGGCAATTCATAGTCTACCCTGTCTTTCACGAGCACTCCTTTTTCATTCGGAATAAACTCATGAAAATGATTCCAATAGGCATAAGGTCCCTTTAGTTGAAAATCAGTAAAACTTTTATTCTTTTCCACTTGCGTTATTTTGGTCTTCCACTTCAGCGGAAACCGAAGGATCGGAGATACCAAATAATCAATGATCATTCCCTCAGAAATTTCTTGCCGACGAAAGTCTGAGACGACAACAAACCCCATATCTTTTGGTGTAATTTCTGAAAGATTCATGGGTGAAGAAAAAAAAGACCAAGCGGTATCCAAATCGCAGGCCAATTGTTGTTCTCTATATAATTTGTACCTCATTACCTCATCTTATTTGAACTAACTTTATTGCTTGTCAATATAACAACATTACCACAAATTAGTTTACAACTATACTATAAAAAACATTTAACGAGGCTACATCGTTAGCATAAAGAATAATTATACACCAATACAACTATTTAATTTAAAGCTAGCTTTTAAATATACTTTTATCGATGGTTATTTAGCGGACATATCCTTTTCTAGAGCCTTAACAAGGGCTTTCGTATAACTTTTAGAAAAATCAGCTAAGCTGGAAGGGTTGATTGTTTCAGACTGCACACTCCAAATCAGTTGTTCGGAACTAACGTCATATAGATTGCTTTCCAGATAGTACATTTTATCCGTGGTATAATACCCCGGATCGTATGCAATCGGGTACCAATGGGAGTAATAGCTCCAAAAATTACCATACCATCCAAACCTCGGATAAGGCATATAAGGTCCACTTCCCGGTACATATCGGGTTTCGCTGGTTTTGTCGATCAGGGTAACAGTAAAAATAGCATCCGCATTCAGACTGTGTACTGCTTTCATCACTAAATCTCTATTTTGACTTTCATCTTTGGTGAACGTGCGTTTAAAAACATCAGTACTTTTAATAGCCTTGTAGCCATGCATGGAAGCCGCTTCAGCCAAATTGGATTCAATGACCTCCTGTGCTTTAGCATGGTTTGTCATCGCAATAATGAATATTGTTTGGTATTGTTTTGGAGTCAGATCTCTATTTTTATAGACATCTGTTATCCTTGTGGAGGTACTACAAGCCAACAATAAGAAGCTTGAGACAATTGCGGTTAAAAATGACTTCGATTTCATATGTTTTAAAAATTAGTGTCCTTTTGAAGTGTAGCAGAGAGTCTCTTCGTATTTCCGTGGGATATGTCAGTACATCGATCTATTTTGGGTAGTCTTAGCGTAAAAACTATAGAACCACCTATTAGACAACAAGTTTACACTGACAATTGTTTTGCAGTTATTAATTATAAAAGAAATACTTTAATTCTTAATTGATATTATCAAAAAGGTCATTGAGAAGTAAGGACACCGCTCATCAAGGATTAAATTTCATCATTCAGGCAAAATCTGATTTCTGTGATACTTCAAATGCATCACATAGTCAAGCATTAAAAATTCGAGGCTATGGTCATTACAAGTCCTTTGTGTCAGTTTATTCGCAATTATATGCTGAAACAAAAACAACAATTGCTCGTTTACCGATCGCCATAAATTGCATAATTTAACGGTCTCAGCATGTTGATAGTCAGCAGATGAACAGTAGGCTACCTGATCATAGTATATTTTTGGATTTTCTTCAAATTGAGCTCTTATAAACCGTCCGTAATTTACAAAAGCGCTATCGACTAAATGAGCTAGAATTTCTTTTTTACTCCACTTATTTGGTCCCAATTTCATATTAAAATCGTCCTCGTTTAATTCTATAATTTGCCGGGTAAAATCATGGATAATATCCTCAGATTCAGCCAAAAATGTATTCATACCTAAATCTATCTCTTATTGCACTAATTTCTTAACAATGTAATCCCTTGCCTCCACGCTATTGTGCAACGTTCCATTGTTCTACTATTTTATTGTTCCGTAAACTTTTTTGTACCATTCCACAGCTTTTGCTTCGTGCTCTTTCAAAAATTCATCTTTGGCGTCATTATAGTCGTTCCCATCTTTCCATTGCTGGAGTACCAACTTTTCTTTGATCGCCTGATACTGATCTCTTACTTCTTCATGTACACGCAGATAATCGCGAAACGCTATATGGCGCAACCAGTGCACTGATGACGTCGGTATGCTGTGAATATGCGCTATCCGTAGCGAATGATCATGCAATCGTACTGGAATTTCATCGTTGGGTGCAATGTGCTCTGGTAACCCCAATGCTTCAGGCCGATCAATCAGGGCGACAAAAAAACGTCTGTAAGGCATATCCTCATTATATTTTTCATAATATACATAGCATTTACCCTGCAACAGGAACGGAATGCGATCAAGGTCATTTTCTTCCTCAAGACCGATCAATATATCAATGATTGGTTTGGCAGACAATCCCTCAACGGCCGTACTGCCTATGTGATCTACCCTCGACCTTATAGGTTTCAACAATGCAAGAAGTTCATTTTGAATGCTGTCGAAATTCGCTTTCCATATCGGATTATAAGGTTCAAACGGTAAAATCATACGATGTTCTCTTTGTCAATACAAGATAATAGACATCATTCGATCAAATACACCTCGAACGATGCCCTAAAAGTTAAAGTTAATAAATTTATGGTTTTCCGAGAGAACCTATAAACCAGTTCTCTTTTTCTAATGCATTTATTGGGCAAATTTCTTCGTCGCTACGACACAGAGGATAACACCAACTGTTACAGCAAGCATGCCAACACTGACTTGTTCATGAAGAAGCCAGGCGGCTAAAGCCAAACCAAAGAATGGCTGTAATAACTGTAACTGTCCGATGGTCGCCGTGCCACCTTGGGCAAGTCCTTTATACCAAAAAACAAAGCCAATAAACATACTGAACAAGGAAACATAGGCTAAACTAGCCCAGGCGCCCATAGGTACAGCATCAAAAGTGGATGGAAGATAGATAAAAGTAAGTGGCAACATCAGCGGCAGCGACAAAACCAGGGCCCAGGAAATGACCTGCCAACCACCCAGCGTCTTGGTCAATTTAGCGCCTTCAGCATAGCCCAAACCACAGAGAATGACCGATAAAATCATTAAAACGTCACCTAAAGGTGAGGCTGTTAGTCCTTGTGCCAGCGCATAGCCGATCACCAGTAGGCTCCCTAAAGCAGAGAACAGCCAAAAGATTGGCTTCGGACGCTCGCCACCGCGTATAATACCAAATACGGCTGTCGATACGGGCAAAATACCGATAAAAACTATGGAGTGCGCAGACGTGATGTGCTGCAGGGCTAAAGCGCTCAGTAAGGGAAATCCAACGACACATCCTATTGCAACGATGCATAGCGAACCCAATTGTTTTCTTTCTGGGCGTTTTTCCTTAAAAACCATCAATGTTACAAGTGCCAATATACCTGCAATCGAAGCTCTGGCTAGCGTCACAAATACGGGGTCAAATGCTAAAACCGCCATTCGTGTTGCCGGCAACGAACCACTAAATAATACCACCCCAATAAAACCGTTTAACCAACCGCTGGCGGTATTTTCTTGTAATTTACTTATACTTAATTCTGCCATGTTTCAACCTTTTACACAAAGTTCGTCCATTACAAGAACTAAGCACAGTCACAGTTTTTGATAATTCAATGGACACAGTTACCTTTGAAGACAGATATTAATCCTTATTTTATGAAAAAAGATTATTTGTATAATGAAATAGCAGACAATATTGCCAATAAGATTAATTCAGGTGTCTTAAAAGCCGGCGAGAAACTACCTTCAGTGAGAAATCTAAGTGCTGAACACGGTATCAGTATAAATACAGCAAAAAGGATATTTCTAGAGCTGGAAGGACGTTCACTTATACGCTCCAAACCTCAGTCCGGCTACTTCGTTAGTCCTCCAAACTATATGCAGCTTCCTTTGGCCGCAGCCAGTCAACCTATTCCAATCGCCAATAACCGAGAACCAGATCAATTAATGAATAAGGTGTATTCAACCATGGGGCGCCGGGATTTAACCTTATTTTCGATCGGTGTTCCTTCGGGAAGTCTCCTGCCTACCGCAAAATTGAAAAAAGAAATCGTCCTCGCTACACAGGAGCTCAGCGATGGTGGCACAGCATATGAGCCCTTGCAGGGTAATATAAAATTACGTCGTATGGTAGCTGTACGTTCATTGGCCTGGGGTGGAAATCTAAACGAAGATGAGGTCGTTACCACCAACGGCTGTATGAATGCTTTGGTTTTATGTCTGATAGCCTTAACCAAACCTGGAGATACACTGGCTCTTGAAAGCCCCTGCTATCCGGGTATCCTCCAACTTGCCGTTAGCCTGGGACTTAAGGTGCTGGAAATAGCCACGGACCCCATCACAGGAATAGACATTGAAGCCCTCAAAAAGCTATTGCCCGAAATCAAAGTCTGCTTACTGGTTCCCAATTTTAACACCCCTCTGGGCTATTGTATGCCGGATGAGAACAAGCGGAAAATTGTATCACTGCTAGCAAAACATCATATCCCGCTGATCGAAGATGACACCTACGGCGACCTCCATTTTGGCACCCAACGCCCCAAATGTTGCAAATCTTTTGACCTAGAGGGCAATGTACTCTGGTGCGGGTCAGTTTCAAAGACCTTGGCTCCGGGCTTTCGTGTCGGATGGGTCGCTCCTGGAAAATACAAGGAACAGATTATCAAACTAAAACTGATCCATTCCCTATCATCTACAGCGATCATCAACGAGGCAGTGGGAAATTTTCTATTAACAGGAAAGTATGAAAACCACCTACGTAAACTCCGTAGATCATTAACAGAAAACTACCAGCAGTATGCCGCTATCATCGCAGACCATTTTCCGGAAGGTACTAAAATAAGCCGCCCACAGGGCGGACTCGCCCTATGGGTTGAATTTCCAAAACACATCGATACAGGCAAACTATACAACTATGCGCTTAAACTACAGATTAGCATTTCACCGGGAAGGATCTTCACCTTGCAGGATCAATTTCACCATTGCATGCGTCTCTGTATTGGCTTACCCTGGAGCAATGAACTCGCCTTAAAGTTAAAACAGCTTGGTAAACTCGCAAAAGCCCTCCAATAGATTACAACATTGATGAATAAAACCCACAGTCAAGACAACGAAACAACAAGTCGGAGCCTATGTTTACTTGAGTTCCAGCTCCAGCCTGTGTTTACCAGCCTCCAATTGGACGATATCGCTGCTTCTAACATTATCCGGTGGATAAAATGTTGCCGTCGCATTAGCAGGTATTTGGATATTATATACGATCATTTTATCCGTTAACTTCCATTCGGAAACAATTTTACCGTAGGGTGAATCGTAAGAAATAGAAGATTCTTTCAATTCCTGGGGGAAGATAGGTTTTAAGAGCACATGTTTAAATCCAGGTTGTTTAGGATCTGGCAGAATCCCGCCGATAGATTTAAAAAACCAACCACCGATTTCGCCAAACATCATGTGGTTGTCTGAAATATCCCGTGTTGCTTTTAAATCCCAGTTCTCCAACAATGTTGTCGCTCCATTTACAATCCACCATCCCCAAGACGGGTAGGTATCTTGTACCGCGACCTTATAGGCTGTCGTTGCATAACCGTTATCTTTTAACGCATTCAATAATGCTTTAGCACCCAATACGCCTACATC
The DNA here is from genome assembly GCF_964277905.1 of uncultured Sphingobacterium sp. Classification (NCBI taxonomy): domain Bacteria; kingdom Pseudomonadati; phylum Bacteroidota; class Sphingobacteriia; order Sphingobacteriales; family Sphingobacteriaceae; genus Sphingobacterium; species uncultured Sphingobacterium sp. The sequence continues at coordinate 42,237 of NZ_CAXYKD010000003.1, forward strand.
CAAATGAAAGTTGGTCTCTTCCACTTTCTTATTCAGATTGGCTGCAACACGGGCTTTCATTTCATTGGGTACAACACCCCAATAGAGTGGTACACTCAGTTCGGTCTGTGTTCCATTGCTATAAACACCCTTGGAAGCATCTAAAAATTTAGCGTTGATGGCCGTCTTAATTTTTTCGCTTAGCAGTTCATATTTTTGTTGATCTGCTGTGTGTCCAAACAATTTGGCCGCAGCAGCCAAGATGGTCGCATCCACATAAAAATAAACAGATGAGGTCAACTCCAGATTGGACTGTGACTTCACCGGCACCCAGTCTCCACGCCCAAACGTTGTCAACCCAGACGGGCTGATTCCGTCTACATAATCGACATAGCGTTTGATATTTAGGTAGCATTCTTCTAATGCACGTGGGTCTCCATAAAACTGATAGATCTGCCATGGAATGATGGCAATGGTGCTTGTCCAATCCAAACCATTTGCGGTACCGTAGCCCCATCCGCCAGTTGGAATAATATCGGGTAAGACACCATTCTCCTGTTGTTCATCACGATGATCCGCCATCCATTTTTCATAAACTGTTATCCCGTCAAAATTGTATAGAGCTGTTTCAATCGCAAGGTGCCCATCCCCTGTCCAGCCGTTCTTTTCCCGTTGCGGACAGTCTGTAGGATAGCCCATCAAATTGGATAAGTAGGCATTGTTGGTCGCTGTCCATAGTTTGTTGACCAACGCTGATGATGTCTTGAGCTGTCCAATAGCAGGCACATCACTATGCATAAAATAGGCGGTCACAGCCGAACTATCCAATGCAATTGCGGCACTGCTGCTAACCTCGACATAACGAAACCCTTTGTAACCGAACTTTGCCATAAACTCATCATCGCGGCCACTTAAGGTCAATATATCGGTCTGAAAGGGCTCCTTTTCCTTATCGCCCCGATAATAAACATCAATATTGGACTGATCAAGATGCCCATCGGCCTGCAATCGCTCACCATGCTTGATACGCAGCATAGTACCCGCAGCTCCTTTCACTTTAATTTTTGTAATCCCGGCCATATTCTGGCCCATATCGAACACATAGGTACGCTGGTCTATCTTTGTCACTGATTTTGGCTTATAGGACTTCACGAGCCGAATCGGTACCATCTGTTGGGAAACGATATGCGCTGATGGCGCATTTCTATACTGAACAGCCTGCCAAGCCGAATCATCGTATTTTGGTTTATCCCAGTTAGGTATTTCCAGTCTTGCATCGTAATGCTCACCAGTGTAAATATTATTATAGGTGATTGGCCCCGAAGCAGTCTTCCACTGCTTATCCGAAACAATGGTTTCCGTCGTTCCATCTGTATAAACAATTTTCAGTTCTAAACAGAATGTTGGCCGGGCCCGCCATGGTGCTTTATCAAAGTTCCAAACGGCCATTGGTTGATGATTATACCAGCCATTCCCCAAAACAACGCCAATAGCGTTCTCTCCTTTTTGAAGCTGCTGGGTTACGTCCGTCACGACATACAACGTGCGGCGGTCAAATCGTGTATACATTGGATCCAGACGATGGTCGCCAACGCGCTGGCCATTAATGGAAAGTTCATATAATCCCGCTGTGGCAATATACGCGCGGGCAGATTTTATCTGCTTATTTGCCTTAAATTCTCTTCTAAAATAAGGCGTTTCCCGCGCATGAATATCCTTATTGTCGCTGATCCATTTTCCTTTCCAAAGGTTTTGTCCCATCATTCCTGTTTCGAAAGATGCTATTTCAGAACGTGTTGATACACCATCCTTATCCCATATTTTAACCTTCCAGTAGTACTTAGTCTGTGGCTTTAACTGTGCGCCGTTATAGGGCACTAACATAGCCGAGCTGAACTGTTTGCCACTATCCCAGCTATCTTTTGTCTCTTTCAGCAATGCCAGCGAATCTTGCCCTAAAAGGATCTGATAAGCTTGTTGTACCGCACCTTTACGTTGGTCCTGAAGTCGCCAGCTAAGTCTCGGGTGAATTGCATCAATCCCCAATGGATTGACCAGATGTTCGCATGTCAACTGCACGGCGCTGCAGTTGTTTTTAGGTTGGGCATAAGTGTTGCTAGCGATACACAACAGTGTTGTCAATAAAATCCTACGCATTAAAAGATACTATTCTTGGTCGTTGTTAAATTGTTTTAGCTGATTCAAAAAACTAATATATCAAATATTTCCCACATACTGACCTGTACTTTCCTGCACAATATGCCTAAGTCTGCAAAATAAATTTCTTGCAACTTTCATAAAAATAACCTTATCTTAGTCGCAACTTTAGGGGTGTCTGCTCGTGCAGGCTGAGATTTTACCCTTAGAACCTGATCCGGATCATACTGGCGTAGGGAAAAGTGAGCTGTCTACAAGGTGCATTGCTGTGCCTTTGTGTAGCCATTCCTAAAGTTTTACCAAAAAAATTAAGGAATGGAACTTACAATAAACCATCAGATTCGATTTTTCGACCCCACACTTGCTTCACTTGAAGGCTTGTTGCTTTTGGAATTATCTGGCAAAACTCAGGGTGTGGCTGTAGCCATCAACAACAAAGTCATCCCCAAAAAGGACTGGACTACGACAAGACTTAAACCTTACGATCAGATTATCTTAATTACCGCATCTCAGGGCGGATAGCCATTCCAAAAAAATCAACCGAGTAATTCACCCAATACAGAAAAAAATGACAGCTGAAACAATTACGCAATCACCCTTTCCAAATGCAAAGAAAATTTTCGTATCCGGAAAACTATTTCCTATTCAAGTCGCTATGCGTCAAATCTCCTTGAGTCCAACCAAATTAACGAATGGAGAGGTAGAAATTAATCCGCCGGTAACAATTTATGATACTTCTGGACCTTATACGGATGATACGGTCCATATCGATATCCGAAAAGGCCTCCCGCGCCTTCGCGAACAGTGGATCTTGGGTCGTCAGGATGTCATACAGCTGGCTGGCATAAGCTCTGAATATGGACAAAAACGTCTTTCTGATCCAACGTTGGATGAACTCCGATTTGCCTATAGTCATAAACCAAAAGTAGCCTCTGCCGGCAGGAATGTCACCCAATTACATTATGCAAAGCAAGGCATCATTACGCCAGAAATGGAGTACGTTGCTATCCGGGAAAACCAACGTATCGAGCAGCTCACAGCCAGCACCCCCGGAATGGATCATCAGCATAAAGGGCAAAACTTTGGTGCTAGAACACATAATAAAGCTATTACACCAGAATTTGTCCGTGAGGAAATCGCTGCCGGAAGAGCGATCATCCCTAATAATATCAATCATCCTGAAAGTGAACCCATGATTATCGGGCGCAACTTTCTTGTTAAAATTAATGCCAATATTGGCAATAGCGCCGTAAGTTCAAGTATAGAGGAAGAAGTTGAAAAAGCGGTATGGGCCTGTCGTTGGGGAGCCGATACCATCATGGACCTATCCACTGGCAAAAATATTCACGAAACCCGCGAATGGATTATCCGTAACTCGCCCGTTCCAATCGGTACAGTACCGATCTATCAGGCGCTCGAAAAAGTGAAGGGAGTGGCCGAGGACCTTACCTGGGAAATATTCAAAGATACCTTGATTGAACAGGCCGAACAGGGTGTTTCGTACTTTACCATACACGCCGGCGTACTGCTTCGTTATATCCATCTCACCGCTTCTCGAGTAACGGGCATTGTCTCCAGAGGTGGGTCTATCATGGCCAAATGGTGTCTTTTCCACCACAAAGAGAACTTTCTCTATACCCATTTTGAGGAGATCTGTGAGATCATGAAGCGATATGATGTTGCTTTTTCACTTGGCGATGGTCTCCGTCCAGGAGCCATTGCGGACGCCAACGATGCGGCTCAATTTGCTGAGCTCGAAACACTGGGCGAACTCACCAAAATAGCCTGGAAGCACGATGTTCAGGTGATGATCGAAGGTCCAGGGCATGTTCCTATGCAATTGATCAAAGAGAATATGGACAAGCAATTGGCTTGTTGTGACGAAGCTCCATTTTATACCTTAGGTCCCTTAACAACTGATATTGCTCCAGGTTATGACCATATCACATCAGCCATTGGAGCTGCTATGATCGGTTGGTATGGATGTGCGATGCTTTGCTATGTGACCCCAAAAGAACATCTGGGCTTACCAAATAAAAAAGACGTTAAAGACGGTGTAATCACCTATAAACTAGCTGCCCATGCGGCCGATTTGGCCAAAGGACATCCGGGTGCACAATACCGTGATAATGCCTTGAGTAAAGCGAGATTTGAATTTAGATGGGAAGATCAATTCAACCTTTCCCTGGATCCAGATACCGCACGTGAATATCACGACGAAACGTTGCCTGCAGATGCGGCCAAAGTGGCTCACTTCTGCTCCATGTGCGGTCCCAAATTTTGCTCGATGAAAATTACGCAGGAAATCAGAGATAGTGCCGCACAAGGGATGCAGGAGAAATCGCAGGAATTCATCGCACAAGGAAAAGAGATCTATTTATGATCATCGCTTTGACAGCAGCAGAAACGATCCCTTCTGAAATAGGGATTATAAATGCTTTGTTCAAAGAAGGACTTGATATCCTGCATTTGCGCAAGTATCATTTTACGGACCTACAAATGTTCAGGTACGTTGAATCTATAGATTCAACGTACCTGAACAGATTGGTCCTACATTCCCACCCTCACCTATCGGCTGAGCTCGGAATCGCACGTATTCATATGAACGAAAAGAATAGAAAGGATAGATCAACAAATCAAATGCTGTCTACAGCAATCTGTTCGACATCTGTGCATGATATCGATCAATTCAATAACCTTGATGGATGTTGGGCCTATGCTTTTCTAAGTCCATTATTTCCGAGCATCTCAAAAGTGGGGTATGGAGTGCATAATGCAAGGTTGGATCAGCTCCCGTCACGCTCCAACTTTACTGTTGGTCTCATCGGTCTTGGAGGGATAAACCAAGGCAACTGCCTTATTCCGATGCAGCAAGGTGCAGATGGAATTGCCTTATATGGTACTTTATGGAAGCATCCTGATCCAGTTCAAAATTTTATAGCATGCAAACAAAAACTATGGAAAAACTCCAATATATATCGCAGGGACAAACATTAACTGAACAAAAAAATAACGTACTGAAAGCGCTGGATGCGGGAGCCAAATGGATACAGATCAGATGGAAGGACGCCGATGAAAAAAGCCGATACACGCTTGCAGAACAGATCAAGCAAACCTGTTCCGAATTTGGTGCCAGCTGTATTATCAATGACCATCCTTTGCTTGCAGCGGCTGTAGATGCTGATGGAGTGCACTTGGGACTGGATGACTGCAGCGTCGCAGCTGCCCGGGACATATTGGGTGCAGGAAAAATAATCGGCGGTACTGCCAATAGCTTTTCGGATGTAAAACAAAGAATAAGTGAACATTGTGACTATATCGGACTCGGACCATTCAACTATACCACAACAAAACAAAAACTAAGTCCCCTATTGGGAATTGCAGGATATGAAAATATTATCCAACAAGTCCGCCTAGAAGGCTTGCCCCCTATTCCAATATTCGCAATTGGGGGTATAAGCCAACTTGAAGATATCCAACAGCTATTAGAAATTGGAGTTTACGGTGTAGCACTCTCCGGAATCGTAACCAAGACTCCAAACATTGTTTCATCCATCAATAAAATTTTATTATGAGCAACCTACATATAGCCGATCGCGTATTTGAATCCAGATTATTTCTGGGTACTGGCAAATTCGGTAATCTCACAGAAATGAGCGATGCCATTGTGGCTTCGGCCTCCCAATTGGTCACCGTTGCCCTCAAACGAATCGACCAGACCAGCACAGACGACAGTCTCATCAGTGCTCTCGACCTGACGGCAATCGATTTGCTTCCCAATACTTCGGGAGCACGAACTGCTGAAGAAGCTGTGCTCGCAGCCCAACTTGCACGGGAGGCCCTGGAAACCAACTGGGTAAAGCTGGAAATTCATCCCGACCCTCGTTATTTACTGCCCGATCCTATTGAAACCCTGCGTGCAACTGAATCGCTAGCCAAACTGGGTTTCGTTGTCATGCCCTATATTCACGCAGATCCAGTACTTTGTAAAAGATTGGAAAATGCAGGTACAGCAGTTGTTATGCCTTTAGGTGCTCCTATTGGTAGTAATAAAGGGCTTCGCACACTGGACTTTCTCGAAATTATTATTGAGGAGAGTAATGTCCCAGTGGTTGTAGATGCTGGGATCGGAGCTCCATCCGATGCTGCCAAAGCTATGGAAATCGGAGCGGATGCAGTCTTGGTCAATACGGCAATTGCAGTCTCAAATAATCCGATACGTATGGCCGAAGCATTTAAAGAGGCTGTTATCGCTGGACGAAAGGCTTATGAGGCCGGTTTAGGAAAGATACGCTCCCATGCAATCGGTTCGAGCCCCTTAACTTCATTTTTATTTGATTGATGATTCACTTATGACAGATTTCAAAACGATACTCGATGAATACTCCTGGAATGACGTCCACACACAGATTTATGACGCTACCAATCGGGATGTACAGCATGCGTTAGAAAAAGACCATTTAACGCTCGCTGATTTTAGGGCGCTCATCTCACCGGCTGCAGCTCCGTATCTGGAACAAATGGCACAAAAAACACAACAAATCACGCAACGTCGCTTCGGTAAAACCATACAGCTCTATGCCCCTCTTTACCTGAGCAATGAGTGCCAAAACATCTGTACATATTGCGGTTTTAGCATGGACAATAAAATTAAACGCAAAACCCTCAGCAACACTGAACTACTACTGGAGGCAATGGCACTTAAATCCATGGGAATCAACCACATTTTACTCGTCAGTGGAGAAGCCAACAAAACGGTCGAGATCAATTATTTCCTAAACGCCATTCACCTTTTAAAACCTCATTTTTCACAGATATCCATTGAGGTACAGCCACTGGAAGAATCCGAATACCGACTACTACAGGCCGCAGGGGTTTATGCAATTTTGGTCTATCAGGAAACCTACCATCGAGAAGTTTACAAACAATATCATCCGAAAGGAAAGAAGTCCAATTTTGACTATCGTTTAGATACGCCTGACCGTATAGGCCGGGCCGGAATCCATAAAATCGGACTGGGGGTATTACTTGGGCTAGAGGACTGGCGGGTGGACAGCTTTTTCACCGCGGCACACATTGCCTACTTGCAAAAACAATATTGGCAGACACGCTATTCCATTTCCTTTCCACGCTTACGACCAGCCGCGGGCTCTGTTGAGCCAAATTTTCATTTAGCAGATCGTGATCTACTGCAGTTGATCTGCGCATATCGTCTGTGGAATGAAAATTTGGAAATCTCCATTTCAACCAGAGAAAACCAAACCTTCAGGGATCATATCATACCCATTGGCGTAACCACGATGAGTGCAGCTTCAAAAACCAATCCTGGAGGCTATGTTGTCGATCCCCAAGCTTTGGAACAATTTGAAGTAAGTGATGAAAGAGATATGGAAACAATAAAAAATCAAATCCGAAAAATGGGCTATTCTCCAGTGATGAAAGACTGGGAAAGCAATTACGCGGGTATTGTACGTTAAATACATGAAAAAAGATAACATTTTTGATCGCTATAGCAGACAGATTTTTATCGAAGAGATTGGCGTTTCCGGACAACGGAAGATTATGGATGCCAAGGTATTGGTCGTTGGTGCAGGCGGACTCGGGAGTCCTGTCGTTCAATATTTAGCCGCGGCCGGTATAGGCAAACTTGGCCTGATTGATTTTGACCAGGTTGAAATCCACAATCTAAATAGACAGATCATTCATTCCGAAGATAATATAAACCAAGCAAAAACAGAAAGTGCCGCAGCCTATATACGACAGCACAATAGCACAATTGATTTTGAACCCTTTCAGGTAAAAATAGATGCTGACAACGCGCTAGCAATGCTCGCTCCCTATCATATTATTGTCGATTGCTGTGATAACTTTACGACGCGCTACCTACTTAATCAGACCTGCTTACAACTCAATAAACCTTTGGTATACGGCAGCATCTATGGTTTTGAGGGCCAGCTGGCTGTCTTTAACTTTCAGGGTAGTAAAAACCTATTGGATATCTTTCCAACCCCCCCCGATCCAGAGCAGGTTCCAAATTGTGATAAAAATGGGGTGCTAGGCCCCTTGCCCGGTATTATCGGTAGCATGATGGCCATGCAGGTACTTAAAATAGTAACCGGATTACCCGTAGATAGCAACCAGTTAACGGTTGTTGACACATTCCATTGGCGTTTTTCAAAACTTTCATTCTAAGGATCATTTCGGAAGTCATTCCGCAAAATGAGGTAGAACGCTTTAAAAGAGCTCAAAAATTTATTTTAAAACAACTAGCGACAAACAAAATTTCCTAATTTTAGTTTATATATTAGCAAGCTTAAATGTCAAATTTACGATCTGGAATGAAAAAAGTAATTTATCCATTACTCTCCCTCTCTTTATTACCCTTATTTTCTATCGCGCAAGAGACGAAACTCACCGCTGATGATCTATTTGTAAAAGCGCGAAAGGTAGCTTTTGATTCAAAAGATTATCTGCAAGCCATTCAATTATCTAAACAGGCCCTACTTCAAGCACCAGATTACACGGATATTAGCATTTTTCTTGGACGTCTTTATACCTGGTCAGATAAAATTGATTCAGCACGAACCATCTTTACAGAACTAGATAAAAAGAATACAAGTGATGAAGATTTCTTTTTGGCCTATGCCTCATTGGAATATTGGAATGATCAGACAGACAAAGCGATTGCAATTACGGACAAAGGGCTTAGTATACATCCGCAGTCCCAGGATCTACTGCTGTTAAAAGGCAAAATAAGTTATGGCAATGATCATTATGAGGCCGCCGAAAAGGCAATTAATAGTTTATTGGCAATTAATCCCAAAAATACGGAAGCAAGAGCACTGGCAAAAAATATTGAAGAATATACGGCTAAAAATGCAATCGGTCTGACGTACAATTTCGTCTATTTTGACAAACAGTTTGATCATAATTGGCACATTGTTGGATTAAGTTATAAACGGGCAACACCAATAGGATCAGTTATTTTCAGAACGAACTATGCAAATAAATTTGCAGAAAATGGCGTCCAATTTGAGATGGAGGCTTATCCGCGGCTTTCAAAGATATTCTACCTATATGTCGGTGCTGGATACTCCAATAATGTGGGCATTTTTGCAAAATATAGAACTGGTGTATCCCTCTATGCCAATCTTCCAAACAGCTTTGAGGGGGAAATCGGATATCGTCAGCTTTATTTTAGTGACAACATCTGGATGTACACGGCTTCAGTCGGAAAATATTACCAAAACTTTTGGTTCAATCTGAGGACTTATCTTACACCGGGCGAAAAGAATATTTCCCAATCCTATACCGGAACAGTCCGCTATTACACAAAGGGAGCAAACGATTACTTCGGATTTAGCGCCGGAACGGGTCTGAGCCCCGAGGAAAACCGAAATAATCTATTGGATAACGCTTCTTATAAATTAAAGACATTCAAAGTAGGTGCCGAGTATAATTGCTCCGTTAAGCAAAGTAACCTATTTTCAATTTCGGGTACCTATTATAACCAAGAATTCAGACCAAAAGAGCGAGGAAATCAAGTGGACATCATCCTTGGTTATATTCGAAAATTCTAGTTCTTCTTTGTTCGACTAAAGTAATTTGTATAAACACTATCCGGAAGAAGTCGCTTTTGCGTATAAAAAAGTTTGTTCTTGCGCTTAAATAATTCAAAGCGCTTGGACAATTCTTCTTTCGCATTATCCGCCGCAGCATCTTCATTAAGCACACCATCCAGTTTATACAGCTGTCCATCGGAAAGATGGTAACTGCCTTTCACAAAATCAATCAATTGATTTTTACTCTGCATCATGGCTATACCATCACCCTGTGCCGAAGCGCCCTTATCGAGCCCCTGACCGATCCATGTAACTTGTGTAGGCGTTTTAAGTCCAAAATTCTCGCGATAGTAGGCCAATATAGAAGGCGCGACATCAAAATGGCTAACAAAATTATGAAAAGTCTTTGGCCCTTTTAAAAGTGGTGAATAAATCAACAAGGGAACATGATAACGATCGATTTTGCTTTGCAATGGTATCTCAGGCATCGCGTGGTCGCCAGTTATGACAAAAATAGTATTTGCAAAATCTGGTCTCTTTTTATATTCTTTAAAGAACTGCTCCATCGCATCGTCCAAATTTAGTACCGAAACAAGCTGGGTACGGTTTTCCAAAGCCCACTTTTTTTGTTCCGGTGTAAGGTTCAATGTTGCTATACGTTGATCAAACAGTTGTTCATAATGAGCCGCATTATTGATCAAAAACGGATTATGGGTTGATAGCGTCAAAAGCACATGGAAATAAGGGTGTTCCTGTATTTTCTGTACTTCAAGGAGTTTGCTAAAGACAGCCTGATCTTCATATCCCCAGCTCTCCCCTCCCTTTTCGGGCAATTTTTTATAAGGAGGTCCGAATGCCGCTTGGTCCATGAGCATATCTATTTTATTATAATCCATGAACTTTTTCATGAAATCAAAATTAGAATGACCACCATAGAAAAATCCAGTATTGAATCCATTACTCTTCAGAATATTAAATAGATTGAAGTTATCTGGCAAGGTGTCTTGTTCCAGGAATCCATGTGTCGCAAAAGGCAATGAACCTGTTATGGTCGGTAAAACGGAAAATGTCCGACCCGAGGAACTCATATTATTATCCCAATACAAAGACTGTTGCTTCAATGTACCTATAAAGGGTGTAAAGTTGCCAATATAGCCATTTTCAGCACTATAGGCATGTCCTAAACCCTCGATAACAAGAATGACCAAATTGGGTACTTTCGCCGTTTTTTGCATGTATGTCCCCAGGAAATCTTTCGTATCCTCTTTTTTCAAAAAAGGAAATTTAGTATCCAACACTTTTGCATCATCATCGTCTTTATTGAACATAGCGAACATCCCGGGGTGATCATCCACGTAATTGGATAAATTAGAATCAAAAAAATAACGCCATTTACTCCGGCTTGCATTGGCTACGAATTCATCTTTTTCAGCGCTACTCCCCAAAAACGAAGCCGAGGAGATGAAAAACGATATAATCCCCAAAAATAACAATGCAATACTAGCATAGGGCTTTTTGAATGTCTGTTTATTGGCAATCCAAAGGGGAACCCAAGAAATTACGATCAATAATAAAAGTAAAGCAATATTGGTAAAACTCAACATACCGCTAGCCTCCAAAATTTGCTTCATCTCTTCCGAACTGTAATAGAACATATCAGCTCCAAGCAAATTTCTCGATTCGCCAAAATACAGAAACAAGATGAATTGCATAACGACAATAAACGAGAACGATATCACCATAAGAAGTCTCGCCCAAAAACTGCTTATGAACTGAAGCAATAAATAGCCGATTCCCAAACAGGCCAAGGCTTGAAAGATGAACAGGATGTTATCCAAAAACAGGTCCTTCCCGGCATGTGACTCCGAAAGCTGAACAAATCGACGACCGTACCACCACCATTCTACACCAACGGACAACATATACAGGGCAAAGACAACCAACATAACAGGTCCTAAGCTCTGTAACGACATATTTAATCGCTGACCGAGGTATTTCCAAACCGACTCATTCGCCTCTTTTTGTTGGAAGCCTTGTCGTGTCATTTCTCCCCAGCCATGCTGTTTCCGAAAGTAATCAACAACCCCCTGTACCCCAGCTTTAACAACAATGGGGTGAAAGTATAAAGGTTCTAGTATCGCCGTAGTTATTAGGGTGGAAAGATCTCGTTTCTTAGAATAAACCTGATGACTAACAAGATCAACCAAGATTGCATAGATCGAATACAAAATTCCGGAAGCAATCACCAATGCAAATAGCGCAAAGAAAAATGGCCAGTTGATGATTCCCAGAATAAAAAAGATGATAAAAACAATATAGCCTGTAAATTCGACAATGGGCCCCAAGAACTCAAAGAAAAACCAATAAGGCATACTGAGCATACCAAAACGGCCATATTTCGGGTTGAACATGAGTTTCCGATGTTTCCATAAGGTCTCCATCGTGCCCCGCATCCAACGATTACGCTGTTTACGTAATACTTCTTTTGACTCGGGTACCTCAGTCCAGCACAATGGATCAGGAATGTTAACCACTTCGTAGGCTTGCTTTTGCTCCTCCATATAACGGCGCATACGAACAACAAGCTCCATATCTTCTCCCACCGTATTTCGATCATACCCCCCACAAGCCAATACGATTTCCCGGTCAAAAGCGCCAAATGCCCCGGAAATAAGAATTAATCCCGAAGCCCTTGACCAAGCCATTCGACCTAAAATAAAAGCACGGATATACTCTAAAGCCTGTGTACGCCCCAACCATGATTTTGGAAGATTAACATCCACGACAGAACCATTCACGACATTACAGTTATTGGCCAAACGTATAACTCCGCCGCAAGCAATAACGCGTTTGTCGGTCTGTTCCAAAAATGGTTTTGCTAATTTTAGAATAGCATCCTGTTCCAAAATACAATCTACATCAATACAAACGATATAATCTCCAGAAGAAATATTAACGCCGACGTTGAGCGCATCAGCCTTACCGCCATTTTCCTTGTCAACCACAATCAGCTTCTTAAACGCCGGATTTTTGCTCTTATAGATCCCCCTTATATCCTTGGTCTCAATATTTCCCTGAACAAAAAAAGATGTTGGTTCGAGTTCATAAGAGGCTATCAATTTCAAAATTGAGTCGTCTTTACTACCATCATTAACGATGATAATTTCCAGATTATGATAATATAGCGACAATAAAGAACGTACATTTTCAACGATGGTCATCCCCTCGTTGTAGGCTGGAGCAATCAAACTAAATGTAGGCGCGTTGGGGTTGGTAGCAATAATACTATAGTCCGTAAACGTATTATTATGTTTGTAACGAAACACCGCTCCATAAGCGTATAGCCCGATCCAAGTATAGATAATGAATACTGCTGCCGAATAAAGCAAAAATAACCAAACTATAATTTCGTATACGATATGGGAAAACTCTAACATTTTTTCTCTTGCAATGCGTGTTTAATAATTTGTGTAAGTTCGTCGTATGTATCTTCACGTTGTGAAATTTCACGCAGATACTGTTCTTCTCCTAGCACAACGAGTACTTCTGCGGCAGAAATTTTAATTGACACTTGACTATGATTCCAAAGTTGATCCTTCAGAAAATGCTCACTTTCTCTACTTTTGGCAATTTTCATCGCTTTAAGGATTTCAATCTGAACTTCGATTGGTTGCAGATCAAAATTTTGTATAAATTGCTGAATTGTACCACTGTTCTCAATGGCCTGCAATGTTCGTATGGCTTGTATACGAACCTTCGTAGATGGATGATCCAATAGGTTAAAAACTTCCGTATAAAAAGTCATCAATCTAAATTTTCGAATCAAGCGCAATGTAAATATGACAACAGAATCATTTGAACTCTTAAGCCAGGTATCAACGTGTAACTCTGAAAGTTCCGGTATTTCATGAATAGAAAACAATAAACGTAATTGTTGCCAGTCTGATAAGGGACGATCGAAATGATCCAAAAAACCAAGTCCTTCATACCCTTTAAAAGTTACGATTGCATATTGTGCTTCTTGATATACTGCGGTGCGGGAATCATTAAGCTTGGCTGTTATCTCAGGGATTGCTGGTTCGACATTCATCGCAGCAAGCTCCTGAACCCCACCGGCAACCAAATAAGCCTTTCTATGCCGAAGCTTTCGCCAAGCTTCATCCTCCAATTTAAAATCATGAAACAACCTATTGATCGATTGTTTAGCTCCGCCAGAAAATTTTCTATCAGAATCAACTAATACATCTAAAAAAAGAGCTCGAAAAGAAGGTTCTTTCAAATACTCCGCAAACTCCAGGTCCCGATCGCCATGCTCATCGCCACCAACAATAGTCTCCATAATTTTATACTCGATGATCTGTCGCCACGATTGCCTATTATGAAGGATTCTATAGCTATAAAAGCTATATCCCAGTACCGTGATAATCAACAATAGTACTAAAATCAATACGATAACAATCGCCAGAATAAGCTCATGTAGCTCGATATGGTGATGCATAATTTAATTTTATTTATTTATTAGGCGCTTTATTCTAAGAATCAGTTCATTTGGACTAAATGGCTTAACCATAAAATCAGATGCGCCTAGATCAAATGCATCGACCACAACCTCCTCTTGGCCCATGCTTGATAATACGATGACCGGGATTTTCTTTCCGATACTCTTTATCGCCGAAAGAATTTCAATACCAGAAGCAAAAGGCATCATAATATCCGTTACAACCAAATCCAAATCCAGCTCATTAATTTTCTCGATGGCTTCACGGCCATTTCTGGTCAGCACCACTTCGTGTCCTTCTTTCACTAATTTGTGTTCAACAGTACGCAGTATCAATTCGTCGTCTTCCGCTATTAAAATCAACATATCATTATTTATTTAAGATTTTTGTAATTAATTCCAATCCTATATCCATTTCCTGTTCGATTGCCACAAAAACGATCGCAAGGTCTGTTTCAATTGTTGGGCTGGTCTCCAAGTCTTTGGTCATTTGGGCCAACTTGATCAGTCCGGCTGTCGATGAAGTACCCCGCAACTTATGAAGGAGTTCTTTGATGCGTACAATATCGTTTGTATCAATTGCCTCCTTTAACTGCTTTCTAGACCCCGTTATTTCCCGGACGACCAAATCCAGAAAAAAAGTTAAAAATGCGGGGTCATCACCGGCCTGTTCTTCCAGGCGCTGCATATCCAAATGCTCATCCAAATCCTCCAGATCTGAAGCTTCGGCAGCACTAGGTTTTACCGATAACATCGCCTTTTCCAAGGCCTTGAACAAATCCTGTTGTCGAATAGGTTTAGCTAGAAAGTCCGACATCCCCGCTTCAAGACAGCGTTCCTTTTCACCTGAAATATTACCTGCAGTAACACCGATAATAGGTGTTTCAGCATAAGCTGCCATTTGCCTGATCTGTTTGGTTGCTTCGATCCCATCGACCTCGGGCATCTGAACATCCATCAAAATAAAATCAAATTGTTTTTCTTTGCAAGCATGAATGGCTTGCGCTCCGTCAGAAACTTCCGTTAAGAGTGCCCCTGGCATTATGCTTGCCATCATGCGTAAATTAAGGGCCATATTAACGGCATTGTCGTCTGCCAACAACACCTGAACGTCTTGACCGTACGAATCCGATGATAACGATAAGTTTGCATTCGCCTTTAATTGCACAGCATCTTCCCTATTTTGTTGTATCGCCCTTCTTAGAGTCGAATACAGTTCCTCAGATTTAATCGGCTTAAGTAGACAGAATGACCGTTCCTCTTGTCTAAATGCTGAAATTACCTCATGCTCTTCTGACGAAGTGTGCAACACGATCAAAGGGATACCTTCTTCTTGTTTTTTAAAGAGTTCTTTGATTTTTTCTATCGTTTCGAGCCCCGATAAGATCGGCATATGGTAGTCCATTAAAATAACATCGAAACGTTCCCCTTTCATCAGCAACTGTAAGGCTTCCATACCGTTTTCTGCGAGGACAGATTCGACGTTTTTATAGGCCAACATATGCTGCAGGATAATCCGGTTATTCGCGTTGTCATCGACAACGAGAACACGATTTAAAGGTAAAGCTGTATCTTCATCCTCCATTTCTTCACATCGAACCTCGATATCAAAATAGAAGGTCGATCCGACGCCCAGTTCGCTTTCCAGATTCAATTTACTTCCCATGTATTTCAAAAGGTTATTGGAGATTGTCAAACCGAGTCCAGTGCCGCCGTATCGTTTACTTACGGAGCTATCTTCTTGCGTAAAGGCATCAAAGATGCGTTGTTGTTTCTCTGGCGGAATTCCTATCCCGGTATCTCTAACCGCAAAACGTAAGGTTAATTTATTCTCATCATTGCGAAGTTTACTGATCTTAAATTCGATTTCGCCTTTTTCCGTAAACTTAACGGCGTTACCTAACAAATTCACCAACACTTGCTTAATACGTGCCTCATCAATCCAAACGAAAGCTGGCAGTCCCTGCTCAATGTTCAAAAGCAGTTCGACTTCTTTTCGTTGTGCTTGATAGAGAACAACATTAATAACCTGATTGGCTACATCATATACGTTATACTTATCGACAAATAGTTCGAGTTTACCCGATTCAATTTTTGAAAAGTCTAAAATGTCATTAATAATATTGAGTAAGCTATTTCCAGATTCATTGATATAGCCAAGGTATTGAACCTGTGTATCATTTAATGGTGTTTTTAACAGCAAATCAGAGAATCCAATCACACCGTTTAAAGGCGTTCGAATTTCGTGACTCATATTGGCAAGGAATTCGGACTTTGCTCTACTCGCCAGATCGGCCAGTTCCTTCGCTAACTTTAATTCATCATTTATTTTTACCGAATCCGTGATATTTTGTGTAAAAATAATGATCCCACCTATACTTCCATCCGCAAGATGCCAAGGTCTTACTTCCCAATTGAAATGTTGCGCTTCGGCAAGTCCACCAGCCTGTATGACCTCATCCATATTCTTATAAGGTATTCCCTTCAGCGCATCAAGGTAGATTTTTTTTCGATTTTCCGGGATATTTGGAAAAAGTTCAAAAAAGTTACTATTTGGCGGCAAACTTACACCCTCGTGAAAATCTTCTAACCATTGATTACTGACCGAAATATAGTTAAAGTCTCGGTCAAACATAGCAACCGAAGCAGGAACATAATCCACAAACGCACGTAACATCGATTCTTTGCGTTCCAGCTCCAAGAATAGCGATTTACTTTGATCGATATCCTGAATAATTCCAAAAACACGCTTACATACATCGTTTTCAAATTCGGGAATACCTTTTACGCGTACCCAAATTGATTCGCCATTTCGCTTTAATAGACGCAATTCGGTATCGTAAGGTGTTCTTGATGTAATGGCGTCTTCAAAAACCCTACGCAAAATAACCTGGCTTTCAGGCTCATAAAATCCGATTGCATGTTCAAAATCAGGTGTAAAATCAGGAGCCACACCATGAATTAGCTTCGTGGAGTCGGACCAATAAACCTTGTTTTCAACTAAGTTGACCTCCCATCCGCCAACCTGAGCGACAGCATTGGTCTGCTCCAGGATCTGTTTGGTATGCAAAAGATCATTTTCAAGTCGCAATCGATCCGTCATATTCAAGGCTGTACTGACAACATAAGATCGCCCATTTTCATCCGTTTCCAACATATTGTGGTATAGCCAAGAAATATCTTCACCATCTTTTGTTTGGAGAACCATCATTCCAGAATCCTCTTTATTGCTGGCAATGCGCTTGAGATATTCTTCAACCAGACCCACATGATGAGACGGAACCAATTTCTTGAGGTTAAGTCCTTTTACCTCTTCTTTGGCATACCGCAATATCTCTCTTCCTTTTTCATTGACGGATAGAATATTACCGTCCAAATCATGCATACTCATGAGGCCGATCGCATTTTCAAAAAAGCTACGAAATCTACGTTCGGAATTCTCCAACTTGAGTTTTTCTTCGCGCTCCTTTGTTACGTTTCTGCCAAAGGCCAAAATATCATGATTTATCGGATCATATTTGAAATGCCATTCAATTTCGACAACTTGACCATTTTCTATTTTAGTCCTACTCGTAGATTGAATGCCGTATTTTGTTTCCTCAACTCGACCTAAGTCCGACACCAACTCCCTTTCAGTATCGCCCAATAATGTAAAAATAGATTTTCCTAAACTATTCGATCTGGACAATCCCAAGACTTTACTAAATGCAGGGTTAACTTCTTTAACCTTGCGCGCCTCATCCAATACACAAATAATATTGTTCGTCAAGTGAAAAATTTCGGAGAAATAACCAGCCTGTACTTTTCGTTTTTTTCCCAATAATATTTTGGTCACCGCCTTGCCTAGCTCCTCCAACGAGTCTTTTTGCTTATCCGAAAGCTTTTTCGGATGGAAATCAATGACACAGATTGTTCCAAGAGCATCGCCATCATCATCCAAAAGAGGAACTCCGGCATAAAAACGGATATTTCCTTCGCGAATCAATGGATTGGAAGACGAGCGTGGATCTTCAAAAGTATCTTCAATAACAAGGACCTCCTTACTCATTATGGTGTATTGACAGACCGTATTCTTCCTTTCAACGGTATCCAGCTCCATCCCAACACAACTTTGAATGCGTTGTGTTTCTTCTTCCATCATGGCAATTAAAGCTGCAGGGCAATCTGTAATCAAACAGGCTGCCTGCGCAAAAACATCCAGCTCAGGGTCTTTCCCGAGTCCCATTAACTCATAGGACTTTAATTTTTCTATCCTTCTTAACTCATTTTCAGGAAAAACATTATTTGCCATTCACTTCTAATATTTAGATCTGGTTTATTGTGACCGTGAAGTTAATAAAAACATTGTTTAACGCCTAAACAATAAGGAAATATTGATCAGATAATGTTTTATAAAGAACAAACAACTGGTAAATTAGTTGATGCAATAAAAAGATTTACCAGACATCCTTTTCATAATTTAGTTATTTACTAAATTGAATTTTATAAAGCTTGACCTTATTAGGAAAGACAACTGTACATTTTAGGAAGTCTGTACAAACTGATCAAATAAATAGCTTAAAAACGAAAGAGCCCCGCTAGATGTGATAGCGGGGCTCTTCAATATGTCTAAATTAAAAAAGTTTTCCAATACTCTGTTCGGCATAACCCGCACTTGCTGTCATTCCCTTCCCTCCAATACCGGTTCTGACATGTATTCTTGCGCTAACGTCGATTTCAAGAATATGATCTTTGTGCTGCGAATAATAACCTGCCCAAGAAGATGAAATCCAGGTACGGTCCATTGGCATGATACGGTTGGCTTCCGCAATCATCAATTCATTGATATAGGAGCTTACTGAGAAGCCCAGTTCATCCAGTCTGTTGCCCGCTGCATATTCATGCGAATCACCGATAATAATACTACCATCCGTGGCCTGTTTAAATAGGATATGAATTCCATAATTGCGCAGCTCCTGATAGTAATCAGGCATTGGAATTGTCTGAAACGATGGACAATATTCTTCAAAACTCTCGTATCGACGAATGGTCAACCCAGTTAAGATATTCCCGGGAAGATGAATATGAGCCAAAGGCTTTGTACGCATCATTTGCAACTTACTAATTTCAAGCCCACTATTATCAAACAAGGAACGATATAAAATTTTAAACTCGTATCCATTGCAGATAAGCAATTTCTTCCCTTCAAAGTTTTCTAGCGTACTGCTCGTGACAACAACGGCATCATTTTTATCCTCGCAGGCAACAATTGTCGTATCGTATTTCAACGTATAGTCCACAAACTTATTTTGCATATAAATATGCAGCTGTCTAATCATTGACTCGGGTTCTACACTGAGTTCCTGCGGAAAAAAGATAGCTTCTTTAACATAATCAGCATTCATTACGGGATATTTCAATAAAACCTGTTCCTTTGAACAAAGTTCATGATCATATCCTTTTCCCTGATAGTGCTTAGATAGCTCGTGAAGCACCTGAACTTCATCATTATCCGAAGCAATATAGATGCTGCCGTTATTTCTAACGGATATATCCATCTCTTTCTGAATAGACTGATATATTTCAAGTCCTCGCACACCATAATCAAACCATTCGCCTGCCATCCCCGATGGCACTACTTGTCCGAAATTACGAACAGTAGATCCCACGGGGAAATTATCTTTTTCGAGTTGGAGCACGCGTAATCCCATTTGTAACGCATGATAGGCATGAAAGGTCCCTAAAATCCCCCCCCCAACAATAATTAAATCATATGTATTTGTTTTCATCTTTATAAATAGAATATCATAAAAAAGTATAGTTAACTAATTTGCACTTCTCCTTTTGTCGCATGCCAAGGAGCCAACAACTCATCGTCGCTTCCTTTCATCTGTTCCTTCTTTCGAATAAAATAGAGTAGAGAGAAGATACCCAAAATAGCTCCGATAATAGAGGCTAAAAAGACCAATTGAATGAAGTAATTTCCCCAAGTAACAGAATTTGGCATAAATTCTTTGTTTACCAATATCAGAAAACTACCCAAATAACCGATTGAGTCAGCCATATACATAACAAAGCCGATGTTACTTTTCATACGATATGTTGCGATCATTCGCTCAAAAAATATCGCATTGTAAGGGATGTATGCCATATACAAGCCCAAACCCACGAGCAACATCCAACTTAAACCGTCAATCCATTGTTGCGTAAACAAATAGGTAGAAATACCTGCAGTCAGAAAACCTATAATGATCATATAATGGATCAACTTAAATGCTTTAAGATTATTTTTAACCATGATTAGACAACTTACCAGCAGCAGTACAATCAAGGAGATAGTCCCATCAACTTTTGCAAAAATGCCCGCCCCTTTCACATGTAACATCTGCCAGATTTCAACCTCAAAATTATCGCGTACATCACGTAAAATAGTAAGCATGGTGTAAACGATAATAGTCAAAACGATACCCGGCATAAAGGTTTTAAAAAAGTGTTTTCGCATTTTACTATCCATCGCAATGCGTTCCGTCCGTAGCTTCTTGTCCTCTTCTGTTGGCCCTGGAACATTTTCCAATATCCATACACACAAAACAAAGGGCAGAAAAAACAGTAAACCCGTCAAAAATGGCATCCAAAACTCGTTAACATGAAAAGAAGACATCAACCACCGCCCAACTGTTTTTATCAGTCCTGACGCGAAAATCAAGCTCACAGACATCACTGCCCCCATAATCTCTGTAAACCGCCTTCCTTCTAAATAACTAAATACCAAGCCCCAAACCATTCCCAATGGAAAGCCATTGATAAAAAGAAAGACAACATTCCAAGGTCTCGGACAAACTGCAAATGCCAAAAGCCCTATCCATGAAATACAAATCAAACCGATTAAATACCGCCCTCTATTACGTTGTTTACTTTCAGAGATAAATTTAATGCCATAAAACTTGGACAACAAATACCCCAGCATTTGAATGACCACCATACAGACTTTATAATCGACACCAAAAATAGTATCATTTGCAAAAGCAGATGCCGTAAATGACTTTCTAAATGAATACATACTCGTGTAACATAAAAATGCTGTAACAGCCAGAACGATAGCCACAGATTTCTCATCCAGTCTATTTATGCGTCTTTTTATTCGTTGGTTTAACTCCATCATTTAAACTTGTTAACAGACCTCATTGTCCGCAATCAAAAGTAAATTTTGGAAATTAACACAAGACTAAACTTTTGTTAAGTATTTATAAACAAATATAAGCATCCCTTTGTGATAAAGAAAAGTATAAAATAAAAAAAGCATCACTGAATGACTCAATGATGCTCTGACAATTAACATGTTATCCTCTATTTCTTATTTTCAAAAAAGTATACAATTAGCATGACGGCCTTTTCACTCCCCACATTACGCGGTGTATGTGACAATCGCCCATTAAAAAAGATCGAATCACCCTCTTCTAAGCTAATTTTTTGATCATTGAAGATGTACTCAACCTGCCCGCTAATGATATATTTATATTCATAAGCTTCGGTCTCAACCATTGGTCGCTGTGCATCTGGAAGCAACTCCAAAAGAACAATGTCCATGGTCGAACTATCCATCGCAGATGTAAAAATCCTTTTATAATGGAAACCTATCGCCGACTCTTTTTCAAACGGACTATAAGTATCTTTTTTCCGAACGACCACGGGGCCTGAATCCAATTCAGAATTAAAATCTTTAAAAAACTCATTAAGATCAATATTCAGTGCATTGATGATATTAATCAACACCAGCAAGGAGGGTATTGTTCTGTTATTTTCAATCTGCGAAATAAGTCCCTTGCTTACCCCCGCTCTATCAGCAACTTCCTGTATGGTAATTCCTT
Organism: uncultured Sphingobacterium sp.; assembly: GCF_964277905.1. Classification (NCBI taxonomy): domain Bacteria; kingdom Pseudomonadati; phylum Bacteroidota; class Sphingobacteriia; order Sphingobacteriales; family Sphingobacteriaceae; genus Sphingobacterium; species uncultured Sphingobacterium sp. The sequence goes on from NZ_CAXYKD010000003.1 coordinate 64,280, forward strand.
TTTCTTTTCGAATTTCCTTAATCTTATTGCTAATCTTGAATATCGTATTATCTTCCATAATTTGGCCAAAAGTAAACATTTTTCCTATGTCGCGTATATTAAGTTTTTATCACCTAATCATAGGTCACCTCTAAAATTAGGATATTTCACTGTTATCAGAAAACTGCGGTTCAATAGTCGGCGATCTTTTTTATCTTTTACCCTTCCGAGAATTGGTGGAGCACTATTGGTAAACTTTAACCCAGTCAACACGCATCTCAACAGGTAGCTGGTCTTGATTTACCTCACCAACCCAGCTCCCGCCCAACTGTTGATCAATCAATAGATAAAAGGGCTGATCATAAGGCCACTGAGAAGGATCGACCCCATTAACTCTTGGATAAGTAAAGGTGTCAACACCATTCAACTGAAATACGATACGATCGGGATACCAGCTTATACCATATGTATTGTACTCTTCGGATTTGATCGAAGCGGTACCAAAATGTTTGGGATTCTCCTTTTGCCCCAGATCTAAGGTATAGTATGAATGTGTTGTCTGGTAAATGATATGATCAAAATTAAGATGTTCCATAATATCGATTTCACCATTTCTCGGATACTTTCCATACTTGTCCAACTCTGCCAACATCCACATGGCGGGCCATGCCCCTTTTGCACTTCCAAGTTTAGCTCGGATTTCTATGCGTCCGTACTGAAAAGCAAACTTTCCCTTACTCCATATCCCACCTGTCAAAAATGGTCTTGAATCTTTATTTTTGTCTGTATTTTTTATTCCTTTAAGAATTAACGCACCATTTTCCCATCCAAAACAGGCATCATCCATACTCATATGCCGGTTCCAATCAGCTCCTCCCGCTGGAATCCGGGACCATTTACTACTGTCTAGCTTAGGGGAATTAAAGTGCTCTTCCCATACTAGCTTCCATTCCTTAACCTCTCGATCTTTCTTTTGCACATATACATACGGATGATCTTTGGGACGATAATGCACACTACATGCAGAAAACAACAGATAAAAACAACTTAGGCCTAAGACTCTTTTCATGATTAAAATTAATGGTTTGCTCAGAAAAATGATTTAGGTCTAAATGTATATATAATTTACCATACCTGATAGATTCCCGAACAATTAAGAGGGACTAAAACGCAAAGGAAAAAGGAAATGCGATTTTTTGCTATCCTTAAAACATAGGATGTGCGTTTGCTGCATTTTTAGGAACATCTTGCTGTGCATCCCAATGCTCCACAATTTTACCTTTTTCTAGCCTAAATATATCAATAGTCGATTTAAAACTACCATCTGGATTCTTATTTTTTAGGTGAATGAAGACCAAATCTCCATCCGAAGCAATGTGTTGCACATCAATCTTCGTTTTAGGTTGTCCTTCAAACCATTTCGTCGCAGCGAGCTTAAATGCTGCCGCTCCATCCGCAACAGAGGGATTATGTTGGATATACTGAGGGGAAATGTACTTATCAACTGCAGAGACATCCTTATCACCAAACATTTGCTGATAAAAATCTAAAACGATTCTTTTATTCTCTTTGTTTTCGTCAAGTTGTTTTTGTGCAGCCTCCTTTGATTCATTTGTATGCGGCTGCTGACAACCCAGCGTTAGCAATAAAACAGAGAAAGTCATGACCTTAACCATTGTTCTATTTTTCATCTTTAAATCTATTTTTAATTGAAGTCTTCAATTCCCACCTCACATTAGTACAATCCAATTTACCTAAATTATACAATATATAAGGCTTTTATCTGAGATCATTTACACTATTAAATATTGGCATGATAATTGGCTTTACTGTTGTAGTATAATATTCAGAAATATACATTTCATAAATTTAGGTTAATAATTGGTTAGGTTAAACACCTGAAGTCCCCAACTTCAGGTGTTTTTTTATATATTTTCGAAAATCACTATTCCCTAAAAAACAAAATTGCCAATTATCGCTTTTATTAATCTAGTTCAATAAAATTCCCTGTTGGTCGGCGTAACTTTACATGAGTTAAGAAAATAAAATTATCAGATATGGAAAATAAAATATTAGGGTTACACCACATTACTGCGATAGCAGACAACGCAAAGCGAAATCTCGATTTTTACACGAAAGTACTGGGTGTACGCCTTGTCAAAAAAACAGTTAATTTCGACGACCCTGGCACCTACCACTTCTACTTCGGCAATGAACAGGGGGACCCCGGAACGATCCTCACTTTTTTCCCATGGGAAGGTATCGGAAAAGGTACCGCAGGAGCAGGAATGGCGACTCATATTGGCTATGCCGTACCTCAAGGGAGTTTGGATTTTTGGAAAAATCGCTTAGGGGAACATCAGATTAGTTTACAGGAAAGTGAAATTTTTGGAGAGAAGCTAATTTCATTTAATGATCCTGATGGATTACAGCTTCAGTTTATTGAAACGAAAGATGATAGAAAGACATGGACAACGACTGACATCAATAGCGAACATGCACTAAAAGGCTTCCATAATATCACGCTTTCTTTAAAAGAAGCAGATCCGACGCTAAAAGTATTGACCGATATTTTGGGTTATTCGCTCCAACAACAGCATGATAATCGTTATAGGTTAACAACGGATAGCATTGATACGGCTAACATCGTTGACATAATAGCGGATAAAAATCTACCATACGGCAAAAATGCAGCCGGTACAAACCATCATGTCGCATTTCGGGTAAAGGACGACAATGTTTTGATGGAGTATCGTGAAAAGGTGCTTTCAGCAGGGTTAGATATCACACCAAAAATAGATCGAGATTACTTTTTCTCACTCTATTTTCGTGAACCTGGTGGTGTCTTATTTGAAATCGCGACAGACAATCCCGGATTTACGGTAGACGAACCGCTATCCAGCTTAGGATCGGCACTCAAACTGCCAAAGCAATATGAAAGCTACCGTTCGCAGATTGAACAGACATTGCCAAAAATCGATTAATTAAATTATACAAACATCATTATACAAACGAGGAAGTTATGGAAAGAACTGAAATTGTATTAGACAAAAATCAACGTGGAGAGCTCCAATTATTCTCCGATGAACGCAAAGCAGGTTTGATGAGTATCGCTATCATTGACGGTAATCTCGTTGTTTACCATACAGAGGTGGACGAAGCCTATGAGGGAAGAGGATTTGCAAAAATACTATTCGAGAAATTGGTATCTCATGCGCGCGAAAACAACATGAAAATTGTTCCATTATGTCCTTATGTAAATGCGCAGTTTCATCGTCATCCAGAACTATATCAAGACGTTTGGTTTAAAAAAACGGTATAAACTACCCTACATGAAAGCATAAAATGAGTCATTCAATAAATATTAAAACAGCTGGTAAAAATTTAGAACAGGCAGAAAAAGCCATTGTCATGATCCATGGTCGTGGGGGGAGTGCAGAAGACATCCTTGGCATGTCATCCTATCTTCACGTCGATAATTTTACACTACTTGCACCGCAGGCAGAAAATCACACTTGGTACCCCTATTCTTTTATTGCTCCCGTACAAGAGAACGAACCCTGGTTGAGTTCCGCAATTGATCTGATCGATCATACAGTTAAACTAGCTTTAGACAATGGGATCCGCGCCGAAAATATCTATTTTTTTGGTTTTTCTCAGGGTGCCTGTTTAACACTAGAATATCTTGCACGCCATGGGCAGCGCTATGGTGGTGCTATAGCAATTATTGGCGGAGTAATAGGTGAAGAAATTAACAGGGATAATTACAAGGGTGACTTCGCACAAACGCCTATTTTTATTGGCACTAGCAATCCTGATTTCCATGTTCCTCTTGAACGCGTTGAAGATACAGTATCCATATTAGCACAAATGAATGCCAATGTAAAGCTCATGGTATATCAAAACGCGGGGCACTCCATCAATCGCGAGGAGATCGATCTTGCAAATGAATTTGTTCTTTAAGAAATAAAGGAGTGAATCATCAGTAAGGAATGATCCATTGGTTGTTGATTATAATAATTAATCAACAACCAATTTTAAGGCATTATACTTTTGGGTATTTATAGCCGTTATGATAAACCGAAGCTAAGTATTTATTTGCTTTCTGATCGGTAAAATGCTGTTTGTCTTTATCCCAATAGAGTTTTTGTCCAGTTCTGAATGCTATATTTCCGAGCTGAGAAAAGATGGCAATATGTGCCCCTACTTCAATTGGTGCATGAAGTACCTGTGGATTACGTTGGCGAATGGCGGCTACAAAATTTTCCATATGTTTGTCCAGTCCATTATCTAAAGAAGGTTGGATAGAGACCGCTTCCATCCTTCCTTTTTCTGGAATGACCTCCCAGCCCGATCTATTCAAGACCAGCGTACCATTGTTACCAATAAATGCGACACCGTGATTGCGGTTATAAGGTCCGAGATCAATTCCTTTGGCATGTTCCCATTGGATATTGAAGCCATCAAACTCGTACACAGCAGTCATCGTATCAGGTGTTTGGCCTGCATCGTCCGGGAACGCAAACTTACCTCCTGAGGCCATAATAGATTTTGGATCGGAAACCTTCATCCCAAGTAAAGCATAATCCAACATATGCACGCCCCAATCTGTCATCAAACCTCCTGCATAGTCCCAAAACCATCGAAAATTAAAATGGAATCGATTCGAATTAAATGGTCTTTGTTGTGCCGGACCTAGCCATTCCGTATAATGTACACCTGCGGGAACCGGTTCATCGGGCACGATGGGAATAGCACTTTTCCACCCTTGATAAGACCAAGCTTTTACCAATCTTATTTTGCCCAATTTACCGGAATGAACAAAATCAATGGCGTCCTTAAAATGTTGCTGACTTCTTTGCCATTGCCCGACTTGTACAATAGTCTTATTCTTTTTTGCTGCCTGAACCATTAATTGACATTCAACAATAGAGTTACCGATGGGCTTTTCGACATATACATGCTTTCCAGCATTTACGGCATCTACCATTTGCAGGCAATGCCAATGATCCGGAGTTGCAATAATGACCGCATCCACAATCGAGCTATTGAGCATCTTCTTATAATCTACAAACGTTTCGACCTGTATATTTCTTTTTTGAAGTTCTTCTGCTCTCTTTTTAAGAATATTTTCATCCACATCACAAAGAGCGGTACACACCAAACCATCATTCTTTAACAATGCATTCAAATCAGACCAGCCCATACCATTTACACCGATTAATCCAACCCGAATGGATTGATCTAAAAAGGTTGAACCTTTAGCATTAAAAAAAAATGACGATGCAGCTAAAACAGTGGACGTTTTGATAAAATCTTTTCTATTCATTGGATATTGGTTTAAGTTTTGTTTTTAGCGGATATCATCTAAATTCTCAATACGAAAAAGAATACACACGCTTGGATGAATGCCCTAAATAAGAATGCTTTCTTTATTATTAAAAACAAATTGCTTCGATGAAAATACAAAAATGAATCTAGGTGCTCGCAAAAAGCATTGTAAAATATATATAGACAAACCTAGCGTAACCCTATAAAAAAACGAAAAAATGGTCGAGTTAGAATCACTCGACCATACATCTACCTATGAAAAACATGCCCTTGGGAGGGGCGGTTGAAGTTAATACTAATTTCCCTAAGAACAAACATTTTAAAAAAAATATTTATCCAAATAATTAATAATAACATTACCAACAACAAGATAAGTTGATCATGTTACATTGGTTGACGAGATTGTGTTTTATTATATATTTTTGTTCGATAAATTCCTTCCTTTAACGCAGTTCCAATCAACATCTCGTTCAAAAAAAGACTCAGTTACACAACGCATTTTATAATTCATTAAAAAAAATAAAAGATTAATCATTTATTATGCCTACCTTGCCGCACTTAATTAAAAATAATGAATACAGGTAAAATTAAATTTTTCAATGAAACTAAAGGTTTTGGTTTTATTACACCAGAGGATGGTAGTGCAGATGTTTTCGTACACGTTTCTGCGCTTAAAAACCAAGTATCTGAAGGCGACGTTGTTACTTATGATGTAGAAAGAACTCCAAAGGGGATCAGCGCTACAAATGTAAAATTGGCGTAATCCAAAAAATACACTTTCTTGTTAATGGGGTAATTCTTAATGACTTATCCCATTTCTTTTTCCTATTCTTCCTTTACAATTTTTTAGCAATCTTTTACTTTTCCGTTGAAGACTTTTAGTTTTCAAATAAAAAGCATAAAAAGGATTCTCAAAGGTTTTATTTAAGACAAATTCGAACATACTATTTATGGAATTTAAACAACTCAGTTTAATCGCTCCGCTTTTAAAAGCAATAACAGAAACAGGCTATACACACCCTACTGCAATTCAACAAAAAGCCATTCCAATTGTATTGCAAGGCAACGACCTTATTGGTTGTGCACAAACGGGAACCGGTAAAACGGCCGCTTTTGCACTTCCGCTTTTACAACGTCTTGAAGAAACTAAGACATCAGGTAAACTCGTTCCCATTAGAGCTTTGATTCTTACACCAACACGTGAACTAGCCATTCAAATTGGAGACAATATCAACTTATACCGAAAATATCTAAAACTAAACTATTGCACTATTTTCGGTGGAGTAAGCCAAGAAAAGCAAGTTAAAGAAATTAAAAAAGGTGTTGATATTCTTGTTGCTACCCCAGGCCGGTTACTGGATTTAATGAATCAAAAGATAGTTTCTCTAGATAAAATCGAGATCTTGATATTGGACGAGGCGGACAACATGCTGGACATGGGCTTTATTCATGATATCAAAAAGATCCTGACCAAAGTCCCGTCAAAAAGACAGACATTATTCTTCTCGGCAACGATGCCGCCCAATATCCGTAAATTTGCACATGGCATATTACACAAGCCTATTGAAGTTGACGTCACCCCAGTAAGCTCAACAGCCGAGAAAGTAAATCAATCTGTATTTTTTGTTGAAAAGAAGGAGAAGATCAAATTATTGACGAGCATATTAAAAAAGCTGAAGCATGAGCGCACTATTGTATTCTCCCGAACAAAACACGGAGCGGATAAAATCGTCAAGTTGCTTGCAAAAAATGGCTTGAGAGCAGCGGCCATTCACGGAAATAAATCGCAAAATGCAAGACAAAAAGCTTTAGGTGAATTTAAGGACAGTCATCTTAAAATTTTGATCGCTACCGATATTGCAGCAAGAGGAATCGATATCGAACAACTACCGCTTGTGATTAATTATGATCTCCCAAATGTACCGGAAACCTATGTTCATCGTATTGGTAGAACAGGAAGAGCTGGTCAGGAAGGAAAAGCCATCTCTTTTTGCGATGTAGAAGAAAGACCGTATTTAGCTGATATTGAAAAATTGATCGGGTTAAAAATCAAGATAGAAAAGATCAATAAATAGATCTTTATAACACCATAAATAAAAAGCCCCTAAATGATTTAAATTAGGGGCTTTTTATTTATGGTTTGCGATCCGCCATCAACAATGTCGATGGCGTGAAAGGAAGCCAATGTACTTTTTTATTGACAATTTTGTTCCAGCTAGGCAGGCTGATCACCATTAAGTCCTGGTCCTGCCAGGTCTCACTGTTTAACTCTTTTTCAGTTATTGTAAGGTGGTTTGGAACAAGCTGTTCCAATTGTCTCAATTTCTCTTTGAAGCTTTCATTGGTTCTCAGCACTTCATTGAGATCCCAAACTATGATCTGAGCATCTGAATGCTGAATCAGGCGCTGTATCATTTCACATAGAAATTCATCATTTTTCAAAACAACAGGAACGATCACTCGCTTCGCCTTCACAAAGTCTTTATCAATTAAAATGCCTACCATTGCATTCACTTTGGCGTTGATCTGCTGATTTCTGTCAAATGTCGTAAAGGGAGACTCGGCATTTGTAACCGTATGGAATAACTTTTCAGGATTTACAATCCGCGTAGTAAAATCTAAAAATCGTCCCAATAAACTCCCCTCATAAATGGATTCGCTGACACCCAAAAGTAATAAATCCTGATCGCGCTCATTGGAAGTTTGAACAATCTCGCTATCGATATCACTAGAAATTTTAAATACTGTCTGAATAGGCTGTTCGAGTTGCTGAGCGACCTGCTTGATTTCACGAAAACTATCCAGTTCCTGGGTTTCCACCTCATAATGATGTAATTCGTTTGAAGGTTCAATATGTAATGCAGTAATTTCAGCATTCTTTTTCGATTTCAACGTTAACGCATCAGCTAGATACAGTAGCGAAATCCCAGTATTACTTTTCGCAAAAGACAATAGAATCTTAAATTTCGATTTATCCTGGATGTCTTCCTGTAATAAACTCTTCTTTGGTCGATAGAGAAAATTGATGAGATCTAAGGATGGCCCTGTCATAAAGGTGGTCACCAAGGCCATAACGACCATCATCGAAAATAATTCAGCGCTTAAAACGCCAAGATCGTATCCAATATTGAGGACGATAAGTTCCATCAAACCCCGCGTATTCATTAACGCGCCGATACTCAAACTATCTTTCCAGCTTTGACCGACAAAACGCGCCGCCAACGTACTACCTGCAAATTTCCCAATAACCGCGACCAAAATAATACCAATGGTAATCATCCATAACTGAGGATCATTAAGTAGACCGATCTGCGTACGAAGTCCAGTATAGACAAAAAATAAAGGCAATAACAACAAAGTAGAGACATCGTCGATTTTTTCGATAAATGCTGTTCGGAATCGACTTCCTTCGGGCATGATTGCTCCTGCCATAAATGCACCAAAAAGCGCATGGATACCGATAACTTCGGTCGCATAAGCTGACAATAACAGCACAATAAAGAAAATAGCAACAACAGGTTTACTCAAAGCTTCCTTACTCCCTTTTACCTCTCCAACGCGCATCAAAAATGGACGAACAATCTTAATCATAATGAGCACATATGCTACAGCAAGCCCGATTGTATACAATGCACTGGCGAAATCACCGGCCTTGACGATTGCAATTACGACAGCGAGTATACACCATGCCGTAATATCGTCCGCAGCCGCGCAGGTAATCGCCATTGCACCTAGCTTACTTTTTTGCAACCCCCTTTCCTGTATAATTCTAGCAAGTACAGGAAATGCTGTGATACTCATGGAAATACCAATAAACAAGCTATAGGATAGAAACTCTACATTTGTAGGTGGATGGAATAGGTATAAAAAATAAGCCAATGAAATTCCCAACGTAAATGGGATCACAATGCTTGCATGAGAAATGACAACGGCATCATGCGCTTTATTTCGCAGCACATTTAAATCTAGCTCCATTCCAATGATAAACATAAATAAGATTAGCCCAATTTGACTCAAAAACTGCAAATTACTGAGCGATTCTACAGGAAAAAGTGTATGCGAAAATTCCGGAAAATAGAGCCCCAGCAATGATGGTCCCAATATGATACCTGCGAGCATCTCTCCGATTACCACAGGCTGCTTAATCTTAATGCAAATCCATCCCATAATACGTGCCGCGATAATGATCGTCACGATTTGTGCCAATAATATCGCTAGCGGATGCTGCAGACTATGGAATAAAGTTGATGTAAAATCCTTCCAGGCACCTTGACTTGTTTTCTCCCCACGCAGTAGTTCTGGAGCCTCTAGCTGTGCCCCCAAATGAATCACCCAATACATCACCCCAAGTAATGTACCAACTAAAACTACATAGAAAATTGTATTCCTATATTTCCTCATCTTCAATAGCAATTAAAATAAATATAATGACAATAGCATACTAAGTCCCGACCAATATTCTCTAAACAAGGAGGGATAAAATACAGTCTCAACAAAAATATAATTCTGTAAGAGTTTTAGTGCTTTTTAGCTGCTAGGTGGAAGGAAATATGTAATGAAACAAAAAAATTTTGTAATCAACTGAATTTCTCGAAAAACATTTTCTTGTACGATTCCCCCAAATTAAACAAAAGAGGCATATCTTGTTCGTCAAACAAGTTGCTCGTCATTTGATCAGCGGAGAAAAATTTAACGATCTTGGTTGCAATGATCTCTTTTTTATTGATGCGTATAAAGTCATGCTCAGGCAAAATCTCCATCAACTTATCGAAGCTTATATTTTTCAACAAAATGAACGAACCATCAGCCAAATAAACTGTTTTATCGCGGCTGTCTACTTCAGCTATTTGAACATAGTTAATCTGATCGAAATACAATACCGTTTTTCCTTTATTGGTATTAAACTGTGCAAACGAGACAATTTCAGCTTTATTATTGATTATTTGTTCTACTTTCGCAATGGCCTGCTGGAGACGTTGCAGGGATATTGGTTTACGCATGTAATCTACTGCATTAATATCAAAAGCATCGCTCGCATATTGTTTATATGCGGTAGAAAACACAATCGGAAAATCCTTGAGTTCTCTGGCTACATCAAATCCATTAAATTCCGGCATTTCGATATCCAGAATACAAAAATCAAAACTTAGTGAACGGTATTCTCTCAACAATGCTGCTGGTTCATTAAAGGTTTTCACCACCTCTACCCCTGGAATTTGCTCACAGAGCATTTTCAAGAACCTCAAGCTTGGTATTTCATCATCCAGAAGAACACATTTCAAACTTCTTTCAATCCGCATACAATCTGATTTGAAGGTGGGCACTATATACATCATTTTCTACAAACCTGCGCAGTTGATGTCTACCTGGATAGTACAACATGAGCCGCTCTTCCAACGTTTTGCTGCCTATTCCACTTTTGGCCTTTTGTAGGGGCGAACGTTTTGAAATTCGATTGCTCACAATGAGCTCCAGCAAACCATTCTTAAAGGTCAGCATGATAGAAATAAAAGAATCAGGGCCATGGAAATCTGCATGTTTAAATGCGTTTTCAATTAAATCCACAGACATCAAAGGAACCAATGAAGGTGTATTCAACAAGGAACTATTTAGTTCATCAATATCAAACTTAACGCGTATATCAAATAAGGGACTCAGTTTTACCTTATTAATCTCAATGAGATTACGCGCAAACTCAATCTCTGCTTTAGGTGAAACGAGTTCATCTTCACTTTCATACAAAACGTAGTCCAATACCATGGCCAACTTGTCCATGGTATAATAAGTTTGATAGGCATGTGAAAGTATTCCGTTCAATGAATTTTTAAGCAAGTGGGGATTTAATTGGGCCCGATGGAAATCGTCAATCTTCTGATTGTCCATACGATTAAAAAGCTCCTTTTGTCGTTTATTTTCTACCTCAAGTTTTCTATACTTTTGTCTTAACAAGAGGTACAAACCCGATATTAAAGCAACAATTGCCAGCAATAACAGAATGATTATATTCGAGGTCTCAGTCGTCATGTTCATTTCAAACTTACTTAAAATTTCAATACCAATGAAAACGTAGTATTAGAAAATCCAAAATCCACATATAAACTTGTTCGATTACAATAAAATGAAATCCGGCATTTTAAAGGCAATCTAACGACTATAAAATTTCTATATATTTATTACAAAAATTAACAGTTTCATTACAATTTAGTCATTTCAAAGCATTAATTTAAGATTATTATCCTTATATTGAGACTATTGTAATTAGCCGATCAAATGATTGTCTACGCTATTTTGGTTAAACCCGCCTGATTTCTAATCAGGCCTAATATGAAACACTATGGAAAAGCTCATTTTCGAAACTAATGCACAACACCCCAGTCTTGTAGACAAAATCAAACAAGCTGTTGAAAAACTGAATGGCATCCACGAATGGAAGATCGACTTGGATTCTATTTATAATCTGTTAACCATAGAGGGCATTCGACTCAACCCAACGGAAATCGAATCAGAACTGGCGCTCCATGGTGTCGAGGCAAGCCGTCTATATGAGGAGTAGAAGTACGACCTTGTATAAATAAAATAAGTTTCCTGGAAGCTATGTGGTTAAAAACACCCGAATTCAATAAGCGTGAGCTTCTTCCAGATAAAATTAAAGCAATCTTATCTGGAAGAAGCATCAAATCTTTTTAATAATCATTGCAGAGGCACCACCGCCACCATTACATATCGCTGCCAGCCCTACTGATCCCCCCTCCTGTCTTAAGATGCTGCTTAGTGTTACAACAATTCTAGCGCCCGAACATCCCAATGGGTGCCCCAAAGATACCGCTCCTCCATAAACATTTACTTTGTTCATGGGTAAACCCAAAATTTGTGCATTCACTAAAGCTACGACGGAAAAAGCTTCATTATATTCAAAATAATCAATGTCTTCTAGTCTCAATCCCGCTTTTTTTAACACCTTTTCCGTGGCTACACTTGGTGTAGTCGTAAACCATTCCGGAGCCTGTTCAGCATCAGCATAAGCAATAATCTCTGCTAAGGGGACAAGTCCAAGTTCTTCTAATTTCTCGCCAGACATGAGCAGCACCGCAGCAGCCCCATCACTTATTGTCGATGCATTTGCGGCAGTTACAGTCCCCTCTTTTTTAAAGGCAGGCTTAAGCTCGGGTATCTTATCAAAATTGACCTGCGAAAACTCTTCGTCGCGCGAAACGACGACGTCTCCTTTACGACTTTGTATCGTTAGAGGTTGAACCTCGTTTAAAAACTTATTTTTTTGCCAAGCGTCCAGGCTTCTTTTATAGGAACTTATCGCATAACCATCCTGTTCTTCACGGCTAATATGATATTTCTCGGCACACAACTCTGCAAACATTCCCATTGCATCATTCGAATAAGCATCGCTCAAACCATCACGTTGTAAACCATCAACCAGACTCTGAGCTCCAAATTTGGCTCCCCAACGCATACTATTCGTATAATATGGCACCCTACTCATGCTCTCCATCCCACCAGCAATCACTATATCAGCATCTCCCAATAGAATACTTTGCGCAGCAACAGCTATTGCTTTCATTCCACTAGCACATACTTTATTAAGGGTAGTTGCAGCGGTATGATCCGACAAACCTGCTAACCGGGCTACCTGCCGGGCAGGCGCTTGTCCCAAATCAGCTTGCAAAACAGCACCAATAATAATCTCATCCACTATATCGCGGGAAATACCCGCCTCATCAACTACAGCCCCAACAACCTGGGCCGCAAGACTTGGTGCCGAAATAGATGACAAGGCACCACCAAAACTTCCAATTGGTGTGCGTTTCGCTGCAACGATAAATACACTCTTTGACATGATATAAAAAGTTTATAATTGTTCTGCTAAAATTTTGGAGGCTTATCGCTAGCATATCCCCAACAACCCTTCCTAATCTTAAAGATAAAAAATATAACAGATAACCCACAACAAGTTGGTTTTATTTTTTTTTATCAAAACAGAATAAATAGAAAAAAAATAATGCAAAAACTTCCCTACTTAACCAATTGAACGAAAAATAAAGAATAAAAATTTGCAAAAAGCCAAGGCTTTTCGTTAAATTCGTTTAGATAACATCCTACTAGATGGTCATTCAAAAGACCGCCTTACATAAGATAACCAAAAGCAAGATAAACGATTATGCAGACAATCAAGTTTACAGCTGAACATCAGATTTTTCGCGATACACTTCGCGCATTTATTCGAAAAGAAATTACACCTTACGTCGATGATTGGGAAAAACGCGGCGAGATCGACCGAAATGTATGGAAGAAAATGGGTGATATGGGATTGATGGGACTCAATTACCCAGAAGTGTATGGTGGACTAGAGCTTGATTTTTATTATTCCTTGATACTCTGCGAAGAATTATCGTATTGTTTTTCTGGAGGATTTACCATTTCCGCACTTGTCATTCAGTTTATGTCGGCTCCATACCTATTGAAATATGGATCAGAAGATCTGAAAATACGCTATCTTAAACCAGTTATTGCCGGTGATATGGTCAGTGCTGTTGCTATTACTGAACCCGGGGCTGGTTCTGACGTAAAGCAGATCAAAACAACAGCTGTCCGGGATGGCGATTTTTATATTGTCAATGGATCTAAAACATTTATTACCAACGGTTATTACGGTGATTTCTTCATTACAGCAGTCAAAACTGCTTCTGACCAGGGAACAAAGGGTATAAGCTTATTACTTATTGACAGAAATGCAACTGGAGTCTCGTCAAGCAAAATCAATAAATTAGGCTGGCACGCCTCTGATACCGCCGAGCTAGGGTTTAATAACGTACGAGTCCCTATTTCTCATCTCATCGGCATGGAGGGAGAAGGATTTCGCTATTTAATGGATGGACTTCAATTGGAAAGGCTTACCGCAGCTATTCATAGTCTCGCTACCGCAGAATCCGCATTTCAGTATACACTTGATTATATCGCACAACGTGAAGCCTTTGGAAAAAAAATCCAGGAATTTCAAACAATACGGCACCGAATCGCACAAATGGCAGCAGATATCGCTACCACGAAAGCCTTTGTCTACATTGTTGTGACCTCCAGGACCAAAACGAATACGCAGTCCAAGAATGTTCCATAGCGAAGCTACAAGCAAGTGAGCTCGCCGTCAATGTCGTAAACCAATGTCTCCAATTATTTGGTGGTTATGGGTTTACAGAAGATTATAAAATCGCACGTTTATATCGCGATGTCCGTGTCGGCACCATTATCGGGGGAACCTCAGAAATAATGCTTGAAATTATCGCGAAAATGACAATAGATCATGTGACTTATCAATCAGGAAAGTCAAAACAATAGAAAGCTTTTTAAAAATTATCACCAAGTACAATGGATGAAAATAAATCTTATATGACCCACACGCTCTTTCGTGTAGAACAGGATAATCATCACATCATTACAATCCATCCGCTATCGACAGCAGCTCCCGAGCAGTTGGACATTATAGACTATCTCACGCAATTTGTTGATTTGGTTACGTTCATTCTCGAACGGGAAGATACCATAGGTGTCGTATATAGCTGCCCGATTCAAGACAAAGAAATCGAATATACGCAATTATTTGAGCAGTTTTCTTCAAGCCGCTCAAGACCTTCGGACTTATACAAGCTTACATCAAAAGTATTGCATTGGGAAACGTTTAAAAAACCCATTGTATCTATTATTTCAGACAATTGTACAGCTATGGCCCTAGCGACGATGCTATGGTCTAATTGTCGTATCGCCTCCGAAAAACTTCAGTTTGGCTTTCCGGAGAGTAAGTATGGTTTGTTTACAGCTTTTGGTACAACGATCTATTTACCAGCATTGATAGGTACTGAAAATGCCCTAAATCTGCTGACACAAAGCAAACTTCTGAGCAGTGAAGAAGCGTATAAACTTGGGTTAATCAATGAATTGACGCAGAAGCCAAGCGACAGCCTATCATTAGCAATAAACTGGATACTTAATCTACCCAACACCAATGCTGGCCATCACACGAAACAAACTGACGAACTGAAGCCTGAAGCAATTCTTACTATCCAAAAAAAAGCACGCGGTTTGTACCCCGGCACAAACGCAGTTATTGAATTACTAAGAAAAAACCCGTCATCTACAGCGGTTGAAGCTAGTGAGAGAGAAGCAATTTTATACCTGGAAGTCTTAAATCGCCCCGAACCACTCAGCATGGTCCGTACACTTCACTATGCTGTCCAATTGGCAAAATCACCGAATAGAATAAAACATATCGACAACTATAAGTTAAATAAAATAGGTGTACTGGGTGCTGGGATGATGGGCTCGGGGATTGCTTATGAGGCCGCCCGGGCAGGAATAGAAGTTGCTTTAAAAGACGTTACACTTCCCCAAGCCGAACGGGGCAAAGCCTATTCTAGCCAGGTTTGTGAAAAATCATTGGCTTTAGGGGCCATGAGCCCATCACAACGGGAGCAATTGCTTGCACGCATAAAACCAACTGACCAAGTCGATGACCTTAATGGATCTGACTGCATTATAGAAGCTGTATTTGAAGATTTCCACCTAAAGGCTGAGGTTACAAAAGAAAGCCTACCCTATTTAAACGAAAATGGCTTTTTCGCTACAAATACCACTTCATTGCCTATTACTGAGCTTGCTAAAGCAACCAATGATCCTAAAAAATTTATAGGAATGCATTTCTTTTCGCCTGTTGACCGCATGCCCCTTGTCGAAATCATCTGCGGTAAACAAACCGAGCAAAAAACCTTAGAGAAAGCACTTATCACAGCTTTACGCCTCAATAAAATTCCAATAGTCGTGCAGGATGGTCCGGGTTTTTTCACCTCACGTATTTTCTTCAATTATTTACTCGAAGGTATTACAATGGTACTGGAAGGCATCTCACCGACACTGGTCGAAGAGGAAGCGATGGCTGCAGGATTTGCCGTGGGCCCATTGGCAGTATTGGATGAGATATCATTGGAATTGATGCTACACGTTTATGATCAATTACCCGGTCTGCATGCCAGCCAAAAACGTGCATATACCTACCTCAAAGGAATGGTCGATCAGGAACGAAAAGGGAAAAAATCGGGCGCTGGATTTTACGATTATGACGTTGAAACCAAAAAGAAAACCATTTGGAAAAACCCTGTAATTGCATCTGCAAAGGAAAATGTAACACCTTCAATTATCCGGAAACGTTTGTTGCATGTCATGGCATTGGATAGCTATCGATGTCTCGCAGAAGGCGTACTCAACCAACCCATCGATGGCGATATTGGTTCTATTTTAGGTGTAGGGTATGCATCCTATACAGGTGGAGTATTTGGACATATCGACCGTACAACGCTTCCTACTTTCATTGCTGAATGCGAAGACTTTCAGGCCAAAGGTGAGCAATGGGATATACCAGAATCTTTAAGAGAACTGGCAAAAAAGAATTTCAGATTTTATAGTGGTTTTGACTCAAATTGGCGATAGATTAGCCAATCTATGTTCTTTCGTCTAAAGAAGCGTGCATAAGCTGTTTAAGTGCACTAAAGTACAGGTAATCATAAAAAAAACAAAAGGTTGCGACCTTAAAAAGAATATTCGGTGTAGTTTAACGCTGTAATAGAAACGAAAGCAGGGGTGACAAAACAAATAGTTTGATCACCCCGTCCTCTCTATATCATTAGCGTACAAAAAGATCCATCAGCTGCGAGACATCCTGTTCGAGAAAAGTATCGTAGTCCAAAGTAGCTGTAAGTATTTCCTTTTGCTGTTTTTCAGAAAATACCCGAGCAAGATTTGTTTTGTATTTTTCGATTAATTTAGGAATTCCCTCTGCCCTCCTTCTTGGATGGCCTATCGGATATTCAACGACCAATTCAGGCAATATTGTACCGTCAACCAGTTCAATTGTCAAAGCATTTGATATGGCACGTTTCTGTGGGTCGTGATAGTCAGCGGTGAATTGAGCATCTTCCACGCAGGAGATCTTATCGCGCAGTATATCAATTCTTGGATCCGAAGCAATATGATTTTCATAGTCATCAGCCGTCAAACGTCCAAAGATTAGAGGCACAGCAACCATATATTGAATACAGTGATCACGGTCGGCAGGATTATGCAAAGGCCCCTTTTTATCAATAATCCGGATAGCCGCTTCATGTGTACGAATGGTTACACGGGCGATATCTGAACTGCTTTTTCCAAATTCTTTCAGTTGTTGATGAAGTTGCATAGCCGCTTCGGCAGCTGTCTGTGCATGGAATTCTGCGGGAAATGAAATTTTGAAGAGAATATTTTCCATCACATAAGATCCATATCCCCGCTGAAACTTAAATGGATTCCCCTTAAAAGACACATCATAAAATCCCCATATTGGTGCTGTCAAAACAGATGGATAGCCCATTTCTCCAGTTTTTGCGATCAAGGCCAATCGGACAGCACGCGAAGTTGCATCGCCGGCTGCCCATGATTTTCGGCTACCGGTATTTGGCGCATGCCGATAAGTCCGTAGGGCTTGTCCATCAACAAAAGCCAAAGAAACCGCGTTGAGCAGCTCTTCTCTTGTGAGACCAATGAGCCTACCTACGACCGCTGTTGAAGCTACCTTCACCAAGATAACATGGTCTAGCCCCACTTTATTAAACGAGTTCTCAAGTGCTAAGACACCTTGTATCTCATGGGCCATAATCATTGCCTCAAGAACCGTCCTAGCTTTCAGCGGTTTTTGCCCGTTCGCAATATTCGTTCGGCTCAACCAATCTGCCACCGCTAAAATTCCCCCTAGATTATCGGATGGATGTCCCCATTCTGCTGCCAGCCAGGTATCATTAAAATCCAACCATCGAACAATCGTGCCGATATTGAATGCTGCCTGAACGGGATCCAATTGAAAATCTGTACCCGGTACCCGAGCACCGTTCGGCACAATGGTCCCAGCCACAACTGGCCCCAACAATTTGGTGCAGGCAGGATAGGTCAATGCTTCCAAGCCGCAGCCAATGGTGTCAAGAAAACAGTAAAACGCCGTATTCCAAGCGACTTTTTCCTCAATTTTATAATTTAGGACATAGTCCACAATGTCCACTAAAACCTGATCCGGTTGTGGTCTTTCATTTGATATTGTTGAACTCATTCGTTTATTTCGTATAAGACTCTCGTTCTATTTATTAATATAATTCGTTTTTTCCTGCGCTAAATTCTTCCTCAGAGCCCCCTGTTCAAAAAGCACCTTTTAACGCCTTTTCCCGACCCGAATTTACCGTTCGGAAAGAGGTACAAACGGTCTGTCCTCAGGACCAACATAGTTTGCACTCGGCCGGATAATTTTTCCATCTTGACGCTGTTCGAAAACATGCGCTGACCAGCCAGTAATACGCGAGAGAACAAATAATGGCGTAAACATCTCCGTTGGAATGCCCATAATATGATAGGACACCGCAGAATACCAGTCCAGGTTCGGAAACATTTTCTTTTCCTCCCACATGACTTTTTCCAGCCGCTCAGCGATCAGGTAGAGCGTCATGTCTCCTGCTTCTTCCGACAGCTCTCTTGCAACTTGTTTAATCACTTGATTTCTTGGATCCGAGATTGTGTATACAGGGTGGCCAAAACCAATAATGACTTCTTTGTTTGCCAATCGCTTCCGGATATCCGCTTCCGCCTCATCAGCATTTGCATAACGACTCTGAATTTCGAAAGCGACCTCATTAGCTCCGCCATGCTTAGGTCCGCGTAGCGCACCTATTGCGCCAGCGATGCAGGAATACATATCTGATCCTGTACCGGCAATTACCCGAGCTGTAAATGTAGATGCATTAAACTCATGTTCGGCATATAAATTGAGTGAAATCTGCATCGCTCTTACCCAAGAAGACGACGGCGATTTTCCGTGTAGCAGATGCAAAAAATGCCCGCCCAACGTTGCATCTGATGTCTCTACCTGCACCTCACGTCCATGCTGACTAAAATGATACCAGTACAACAGTGCTGAGGCCATCGAAGCCATCAGGCGAGTTGCAATGTCACGGGCACCAGCAATGGGATGACTGTCTTTCTCGGGCGAAACACTGCCGAAAAAAGAAACATAAGTCCGTAAAACATCCATGGCATGTGCCGTCGATGGCAACTGCTTGAGGACCTGTTGAACAGTAATAGGCAGACCACGTTGACTGATCAGCTGACTTTGATAAGTGACAAGCTGTGCCTGTGTTGGTAGACTTCCATAAATAAGTAAATAAGCGACCTCTTCAAAACTTGCCTGATGCGCCAGATCTAAAATATCATAACCCCTATAATGCAGATCATTACCACTTTTTCCGACAGTACTCAAAGCCGTATTACCAGCTGCTACACCAGAGAGTGCTACACTTTTTTTGGGCTTAAAACCTGTGCTGTTTGTCTCTTCCATCTGAATATAATTATTTGTTAAACAATTGATCCAATCGATTTTCATAGGCATAATAATCGATACTTCTGTATAACTCTTCTCTCGTCTGCATGTCGTCGATTACATTAACCTGCCCACCGTCTTCCCGAATGTGACGATAAACATTTGTAGCCGCTTTATTAGCTGCGCGGAAAGCAGAGAGTGGATAAAGAACAATAGAAACATCGGCTTGACGTAGTTCATTCAGGCTAAACAACGGTGTTTGTCCAAATTCGGTGATATTCGCCAAAATAGGAAGACCTGTTGCCGCACTAAATTGAACGTATTGCTCCAAATGATGTACTGCTTCAGCAAAAATAAAGTCCGCTCCAGCTTCTTTATAAGCCACCGCTCTTTCCAAAGCAAGTTCAAGGCCTTCAGAAGCAAGTGCATCCGTACGTGCACCAATGGCAAAATGCTCGTCCGTTCGTGCATCCACGGCCGCCTTTAGGCGGTCAACCATTTCAGATCGAGAGACGAGCTCTTTCCCAGGCCGGTGACCACAACGTTTAGCACCAACCTGATCCTCCATGTGAACTGCCGCCGCGCCCACTTTAATTAAAGACTTTATTGTACGTGCCACATTGAATGCCGAAGGACCGAAGCCAGTATCAATATCCACCAGCAAAGGAAGCTTACACACATTTGTAATGCGATCCACATCAATCAAAACATCCTGAAGTGTTGTAATCCCAAGATCTGGAATTCCAAGTGAACCTGCTGCAACACCACCTCCAGAAAGATAAATAGCTTTAAAACCAGCCTGTTCAGCCAAAAGTGCATGATTAGCATTAATCGCTCCAACAATTTGTAATGGTTTTTCATTCTTGATCGCTTCCTTAAAAAGGAAGCCGGGGGATTTTATCATAATATCGAATTTGAAATTCCAAGCCCTATAGCCTTCTCTAGATGCAGGCTACAGCGACTACTTAAGTTTACTTAGTCTGAAGAACTCATTTTTAGACCCTTCCTCTTAAAGATAGGAATTATCAATGCAATAAAACAAATTATTTTCTACATTCAAGGTAAATCACAGAAGAAAATACGGCTAAAAAAACAAAACCAGCATATCCCCAAATTCAAGGGGCCTTGAATTTATAGTTCAAAGCCCCTATCAAAACCCAATTGATTTCATGGATTGCCAATTGGGATCCAATGCTCAAGAAATATTATTTTTCGACAAAATTACATCCAACAAAGACCCGTTTCGCCTGTCCCCGAGTCACCTCGATTTGGTTTTTCCATTTTTGCTCTTTGGCCATATTTAACTCAACGCTTTCCAAATCCCGCAGACGTGCAGCCAAGCGCAGCATTGCGATTTCTTTATTCTGCAATTGCGATCTCGTATCCATCACCTGAACACTTATCCCTGTCGGAGCATGCGTCGCTCTAACGCCAGAACTTACTTTATTGACATGCTGTCCACCTGCACCGCTACTTCGCATCGTTTGGAAATATACATCCTTCACATCCAACACCTTTTCCTTTTTACCCAGATGATACGTTTTAACTTCGACAAACCAATTCTTCCGTTTGTGTAAAGGACGAAAAGGGCTTTTACACACCCAACAGATTGTGCCAATCCAATGATCAATCAATTGATCCATATCTTTTCCTCTCAATCTGACGATTAACGAACAAGGAAGTCCATCAACTTCTTCTGTTTCTATTTCCGTGACCTCAACTCCTACTCTACTACCTTCAGAAGAGATTCTGTCGACTACCAACCTAACGGCCATATTACATTCCTTAGGACCTCGTCCCGAAGAAATTTGTAAATACCTTTCTTTCATAACCTTATTTGTCCATACGTACAATCTTCGGAGTAAACGTTCCGAGAACAGTTACCAACTCCTGTTGTAATTTCATTACCCGATGAATATCTTTATACGCACGTGGTGATTCATCCAATGCGCCGCCAATCAATTCCACACCATGTGCTTCCAGATCTTTCAGCATAGCACTTTTTGTCAAATTATTTTTGCAGGCAGATCTCGACATGACACGCCCAGCTCCATGGGATGCAGACTGTAAACTTAAGAGGTTTCCCGTTCCCTCCACAATGAACCCTGGTGCTGTCATCGAGCCGGGAATCACCCCCAGCACGCCCTTGCCTGCAGGTGTTGCTCCCTTCCGATGAACGATGCATTCCTCCCCATTCACGAATTCCTTCCATGCGAAATTATGATGATTTTCGATCGTTACCACGGGATTACAGCCAAGTGCTTTAGCCAAACGTCGGTGGATGTCTGCATGACAGGCCTGGGCATACTCTCCAGCCAAATTCATTGCCATCCAGTATTCTTGTCCTTCTTGGCTTGCTAAATCCAACCAGGCCAAATGTTGGACATGACGCGGTAATGGACATTGTTGCGCCGCAAGGCTTGTGTAATGCTTAGCGATATTCGCCCCCAAGCCCCGAGAGCCACTATGGGATAAAATCCCCACATACTGTCCTGGATTTATTCCCCATTCCTCCCGCACGGTTTGAAGCTCAACAATGCCCAATTCGACAAAGTGATTTCCACTACCGGAAGTCCCAAATTGTCTGTAAGCTTTACCCAACAGGGATTTTAATAGTGGGATTTCCTGAAATTCAGTTCTACTGAAAACAACATGGTCATGCTTATCACGATGTGTGTCATTTAAACCAAATTTGGTGTTTTCCTTCAATATATTTTTCAGTTGGAATTCCCTCCCTTGGAAATAACTGCCTGGTAAGTCGAATATCGACAGGCTCATCCGACAACCAATATCTACTCCTACACCATAGGGTATAACGGCATTTTCTGTGGCCAGTACCCCGCCGATGGGAAGTCCATAACCTGTATGTGCATCCGGCATCAGTGCACCTTGCCTTGAAATAGGCAATCTCAGTGCATCATACAACTGTCTTTTTGCCTGCTCATCAATTTCATTTTCACCAAATATGCTAAATGGAGCACAATGTGAATGAAGCTCCTGCATGCGTACTTCAACAGGTTTAACAAGTCCTTCAGAGACCTTTCCCCATATTTTATGCCCCATAAATCGCTCTGGAGCTTCTATCAATTCAGCAAGTTCAAGAAGAATGGTTTCTTTATTTTCCTTCTTTCGATACCTTGTGATCAGCCCTAAAGCTGTATTAACTATATTATTTTGTGGAAAACCTATTTTTACGAGATCTTTTCCAGCTAATTTACTTCCCATTTTTATAAAAAATATAAATAATTGGCCATCAATTTCCTCTTGGAAATCGGCAGCCTTTTTGAAAAAATTTCGGGAATATTCTTTTGGGGATTACGATTCTATTAAGCATTTTTTCTTAATGCACAGTCAATTACTCCTATAGAGTCGAACGCACCTGTTTTTCAAAAACGCTGCAGCCCTGAAGAGCTTTGACTGTCTAAATAGAAACGAAAATCCGGAAAATTAAAAAGCCCGAATGAACTTCGGCTTTTTCATCTGTATAAATTGGTTTTTCAAAAGAAGTAAAGCGACCTGATTATTCACTCCAACGGATTGAACAAACATGATGGCTCCTATTTCGAAGAATATCTTAAATAGGACGAAAAGCACGAAGATTGCTTTCGGCAAATCCATTTGCCTTAAAAGCTTGCTGTGTTATTATTCTAGCGACCAACATATCTTCTCGTGTTTAAATTATTAAAATATTATTATCAAGTGCAAATATAAGTAAGTTCAGTTTAAAATAGCAAAATTCGCGAAAATTTAATCCGAGTTAAATGGAAGCGGATCCTTTAACACAAATTTAAAATCGAGTGTCTTCTCGCCCCTGGTCACTCGAAAATGCATTTCCTTTCCCTCTTCTGATTTAAAAAGATTGTGAATTGACTCCAGGGAAAATGACGATGCAGATCTACCATTGATCCGTACAACCTTATCTCCGGGTATTAGTCCTGCGATTGCCGCAGGCGAACCATCACGAACAGTCGCAACTTTGTACATATTTCGAAGTACAAAGCGATACTGTACGCTGTTACCCATTCTTACCTCTGTACCGCCATCTTTTTGCAGAACGACAGGTATTTCTTCTTTTTCGTATTTAATACCATCATGTATAATCTCCAAGCCACTCATATTCAGATAATAAAAGCGATCAAAATCTTTATTCTTATGAAGGTATATCGACTTGTTGGGATAATCGAATACGACCTTAAATCGGCGTAACAACTCGTTTCCAATGGAACCTATTCTTTCGCTCACAAATGTTGCATGCTGTAACGAACTCAATTCGGGATAGGCTACCAGGGGATAGTTCATTGTAAACGGCCCAAGTTCGAGCGATCGGATTCGATTTCTTTTTCCATAAATCTCACCGTTAAACCCCTGCCCAATGTAGTCATCAATAAATGGAGGCTTAATATCAAAATTATTTAGCTTTGAAGGAATTAGCATTAAGGCATCGCTATTTCCCATATCAATCAATACGCGACCATCAATAGAAACATTCCCCTGTTTAAAAGCAACCGCAGTATAGGGACGACTATTTAAAATATCCAGCGGCAAACGCTGCATCTTGTCAAGTCCCTTAGGCCGGTTAGCCTTGGCATATAAGGTGATACGATGTTTTTGAAAATCCATTTCTATCATTTGGTTTTCAAAAAAGCGACTTCCCATAATTCCATTAACTTCCACTCCTATCCGGGTAGAGATATCAATATGCGCATTTTGAAGAATATAGATCGGTTGGTCTAAATCTTCATATACCCCAGCAATATTCACCTGATTATGTATGGATAAATAGCCATCCAACCCCTCTTCCCTGCCCAATCCCTGAAATTTATTAACAAAAACAGCGCTATCAATTGACTTTAATGTTTCGCCAAATATCATGGTTTCTTTAACCCCCGTATCCAACAGGAAGTTCATCATATATCCATTTACCTGTACAGGTATAATCACCAGGTTATGTACGAAAAGAAAAGGAATTTTAACATTCTTTTTCCCGTTTAAGACAAACCCTACTTGCCCATGAGTAATGAAAAAACACAGCAGTGCCAGCGATAAAAAAACTGTTTTCATCCAAGTTTATATTTGGTATTTCCAATTTAAACAAGAATATTCAGATTAAAGAACGTTTATAAAAAAAAGCCCATTTCTTATTGCCATTTCGACGGTAGTTAATTTATCCTTCTTATCTACAAGTCTGGTTCAAGATTACACCTACTTTACCGTTTCTGTGCTATTTCTTTGCTGTTTTATTGCTGTTTTATCGTTAAAATACCAAAGAAACACCAAAGAAATACCAAAGAAATACCAAAGAAATACCAAAGAAACGGCAAACGAATACCGAGGAAGGTGTAATGAAAGTAGCTACAATAAGCGAAGAAACAGCAAAGGACAAGCATTAGCTGCAGCACCTTAGAATCAAATCGTGACCAAGTTAGATCTTAAGACAGTGCTTATTCAGTGCTTGCTCAGTGCTCGTTCAGTGATTGTTCAGTGATCATTCAGTACAAACTGAATAAGCACTGACTGATCACTGTCTAAAGATTGATTGAAAATTGTTATTAGATATAAGTTGATAGTAGGATGTATCTGTTTTAGTACCTACCTTGATTAGCTATAATCCGGAACTTGAGGCAATCTTCAGGTCAGATGCAGCATAGGCGCACAAAAAAAGCCTCTTTACAGTAAGTAAAGAGGCTTTTAGTACCCGGAGCCGGAGTCGAACCGGCACGGTTTCCCACTGGTGTTTGAGACCAGCGCGTCTACCAATTCCGCCATCCGGGCATATCCGTTTGGGATGATGCAAAAGTAGGTTTTTTATTGAAAAGGAGAAAACTTTTTAAACAAATTTTCAATGAAAACCAATATAGAACTGAAATTCAGTCGAATAATTTTTCATTAGTTACTCAAAAAACTTGCTTTAACCGTGATATTAGCTGTTTTTTTTCTCGAGGTTGTATTAAATGCACCGCCAGAAGAGTACTCTTCGTTGTCGTTTTGTCCTGTTATCTGAAAAATTCCGAGATCAGCCTTTACCAGATTACCTAATCCGGCATTCGATTCCTTTGCAATATTATCTGCACGTTGATGTGCATTTTTTGAAGCCTGTGAAATAAGTTCCAATTTCAGATCCTCTAGCTTGGAGTAATAATAATTGGGGGTGCTGGAGCTAAGTTCTATCCCTTTGGAAATTAATGTCGATATTTCTCGTGAGGCATTGTCTACTTTATTTAAGTCTTTTGATTCGACACTTACGGCCTGCGATAATGTATAACCGGAAAAAGTATTATAACCATTCCCCTTTCCATCTGTATGATATTCGAAATCTTTGGCAATATTAACGGCCTCGAAACGGATTTCGTCGGCTTTAACCCCCTGTTGCACTAAAAAATCCCGCACCAAATCACGATCTGTGGCCAGTTGTGCTGAAGCAGCACTCAATTCATAATTCTTTCGGCTAAAGGTAGCACTCCATTTGACTAGATCAGATTCGAAATCTTTTTTGGCATTACCATTAACAGTGATTGTCTGCGTCGATTTAAACTTATAGCGATAAGCTGTACCCAATATCCAGGTGCCAAGCAAGAGCACAGCGCCCATTATAATCGAAATAATAACAGCGGATGATGATTTCATAACCAGTTTTTTATGTTTACGTAACAATGAATATACCAAAAAATCGATGTTTATTTATTTTTTATGAATAAATTGCGACAAAAAGGTTTAAAATATGAATATGAAAAGTATCTGTATTCCATTTTGTTTTCTGGCAGCATTCGCTGCCCATGCACAAAAGAAACCATTGGATCATACGGTATATGATAGTTGGCAAAGCGTATCATCGCCCTATATCAGTAAATCGGGAAAATTTGTCCTGTTCCAGGTCGTACCACAAGAAGGCGATAATCAGCTTTTTCTCAAAACCAAAGAAAACAAAGAACTCATTCAAATTCCCCGTGGATATAATGGAAAACTGACAGATACCGAAAACCATCTGCTAAGTTTGGTCAAAGCGCCATTTGCCGTAACCCGAGAAGCCAAAATCAAAAAGAAGAAAGCCGAAGAACTCCCAAAAGATTCATTGGCGATCTACAATTTAACAACTTCATCCCTTGTCAAATTTGCGCAGGTAAAATCATACAAAATTGCCGATCAAAACAACAATTTCGTCTCTTTTCTTTTCGACAAGGAAATAAATGAAAAATCTGAAGCAAAAACGGCTAATGATGCCACATCAGCAAAGAAAAGCAGCGATAAAAAGAAAAAAACGGTTGCAACGCTTGCTTTATATGATTTAAATTCCGGTGATTCAGTACAATTTTCATCGGTAGATCAATATGAATGGAATAAAAACGGATCGAAAATTGTTTTTTCAAAAAAAACGGATTCAAAAGATAGCCTGTCAAAAGAATCTGGAGTCTACCTCTACGAAATAGCAACTAAAAAGCTCAAAAAGATATCAAATGGAAAAGGCAATTATAAAAATTTCAAATTTGATGAATCAGGCAACCAGCTCGCGTACCTAGGGGATCTCTCCAATGAAAAGGCATTGCTGAAAAATTATAATTTATATTACTATTCAAATGGTATAGATACAGCCCAATATCTCGCAACAAAAACCAGCAATGGTATACCTAAAAACTGGGCTGTTAGCGGGGATGGGGATATCCGTTTCAGCAAAAATGGAGAGAAGTTATTTTTCGGCATAGCACCAATACCGCGTGTTAAAGACACCACTTTGGTTGATTTTGAGCATGCTAAAGTAGACGTTTGGAACTGGCAAGACGATTATTTACAACCCATGCAGTTGGTAAATTTAAAGAAAGACCTTGCAAGAAACTTCTTAGCGGTCACTTACCCTAAATTCAATCGTAACATTATCCCCCTGACGGATCAAACATTCAACTCCACCGCACTTACACCGGACGGAAATGAAGAGTATATCTTAGCGCGTACTGATTTTGGCAAGCGCATCGCAAGCCAATGGGAAGGTAGTACAAGAGATGACATCTATTTAGTTTCGACAAAAACAGGAAATAAAGAGTTAATCCTTTCAAACTTTTCAGGAAATGCAATCTTAAGTCCTGACGCAAAATACATCGTATATTTCGACCAAGATAAAGGAACCTGGAATTCCTATCAGGTTAGTTCAAAGAAAAAGACAGTTCTAAACGACGGTATACCTGCGTCCTTTGCCGACGAAGAAAATGATATGCCTACCTCAGCACAAGGATACGGCATGGCAGCATGGAGCCCAGACTTTAAAGGGATTTACGTCAATTCGAGATATGATATCTGGTATTTTAACTTGGACGGTTCCAGCAAATCCATTTTGACGAACGGCTATGGAGCTGCATCACAGACAACTTTCCGCTACTTGCCTTTAAAAAGAGAAGAGGATCGCGAACAAGCCACTACACTTGACTATAAAAAGGGTGGTTTTCTAACGTCTTTTGACAATAAAACCAAAGAGTCTGGTTTCTACCAGTTCAAGGGACAGCATAGCGATCCAAAAAGTCTTTTGGTAGAGGCAAAAGCGTTCAAGAATATCAGCTCTTCTGCAGATCAACAAACGATACTGTACAGTAAAGAGGATTATATGAATTCACCTAATATCTATACCAATACCATCAAGTTCAAAGACGAATTACAGCTATCCAATATTAACCCCCAACAGGCTAATTACAATTGGGGTACAGCAGAACTTGTTCATTGGACAACGCCTGAAGGAAATCAGGCTGAGGGAATTCTTTATAAACCAGAAAATTTTGATCCTGCAAAAAAATATCCCATTATAGCTTACTTCTATGAAAAGCTTTCCGATGGATTATATACATATCAACCTCCTGCTCCTACGCCATCACGTTTGAACATCCCCTATTTTGTAAGTAACGAATACCTTGTATTTGCACCAAATATAAGCTACAAAACAGGTCACCCTGGTCAGTCAGCCGAAGAATACATCAATTCGGGGATGAGATACCTCGCTCAGAATGCATGGGTTGATAGTACGAAGATGGGAATACAGGGTCAAAGTTGGGGCGGCTATCAAGTTGCTCACCTCATTACACGGACCAATATGTATGCTGCAGCTTGGACTGGTGCTCCTGTTGTCAACATGACATCTGCCTATGGCGGAATACGCTGGCAGACCGGTATGTCGCGTCAATTCCAATACGAACATACACAGAGCCGCATCGGAAAAACGCTATGGGAAGCTCCGGAACTGTACATCGAAAATTCACCTTTATTCCATTTAGATAAAGTTAAAACTCCTGTTGTCATTATGGCCAATGACAATGACGGGGCCGTGCCATGGTATCAAGGCATTGAAATGTTTACTGCATTGCGCCGATTAAACAAACCCGTATGGATGCTGAATTATAATGGTGATGAACATAACCTCATACTCCGACAAAACCGCAAGGATATACAAATTCGCGAGCAGCAATTCTTCGATCATTTCTTAAAAGGTGCCCCCGCCCCTGCCTGGATGAAGAAGGGAGTACCTGCCACCGAAAAAGGAATAGACTGGGGATTCGAATTATAATACAAAACAATAAAAAAGGTGTGATTTATACAAATCACACCTTTTTTATTAGCCAAAAACCATAATTTTTGAATTATTTCACAAAAAACATCAAAAAAAATTTCAGTTTTCAATAAAAACACAATATTTTTGAAAAACAAAATCAACAAAACTGTAATTTAACTACAAAATACAAATGTCGAACCTAAGATTCAAAGCAGTAGAAGCAGCAGGCTCACGCCAAATTGCTTCATTTGAAAAAGTTGAAACTAAAAAAGCAACTGACATCTACGGAAAGAATGTTTTTTCCGTAAACAAAATGAAAGACTACCTTCCTAAAAATTCATACAAGGAGTTAGTTGCATCCATTGAAGAGGGACAGATTATTTCAAGAGATTTGGCTGAACACATTTCACAGGCCATGAAAACTTGGGCACTTAACCACGGCGTTTCTCACTACACACACTGGTTTCAACCGCTGACAGGTTCGACTGCTGAAAAACATGATGCTTTTTTTGAGCCAGACGAAAACGGTGAAGCAATTGAAAAATTTACAGCTGACGCATTAGTTCAACAAGAACCCGATGCATCTTCTTTCCCAAATGGTGGTATCCGTAATACGTTCGAAGCTAGAGGTTATACAGCTTGGGATCCATCTTCTCCTGCCTTCATTTACGAAACAGGCGCTGGTAAAACATTATGTATTCCAACAGTTTTTGTTTCCTATACGGGTGAATCATTAGACTATAAAGCTCCTTTATTGAAAGCAATCAACGCAGTAGATAAAGCTGCAACAGATGTTGCTCAATATTTTGATAAATCGGTCACTAAAGTAAACGCTTCTCTTGGTATTGAACAAGAGTATTTCTTGGTTGACCTTTCCTTATATAATGCTCGTCCAGATCTTCAGTTAACTGGCCGTACGTTATTTGGCCATATGTCGGCAAAAGGCCAACAATTGGAAGACCACTATTTTGGTGCTATTCCAGAGCGCGTATTAGCTTACATGGTGGATTTGGAAAATGAGGCTTTAAAATTAGGTATTCCGTTAAAGACTCGTCACAATGAAGTTGCACCTTCTCAATTTGAATGTGCTCCAATGTACGAAGAAATCAACTTGGCTATCGATCACAACCAATTGTTGATGAATGTCATGGAACAAGTTGCTTTAAGACACAACTTCAAAGTATTGTTGCATGAAAAACCATACTCTGGTGTCAACGGATCTGGTAAACACAACAACTGGTCTTTAATCACAAATACCGGTGTAAATTTATTATCTCCTGGAAAAACACCTAAAAACAATTTGATGTTCTTGACTTTCTTTGTCAATACCATTAAAGCTGTTTATGAATATGCTGATTTGATGCGCGCTTCTATCGCTAGTGCAAGCAACGATCACCGTCTAGGTGCAAATGAGGCTCCACCAGCAATTATTTCAATTTTCTTAGGCTCTCAATTGGATGAGCTTTTGGAAGAAGTTGAATCTGCTCGTGTTGCTAAAAAAGTAAAAGCAGAGGCAAACTTATGGCATGGTATCCCTAAAGTTCCTGAGTTAAAATTGGACAATACAGACCGGAACCGTACCTCACCATTTGCTTTTACTGGTAACAAGTTTGAATTCCGTGCTGTTGGTTCTTCTGCAAACTCTGCTTTACCGATGACCGTGTTGAATGCAATCGTTGCAGCACAATTGATCGAGTTCAAAACGGAAGTAGATAAACAAATCAAAAAAGGCATTAAAAAGGATCTTGCGATCTTAAATGTTGTCCGCAAATACATCAAAGATTCAAAAGCAATCCGTTTCGAAGGCAATGGATATAGCGAAGAGTGGGAAAAAGAAGCTGAGGCACGTGGTCTTTCTAACATCAAATCTACGCCTAAAGCATTAGATGTTTATGTAAAAGAAGAATCTTTAGCCCTGTTTGAATCACTAGGTATTTATACTAAACGTGAATCAGAAGCTCGCCACGAAATCTTGCTTGAAAACTTCTATAAAAAATTACAAATTGAGGCGCGTGTCATCGAAGAGATGGTTAACAACCAAATTGCTCCTGCATGTTTCATTTATCAAAACGAATTGATTGAAAACGTCAAAGGATTAAAAGACCTTGGTCTAGCACAGGCAGCATTCAGCTCTCAATTGAACTTTGTAGAACGTATTTCAACACACGTAAATACCATCTTGGAGCAAGCTGAAGCAATGCGTCAAGAACGTAAAAAAGCAAATCAAATTGATGACGTACGTGAAAGATCAATCGCTTACGATGAATCGGTTAAACCATATTTCGATGTGATCCGTTATCATGTCAACAAATTGGAGAAAATTGTTGATGACAAAAAATGGCCTCTTCCAAAATTAAGAGAGATCTTATTTTTAAGTTAAGATAACTTCCCTAAAACAAAAAGAGCCTGCGATATCGCAGGCTCTTTTTGTTTCAGGGAAACGTTCGCTATCTCTCGCTCCTTCTCTCCCCATACAACAGTAGCTCCTATTTTTTTAATCGATTATCTTCATCATTATTACCAGCCTTCTTATTGACTGACTTAATATTCATATTACCAAAACGATAAGAAACTGACAATCGGATAACCCGACTATCATATCCATTTCGTATACGATAGTATCCATTTTCCTGATAACTCGACAATCTGCGCTGACCTCTTGTATTCAACACATCATTTACAGCCAACTTCACATTCAATTTTTTATCAAGAAATGTTTTTCCAGCCCCTAGATCGATACCATAGTAAGACTGAAAACTAAATACCCCATAAACTGCTGGCGAAAAATAATTGGCTGTCAGCTCCAGATTTGTTGTTTCCCCAATTCGAATATCATGATTGGAACTTACCTGGAAAGATAACTTTTCCAATTGGCGTTGCGCTCCGGAGTGCTCATCAAAACTAAACTTATTATAAAAAGCGCTGGCATTGTTAGAAATACTCCACCATTTAAAAAGCTTAACTGGTATATTGACATTCACGTTGTAATAATCAAAATAAGCCAGATTTCGGTCTGTCTGTGCAATAGCTTTGGTCTCCGAATTGCTTTCTATGACCTGAGTGATGGCATCGTTGGTCCTCTTGTAGCCCAAACTCAATAAATAGCGATCTTTAAAAGTATAATTTACTTCATACGAATTAGTATATTGTGGATTTAAATAAGGGTTACCATACTGATACGTGTATTGATCCAAATAATACACAAAGGGATTCAATGACCCATAATCAGGGCGGTCAATACGTCTGCTATAACTCGCACCAAGCTTGTGATTATCATTAATCTGTTGCTGTACAAATATTGATGGGAAAAAATCGGTATAGGTCCGTTTTGTTTGTTGCCCTAGCGTTACCGAATTTCCCAGGGAGCTCGTATTTTCAACACGCAGTCCAGTTTGTACCGAAAACTTTCCGAACGATTTATTTAGGCTGAAATAAGCTGCAGCTATATTTTCATTATATAAAAACTGATTACTTTGACCATTATTTTGCACAAACTCGCCTTGCTGATCCTGATCTTCGTACAACAAATTATTATCTGTTTTTACGCGGCTATATTTTAAGCCCGCCTCAAGTTTCGTCGTTTTATTAAAAGGATGCACAAAATCGGTTTTAAAAACTAATATTTTTGTCTTAGAAAGCATATCATTCCGAAAAATATTCGGTGATTTAAATTCCTCCCAATTTGCGTCCAAAAAACGGTTTCCAACAGTGCTATTGTCATTATTTTTCGAATATGAATAATCCCCATTAACGGTCAATTCAGTCCCTAAGGTATCAAATGTCTTTTTATAGTTAAGATTATAAGTGAGGTAATGGTATTTAAAATCTGACAAATTGCTTCCTAATACAATCGAATCAAGCTTTCCTTTTTGAGAGGCGATCAGATTGCTTCCCTCGCGTGTTGAATGGCCATTACTTACGTTACCATTAACCACAAATCCAATGACCTCCTCTTTCCCCAGGTTAAAATCTGCCGCAAATTTGAAATTATGGCCTCGATAACGGAATTTCGAATAAGAATCCGAATTAAAAAAAGTCGTCCCGGTTTTGGTATCTACAGCTCTATCGATATCTAAATCATTAAATCCTAAGGCATTTGCGTAGTTATAAGAAGAAAATAAGTTTACC
This sequence comes from uncultured Sphingobacterium sp., assembly GCF_964277905.1. Classification (NCBI taxonomy): domain Bacteria; kingdom Pseudomonadati; phylum Bacteroidota; class Sphingobacteriia; order Sphingobacteriales; family Sphingobacteriaceae; genus Sphingobacterium; species uncultured Sphingobacterium sp. Next base: position 97,633 of record NZ_CAXYKD010000003.1, read on the forward strand.
CAATTGTTACGATGGTTTATTAAAAAGCCACCATCCGCCTTTGTATATTTACCTTGCCCTAAATTGAGGTTTAAACTAACATTACTTCCAAATTGCGTATTCTTCTTTGTCTTAATATTAATAATTCCTGCATTCCCTGCGGCATCGTATTTTGCGGGTGGATTGGTCAGTACTTCGATCGACGCTATTGCATTGGAAGCCGTATTTTCCAATAATCGCGATACTTCATCAGCAGAAAGATAAGTAGGCTTACCATCAATCATGATAATCACATTACTTTTTCCACGTAGATTGATCTTTTTGTTGTCTAAAGTTACTCCTGGAACCTTTTGCAGGAGCTCCAATGCGTTATTCCCTGTTGCCAAAATACTGTTTTCGACATTGAGGACAACTTTATCGAGATGACTTTCAATCAATGGCTTCTTACCGATCACCTGCGCCTCACTCAACACTTTACTTTCCACTTGTAAACGAATCGTATCCAGCACCTTGAGATCTCCCGTATTTACGACCATTTCAGCAGAACGATAAACAGCATACCCTACCGTGGACACCTGTAGGCTATACTTGCCCTCGGGGATCGCAGATAACACAATTTCTCCATTTTCGTTGGATAAAGTTCCTTTTAACAAGATATCATTGGGCTTCCGAAATAGTGAAATATTTGCAGCCACAATAGGCTGGTTGTCTTGTCCAACAACGACTGTACGTAATCTTCCCCCGTCAGACTGTGCTGAAACGGGTCCGGCAATAGAAAACAGGAATAAAATAAGAGAAAATAAGAGCAATTTAATTTTTTGTGGTTTCATAATGTAATTTCTTTAGGCTATCGATTAGATAGTCAACTTCATAATAATGACAACAAACCTCGTGTATTCATTACACGTTGACTAGTAGAAATAGATAGATCGTCCGATTCACTCGGTAGACAACCAAATAACATCGGTAAACCATATCCTTCACTGATCGATGCTAAAGCCGGTAAAATCATCCCAGCTAATCTTGAATCTCCAAAAAGCACAGCTCAAGAAAAGTACATCGAATCAAAATAAAAATTCAAAAAACAAACAAAAATCAAAACAAATAAATTGTATACAAAAAATATTAAGCATAATATTTGTATTTTTGCACAGAAAATTAGTAAACTGATTAATGAGCACTGTATCATTGAAGAAAAGATTCTACCGTATTTATATCCTTATGATACGATTTATGCATGGCGAGCATTCTGGAGACGCATTACGTAATGTTTCCATCAGCATCTTGCCAAGTTTAGCGATCTACTTATTGGGAGCGCAAGCGAGCACGGCAATTGGAATCGGTGTCGGATCGTTGTTAACAACACTCACAGATCCTCCTGGAAACAGAAAAGATAAACTTTCTTCTGCTCTCGTATGTATTCCCACCTTTTTCGTTGCATCATTGTTTACAGCGATTGTATTTCCGTATCATTGGCCCTTGGTTATATTGCTAGCGGCGGCCGGTTTTATATGTACGTTATACGGTATTTTTGGAGCTCGTTATGCTGCAATTGGAAACATGACATTGATTCTCATGAGTTTTGTGATCGGAATGGCCCCGCAACCCCCTCTTGCAGTTAGTTTACAGATTACAACAGGATCCATTATATATTACTTTTTTAGCCTTTTACAGGCCTATATACAACCTTATCGCTCGCTAAAACATGCGATGGCCAATGGTTTTCATGGATTATCCCAATTTCTATTGATACGATCCCAGTCTTACGATCCCGATATTCCTTTGAATATTACGTACAGTCGCGTAGGCAAAATTCATGGCCAGATCAGCGAACAACAGGAACAAATCAGGTCCCTTCTTTTTCGAGAAAAAAAAATCATAAGCCAACAGTGGCATAAAAGCAATTATTGGCTCAGTCAAGTTTATGGGTTAATTGACCTCCATGAGTTAATTATTGCACTTGATCACGATTATGATGCGATTCGCAAAAACCTTGCAGACACAGGCAGCCTCCCTTTAATTCGTCAAACAATCAAATTATTAGCTTTAGAAATTGATAGCTTTTCACAACCTAACAAGCGGTTTCGGTATGCACATCAATTATATCACAATAACTTTAAAATTAATGCCCTCTTACAGGATTTAAAAGAAATTCAAGAAGAGCAGGCCGGTCAAGCAAAAAGTATATTATGTTCGATCATAAGCAACATCGAAGCAATTATTGAAGTACTCAACCGAATTCAGGTGGCTTTTTATCAAAATCAGGAAATCCAGGATAAGATTGACAGCAGTGAGTACCAACAATTTATCAATCGACCTTTGTGCAATTTCGCTGATCTAAAAAGTAAACTCCATCTGAATAACCCGCTTTTTCGATTTGCCGTTCGGATGGCTCTTCTTTTTGGAACAGGCGCATTGATCGGTATTTTATTTTTGGATTTTAAATATACCTATTGGATCTTACTGACGATCGCTATTGTTGCCAGACCAGCATTTTCAATGACAAAAAAGCGTAATATAGAGCGTATTGTAGGCACATTCTCGGGTATAATCGTTGGCATATTCTGCTTAATTGCTATTCATTTTCTCCCGGCTCTCCTTACCATAGCTGCATTAGGTCTTTTCGGATTCTTTTTATTCAATCGATCTAATTATATGGTCAGTGTCATCTTTATTACCTTGGGAATTGTAATTGCGCTCAATTTGTTTGAAGGCAATATCAATCTCATTTTAGGCAGCCGAATACTTTTCACACTCATTGGAGCATTCTTAGCTATAGCAGGTTATTTCTTGATCCCCGTACGCCAGAGCACAGGCATGGTTCAGCTGGCAAAAGAAGTATCCCTTTACAACGAACATTATTTCCAGATCATCAATAACCGTCTGTCGGACGAGAGACAAAGTTCGTTTGATATACGGCTGGCTCGCAAAAAAGCGCAGACTGCCATGGCCCTGTTTTCAGACGCTATCAATCAAATGAAAAAAGAACCCGAACACAAATGGATGGATTGGTCACATATCCACCATTTTCAGGCACTCTCTTATCAGGTCAACTCCCATTTGGTGGGTCTTTCGCTATCGTTAAGCAAAAAGACGAATCGCCACCTGACGTATGATATCCATAGTAGAATTGATGCACTTAAACCTCTTTTAACAGATTTAAATCAAATTGCAGAACGGATCAACTTAAAGAAATCATAATATCCGATTGGCAGTTACTTATCAAGTTTCATCGGACAATATGCGATCCGATGCGTATGTTATTCAAAATTCCTTTAACTAAAAAACAGCTTTTCTTTTGCTTTAATAAAAAAAGAGTTTATATTTGTATCGTCTTCGAAAGAAGATTTCTAATCAACACCTCCCTTAATCAGTAGGTCTTGATTTATAAAGAAGTGGCGAGAGACTGGCTCAATGACCCACTGGCAACCTTCAATTTGTTTGAAAAGGTGCCAATTCCTGTCCAAAACAATATCGTTTTGGAGCATATAAATAACATAAGACAATGATTATTAAACTACTGAAGTCCATTAAAAATTCAGGTTCAACACAAGTGAGCCGCACGATAAGCGAAAGTGTAAGCCATCATACAACTGTATTGATGCGAATGCGTATGCATATGCACTTCCATGCTTGTTAAAAATCATTTCCTTTTTCTTGGATAAAGATTTAACAGACCCTTCAAGGAGGTGTGTATGCTTCTCTTTTTACTTAGCAATTTCTTTTTGAACCCTTAAAATCTGATATATTATGTCTTCAAACAAAAATTTAAAATTCGAAACTCTTCAGGTTCACGCTGGCCAAGTCGCTGACCCTACTACGGGATCTAGAGCAGTTCCTATATATCAAACAACATCTTTTGTATTTGAAAATGCCGAACACGGCGCAAACTTATTTGCATTAAAGCAGTTCGGCAATATTTATACACGGATTATGAATCCTACTACGGATGTTTTCGAACAACGTATTGCGGCACTTGAAGGTGGAGTCGCGGCTGTTGCTGTTGCGTCTGGCCAGGCGGCACAGTTTATTGCATTAAATAATATCTTGGAAAGTGGTGACAATTTTGTTGCCGGATCCAACTTATACGGCGGTACATTCAACCAGTTTAAAGTTTCTTTTAAACGCCTGGGCATCGAAGCTCGATTTGCAACGGACGCCGAGGCAGATAAAATTGAAGCCCTCATTGATGATAAAACAAAGGCCATCTATGTTGAAACAATTGGAAACCCAAGTTTCAATATTCCAGACTTTGAGAAAATTGCTGCAGTAGCAAAAAAATATGACTTACCGTTAATCGTCGATAATACTTTTGGAGCTGGGGGTTATTTATTTAAACCTTTGGAGTATGGTGCAAATGTGGTTGTTGAATCGGCAACTAAATGGATCGGTGGACATGGCACAAGCATTGGAGGTGTCATCGTCGACGGCGGAAACTACAATTGGGGCAACGGAAAATACCCTCAATTTTCCGAACCATCTGAAGGCTATCATGGCTTAGTTTTTTCCGAAGTTTTCGGTGAAGGCGGACCGTTTGGAAATATTCAATTTGCCATTCGGGCACGTGTGGAAGGGCTTCGGGATTTCGGACCAGCACTCTCCCCTTTCAATTCATTCTTATTATTACAAGGCCTTGAAACCCTGTCTTTGCGGGTGCAACGCCATGTAGACAACACTTTAGAGGTAGCTAAATGGCTTGAGGCGCATCCACAGGTAGAAAAAGTAAACTATCCGGGCTTAAAAAGCTCTCCGAGCTTCGCTAACGCACAAAAATACCTTAAAAATGGCTATGGTGCAGTACTTTCTTTCCAACTCAAAGGTGACGCAGCACAGAAGGCCAATAGCTTTATCGACAGTTTAGAATTGATCAGTCACCTGGCCAATGTTGGCGATACGAAGTCATTGATTATCCATCCAGCAGCGACTACTCACCAACAATTAAGTGATGAAGATCAAGCCAATGCTGGAGTGTTCAAAGGTTTATTACGTCTTTCTGTCGGAATAGAACATATTGATGACATCAAAGCTGATTTACAACAAGCTTTTGATAAAATTAAATAATCAGATTTTTTCGGCCTAAACTTAAACGTAAAATGAGTAAGCATATTTATCTGCACCCGGAGCCTTTTGTATTTGAAAATGGAAGAGAGCTTACTGATTTACAAATCAGTTATGAAACATTTGGCAAACCCAATGCAGATCGCAGTAATGTGATCTGGGTTTGCCATGCACTAACGGCCAATGCAGATGTACTGGATTGGTGGTCAGGTCTTTTTGGAACAGGTGAATTATTTGATTCAAACGATTATTATATTATCTGCGCCAATGTCATAGGATCAGCATATAATAGCAGTAATCCGCTATCTGTAAACCCAGCTACTGGACAGCCTTATTACCTATCTTTTCCTGAATTTACAGTAAGAGATTTGATCAATGCACATCAATTTCTTGCAGACCACCTGGATATCAAACAAATAGAGATCCTTATTGGGGGCTCATTGGGCGGTCAACAAGCATTGGAATGGGCTGTATCGCACAGTATAGCCATCAACCATCTAATCGTTGTTGGAACAAATGCCGTCCATTCACCATGGGGTATTGCATTCAATGAAAGTCAACGTCTTGCCATTACAACTGATCGAACCTTTTACGCCAATCATCCCGACGGCGGAGCTAAGGGTTTAAAAGTTGCACGCGCTATGGCACTGTTGTCTTACCGCAACTATACAACGTATGCCAACACACAAAAGGAGGATGATAACGAAAAACTCGATCATTATAAAGCATCCTCCTATCAAAACTATCAGGGTGAAAAATTGGTAAAACGCTATAATGCGTACAGCTATTACTTCCTAACCAAAGCAATGGACAGCCATAATTTAGGTCGTGGGAGACGATCTATCGAATCCGCTCTAGCGAGCATCGACTGTCCAACTTTAGTGCTGAGCGTCAATACAGATTTGTTGTTTCCTCCACAAGAGCAACAATTCATCGCTCAACATATTCCGAATGCCCACTATCAGGAGATTGAGTCTACTTATGGCCACGATGGATTTTTGATCGAAACAAAAAAACTCACTAAAATCATCAGCAGCTTTCTGCGGGAACAAAAAGAATACATCAACGAATTAGTATAAGAGAATAAATAATATATAAGAGAATTTAAGAAGAGATATGAGTAATAAATTAACAATAGGGATGTTTGGGTTTGGTGTAGTAGGCCAAGGTCTTTACGATATCATCAAAACCAAAAACCTTAATCTGGAGATCAAGAAATTTGTCATTAAAAACGGAGATAAAAAGCGCTCGTTACCAGCAGATCTATTTTCTACCGATGCCGAAACAATTTTAGGTGACCCAGAAATTAATACTGTTGTCGAACTGATAGATGATGCCGAAGCGGCCTATCAACTAACTGTTCGTGCCTTGAAATCGGGAAAAAATGTGGTATCTGCCAATAAAAAAATGATTGCAAGCCATTTGGAAGAGCTGGTTGATATCCAACATGAATATGGCACCAGTTTATTGTATGAAGGTGCCGTTTGCGGAAGTATTCCCATTATACGGAATTTAGAAGAGTACTATGACAATGAATTACTTCATTCTGTCAGCGGTATTTTTAATGGATCTTCCAACTATATTTTATCTAAAGTTTTCAATGAAAACCAGCAATATACAGACGCTTTAAAGAAAGCGCAAGAACTTGGTTTTGCAGAGACAGATCCTACCCTTGATGTAGGTGGATTTGACCCAAAATTTAAAGTATGTATTGTTGCTTCCCATGCGTACGGGATCTATGTCAAACCAGACGATGTATTTAATATTGGTATTGACAAATTGGGACAGCAAGATATTCGTTTTGCTAAAGAAAAGAACCTCAAGATCAAATTGATACCAACAGCAAAAGAGATCGACGGCAACAAAGTTGTACTTTATGTATTACCACGCCTAGTAGGCAAAGACAGCATGCTGTATAATGTAGAAAATGAGAACAATGGTGTATTGGTAAAAGCGGCCTTTGCAGACGAACAATTTTTCTATGGTAAAGGAGCCGGTGGCCACCCTACGGGCTCTGCTGTACTATCGGATATCGCTGCCCTTCGCTATGGATACCGTTATGAATATAAAAAACATTTAGAATCCAGCACATTAAATTATAGCCAAGATTATTTAATTAAGGTTTATTTGAGATACACCGATGATACGCTGATTGAAAAGTTAAATTTCAGTGAAATCACAGAACGATATTACGCACCAGATTTCAAATATGTCATTGGACATATTAATCTTCAACAAATCGCAGCTCACAAAGCCGATTTGGATCAAGAGGGCAATTTTATTGCTGAAATCGCGTAGGCAATCAACAAACCAACCTACCTTGAAAATAGCCCCGAATGGGGCTATTTTTCTATTGCTTAAATTTAGTTGTCTTTCAACTTGAGGTCTAAAATCCCACCTTCTACCAGGCGTTCAAAAGGAAGCTGCCAACCTTTCCACAGGCGGTTATTCAACCGAACCTGATCAACCATATAACTATTGGGCTGCTCCTTCTTCACCTGAATGATAAATTTATTTTTTCTTAATTTCTCTGGCAATTGTATCGTTACCCGATCGAAAAGTGGTGCGCCAATCTGAAGCGCGGGCTTCTCGGTGGTGAGACTTCGTACATCGAATAGACCGATACTCGACAAGACATACCATGCTCCAAGCTGTCCTTGGTCTTCGTCTTGTCCGTAGCCATAGCCGTGTATTGCATCATTACCATAAAACTCATTGCAAATTGCCCGTACCCATTTCTGACTTAAATCAGGTCTACCAGAAAAATAGAATAGCCAAGAGATATGCAGGTTCGGTTGATTACCATGATTATAAAGACTTTCAATCCCTGCGAAAGCGTCAATTTGTGTACCGCCTCCAAACACATTCTTCTGCGACACCGTAAAAATACTATCCAACCGCTGATTGAACAGGTCCTTTCCAACCAGTTTAACCAATTCTTGTGGGGCATGCGGAACATAGAAGGTATACTGCCAAGCATTTCCCTCCTGAAATCCACGCCATGGTTCATAAGGGTTAAAATTTGAAATAAATCGTCCAGTACTGTCCTTTGGTCGCATAAACTTCGTCGTGGTATCGTACAGATTGCGCCATCCATCGGATAATCCCTGAAATTTAATGTAGTCTTTTTGATGCCCCAATGATTTTGCAAATTGTGCGGCGGCAGCAGCAGAAAAAGCATATTCCAAGGTATGCGAAGCACCAAAAGGAGATCCATTGGTCATTAATTCGGGACTACCATTATCATCTTTTATATAGGGTGAATAGCCCTTGCGAACGAAAACTCCTACATCTAATTTTCCTGCCCCAGGCAGGCGGTCCTTCGCTTCCAATTCATTTTTACGCACCGCAGCATAGGCAAGATTCACATCATAGTCACGAATACCCACATTATACGCCGCTGCAATTGCCAAACCTGTGAAATTAGTCCCTACACCCGAAACGTATTTACTGTTGGCGATACCGTCTCCTAACCAACCGGCATCGCGATAGACCAACAATTGACTCTGAATCCAGTCGTTGTAATAGTCTGGATAAGCAATGGACCACAACTGTGTCAAATTCCAAAATGCGCCCCAGATCGCATCGGTATTATAATGATGATGAATAGGCTGCCCTTGTTTATTTAGGGCAATCTGCCCTACCGAGCCATTATTTTTAGGATATGCACCATTTACGTCGCTTGCAAGCCCACGACCAAGTAAAGCATGATACAATCCAGTATAAAATTTAATGCGGTCGTCCACTTTGCCCCCTTCCACCAAGATTCTTCCCAGTTCACTATTCCAGGTTTGCAAGGCATTTTTCTTTGCCACATCAAACGACATATCCTTTGCTTCTTTAAGCAAATTCAGTTGCGCATTTTCTACAGATGTATAAGACAAACCGGTCTTGACTTCGATAGATTCCCCTGCCTGGGTATCAAATTTCAGGAACAAGCCAGCCCCTTTTCCCTTTATACGGCTGTGTTGATCGAAAGTCGTGGAATCTCTAAATGTTCCAAAAGATTTAGGCTGTTTGTTTATCTCCGCGAAGAAAAACATCTTAACGTGAGCACCCTGCTGATATTTTTGTACGTATACAGGATTGGTAACCACATATCCCCAGACGTGCTGTTTGTCATAATTCACTTCAGCATCAACGACTGGGCCACTTTCCCCCATAACATGGCCAATATCGAAAATAAGATTGGCTTCTTGAGTTTTTGGAAAAGTATACCGATGAAAACCGACGCGCTTGGTTGCAGTGAGCTCCGCAAGTATATTATAATCTTTTAACTTGACGCGGTAATAGCCAGAAGTAGCAAACTCATCTTTCTTATCGAAGGCAGAACGATAGCCGCTTTGTGGACGATCAAGTTGACCAGGAGTTGTCTTCAATTTTCCAACGGATGGTGCAAATACCACTCCGCCTACTTGGAATTCGTGAAAATTAGCGAATCCTTCTATTGACCCATGCCTATCATCGTACCCCACAGCTTCCCAGCCTGACTTGTTCCCATAGCTTCCATTTGTGCTCGGAGCGAGCTTAGCCATTCCAAAAGGTACTGCTGCTGGTGTATAAAAGAAATACCGGCTATGAACGGATCCAATATTAGGTTTTACAAAAACGGTCAAATCTGTTTTCTGCTGTGCAAAGACAGCTGCCGTACTAACAAATAAACTACAAAAATAATAAATGATACGCTTTACCATTGTTTTCAATTAGGTTCTACAGCAAACTTACAAAAAAAATGACCATGTATAAACATGAGCTCTATTTTCTTACGCGATTTAACTACGGAAAAGGCCTCACCATAATGCCTAAATTTGTAAAATTTTAAATACTAACCAAATAAAACGTTATTAAAGCTTAAATACTGACATTTTTCCATAACTTTGATTGTACATACATACTAAAATATAACCAGTAAATAAATTCAAAAAAAATACACATCAGACGGCTGATCTTCGATCAAAAGCCCTGAAGTAGATGAAAATTAATCCTGAAATAGATACAAATTATTGACAGATACACTTGTCAAGCCTAATTAATTACAATAAAACCACAATGAAAAAAAACACCCCATTTTTTAGTCTAATACTTCTGTTACTCGGAACCCAACTATCAGCACAACAAACAAAACCCGACGGTATAACTCAACTTAAGTTGGCAAAAAGCATTCTAGCGGATCAAAACTTAAAATATGTCGACAGCCTTGCCCGAGAGGTCATCAAAGAAGGTTTCAATGCTGGAAGTGGCTACTCACAGATTTGGGCCAGGGATCTCAATACATTTATTGAAACCGCCTTGGAAGAGCGGTCCCAAGCGGACATTAGGGGGGCCATTTTAGTATTCTTTCAAATGCAACAGCCCAATGGTGAAATGGTAGACGGCTATGTCCTTAAGAAGGATTTTACCTGGCACGATGACACACCTTATTATTCAGAAAATGCGCCCGGCCATGTTGGATTTAAAAATACAGTAGAAACAGACCAGGAAACGTCACTCATCCAACTGCTCGGTAAATATATCCGGAAAACAAAGGATTACAGTATCCTGGAGGAGTCTATTGGTGGAATTTACGTCAAAGATCGAATCCAACTCATGTTGGATTATTTGAAAAGAGAACGGTTCAACCACAAGTATCAATTGCTTTGGGGTGCGATGACCGCAGATTGGGGAGATGTACAACCTAACGATAGCTTTGGTTGTGACTGGAATGAGCTCTCCAATGAGGCGATCGATATTTATGACAATGCGATGTTTATTATTGCATTGCAGACATTGATTGATATCCAGCCCAACTCTCCGAAGGTGACAGAATGGAAGGGATTAAAAAAGAGTCTCGAAACAAACAGCAGACGTTATTTATGGGATAAGAAAAAACAAAAATTCATCCCTCATATCTACCCTAAGACATCTCCTATACCAAAAGGATTTGATGAAAATACGATTCATTATCATGGGGGCACCGCCATCGCGATAGAAGCCGGGTTGCTTTCCGCTTCAGAAATAAAAACAGTTAATACGCAAATGCTGGAAAACGTGCGGTTATCTGGCATGCCGAGTATTGGATTGACCTTATACCCGACCTATCCGGTTGGATTTTTCATCGGAGGAATGGCTCAGCCTTACCAATACCAAAATGGCGGTGATTGGACTTGGTTCGGCGGGCGGATGATCCAGCAACTCGTTTTAAACGGCTTTTATCAAGAAGCCTATGCAGAACTTCAACCGATGATCGATCGGGTTGTGAAAAACAAAGGATTTTACGAATGGTATGGTCAAAATAACGTCCCTAGCGGATCAGGGAAATTCAAAGGTTCAGCAGGAGTGCTCAGTAAAGCAATAGCGCTCCTAGAAAGCTGGGCAGAAACTACCGTAGAAAAGAATCATTAAAAGAAAAGAATAAATAAATGAGCTATTCACTCATCCTATCATCCTTTTTGAATGGATAATAGGATGAGTGAATTACTTAATAATCTCTTCTGCTTTCAACAGTATAGGTAAAACTTTCCGCACGGTAGAATCCTAAATTATATTCAATTGGCTTTCCAGATTGGTCAAATACAAACCGCTTGCGCGACAAAATAGGATCACCGATATTAATCTCCAATTTATCAGCTATAAATTTATTTGCAGCCATTGCATCCAACTCTTCCTGAGAAAGATCTGCAACGACATGATAATCTGCTTCTAAGATTTCATATAGAGGCCGCTTAAAATCTTCATCGCCGTTTAAACCTATACGCGGATGGAAATAAGAGATAAAATAAACAAATGGGTCATCTTTCTTTCCTCTCAGACGTTCTAGTTTTAACAGCTTCTGATCCTCATCTACATTAAAAAACTTCGAAACAGCTTTATCCGGAACAACCCAGCTGACGTGAAGTTCAAAATTCTTCACCTCAATCCCACGATTTTTCATCTCTTGTGAGAAACTCAACCAATTTTTGGATTTTGAACTGAATTTAGAACTAGCCACCTTCGTTCCTATCCCCTTCTTTCTAATTAGCAGCTCCTCATATACCAGTTTATTGATCGCTAAACGCAAAGTAGAACGGGAAATTGCCAATCTTTTTGCTAATTCAATTTCATTGGGTAATAATTTCCCCTCTATATATTCAGGCTGCTTAATTAATTCGCGTAACAAATTCTCAGCTTGTATATGCAGCGGAACAGGACTTTTATGATCTATTTTTAAATTCATCATTTGGATTGCTTGTGCTAAAATAAGATTTTTTGCATAATTAAAAAAATAGATATATGTTTGTATGTATATACATATTAATATAAACCGCAGATGTCAAAGAAATTTATCATCATTTTATGTATCGTTTCACTTGGAGGACTCCTTTTCGGTTTCGATATGGCTGTAATTGCAGGTGCTTTGCCATTGGTGAAGCAATTTTTCGGACTATCTCCTGCTCAAGAGGGCGTTTTCGTCAGTTCAGCCTTGCTAGGCTGTATTGTTGGTGTATTTTTCACAGGACCATTAACAGATAAATACGGCCGAAAACCCGCCTTTGTTACTGCGGCCCTGCTTTTTTTATTCTCAGCAATTGGCTGTGGATTCAGTCCTTCTTACAGCATATTGATTGCGAGTAGAAGCATTGGGGGCCTGGGTGTTGGAATAGCCTCAATTGTTGTACCCTTATATCTCGCGGAAATATCGCCAAGCAAATTTAGAGGAAGATCAGTCACCTGTTACCAGCTCGCTATTACATTCGGTATCTTATTTGCCTATATCAGCAATTACCTGATTCTTGAATATACCTCCGCCCAGCAAAATGAACTGTGGCGAACTATGTTTTTAGTTGGCGCAATACCGGCTTTATTGTTATGCATTGGAGTTTACTTTATTCCTGAAAGTCCGCGTTGGCTTTCTAAAAATGGACGAAACACTGAAGTTGCAGCGATCAGTGCCACATTAGGACTATCGGATATACAAGAGGTCAGCCATGTTTCCTCGAAAGGAAATCTACGTGATCTGTTCTCTCCTATTTATCGCAAGGCCTTTCTATTGGGCTTATTCCTCCCTTTATTTTCACAGCTCAGTGGAATCAACGCAATTGTTTATTATGGTCCGAGCATATTGCTTGAATCAGGTATTTCATTAAACAATTCCTATCATGCCCAGTTATTCTTTGGAGCCGCCAATGTGCTATTTACTTTCTTCGCAATCTGGAAGGTTGATAATTGGGGCAGACGTCCCTTATATCTTTTGGGAACTGTAGGTGCTACCGTGAGTTTGCTGGTTACTGGTTATCTTTTTAATCAAGGTCAAGTCAATAATATCGCATTGATTATCGCGATACTTTCCTTCTTATTTTTCTTTGCTTTTTCCATTGGCCCACTAAAATTTGTCGTCGCAGCCGAAATCTTCCCTAATGCCATCCGGGCTCGTGCCATGGGTATCAGTATTATGGTGATGTGGATTTCCGATGCGATCGTGGGCCAACTAACGCCTATTCTTCTCGCTTCCTGGGGCGCCCGCTATACGTTCTGGTTGTTTGCATTTTTCTGTGCCATCGCATTCCTTGTTGTACTTGGATTTCTTCCAGAAACGAAGGGCAAACCTTTGGAGGAGATCGAAAAATTCTGGATTGAAAAACACAACAAAAAATCAACAGACAAGTAAACAAAAAGCTATTTATTCAACATCATTCATTTGCAATAAAAATTACATCAATATGTATTCTAATACTCAAACAAAACCTTTTCAGTACGAAATCGCTCCGACGTTTCCAGTCCAAGGAAACTTATCAAATTCTTACCAAGATCTTGTTGCACATCTCATTACGCATAATATACATAGCATTGATGGTTTTGTAGGTGTTAACTGGGACACAATCATCCCCAACCTAAAGCAAGAATTTGAAAAACAGGGCATAGCCACACGATTTATTGCGATGGATTCTGCCTTAAAATCGGAATCAGCCATCCAGGATATTGTCTCCCCCTACCTAGGCGGCAATGACCCATTGTTCGGAAAAAAGGCAGGGATTCAGCTCATTGAATACTTTGATACTAAAAAGCTAACAGATTTTCAAACAATACTAGCGAACTCCAATTCAAAACAAGGTGAATATACCATCTTTTATGGTCCTGGAGCATCATTAGTTGATACGTCTAGTCAACTGATGTTTATTGATCTGCCCAAAAATGTGCTTATTCAACGCATGCGTGCAGGCGAAGCTTTAAATTTAGGCTGTTCAACACAAACCAATCAAAAGGAAACCTATAAGCGTTATTATTTTGTCGACTGGGAAATATTGAACCGACATAAAAGATCCATCTTGTCCCGTGTCGAAATTCTTGCTGATCAACAATCGCCCCACAGCTTACCATGGATTACGGGGAAGGATCTACGCGATACATTGCAAACCATGTCCCAAAATTACTTCCGCGTACGACCAACTTTTGAACCCGGAGTATGGGGTGGACAGTGGATGAAAGAGCACCTTACGGGCATCGATCAGGATGTCAAAAACTATGCGTGGTCCTTCGAAATGATTGTCCCCGAGAACGGTATTTTGCTCGAAGCAGATGGACATATACTCGAAATTTCATTCGATCAATTGATGTTTCAAGAAAGTGCCAATGTACTCGGTCATGCACAGCAACGTTTCGATGTTGAATTCCCAATACGCTTCAATTTCCTGGATACCTTTGATGGCGGCAACCTATCCATTCAATGTCACCCCAGTCCAGCTTATGCAAAAGCAGAATTTGGAGAAAACTTCACACAGGACGAATCATACTATATCGTTGATAGAAAAGAGGATGCGCAAGTGTATCTAGGCTTTCAGCAAACAATTGATACAGACAAATTTCGCTCAGCTTTAGAAGAGAGCTTCCATAGCGGAATAGCTATGGATATCGAGCAATACGTTCAAAAATTCGAATCCAAGAAACACCAGTTATATTTGATTCCACATGGTACCGTACATTCTTCCGGCGTGAACAATCTCGTGCTCGAAATCAGTGCAACACCTTATAATTATACCTTTAAAATGTACGACTGGGTGCGTCCCGATTTAGATGGGAAACCACGTCCGTTAAATATCGATAGAGCATTCGCTAACCTCAATTTTAGCCGGAAAGGTGATGTCGTAAAAAACACACTGCTATCTCAGCCCAGTGAAAAAATCCTTGATGCGCAAACAACAAGAATACATTTGCCAACACATGAAGATCATTTCTACGATGTTTTTAGATACGAATTCGATCAGAATGTTTCGATTGAAACGCAGGGACAGTGTCATATCATGATGCTTGTCGAGGGCGAGGCAATTGAGCTGACGACAGCAAATGGCATGAAGAGGGTCTTCCATTATGCCGAGACTTTTGCCGTTCCTGCTGCTGCTGGGTCCTATACATTGCGTAATTTAGGAAACGGTAAGGCAAAGGTTATCCAATCTTTTGTAAAAGAATCCAAATGTTAATCAAACCATTTATTATAAACAAACAGCACAATGAGAACTATATTTTTTGCATTATCTTCATCGCTCCTATTACTGTCCTGCCAAAACGCGGGCAGTAAAGCATCTACGAACAATTTACAAGACAGCATCCAAAAAGATAGCAGCTTCCATATTGTCAAAGATATGGCGACGAACATCATCAAAAGCGGATTCAATGCGGGGGATGGATACAGTGAGGTATGGATTAGAGACTACAATACATTTATCACCTTAGCAACAAAAGTACATCCCCATGAACAGATCAAAGATCAATTGGCTTTGTTCTTTAAACTACAAGGTTCTGATGGTAATATTGCCGATGGTTTTGTCAAAAAATCCAGCTTAAAAAATGGCGTATCGGACTATTACACAATCACCAGCTCCTTGGCTCCTGATTATGCTGCACATAAAAACACCGTTGAAACAGACCAGGAATCTTCTTTAATTCAAGCGGTACACAAATATATCGTTGCTACTAAAGATAAGGCTTTTCTCAATGAAAAAATTGGTGATGCAACTGTAAAGGATCGCATGGAACATGCTTTGCAATTTTTATTGGACAAACGTTATAATAATACTTATGGTTTACTTTGGGGTGCAACCACGGTTGATTGGGGCGACGTTCAACCCGAGCATGACTGGGGTGTCCATCTAGATGAAAATTCGCATATTGCTTTGGACATCTACGACAATGCGATGTTTTTGATCGCCCTTGACAACTACATGGATCTACTTCCTGAGAAAAAAGAAAAATGGGGAAAAATCAGAGCTTCCATAGCAAGTAACACCATGAAACACCTTTGGGATGAAAAGAACCAGAAGTTTATTCCCCATATTTATATCAAAGGCTCTCCATTTTCGGCTGATTTTGATGAAACTCAAATCTATTATCATGGAGGAACAGCTATCGCTATTGAGGCAAATTTACTCAGCAAAGAGCAAATAAAAGTTTCATTGGATAAAATGATTAAAAATGTAAAAGACGCTGGTGCGGCAACAATTGGACTTACCGTGTACCCAACTTATCCTGCAGGTTCATTTAAAAACAAAGGCATGTATCCGTATGGTTATCAAAATGGTGGGGACTGGACCTGGTTCGGTGGGCGTATGATTCAGCAGCTCATTAAAAATGGTTTTCAACAGGAAGCCTATGAGCAAATACAGCCGATGCTTGCCCGTGTTATCAAAAATAAAGGTTTTTATGAATGGTACACAAAAGATAATAAACCAGAAGGTTCAGGAACTTTTAGAGGTGAAGCAGGTGTGCTTTACGATGCTATCGAATTACTAGAACATGCTGGCACGAAATAAAAACAGCTTATCGCGATGTAAAAAGAGCAGCAGGAAATTTCTGCTGCTCTTTTTTCTAAAAGTGTCTAATCTTATTGGCCAGAAAGAACCTTCAGTTTGCTTTCATTGCTCTTGGTGTCTACGAAGTCATGAAGGTTTTATTTGAAATCGTCACCTTAGCATTCCTATTTTATATTACGCTAAAGCCTTTTCCGCATTCTCCTTTGTATACTCGTTTCCTATCCGCTAAAATATCCTGTTTATTTTCCTTAAATTACTTGTCCATGTCGCCAAGTTGTTAAATTGTACAAGAGCATTCCTTTGGATCGCGGATTTTCATCGTGTTGCCAACAGGTCTAATAACAGCTCAAAACCTGATTGTATCGGTTTCAATAAAAGGCAAACTATAATTACCGGTATCTGCCTCAATCTTAGCATTCAACTGCTTTATTGCAGCGACTTCCTGATTTACCGTCTTATAGAGATAGACGTTCTTTAAACTCGGAAGCTCGTTCAGTTTTGATAGACCTTTTGATGTAACTTTTGTGCCTGTCAGATTCAAATACGTTAATTTTGACAGGCCTTTTAGCTGGCTCAATCCAGCATCGGAAATTTTTGTATTTTCCAAATGCAGACGGGAAAGAATGGGCATTGCCGAAAGTGTTGAAAAAGCAAGATCTGTAATAGCCGTATTTCCTAATTTCAGCTGTACAATATTATCCTTAATGGCTAACAATTCCTGTAGGTCCTTATCATTAAATTGAGGATAATTAATCGCATTAACCAACACGAAGTTATTATCTCTTGCAACTTGGATGATCTTAATACCCTTAGCCTGCCAAGCATCAACTTTATCTTTTGGCAAAGCTGGTGCAGCTGGTAGATCAGCATACAATACAGCAGACTCCTCTTTTTCCCCTGTTTCCAATTTTTTCAACAAATGAGCTATTTCCTCCGTTTGTGGTATTTCATGCACTTTTTTATCAAAATTGGCTCCTTGATCAATCCACCAGGCAATCAGTTTTATCTGATCAGCGGTTATCGGTGTACGACCTTTAGGGGGCATACGTTTCTTATGTCCCTCGGGCAACACCAACCGGGCATATAATTCACTCTTTTTCGAATCATTTGCATTTAGTACTGTGCCGTTCTCTCCTCCTTTTAACAAATTCTCTTTTGTATCCAATGCCAGCCCCCCTTCCTGCTTTCTTTGCCCGTGGCAACTTTGACAACGCTGTTTTAGAATAGGTTGAATAATTCCCTTATAGGTTTCTGCTTCCTGCGCATTTTGAACGATAAGAACCTCCTCTTTATCTTCTTCCGCTTTAAACAGCTTTTTAAGTGCTACTGGCATAGCTTCCACAAAGTAACCCTTTCCATGTGTCAGTGTTCCACCGTAGTGTCCAGTCACCCCAATTAAGAGCACCAGGATGAAAAAAAGCCAAAAGCGAAATGCACCAGGAGATTCTTTACGATAAAGAAACCAAAGCAATAAACTACTGATAGCCACGGCAATTCCCAGCCATTTGTGATAGCTCAGGACATCCTCCTCATAACCTCCATTTCGTGAAAGCAGATAACCCGATAAAGCAGCTACTAGAGCAGCGATAGTCCCTAGGAATAAGGAGAGCTTAATAGCAGGCAAATACATATCACCGCCTTTAAACTGAGTCCTAATTGCCATAACAAAAGCCAACAATAATATGCCGATCGGTAAATGGACCAAAAGCGGGTGAAATCGTCCCAAAAAGCCCAATAATTCATCAAAGAAAACTATCATTCTTTATATCTGTCTTTGAGTAAATGCAACATATAAACATTGATTGACCATTGATCGGCCACCGGTTGTTGTGTAAATGGTAATGTGGGTAAATAACCCGCTGGACCAAACTCGGTCGTTATGGTCAATAACTTCACCCCATTTTCCTTGTGCTTAGCAACAACTTTATCCCACCAGGTCAAATGTTGTGCAACGATACTCTTCCATTCAGGAGCCGCGGGGTCATTGACTTGTGGTCCTTCAGGGTGCCCAATTCGTGCATGAATGTGCTCCGTTCTGGAAAGTGCTTTTGTTACAGCCTCGGGCTGATCAGAAAGCATTGATTCGTGCACATTGCACCAATGCGAGATATCCAATGCAAGTTGTAAGGTCGGAATCTTCTCTAAATATTCTTTTGTCACATGAGCTGCAAAACTAAATCTTCCGCGATGAGTCTCATGATAAACGGGGATGTGGTGCTTATTTTTAGCAGCATCGGCAAGCTCAATCAATGTTTTATTCTGCTCAAACGAGTAATAATCCTTACCTGTATGGCAATTGATATAATCGGGTTTCAGCTGTGCTGCTTCATCCAAATTACGCTTAAAACTTTGTTTATATTCCTCGTAAGTTCCGCCTGATCCGCCTGAAAGCAATCCTAAACTCAATCCATATTTATGTAATGCATCGATCATCTCCTTGCGCTCATTTGGGCTACCGGGTAACCAGGATTCAACACCATCGTAACCAGCATTTTTCACCCGGAGACAGAACGTATCCCAGGAATCGCTATTTCCCCAATTGGTGCAATAATATTTGATGTGTAACTGCTGGGCAGTCATGGATAGAAAACTGCTCATAAATAAAATTAATACTAGAAGTTGTTTCATATTTTTAAATTATAGCTTGAATAAGTTCACCCTCCACATCTGTCAATCGGAATGGCCTTCCTTGAAAATCGTATGTAAATTTCTCATGATCAAAACCCAAAAGGTGGAGCATGGTCGCATGGACATCGTGTACAGAACTGCGCCCTTCTACCCCGGCGAACCCGATATCATCGGTTTGACCGTAACTTATGCCATTACGAACTCCCCCGCCTGCCATCCAGATGGTATAGGCGTCGGTATGATGATCGCGTCCCAGGAATGGCATATCGCTGTTGTCCCTATTTTCCTGCATCGGTGTACGTCCAAATTCCCCTCCCCACACAACTAATGTTTCTTCCAGCAAACCACGTTGTTTTAGATCCATAATCAATGCGGTCATTGGTCGATCAATCTCCCGGCATTTATTTTTAAAGCCAAGATCAATCGAATCTGCGGGATTTGTACCGTGACTGTCCCAACCCCAATCAAATAACTGAACGAATCGTACCCCTTGTTCTACGAGTTTCCGAGCCAAGAGGCAATTATTGGCAAACGATTCTTTACCCGGCTCAGTTCCATACAATTCGTGAATATAAGCAGGTTCATTATTGATGTCCATCACTTCAGGAACTGCAACCTGCATTTTATAAGCCATCTCATATTGTGCAATCCGCGACAAGGTTTCTGGATCTTTAAAGGTATCGTATTCTGTTTTGTTGACGTTATTTATGGCATCAATCAAATCACGCTTCATATCCCTTCCCATCCCTTCAGGATCGGCAATATATAATACGGGATCACCCTTTGAACGACATTGAACGCCCTGGTATACCGATGGCAAAAATCCACTTCCCCAGACACTTTTTCCTGCATCCGGTGTTTTACCTCCCGATGTTAACACAACAAATCCGGGTAAATTGCTATTTTCAGATCCCAGACCATACGTTACCCATGAACCAATGCTTGGCCGGCCGAGACGGGCACTTCCCGTATGCATAAACAATTGCGCTGGACCGTGATTGAACTGATCGGTATGCACGGCCTTCAGAAAACTCACTTCATCAACAACTTTACTAAAGTGAGGCAAATGATCTGATACCCAAGCCCCACTTGCTCCATATTGTTTAAAAGTAGCCTGTGGCCCCAACATTTTTGGAATTCCACGAATAAAGGCAAATTTCTTTCCCGCGAGCAAGGATTCCGGACAAGGTTGATTATGTAATTTCTGCAATGCAGGCTTGTAATCAAATAACTCCAATTGCGACGGAGCGCCGGCCATATGCAGATAAATTACACTTTTAGCCTTACCAGGAAAATGAGGAGGCCTGGGTACCAGCGGATTGAGTGCATTCAGTTCCAACTTTTCTGCTGATTTTGATTGTCCCCATCCATTACAACTCGTCAACAAACTCCCCAAAGCAATACCTCCGATACCTGCCACACAATCCTTTAGAAAATGTCTTCTTGTGACAGCCTGCAATTCAAATTGTTGCGCTTCTTTTATTAGCTTATTTAGATCTTTCATCTGACTATCATTACATATGAACGGGCTGTTTCGCTAATTTTTTAGTCCGCAGCTTTAGCTCATTTCGGTTTATATTCTTATTATTTTATAGGCCTTACCCTTCTTATCAAAAAACTTCGTTTTCATACGAGAGCCCTTATTCAGAAGTTTCAGTCCATATTTATTATTTCATTATTTATGATTTCGTTAAAAACTCGTCCAGATTCAGCACTGCATTGGCAACAAGCATGTAGGCAGCTTTTGAAGGCAGGACCTTTACATTGCTTTTTGCTAAATCTTCATTCAAAAATTTGGCTGCCGAATCAGGCTTTTTGCTGAAATCAATCAACGCTTTTTGATAAAGATGTTCCAGCTCTTTGAGTTTCTTTTCATCGGCATCCTTCAACATTGCACGTTTATAACCGACACGGATACCATTTCTAAGGTTTCCATTTCCCTCCTTTTCCATAATAGCCCCCAGATGTTTAGCCGCTTCGAGGTAAACAGGATCGTTTAATGTAGCGAGCGCTTGCAGCGGTGTATTGGTACGGATACGGTCGACCAAACAAACCTCCCTACTCGAAGCATCAAAAGAAACAAAGGAAGGGTAAGGACTCGTACGCTTTAGAAACGTATATATGCCCCTTCGGTATTGATCTTCTCCAGCACTTTTCACCCAGGACTCACCGCTATATACAGTCATCCATACCCCATCCGGTTGGTATGGCATTACACTTGGTCCATACATTTTATTGCTGAGCAATCCACTTACGGCTAAGGCCTGATCACGAATCTGTTCGGCAGATAATCTAAAGCGAGGTCCCCTTGCCAAATAATAATTCTGTGGATCCTTTTCAAAATTGGAATTGTTCAAGCTAGAGGACTGCTTGTAAGTTCCGGATAATACCATCTCGCGGATCAATTTTTTAACGCTCCACTTTTTGGTATTCATCAGATCTAGGGCAAGATAATCTAGTAATTCTCGGTGAATCGGCGGAATACTCTGTGTGCCCATATCTCCCAATGGTTCAACAAGCCCCCGACCAAATAGTTGAGCCCATACGCGATTAACTAAAGTTCGCGCTGTCAATGGGTTTTCCTTGCTGACAATCCACTGCGCAAACCCCAAACGATTGCGTTGAGCCCCCTTCGGGAAACTATTCAGTGATGCCGGAACTGTAGGCTGCACTTCCGCACCTAGCGACAGGCGGTTACCACGTATAAATACGTTTGTCTTACGATGCATGTCTTTGGGATTTTCAATCATGATTGGTACTCCCTCAGGTTGCATGTTGACCAACTGGAGAAAAGTCTTTTGAAAATTCATATTATCCAGTGACTTTTCATGTGGAAAGTTCTCGCGAAATGCAAACCATTCAATCATGCAGATCGGCTGTCCATGAGCGACAGATGGATTCTTGAAAACCAAATATAAGTCATGTACACCACGAGTCGCACTTATGGGAGACTGAATAACCTGTCTTCCATTCGTACTCGGCAAATCAATAACGGCAAGTATTGGCCCGCTAGGTTTGTCCAAATGAATTTCCAATTTTCCACCTACCGCACCTGTCCAGAAATTCATGAAGAATTGCTGTTTATTATCCAGGTTTATTGCCCTTAATCGAGCCGATCCTCCAGTTCGCACCCCCAACCATTTCGTATCATAAAGCGCACCATCTACTATTCGGTCACTGTAATGGGCATGGACTTTGGGCTCAAGGGTGTGAAGGAATAGATCTGTTGATTTTACCAAGCTTGCATTTCCTGTCGTCGACAACCACCTCTTTATACTGTCAATTCGCTTTTCATCCTGTGCAGTATAAAAACGCAGTTTAGGATGATCACCTTGGGTATCTTCATCTCTGGTGTTGTTAAAAAAAGCTAACGATTTATAATACTCTTCAAATTTAAACGGATCATAAGTATGACTATGACATTGCACGCATTCGAAGGTTGTACTCAACCATACTTGATAAGTTGTATTTAAACGATCCAAAACCGCAGCCATCCGAAATTCCTCGCTATCGGTCCCGCCTTCATCATTATTCATGGTATTGCGATGGAAGGCGGTTGCGATAAGCTGATCCTTGGTTGGCTCCGGCAGCAAATCCCCGGCAAGCTGTTCAATCGTAAATTCATCATAAGGCATGTCCTTGTTTAAGGCCTTGATGACCCAGTCCCGATAAGTCCATATCGTGCGCGAACCATCCTTTTCGTAGCCCTTCGTATCGGCATATCGTGCCATGTCCAACCACCAACTCGCCCACTTTTCGCCATATTTCTGAGAAGCCAGCAGACTGTCTACCCGCCGGGTATAAGCATCATCACGCTGGTCTGCTTCAAAGGCTTGAATCTCTGCCAACGAGGGTGGGATACCAACTAGATCCAAATACACTCTTCGGAGCAACAATGCTTTATCGGCTTCATCTGCAAAGGACAATTTCTTTTCCTTCATCTTGTCCAAAACAAAAAAATCAATCGTATTGTTCACCCCTCTGGGCTTTACACCAAATATACTGAGCAACGAAAAAGGTTTAGGGACCTCCGTTTCCTTAGGTGTTGTATAGGCCCAATGCTCTCCCCACTTAGCTCCTTCATCGATCCATCTTTTGAGTATATCAATTTCATCGTCATTCAGTTTAGGGGCATTGTAAGGCATACGCAATTCAGGATCATCGGAAATCAGTCTCTTTACCAGTTCACTGTGTTCGCCATCGCCACGAATAATTGCTGATTTGCCTGACTCGGCTTTGGCGAATGCCTCATTTTCAAAAAGAAAACTTAAACCACCATTTTTTTTAACCCCGCCATGGCACGTGATACAATGTTTATTCAATATCGGTTTAACATCAGCGCTAAAATCAACTGGCTCTTTTTTTCCAAAAGTCAAAATGCTTGTACCAATAAGCACAAGCGCCAATAATATTAGCACCAAAATCTTTTTTTTCATAGCCTTGGGATATATCTATTCTGTATTATTTTAGGTTTATGCACTAAACGAAATGAATAATGATTGTTTTCTTCGTTAAGTGGAGTCGAAACTATTCCATAAATGTGCTCGTTTCGAGTAGGATAAAATTAGAGAACAACACTGGATTATACTAAAACTAGATTAACAGAAACATAAACAATATTACCCCTTGCCCTTGCGAGATTTTCTGGACACTATAGTTCCACCTGCTCAAAAGGTTGATTTAAGACAACATAACGTACTTTCCTTGGTTAAACTGCAGACAATAAAACAACACTTTTGCGACATATTTATTCGAATCAAAAAGTATAACAATTTCGATACGAATTAACTTCTTTAGTTTTCTGCACTGCATACAATCACCGCTAAATCTGCTGTTAAAGTGGTTTTAACAGGCTCAAGGCCATCGCTTAGATAAAATAGTATGCAAAAAAGTAACAATAGTGTCAGTATCTCCCCTTCCAGAGTTTTAAATTTACAAGCTAACCCTTTCAATTATGAAATATCTTTATTTAATACTATTCTGTTCGTTCACAGTGTTCTCTTTCGGTCAACCGACACCGGGCAACAACCTCCATTTCGATCAGTTGGCTTTGCGGTGGGATGAAGCCATTCCGTTGGGAAATGGTCAATTGGGTGCACTGATTTGGAAAAAAGATAATACGATTCGATTTTCACTTGATCGCGCAGATCTATGGGATGAAAGAAAGGCCTTTGCAATAGAAAACCACAATTTCAATTGGGTCCAACAACAAATAAAAAACAACAGTTATGGCATTGTACAAGAGTGGGGAGACGCTCCTTACGATAGATCCCCCTATCCCACCAAGCTTCCAGCAGCGTCGCTATTTTTTGACTTAGCGAAATTTGGCCCTGTCGTTTCGAACGTACTTGACCTGGAACAGGCCACCAATATTCTTAAATTCAAAGATGGTCGGATATTAAGAACCTTCATACACGCCTATAAACCCTTTGGCTATTTTGAAATTACAGGAAACAATGTGAGTGAACTTGTCCCTCAATTAATTCCCCATCAATATGAAAATAGCGCAAACAAAGATGAAAACAAAAGCGTTGTTGAAGGTCAAGATTTAGCAAGATTAGGATATAAGCAAGGAAATATAACCAGAACCAGCAATTACGAAGTGCTGCACCAAAAAACTTATGACAATCATTTTTTTGAAGTTGTATTAAGATGGGAAAAAATATCAGCTAAAAAACTGATTGGATATTGGACAATCGTCAACGATCAAAGGGCAAGCCCTTCTAAACTTTCCCTCAAAAAATACACCGAAGAAAAAACAAGCCATTTGCACTGGTGGTCAAACTATTGGTCCAAATCAAGTATAACTATTCCTGAAAAAAATCTTGAAAGGCAATATTATCTTGATATGTACAAGCTCGGTGCTGTCGCAAGAGAAGGCGCTCCAGCAATTACGCTCCAGGCCGTCTGGACGGCAGATAATGGTGGCCTCCCCCCTTGGAAAGGAGACTTTCACAATGACCTTAACACCCAATTGAGCTATTGGCCAGCCTATTCGGGGAATAGATTAGCCGAAGCGAAAAGCTATACAGATTGGCTCTGGAAGATCCGCAAAAAAAACCGCGACTTTACAAAGCAATATTTCGGTGTCGATGGGCTGAATGTACCCGGTGTCCTTACTTTAAATGGAGACCCTATGGGTGGATGGATTCAGTATTCTCTTTCTCCTACAATTGGTGCATGGGCGGCCCAACATTTTTATTGGCAATGGAAATATAGTATGGATAAAACCTTTCTAAGAGAACAAGCCTATCCCTATATCATTGCGTCTGCGACTTACCTTAAGAATATAACCACATTAAAAAATGGACTCCGTTACCTGCCTTTGAGCAGCAGTCCCGAATACAACGACAACAGTGTATCAGCATGGTTTGACAATTGGACCAATTTCGACCTTAGCTTAGCGCATTTTCTTTTCCAGGCTGCTACTGAGGTGAGCACAGCCATGGGAAAACCGCAAGAAGCGCAGGCTTGGTTAAAATGTAAGACCCAACTACCTCATTATGCGACGGATGAAACCGGGCTACAAGTTGCTGTAAATCTTCCAATGAAACATTCCCATCGGCATATGTCTCCCTATATGGCAATTTATCCATTGGATTTATTAGACATCAATAATCCGCAGGAAAAAGAGCTCATCGAAAGTTCCCTAGATCATATTGAAAAACTGGGTACCCGTGCGTGGGTCGGTTATTCCTTTGCATGGATGGCTTGTTTGCACGCGCGGGCTAAACAGGGAAAGGAAGCCGTCATCAATCTTCAAAAATTTGCACAGAACTTTTGTTCTACCAATTCCTTTCATCTGAACGGGGACCAAAAAGGTGGGCAATATTCAGACTTTACGTATCGACCATTTACGTTGGAAGGTAACTTTGCTTTTGCACAAGGAATACACGAATTGCTCATTCAGAGCAAGAATAACTATGTAGAAATTTTCCCAGCCTTACCTGCTGAATGGGCAACAGCATCTTTCAAAAATTTAAGAACGATGGGCGGATTTATCGTGAGCGCTGAAAAAAAAGGAGATAAAATCGTTACGCTGAAAATAACTGCGACCGAAGATGGTACCTTTCGAATTTTTGAACCCAATACGCTCATGTATGTCAGTACGAAAAAGACCTTACAGAAAGATAACACCATACAATATGTCAAACTAAAAAAGGGGCAAACAGTAAACTTATGTAGTCTATAAAGGCGGTCCCTGGGTAAGTTGGAGGCAACTATAAAAAAAGCGTTTCAACCAAGTGTTGAAACGCTCTTTTTAATACTGTTCTGCAATTTATGCGAGTTCAATCAAAAATTCCTCTTTCGGAAGTCTAAATTTTTTCAGCTTCAGCAACCAATCTTGTTCTTCCATCCGATAGCCTAAAGGAAGCATAATTGCACTCTTCAATCCCAGTTTATCTAAACCAAGAAGTTCATCCAATTCGGCATTTGAAAAACCCTCCATAGGAGTTGCATCAACGCCTAATTCTGCAGCCTGAGCAATTGCCAGACCAAAAGCAATATAGGCTTGTTTAGCCGCATGGGCTGCTTGTTGCTCACCGGATAGGCTCGATAACTGTGCTTTCAATCTATTTTTATACTCGTCAGTGGTGTCTAAAGGTAAACCTCTCAACGCATTCATCTTGTCGAAGGTATTATCAATACGTTCGTCCGTATAGCTATCCCATCCTGCGAAGACCAATAAATGTGAGCTATCAGCAACAATTTGTTGCCCCCAAGCCACAGGTACAATTTTTTCTTTTAATTCCTGATTCGTAATCACAATCACACGGAACTGTTGAAGTCCAGACGAGCTCGGAGCCATACGTGCTGCCTCCAAAATCTTATCCAAATCTTCCTGAGCGACCTTTTTTGTAGGGTCGTATTTTTTTGTAGCATAACGCCATGCTAGGGTATCTAATAAAGCCATTTTATTTTAATTTAAATGATCAATAGCAACATCATAAAGTTATGTAAAGATACATAAAAAAATAAATGTCTAAACATCAAAACAACGGACTAAAACAATAAAAACTAGGACAAAAACACATTGCTTTTCGGCATTTGTTACTAGACTTTTAACGCCCAAATACAGTATATTTACTTGTAATCGCAAGCAAATGTCTATTTTATTCAATTTTATTAAGACCTTTGTACTGGTTTATATCCGATTAAAACAAAATGACCTTCAATCATTTGTTCCCGGTAGTTATAAATAACAAAATAAAAAACAGAGCTCACCTGCTCCACAATAAAAACATCAGCGATGTCTATAACGAATGAAACAGAGCTAACAGGCATACAAAAAGCGAGCGATGCCGTTGCCATCACCTTAAAAGCTATGATAGCACATGCTCAAGTGGGTATGTCCACGAAAGAGCTTGACGAATATGGAGCCGAAATATTAAAAAGCATGGGTGCGAATTCTGCTCCCGCTCTTACCTATGGTTTCCCGGGCTACACCTGTATTAGTATAAACAACGAGTTTTGCCATGGAATACCTACTGCAGAAAGACTATTGCAAGAAGGTGATTTGATCAATATCGATGTATCTGCCGAACTGGATGGGTATTGGGCCGATAATGGTTGTTCCTTTGTCATAGGAAAGGACATATTTCAACACGAAAAATTAGTAAAAGCATCAAAAGAAATTCTTCAAAAAGCAATCAATAATATTCGTGGTGGTGTGAAAATAGCCGATATTGGGCATCTAATAGAAACTGAAGCGAAAAAAAGAGGCTATAAAGTCATCAAGAATCTTGGCGGACATGGTGTAGGAAAAAGTCTGCACGAGGAACCCGATGAATTGCTTAACTATAAAAATCGCTTCGACCAACGAAGATTTCGAAAGAATACCGTCGTTGCTATTGAAACCTTTATTTCAACAACCTCCACATACGCAACCGAACTCAACGACGGCTGGACAATGGTTGGGGACAAAGGTGGATTCATGGCCCAACATGAACATACAATTCTCATTACCGATGGTGCTCCTGTTATATTAACGGCACAGAATGCAATTTACTAAGCAGGAATAAGAAGACACCTATAGGTCTTTTCGAACAAGCTATTGAAAGCTATCGAAAAGACCTATTTTCTTTAAAACAAGACCTCAAGCTTGCGGTGGCGTACATAGTCCCTTCATCTCAAAACTAGAGGTTGCTTAAAAAATTAAGGGGCCTCTCATAACGAGAAAACCCCCAAATAATATATTTTTATGGCTAAATAATTTTTGTCAATACCAAAGACTAATCTTACTGGATAAATGGCTACAGCAGTAAAAGTAGCGTATTCTTCCCAACAAAAAAGTGATGAAAATCACTTTTACCAAAAATTTTATTCCCATTTTCAAAATTCAGCTTCTCTCATAACATCCCCTCCCACTCATCTATTCTCCATGAACTGTTTTGATTACTGTTTTGATTACTGTTTTGAAAAATACCAAATAACAGAAAACCTTTTTACCATTCAAACACTTCGCCTCCAATCTTTATTCCCTGCTTAGTTGCGGCAATGAACATGAGGCTAAAACGGTACGATAATATTTGTATTTAGGCTGGTGTAACGTATAAAGTTTAGTATTTTTGGTTCATTAAAGTAATCTAGATTGAGAACAATAAAATTCCATAAGGGTGAATGCGGCGTTGAATTTTTGTTGAATGTCCTCAATGAAAAAGAAACGGATTATACACATCAAGATACTTACCATAAAGATTTTTTTGAAATTCTATTTTTCAAAAAAGCCAAAGGCAGATTGATATTGGGGCAAGAGATCCTCTCCTTGTCCGACAATTCAATCATCTTTATTTCGGCTTTTCAAAAACATACCTGGGAACTGGATCCAGAACACCTTGAATTTACAACATTGATTTTTCAGGAAGACTTTTTGAATGATTTCTTTTCAGATAAACTATTCACATATAAACTATTATATTTCTACCAGCTTAGTTATGTTCCCCAAATTATAGCAGATGACACACATATGTCAAAATTCTGTGGTCTTCTTGCCGAAATTAAACTTGAACTTATCGAAACCCAAGCAGATAGTGTCCATATTATTCGTTCTTTACTTTATTACCTATTGCAGACTTTAAACCGAAAATATGCCCGCTTGAATAAGCTGCCGAACCAAAAAGCGGAAAATAACTTCGCCTATCAATTTAAAGAACTTATGGAACAGTTCATTCGGGAAAAACAACGGGTAAACGAATATGCGACACTCATGGGAATAAGTAGGATTACGTTAAATCAGGCCGTTAAAGCACAGTTTAATACCACAGCGACACACCTACTTCGGCAGCGTTTACTATTCGAGATTCAGGACCTTCTTATCCATTCTGACCATTCTGTTAATCAAATTGCTTTTGACCTTAACTTTTCAGAACCCAATCATTTAATGCGGTTTTTCAAAACTCAAACTGGAAAAACCATTGGTGCATTTATTCAGGAATTCAAAAAATAGATGTTGAATTACATATACAAATTGACGTTATGAAAATCGGGCTATGCAGACCGGCATCCACATGGCCCAACTTCCATTGAAATCAATGGAGTTTCAAGTACGTCTCAGTATCCTGAATCTGCGCATAAAAGAATGCCAATGCTGCAAGAAATGCGTGCTGAACCTCCAGTGCACCAACTACTGAGCCATTGATCTCAAGATCGCGCGTCGCACAGGCATCATCAATTACCGTACATGGAAAGCCCAAATCGACAGCAGCACGTACCGTGGCATCAATACACATATGGGTCATCATGCCTACGACAACAAGTTCCTCGATCTTATTTTTGCGAAGGTAATCCAATAATTCTGTCTCTCTAAAGCTGTTGGGAAAATGTTTACGTATGACAAGCTCATTTGGCATTGGACTTACGCTTTCATGAATTTCGGCAGCTCTTCTACCATCAATAAAGAATGGCATTGCTTTGGGATCTGAAGAAATATGTTGGATATGAACCACTGGCAATTTTCTTCGCCTAAATTGGTCGATCACTCTTCTTGCATTCTTACCTGCTTTCAACGGATCGACAAGTTCCATTCCGCCATCTTCAAAATACTCATTTTGAATATCAATGACTATTAACGCGCTATTGCTCATCTATTTTATGAATTAAGTTTACACAAAATTAAGGTGGATATAGCAGCGATGAACTACCAATAAATCACCAAATACTACCATTTTGATAAGAGCGACAAGATGGGATCAAGTAGGAAGTTATGTAAATGTTTTACATAATTTCGATCAAAAAATCACCAACAAAAGCTAACTTCGCTGCATATACTCGTCACAGAGAGGTTATAATTGCAATAATAGATAGCATGACATTGAAAGAATTACAACACAGCAAAATATATGGCGCAGATAACGGTGGCACTCCATTAATTGTCCTGCATGGGCTTTTTGGCATGGCAGACAACTGGGGATCCTTTGGTCGTAGTTTCGGAGAGAAAAGACAGGTACATTTACTCGATCTTCGTAATCACGGACGAAGTTTCCATAGTGAAGATATGTCGGTGGAAGTTATGGTAGACGATCTGCTGGCCTATATAACATCCATTGGAGCAGATAAAGTGCTCCTATTGGGCCATTCTTTGGGCGGAAAAGTAGCGATGCAATTTGCTATTGATCATCCCGGAAAAATTGAAAAACTGATCATCGCTGATATAGCCCCCAAAGCTTATCCACCACATCACGAGGATATCTTCGATGCGCTAACTGCTGTGGATATCACAACACTGGATAACAGGAAAGATGTACAAGTAAAGATTGAACACTATTTGAGTGATCCGGGTGTTATCCAATTTTTATTGAAAAATGTATATATCAGAGAAGATCGGAAATTAGATTGGCGCTTTAATCTGGATATTTTAAAAAATAAATATACGGAGTTCATCACTGTCGGGGTAAAATCAGGAATATTCAACGGTCCCACATTATTTCTACCTGGAGAGAAATCAAGATATATATTACCTGAAGATAAAATTAAGATCAGGGAACAATTTCCTAATGCCGTGTTTAAAACAATTCCCAATGCCGGTCACTGGGTTCAAGCCGAAAATCCACAGGCATTTGACGCATTTGTTGCCGAGTTTTTAGATCAATAAAATTAGATAGATTGAATGTCCGCTCCTACTTGTTGGTCCTTAAAACCGCTCGTAAGGAGTAGACATTCAATACCATTATTTCAACGCCTTTGCGTAGGTCTTTATCGCACGATCACGGGCAAACTGATGGTCAACAATAGGCTTACAATAGTCTAAAGTGTTTAATTCAGGAACCCATTGTTTTATATATTCCTGATTTTTATCGAACTTCTCAGCCTGGAGCGTCGGATTAAAAACCCTAAAATACGGGGCTGCGTCACAACCACTGCCTGCGGCCCACTGCCAGTTACCATTGTTGGCAGACAGGTCATAATCATTTAATTTTTGTGCAAAGTAGGCCTCCCCCCATCTCCAGTCGATCAAAAGGTGCTTACAAAGAAAACTGGCTACGACCATTCGTACGCGATTGTGCATATACCCCGAACTATTCAATTGGCGCATACCCGCATCGACCATAGGATATCCGGTCTCTCCGTTGCACCATTGCTGGAATTCAACTTCGTCGTTTCGCCATTGTATGGCATCGTATTGCTTTCTAAAGGACTCCGTAACAACATGCGGATAGTGGTAGAGTATCTGCATAAAAAATTCACGCCAGATCAATTCAGACAACCAGGTCGCATTGTGTTTTAAAGCAAAAGTAACGCATTGACGAACACTGATTGTTCCAAAACGAAGTGCGATCCCCAATTTGGTTGTGCCCATTAATGCCGGATAATCGCGGGTGGTATCATAATGGTCAATAATCGTCGCATTCAGCTCTGGTTCTTCAAAAATAAGGTCAGTCTCCAGAAATCCTAAATTCGCCAAAGAAATAATCTGCTGATGGTTCTGCTGAAAGAAAAATCCCGTTGTGTAGGTATTGGAAAGATGGTCCTCAGGACGTAATTTCTCCCGCCATTTTTTTGCATACGGCGTATAAACCGTATAGGGTGTTCCATCATTCTTTAAAATATCTCCTTTATCGAAAATAACCTGATCTTTCACAGCTTTGAAAGGAATTCCCATAGCTGTACAAAGCTCGAAAATCTCTTTGTCCCGACGAATTGCTTTCGGTTCATAATCCCGATTACAATAGATTCCCTGCACATCGAATTTTTCAATCAACTCCCCGTAGATAGCGATAGGTTTACCATAGAACGTATTCAAAGTTGCGCCACTTTCTCTGAGTAGGGTATTGATACGGGTTAAAGCCTGATGGATGTAATGAAGACGTCGATCCCTCCTATCCTCCAATTGCATTAGAATATCCTCGTCAAATATGAATATAGGCAATACAGGATAGCCCGAAGCTAAGGCGCGAGTAAGCCCAGCATTATCATCCAGACGTAGATCCCGACGAAACCAAAATACAATAATTTTATCTTTTTCCATAAAAACGATCAATAGTTGAATTCACTACCCCATATTAACAATTTTAAAGGGTAAAAGGTTAGCTCAATAATTAGGTGAAAATACCTATATAAACAAACTGAACCATCAAAGGTACTCGAAATTCCCCTTGATGGTTCAGCATTGAATAATTTTCTTGTGCTAGTTTTTCAAACTCGCCATGTCAATAACAAACCTGTATTTAACATCGCTTTTCAATAGTCTATCATAGGCATGATTGATATCCTGCATTTTAATCAGCTCTATATCGGATATAATATTGTGTTTACCACAAAAATCAAGCATCTCCTGTGTTTCGGCTATCCCTCCAATCATAGAACCTGAAAAACTCTTACGTGTTGGAATCAGACTAAAAGGAGCCACAGGAAGTGGATGCTCCGGAGCACCAACGAGAGTCAAAGAACCATCTCGTTTCAATAAACTTAAATAGGCATTGATATCATGTTGTGCCGAAACACAGTCCAAAATGAAATGTAATGTTCCTGCATGTTCCTTCATTTGTTCTACATCAGTTGACAAGATCACTTCGTCAGCACCCAAACGTTTGGCGTCATCAACTTTAGAAGCAGACGTTGTAATAACAACGACGTGCGCTCCCATTGCTTTCGCGATTTTGACTCCCATGTGTCCCAAGCCACCGATACCCACTATACCAACTTTTTTTCCTGGTCCCACATTCCAATGCCTCAAAGGCGAATAAGTGGTAATTCCAGCACATAATAAAGGTGCTGTCGCTGCGAGGTCCAAATTTTCAGGAATGTGGAGCACAAAATCCTGATCTACTACAACACGTTCAGAATAACCACCAAATGTCTGTTTATTAAGGTGCTTATCGTGTCCGTTGTATGTTTGGATATTTCCATTTTCACAATACTGTTCCAATCCTTCCTTACAACTTTCACATTCGCGACAACTATCTACCATACAGCCTACACCGGCCAAATCACCAACTTTAAACTTGGTTACAGCGGATCCAACTTTAGTAATTCGACCCACAATTTCATGACCGGGTACATTCGGATAAACGGTTCCGCCCCATTCATTTCGCGCTGTATGTAAATCCGAATGACAAACTCCACAAAATAAGATATCAATCTCGACATCTTTCTCCGTCACTTCACGGCGTTCGATATCCATCTGTTTTAGATCAGCCGTTGGTTCGCTTGTTCCAAAAGCTCTAATTGAAAATGTACTCATACTTGATAAAATTGTTGTTTTCTGTTTTAAATAAATGCATAAAATTCCTATGATGCAACACAGATTCCATCCGCACGATAAAATTAACCAATGGATGTAAAAAATGTTTTGAAGGAACGATAGCAAAAGTAAAAAGTAACTTTCAGAATGATTTTGCTACAAAGCTCAAATTCACATTTCTTTACGGCTCATTGCACCTTACTTCAACAGCTGTAACAAGCTAGCTTTGTAAATCGGACAGCCTAATCAGTATCCTCGACCTGTACAAATTGCATTGCCAAGCCCTGCTTCTGGCATATATTCAGAATAGAAAATTCCAATCGGGTACTAATCCGCAGGACAAGCAAAAATTGCTGGTCATCCAACAATAAATCAATATTTTTTATCTCCGGGAAACTTTGATAGAGAAAATGATAAATCTCGCTGGCTTTCCACTTCAGCTTACGAGATAAAGAATAAACAACTTTATACATATTTAGATTATTTCAAAATTTTAACGGCAATTTGTTGTAATTGGTGGTTCAAAAAACGCATCTGTTTCAGTTCCTCAAAATCTCGGGCTAGTCGAACCTTTTTATTTTCATTTTCCAGCGCAAGAGCTAGGCTATCCAAGCGCTCCACATCGTTGTGTATTAATAAATAACAATCAATATCTGGATCCAACAACCCCATCATTTCAGGGCGGATTGTTTCCTCTGTCTCCACCATAACCAAAACGCATCTTTCTGATGCAAAGCTATCCACCGACTTTCCTACTTTCGCATTTAACACCATAGTTGTAATCCTGTTTATTGTCTGTATAAAAAGAATCGACCAATCAAAATAGACATATTTTGTATTTTTGTCGAAACAAGCTTCAAAAAAAAGAACAATAAATCTACATCCTTACTGTTCAAAATAATTACTTCGCGCTACACTGCCTAATTGTTAGCGCAACCCCTTAACACATATACTTGTCAACCAGGAAAGCCTAGCTTCAAAATCTGGAAAACGATCAAAAAGTAAAACTTCCTGCTCAAAACAACGTGATGTTGTCACTAACATTTCGGATAAAAACAGGATATCCTTTTCCTCTAAGGCCTGAATTTCTTTTTTCCTAACGGCTAATTCAATCATTTCACGAATCAACTTAATCTCGTCATCCAGCATATAACGTGTTTTCGAAACCATCAAGGCTGGATCGGATTTCATATCTTCGAATGCGAGATGAAAACGTTTCGTAATTAAATTAATCTGACGTAGTTTTGCTTGTAAAAAACCGACTAAATTATCTTCCAGTGAAGCGTCCCTGTTATAAGTTCTACTCGCGACCTCAAACACTTGCTGACATAGATACTCCGCAATTGCATCAAAGACATCCATTTTACTGGTAAAATAGTAATATAAGGTGCTCCGCCCCTTTCCACAAGCTTTTGAAATATCCTGCATAGAAACCCTTGCAAATCCATATGTTTCAAACACTTTCATGGATGATAAGATAATTTCCTCTTTAATATTTTCCTGTTGATCTGTCATTACTCGACAAATCTACAAAAAATGTCGAAAAATCAACTACCCCAGCCAAATTTTTTCGCTAGGCGTTATAGGCGCCATTTTCCTGATCCAGCAAAGGAATTTGCTCCACAGGTTCAATTTTATTCATTTCTGCCGGGTTAAGTGATAAATGCTTCATACCATTTCTCCATCTGTTTATTGCATTGCTCTCTTCTTCGGGATAAATATTATAGATTAAATTTGATTTGAATACTTTTCGATGCAATAGACTACGTTTTATGTATGATCTTAGTCAGGTGACTTACATCGGTCAGCCCAAATTCAGCAGCAATTTCCTTTAAGGTAACTCTTCCTACTGCTATTCGTTGACGTATTAATGTACTGCGGTAATTTTGAATATAGTCCCGTAAGGTAATCCCTGCCTGACGTTTAAAATAAATACCAAGATAATCGTTGGCAATATTAAAGTGCTTCGCCATCATTTGTATCCGCAGACAGTTGGGATCGTAAATATTTTTATGAATATAGCAAAACATAGCCTGCAGATCGCGACTTTTGGTACTACTACTACGCAATTCAGGCATATTTCGCTGCAGAACATGTGCAATGCTGAATAATTGCAACCAAATAAGTTCCTGATTTCCGATTTGATCTTTCTTAAATAAAAGGAGTATATCAAAGATCTGTTCTATCACCAGCTTATCTTCCCCCGCTAATTGAAACCCCATCTGATGGGTTTCTCTACTTTTTATGATATATTCCAGCTGTTGTATTGCGGGCGTAGCACCCGAAGTGTCACGACCAAGATAGGCGTCGGTAAATTTAAGATAAAGAAAATGTGTGAGTTGTTCGATTTCAAAATAATGCTGATCATCTGGCCCAAGTAGAAAGATCGTCCCTGCCTCGTAGGGAAATGAATGTCCATTAACGATATGTCGTCCGACACCCTCCCGAATAAAAATAAACTCGTAATGATTGTGATTGTGTTCAGGATGGTTCCATTCGAGCATCTTAAATCCTGAAATAAGCACCGGTTCAAACTGACGATAACGTTTCATTTCAGAAATATACATAATTATGTTGGATTTTTACATTAAACCCCACCAGGCTTCCAACTAACTTTGGCCTTATAAATAATAGATAAAGATGAAATAAATAATAGATAAAGATGAAGACTAGAAAAAACACCGCTTTAGTTGTGGGCGCCAATGGCGTCGTAGGCAACAATCTCATAGACTACCTTGAAAAGAAGGAAGAATGGGAAATTATAGGTTTGTCAAGACGAACAAATGCCGATCGGAATAAGGTTCGTTTTATCGCTGTAGATTTATTAGATAGAGCCGATTGTATCAAAAAACTAGGCAACTTGGATTCAGTGACTCATATTTACTATGTTGCATATCAGGATAGACCGACCTGGGCTGAGCTGGTAGAGCCCAATATGAGAATGCTAAGCAATGTTTTGACTGTGGTGGAACCAATAGCAAGTAATCTTCAACACATCAGCTTAATGCAAGGTTATAAAGTATACGGTGCTCATTTGGGCCCTTTCAAGACACCGGCCAAAGAATCAGATGGCGGACATATGCCGCCTGAATTCAATACCAGTCAACAGCAATACCTCGAACAACTGCAAAAAGGTAAGAAATGGACTTGGTCGGCGATCCGTCCGTCCGTTGTTGGTGGAACGGCTCCCAATAATCCGATGAATCTAGCGCTACTCATTGCTGTATATGCATCTATCTCAAAAGAACTCGGTATTCCGCTTCGGTTTCCAGGAAAAATTGGCGCTTTTCAGACATTGATGGAAATGACCGATTCAACACTATTAGCCAAAGCAACGGTATGGGCCTCGACCAATCCACAAGCGGCCAATCAAGCCTTTAACATTAACAATGGCGATCTCTTCCGCTGGAAGGAACTATGGCCCAAATTAGCAGCCTATTTTGATATGCAAAGTGCTGACCCGATCCCGCTATCACTCGAAACAATGATGGCAGATAAGGAACCTGTATGGCGAAAATTAAAAGAAAAGCATGCATTAAGCTATAACTATGCACAGGTTTCAGCTTGGCCTTTTGGCGATTTTGTCTTTTCTTGGGATTATGATTTTTTTGCCGACGGCACAAAGGCGAGACGACTCGGTTTCCATGAATTTATCGATACTGAACAAATGTTTTATCAACTCTTTGACGAAATGCGTGAAAAAAGAATAATTCCATAATAGCAAAGATTAAATTTTACCGTCTATTTTTGTAACTTACCTCACTCAAGCACAACCTTTACTTCTTTACAAATTCATCCGGTATCTTTTTATCGATTCACAGTTAAAAGGATAGCGGATGATGTGATAAAACAAGCAATATGAATACAAAAAAAGCCTTTGTAGTAGGATCAGGAAAACTGGCAAACGCAATATTGGAAGCCGATTATTCGATTCCCAGTGTAGAAATTTCACCCTGGCGACCATCCATTACAACGACGTCTCCATCTATTGTTATACATGCC
Organism: uncultured Sphingobacterium sp.; assembly: GCF_964277905.1. Lineage (NCBI taxonomy): Bacteria > Pseudomonadati > Bacteroidota > Sphingobacteriia > Sphingobacteriales > Sphingobacteriaceae > Sphingobacterium > uncultured Sphingobacterium sp. The sequence continues at coordinate 135,739 of NZ_CAXYKD010000003.1, forward strand.
GGATCGGGCCGGGAGTTACAAGATTGTCTTGATTTTTGCGCACGTACGGGTTCGGTATTAATTGAACTTTCGACGGGCCTAGAGACCGAAAAGCTCGCGACTGCTTTTCCACTTATCATTTGCCCGAATACCTCCATACTTTTGCTAAAAACGCTCCATATGCTTCAACAATTTGGTCATAATTTCAAAGACTATGAAATATCTATTATGGAGTCTCATCAGGCCTCCAAGAATACTGAACCAGGTACAGCTTATCATATCGCCAACTCTTTACAGGTCGCTCATGAGCGTGTTGTCTCTATTCGCGATGCGAAAACACAAGCTTATAAAATAAATATTCCCGTTGCCTACTTAGAGAAACATGCCTACCATCAGATTGTGATCAAAGATAAAAATGATGAAATTAAAATTGAGACCAAGGTCCTCGGACATGATTCTTATTCAAATGGTGTCAAAAAAATTCTTGAAGCATGTGTCAAGAATAAATTGGACAATAGAAGGCATACTGTGTTGGATTTGGTAGCTATGGGGCTACTTTAGTTAAAACTTTCAATTTAGAAAGTAGGTTTCTATAAGAGGAGTAAAAGAAAATCCATTTGGTTTTCTTCGAAGCCACAACAACTTATAAAATGGGATTTGGGGCCAATTTTTTCATTATATTTATTTTTCTACCACTGCTGGTAATTTTAATGTTATGCGGAATTTTCACAGAAAGACGCTTCTTTCGTTACGCAATTTTATCTCTCATCGGTGGCGCAATTCTACTTTTTTCTTTGTCTCAACTTTTTCAATGGATCGCTAGCCCAAAAATCTTAAAAAAAGAAGATTATTATGGGACTTATCATATAAAACGCGACCTATTCCCAGGAAAACAAACTGACTGGCAATATGATAGCCATAATTTTATCATAAAGGATAACGATTCGATTTATTTCAACGTCGTAAGCGCAGGTAAAATATCCAAAGTTTACAAAGGCAAGATCGAAACAGTAAGTCCTTATGAATCCGCACGCTTAAAGCTGTGTATGGACTCTCCCACTCATCATATTCTTACGTCAGATCCAACGGTGTACCGAAGTCCTTTAGGCTTCTATTTGGTATTTTATTCGTCGAAATATAACAATGTTTTTTTTGAAAAAGACTGACATTCAAGCGTTATTTAACATGACAAGATATTTTCTCTATGTACAGGTCACTGTCCTACGTAATATGCATAAAAAAACACCAATTTATGGTGTTTTTTTTATTTTATAATAAATATAGGATTAGTTTGCCGGCCGCTATTTCCCTTTTGATCTTAGAAATCGTTTTGACAAATATCGCCGTACGGGTATATCGTATAACTTCAAACAGCCGTATGCAAGCACAATACTTCCGATCACAACAGCTGCTGCTCCCGGCAGAGATTCTTCAAAACTCAGATTTTCATTCTTGACCCAAGCATAGTATAGATAAATAAAGGGATAATGTACCATATACAAAGGATAGGATATATCGCCTAAAAACTTGCAAAGCCAACTTGTAATACCGCTTTCTCCCTTGCCAGATGCTCCTAAAACAACAAGCAAAGGGAAAACAACAACACAACATAACGTGTCGTACAGACCATTCATCCATAAATGCTCAGCCCCGCCAATGCGCGGCATAGCCAAAAGAGGTACTAAGATCAAACTACAAATCCAAAATGCCCCCTTGATCTGTAAAGATTTAAATATCCTCGATAGAAATAGGCCCGCTGTAAAAGAAAATAAAAGACGAAGTGAACCTGCCGTAAATTCTGTTCCTGTGAGTGAAAAACCAGCACATATATCTCCCAAGGGTCCCAATATCGCAAATGCAGCCAAACCTATTCCGAATAAAATAACGAGTCCGGCTAATGCTTTGGTCGAAAATCTTCGAATAACCAATGCATACAGGATATTACCGATGTATTCAAAAAACAACGACCAGCTTGGTCCATTTAATGGAAACATCTCCCCAAGCCCTCTCACCTCATGCCCCGGAATCGCAGGAATTAACAAAGCATTCAATAGGGTTGCGATTGCCAGCGAAGAAAATGTCACTTTTGTCACATCCCAAACAGAACAACCCTGAAAATAGAACATAACTGCTCCAATGATCGCTCCCATAACAACCATCGGATGTAAACGTATTATTCTTCGTTTTATAAATTCTTTTGTTGTCATCGTCTTCCAGCGATCATCATAAGCATAGCCCACGACAAACCCTGAAAGCATAAAGAAAAAGTCGACCGCCAAATAACCATGATTAATTCGCTGATCTAAATGGCTCGTTGCAAAGGCTTCAAAAATATGAAAGCAAACGACGGTAATAGCTGCGACCCCTCGTAACCCATCAAGTACAGCATAATGTGGTTTGGTATCTGCATAAGCGGAAGTCGGTATTTGAGTATCTGACATAAAAATAAAACGATTTGATTGATTTTTTTACAAGGAAGTAAATATAAACAAATTCGCTTATGCAGGTTTGTAACAAGTTTGACGGTTACCCATTATCTACATCTGTCATTTGATAATGGGGATATAATCCGGTAAATAAACCTGCTCTTTTTGCATATTTTGGATGTAAATTTTAGAATAAATTTCCAAACGGATATCGGTGATGTCTGTAGTCGTCGGCTTGTCGTCTTCATCTTCTCCAAATGAAAAAATCTGTTCTTCCCTTCTATTTTTTTTATGCAAAAAATAGTAAAAGTCTTTATTTTCCCAACCTTTTATACCACTTCCCGCATCATCTTGAAGCTTCAATTTTGTAAACGTCTTCTGTAGATAGTTGTAGATATTTTGAAAATCATCTTTATTTTTTGAAGTCTTCAGTGCATATAGATAAGCAAATTCACCATTTTCATCCTCTGCCACAGTCAAGGCTGGAAAAGAAATTCCGTTTAATATCGCTACGGTATCCTTTTCTTCATTATAAGAAACAGTTGTATAACGATAACCGAAATCTTTAACTGGCTTTAATTTCCGTGTTCCCCAAGCTGCAGTAGATTCGATATAAAATAACGTTGGCAGACTCCCTTCTGAATTAAAAATAGCAAGCGTATCCTTTTTAAATATGGCGGTTTCAAAGACTTCTTTCAACTCTTTCTTATCCATACTTTTAACGTCCGCATGCAGCAACTCTTCGCTCCTTTTTATTTTGGGGCCATAAAATTTGGATGCATTAAAGGTTTTATCCAATTTTTCAAGTATCACCCGATCCGGATTTTGCGATTGACAGGAATACAGCATACCAGATAAAAGGATCAGACAGCATACACTATAATATAGAAAATGAAACGGCTTCATCGGAATTGTCATTCAAATTATTTTTTGGGTTATGATCTTTACTTTGCCGTAAAGATCTTCAAACTAAAATAAATTTGTATTCATTTGCAAATGAAATTGTGCGGGATTAACACCTTTTGACTTTTTAGAAGTGCAGCGCAATGAAAAAGTACATCGTTCGTGGTCCCTTGCTATTTGGGAGTCCATCTGCTCAAATTCAGCAATGCGTCGCAACAAATTGGGCTTCTAAGTTACGAGCCAGACTATAAAACGTATTTTGCATATAAAAATCAATTTATCTATGTTTGAAATATACAAATCGTATTAATTTAAATAGATAAAGAACAAGCAAGCGTATATTATGTTTAAAAAGGTATTTTCTTTAGTTTTCTGCTGTTTATCTACAGCCATTTTTTTCAAAGCATCTGCACAAGATTTCAAGCTTTCCTCTTTACCAAGTCAGTATCAAAAACCGGTCAAAAACGCACTAAAAGCTGCCGGCATGAATCGTAATGAATTGGAGAAAGTACTAGAGAAACTGCCCAAAGAAATGCGTGAAGGCGCGGCTTTTCTGATAGCTTATATGCCTAAGAATGATTTAACGACGATTAAGAGTGATCATCTTATCCATAATATTGAAAAGGCTTACCAGGCAAAATCAACATTTTCCTGGGCTAAGGAAATTCCAGATTCTATTTTTCTAAATGAGGTATTGCCCTATCGTGTATTTTCTGAAGATCTAGACGACTGGCGTGGTGATTTCTACGATCGTTTCTCAAAATATGTAACAAATAGCAAAACGATAAAAGATGCCATTGTAGCCATAAATAAGAATATCAGAGATGAAGTAAAAGTCGATTACAATACCCAACGAAAAAAAGCAGATCAAAATCCATCTGAATCGATAAGCCAAGGAATGGCATCTTGTACCGGATTATCCATTTTACTGATCGATGCATTGCGATCAGTAGGTATACCGGCCCGGATTGCAGGTACACCAAACTGGCATGACAATCGTGGTAACCACAGTTGGGTCGAGGTATGGATTAATGGTAAATGGTATTTTACTGAATATTATCCGGACAAAGACCTAAATTATAGCTGGTTTTTGGCCGACGCAGGGAAAGCCGATCCGAATAGCAAGGAACATTCTATCTATGCGGCTTCATACAAACCGGCAAGCACCTCATTTCCAGCATGGAGCGAAACAGAAGTATATGCAGATAACGTTTCCCAGCGCTATATTGATCTATTCAATCAGCAATATAGTCAGCAATTGAACGACAAATCTTACACCCGTCTAAACGTAACCATGTATCTCAGTAACGATCAATGTCAACCGGAAGGCAGAACAAAATGCAATGTAGATATCTTTCAAGGAAATGATCAAATTGGCGGTGGTTCGACCGCAACTAAACTGCAGGATGCGAATGACTATTTAACATTTATCGTGAAAAAAAATCAGTCTTATACCTTGAGGTACAGCAATAAAAATGGGCCTACCGAAAAGAAAGTAACTGTAAAAGATGAGCCTTTAAATGTCATACTATACTTCAATTAATGTAAATTATTATTTCGTACGTTATCATCCCCAACCAAAGTTCCAGCAACCTGAAAACCAATTAGTATTTAAATTATGAAAAATATTTTTGACAAAACAGTGAGTGATGAAGTGATAGCACGGATTCAAAATCTTAATCCAGACAGCAGTGTCCAATGGGGTAAAATGACGGTCGATCAAATGTTAGCCCACTGCAATGTGACCTATGAATTGATCTATGAAGACAAGCATCCTAAGCCTACTGGATTAAAGAAACTACTACTAAAATGGTTTGTAAAGAATCTGGTGGTCAATGAAAAACCTTATAAGAGAAATAACCCTACAGCTACAGAGTTTCTGGTAACATCCAGACGTGATTTCGAGATCGAGCAACGTAGGTTAATCGATTACATTAGAAAAACGCTGGAATTGGGCGAAAACTATTTTGATGGGAAAGAGTCCCATTCTTTCGGCAAGCTGAAAAGCTGGGAGTGGAACAACATGTTTTATAAACACCTGGATCATCATTTGACACAATTTGCCGTCTAATTAATCTCAGTTGCCAACTGGATCGCCAGGCGCAGAAGTGCCCTGACGATCCAGTTAAGGTTATCGCCACCAATGATAATAGTTATGCATGCCGTCGTATTCAAATCCACACCTCGGATAAAGACTATTACCGATAACATTTGTTTTCTCGGTCTCAAGCATCAGACCACAAGCTCCAGTCTCGTCACACCAGACTTTACTACGATCTATAAGCCGAACCGAAAGACCTTTACTCCGATGATCAGGATGCACAAATAGATCACTCAACAACCACTGTCGCTGCAATTTAGTATAATGAAACAATTTATAAAGCTGAACAAAACCAACAGCTTGTTCGCCCTGAATTGCCAAAAAGATTTCTGACTCTCCGTACAAAAATCGCTCCCTCAAAAATTCTTTGGCCTTTTCCAAATCCGATTCCTGTCTGTAGAAAATCCGATAAAGATTGAATAACGCTGCTGCTTGATCAAGATCCTCAAGACTTGCCTTTCTAATGTTATAATTCATTTCATTAAATAGTTTGATTTATAGTGCAAATGTATCGCAACTCTTTCGTGTCGACCTCATCCAGATAGCAGATGTACAGTGGTCCAATCTTCCGTAACATGGATTTCGATGCGACCAATAAACAAGTTCATAATAATTTCAAAAACAGACTTCATGCCTTTATAACAATAGTTGTCGAATTATAAATGCTTTTGAACGAATTGTAAGTCTTCTATACGGTCAATTTATAAGGTCCCTATATTTAGATATGAAAAGGAGAAAATTAGCAGCCACAGACAATGAAACCTTTATCAATTATTACCTACCCAATTGGCGATCCATTATCATCGGTAGTATCTTGATTTTAATGGGGTTATCTACATGTTTCATCGGTTATCATCCGAATGATTCATTTAAAGAGAATTTCAGTGCCATGGTACTTGACTTTAAAGATGTATTTCGCTTTTTAGTCTCATTATTTATGCTGTTGTTCCACTTATCTTTTATTATCGGCGGCTTCCTTCTTCTAAAGAGCAGCAGGAAGGTCATCCGAGCCCGGACAGATAAAAAAGGATTGTATTTTAAACGGATCGAAAAAAAGACCGGGAGTATGTGGGCTTTGGCAGATTTGGATGCGCTGGTATTCGTGCCCTACATTCAAATCGTTAATATCCGCATTATTGAAAGCAATTGGTTGGGTCCTAGACTTGAGCTTGAGACTTTTCAAGGTAAAGAAATCCTTACCATGTTGAACGTATTGAGCCGAAAACAAAAAGAGCAAATTTGCCAAACTGTGAAAGAATATGGCATTTAATGGAGATGTGGTCTACCCTCTCCTATTTAAACAAGTAAAGTTTACTAAAATCGGAAAAACCTGATTCTAGTAAACTTTTACTTTGAACGATTTGCTGGTATAATTTATAATCAATCGTTGTGCAACAACTGATCGACATAGTCTCTGATCTCTTGTGGTAGCATAAGATAAACCGATGTTTTCAGATTTGCTTTACTTGGTTCCCCATCGATGAAAATATTCTTAAATCCATCATTGAGCCATTTCCCCTCATCTTCTAGATATCCATGATATTTGCTGTCTAAATTCTCAATAATATTGTTATTGTTTCCCATGTTTTCCGTCATTTATTCTATGTAATCTGCATCTAAAATATTCGACAGGGAAACATCAACTTTGGTGCCACACCTCCTTAAAATTCTAAAATTCATCTGTCAGAAAGCATATTTTAAGTTTTCTTAACATTTACCTATTCTAGCAACGCAAAAACATTAAACATTAAATATCAACACATTACATACAAACAAAAAAAATAACTTAATTTGCTTTAGTTGATATTATTCGTGATTTTTAATGGTGAATACCGTACTTTTGTATTTTAACGTTTATAACCCTATTCTTTATGATATTAATAGCAGTCTTACTTCCTTGGTTATCATTTTTCTTACGCGGTAAGATTCTAAGTGGCATTCTCTGTTTGATCCTACAGATGACCATACTGGGTTGGATACCCGCAGCCATTTGGGCGGTTGCATCTCGTGTTGACGGAAAAAACGAACAGCGCATACGTAAGATGGAACGTAATATGCGTAATTATCGATAAACCTTTGCCGCGAACTTATTCGATTGAACAGGTATCAATTAGGTGCCAAAAAATGCTGTATTTGTCCTAGTGTAAAATCGATCAGTTGGTCATTGACATCGCCATTAAAATCAGCCATCATATAGTTCCCATGATTAGCCGGTAAAATAAGCAGTCGAGCATGAGGAATCTGCTGTTGCATGGCCGCTAGATGTATCGTTTTCACAACATCTTGGTCTCCCCCTATCAAAAATACCGGGCAGGTCAAAAGCCTTAAGGATTCCGTTTCGAAGTCTTTAAAGTTTATCATGCGCTGGCTATCTTTTTCATACATATTTCGAAATTTCTCCGGATCTGGATTCAGCTTCATAAAGTTCTCTTTGAGAAAAGGTGGTATATCGTTAATTGTTGAAGCTTCCATACTTTCAAAAAAACCATCTAAAAGTCCCTCTCTTTTGGTATTTCCCGATGCTGCAATCAGCTTTTCCACCTTGTCCGGATACATCGTCGCAAATTTCAAAACTGTTGTCGCTCCATTACTAAAGCCAAAAAATGATGCTTTTGCGATAGAAAAGAAGTCAAGAACAGCCGAAATATCTTTCGCATCCTGCTCGAAGGTTTCGGGGGTGGTTCTGTGTTCGGATCTTCCATGATTTTGCAGGTCTATCACAATCAACTGGTACTGATCATGCAATCTTTTTATTGTCTCTTCAAAATCAGAGAATCCAGAGGAACCTCCGCCATGAATCAATACTAAAGGCCTTCCTGTGCCGAATATTTCGTAGTAAAGTTTTATTCCATTAGCAGGTGCATAACCGCTTTTCGATTCTATTTCACGCATAATTTATTCTATAATGTCTATATTTCTGTCAGTAGCAACACGCTTCTACAACGATTTGTTTTCTATAAATTTTTTAAAACTTAGCAAGACCCCATCGGTAAAAGACTGTTGTAGGTCCAAAGGTGTAAATGTATCAGGTTCGAAAGTTTCACGGATAATCGTATTGTCATCAATCGCCTGAAATTCAACAATACACTTTCTACCTCCACTGGTACTTTCAATATACTCCATCCAAATAATCTCATCGTATACTCCTACATAATCAAATCCCTCGCGGCTATTTTTTTGTTCCATTCTAAAATTAAACATCCCGCCCTCTCTAAAATCAATATGAACAGCAGGACAGTGCCAATCGTCAAATGGAATATTCCATTGCATAATTGCATCAGTATCATTCCAGTATTTCCAAACATCGGCTAGTTGTTTTTCAACTAAAATAACCGAAACCAAATTTTTGACAGGACGATCTTTATGTTTCATAGGATGTTTTAAATGATAAGAATACTTTTGTCTATCTACATTGGTTTAAAATCATTCCGTTCAATGTTCTGATACAAAAGATCACATTGCGCGGCACCACAATATTAATAAACTATACAGAAATTCGACTTGTCCTATGACAATATTGACTTACGCTGCACACATTTTTCTGCGATACCGCGAAGATGCACCTATAGCTAAGGAAAGGATGAAAGCCTACCGTAAAAGGTCGATTAAAGAATAAACAGACGACTGTGGTATATTTATTGTGTGAATATCATGAAATATATAAAAACCGATTCAAATGAGAAAACTAGCATTTATAGTCATGAGCCTTGTTACTTTTACATCTTGTAACAATGCCCCCAAGAACAGCGAATCCAAAGAAACAGCTGGCCAAGGTAAGGAAGAAGCAACTCCATCGATCGGCGGCAGCAAGGATGAGCACGGTTGTTTAGTCGCGGCAGGACAAACTTGGAGTGAGATCAAACAAGGATGTATCCAGGTATTCAATGTTGGCTTACGCCTAAATCCAACGGAGAAAGAAGAAGGAAAAGCTGTCATTAGTGCCTTTGTTGTCCTTAGCGAGGATAAATCAAAGCTCGAATTATTTTTACCTGATGACAGTAAAAAAACCATTATCCTGGATAAAGTCGAAAACGACATTTACCAAAAGGATAACTATAAATATGATGCTAAAAAATCAGCGCTTTACGTGAATAATACGATCAAGTACACAGGTGATGTTGAGTAGCCTAGAAAGATTGAACTATTGGCACAATTTGTACTACATAAGGCCCTGAGTAATGATTCCCTATCATTTTATTCTCATTCACCGTAATATGATATTGGCCAACATCTTTAAATCTATAGGCAAGCTCTTGGCCAAAGGGGCCATCAGCCGAACCATCGGGCATAAAAAGCTGACTAATTCGTACATTGGCTGTATCCGTGGGAGTTTTTATTTTGATAAGAACCGAATCCGCCTGATGGACTGAAATGAAAATAGTATCCGTTTTCCCTGATACCATACTCATTTCCTTAGATCTGCCACCACCAAAAAAGGTTACGTTAGAAGGTAAATCCTGTGCCTTGTGCTTAGATTCATTTGTACTGGACTGTGGCGGGCGCTGAGGTAATTGACAAGCTCCATACAGAAAAACTACCAACACATTCATGATCAATAATTGTAATTTACCCATAACGTTTTACTTAGGATAACAAAAGCTATTAAAATACAGTTTTAGTTACGCCAACTTTTTCTATACAAATCAAACGTTGATACTGGATTCTTTATACCCCTACCACTTTATCGGTTATCTCGTTTTATGAACTTCCTCCAGCATTTCAGTAATACACTGCATGAATAATTCATGGCCTTTCACGGGGTCATAAATGAACCCATGGCCACCAGCCTTCAGTGTCCGAAGATGCCAAGCCGGTGATTTTCGGCTAGCGTAGACAGCACTGATCTTCGCTATTGGATAGATGGTATCGTCAGCCGTGTGAAAAGAATATATTGGTCTATCGCAGTGTAGCCGTTCCCAATCGATCGGCTCAATAACGAGTTCACAATCGGCAGATAATGTGAAGAAGGCACTAAATGGTGTATTACTTTGAGCGGCAAACCAATAAACGGCTGTACCACCATTAGACATTCCACCAAGGTAAATTTCGTTGCTATTCAGTAAATAGTTTAGTTTGACTTCTTCAGTAATTGCTAACACCTGTTGAAAGGCAGAACGTTGTCGTACCCAACCGTACGATTTTTTTCCAAATGGATAAATTACAACAAATCCCAAATGATCTGCCAATTTAAAAATCGGCTCATCCGCTACACTTGGGTCCTCGAACTGGAACTCAGTGACACTTGAGACACCACCATGTAAGTAGACGATAGCTCTTACGTTGTTTTTATCTTTAAGCTCCGCAGGTAGATAGACCAAATATGGTACAAGACTATCGCCCATTTGATTCCAATATAAAACAAAGCCTGATTTGACCACCTCACCTGCCCCCCTTGAACTATTATGTTGAATCTTTTTTAACCACTCACGTTTAGCCTCAGCTTGTCGCTTTTTCAACTGCGCTACCTGTGTTGATAGCCGATCCAATTGATTTTGATAGGCAATTTGTTTTTTTAAATTTTGAAATTCCTCGGCCGATGAAAAATACCGGTACTCATCATCAGTTATTCCAAGTCCCAGCTTAATTCCTTCCTCAAACCACGCTATTGCCAAGTCCACACTGTCTACATTCGCCGCTGCCACCATCGCGTTGGCGTAATCATATTTTCCTATCGAATCTTTCTGTATAAAAGCAGCTTTAAAATCGTTCAGAGCAGCTTGGTAGCGCTTGTCCTTCAAATTTTTCCCCGCACTTTCCATTAATAATGAATAGGATGACATATTAGCCAAACGCATCTTCGCTTGTGGAATCTGAGACTGAGACCTCCCAATTGCAATTACGAAACAAAACACAAACACAAGAGAACCAGCATTAATTAACGTACTCATCATCTGAAAGTCTTTATAAAATCTCAATCATAAAAATTAAATGTCGAACCAAAGTAATCTAATTAGATCTCGAACACGAATTGTTCAAACGTCTTAAATATAGATGGCAATAGGGACTTCTCTTAATCTATTTCGGTGAAACAAAGAAAATCATCGGTGAATAATCATCTGATGGGGATAAGCGAAGGCACACCTAATTTCCTAATTCATAAGTTACATCGTCCACAAACTCCATTTTGATTTAATTGCATGTGGATTTAGTTCCCGTATTTTTTGATAAAAAACATAGAAATTTCTATTCCAGAGGGAATAGTTATGCGTAAAACTGAAAATGGACTGTCCCTTACTATCCAATTGAACGACAACTTGCCAGATATAGTGATTATTAATTTGAGTCGATGTCCTACGAAGTTCAATGATATCCACTAACCTAAAGGATCTACCTGCCCCGCCTCTTCGACCGACAGCGTAGAAATAATTTTCATCAAAAAAATAATCTTCGTCACTTAACAGATTATCTTCTATACCAAATAGAAAGGGTCGTGACGACAGTTTTCTTAATTTATCTGTTTCAAAATGATCATTCATCTCATAGCTTTTTTTAACACCGTATATATAATTTTTAGTTACATTTTTCTTATAGACTTGTGTCAACACGACAACGATCAACACACAACTGATAACCAAAACAATGCCTTTAAAATTCATTTATTCCAATAAAAAAGGAAATTAACTGACACAAATTACATAGAACGTAGGAATTCCCCCTTCATCTTTCTCGATAGCATCTAATCTTTCGAGATAGCTATGGGAGCGGATTTCTTTCTGAGCGATTTGTTGTTCCAATTGATAGCGCAAATCCAAAGCCGTAAAATGTAGTGGATGTGAAGGCCACATGAGACAACACTCAGACGGAATGATTACCATTCCACCATGCGACATTATTCCAGGGACTTCCTTTCTTTTCTTTAAGATACCCAATATACCTTTTCAAGTAAGATTTCCCAATTTTACTGTTTAACCCAACTTGATCTTCTCCTTCCATAAAATGGTCGGAAAATAGCAACCAATCACTAAAATGCTTTTTCGCATATACTGACAACTTTTTGAGAACATCTAATGCCACAGGTTTTGATAGATATCCAACGTCCGTTGCGGATGTCGTAATATGACTTGCTACAGCAACAACAAAGGCATTCACCCCTACTTTGGAGATATCCCAAACGGCTGTATCGATTTTGCCGTTTTTTTCTTCCAATGCGGTCCCTGTCTTTTCTATTCCAAGTAAGGTAAAATATGAGCTCAACATTTCAAGACAGCTGTCTGTATCTGTTATACCAAAATCTCTTTTTAATAATTTGATAAAATCACTTCTATATTGATCAATTTTGGGATAATTTCCAAATTGATATAAGTGAATCGGATAATTTCCATCATCTCCTGTACTTCCGAATACCGTAAACCAGTCCCCAAAAACAATGACTCTAAATGCGGCTCCTAATGCATTACCAAACTGTTCTTCATAAGGAATATCCAGAAGTATATTGTTATCAATTGCTAAACTATCCTCCCTTTTTTTCTCTTCGGCTTTCAAAGTCAGTTCATCTTTGGCTTCATGCACACCTTCCTTTGCCGCATTCAATAATTCTCTTAAAAATTTAAACATAACGGTATTGATATTAACTACTTAAAAGAAATCTTACTTACTATATTTTGCTACAAGCGCATAATCATAGGGGATTCTCATGGACAAGTCGCGTGCTTGCCAAATATCTCCTTCAGACGCCTGGTAAAAATCATAGGCATTTTTCAAGAAATTTTCACCGTTTGGAGCCTCCACCCAACTTTTCTTCTCTCGATTGTAAAGTAAAATCATACAACTCACGCAACGATAATTACCTGCTGTTTTTGGGTTTTCAAAACAAGTTCCAACTTTAATATTAATCTTCTGATTGATTATCACATCGGTCAATTTACGATCCGTGAGATGAATTAATGCGATTTGTGCATCCTCATGATCCGGTGGTAACTTCGCTATTACTAATCGTCCAAAATCTGTCTTTCTAATTTTTTCGATTTCTAAGGCCCTAAATTCTGGCGATATGCGATTTGTATCAATCGGGTATAGATCATCTTCTACAGCTGCCACTTCAGTCGTCGTTACTTCGGTAGCCCCAGCGGCAAGTAGCTGTTTATTGTTTTCATAATTTTCCCAATCTGCTGTATCGTAGGTAACCCACTGCTGTATCTTATAGAGCAAGGTTTCCCTCTTATTGACTTTGATAAAAAACGCCGCTATTAAAAATGAAACCAGCAAAATGAACAGGATAACAAGGACTCTTTTCAAACTAAAATTATTTAATGAAGTATTTAAATCTGTAAAATCGTGAAAACATATTCCATGTTTTCATTTAATACCGTAAATCTGCACATAATTATTCAACCGGTAAATCTGGAACCCATATTAGGTCAAAACTTGGCGATATTTGTAGCTCAATAATCAATATTTGAAAACAGCAATACAATCGCTAATTTCGAAGACCTTTAATGATTCAATTAAATCCAACGTGTATGCATAAGCTGTTAGATCTCATATCACCTCGAATCTTTAAAAAAGAAATTTCTTTTAGGAGGAACGAATACATTAAAATGAATGGTTCGATTGATTCAAAGATTTATTTCATAAAAAAAGGCAGCATCAAAATCTCTATTTTTCAGGAAGATCATGAACAGATTATTCGCTTTGGATATGATGGAGATCTCATTGTAGCTATGGATTCTTTTATTCATGGTAGCTACTCGGATTATGCAATTCAGGCAATAAAGAAAACAGATATGCTAATCGCCGAGAAGGAAGATTTTATGAATTTTATCTATTCCACTTCAGAAAACACAAATTTATATATAACTATCTTGGAACAGTTGGTGTTACAGCAGCTTGAAAGAGAACGAGATCTATTGCTGGACTCCCCAAAAAACAGGTATGAAAGACTCATTAAACGAAATCCTAGATTATTTCAACTAATTCCTAATAAGCATATCGCCAATTATCTTAGAATGAGTCCCGAAACTTTATCAAGAATCAGTAAATCTTGAGTTAAATCAATTTTTTTCCAATTTATTTTCGAGTATTTTATCAAAAAAAAGATGAAATATAAATCATTAGAACTACTTGATCAACTGGAAAAGCAAGTACAAGAACATATGTCATTTGTCAATTCCCTAGAAGCCCTTTCTCAGGAGACATTACGTAAAAGACCTCATGAAGGGTCCTGGAATATCCTCGAATGCATACAGCACCTGAATCTGTACGGAAGTTTCTATTTACCTGAAATCACAAAAAAAATATCCGAAAGCAATCTTGGCCACAATGTTGATTTCAAAAGCGGTTTTTTAGGAAACTATTTTGCTAATTCTATTTTACCAAATGATAAGGAAAAAAAGATCAAAACTTTTCGAAAAATGGATCCCAGAAATCTTATGCAGAGCGCCGAACCGATTCCAGTTTTTTTAGAAAAGCAAAATAGACTACTTCATCTACTCGATAAGGCAAGGTCAAAAGATTTAACTAAAATTCGCATTAGGCTATCTTTCAGCAACTGGATACAGCTCCGTTTAGGAGATATATTTCGCTTTATTATTCATCACAATACCAGGCATATTGTACAAATAAAGAATATCTTATCGTTAACTACAACACATTAAAATAGGGTCCTAAAGAAGCCCACGCCATATACACCAAAAGCATGTGGGCTTACCGACAAATAATATTGACTAACCGAGGTAAACCCTATATTGACCGAATAGCACTATCATGATACATGATTATGTATTTATTTTAGACAGGATCAGATAACCAATAAAATAAAAACAATGCATAGAATTATAGGAATATGGATCGTCTTCTTGATTTGCTTTTCTCAAAATAGTATTGGACAAGTAAAAGATTCAAACTATTTTCTCGAAAAAGATAATACTAAGGTACCGCCGCAGGCCAACATTTTACCGCTACAAAATTTCAACTTCCACGTCAAACCCTATCAGGCTTTAGGAACCAAAGTGATCGTAGATTCATTATCGCTCGGAGCAGATAATTATATCATTTATACATTTAGCGTAACCAAATCTCCTCATGACAAGGAATATTATTCTTTCTGCAATATTGTCGTTAAATTAACCCCGCAGGAGTCTATGATGACTTTAGCTCAAACGAATAAAATTTACGCTGGAAATGTCTCAAGAAACCACCCCGACTATTTTGGTCAGGGCACTTTAATACGGGATGATTATCGTATTGATTTTATAGCATTTACGCAAGAAAACCATGATATTAGCGTAATTAACACTAAAATTTACAACCTTTCAAAAGGTAGAACCATATTGTTGGAACAAGATACCTTCCACCAATTTATGCTAAATGATTACCAATTTTCGGACATTGGACTGCAATCAAGCAATGACCTTAAAGAACATATTGCAGGACTAATAAATAAACGGTAAACGCGAAAATTCATCCTTTCATTTGAACTTTAAAATAAATATGAAAACCTGGACAATCATGCTATTCTTCGTTTCCATTGGGGTCATACAAACGTATGCGCAGGAAACGGCTAATATTAAAGGTATACGAACATCCTATTGGGTAAAGGGGTTGGAAAAAAGAAAAGCCAACGAGCCAATCGTCATTTTTGAAAGTGGTATCGGCATGAGCGGGAACAATTTTTCCGTCCTTTTTCCCAAATTAATGAGTAATATACCGTATTTCAGTTATGACAGAAATGGCTTAGGAAATTCGGATCCTGATCCATCCTTAAAATCTGACCAAGATGTCGTGGACAAATTACATTTAATCCTATCCGCTTTAGAAATTAAACCGCCCTATTTACTCGTCGGGCATTCGCTGGGCGGAGCTTTTGTTAGGCTCTTTACAGCTAAATATCCGGATGAAATTGCCGGCTTAGTCCTCATCGATCCTACCGATTTTATGTTAACAGAAACAGAAGACGCAATTGCTACTGAAACATCAAATAGCCAGATAGGTTACCAACAACTCTGGGTAAAAATGCTTTCAGATATGATAAACGACAAAAACCTTGGTGAGGGTGTAAAATTGGAAATGAAAAGAGAGCTGGCAGTCAGCGAAAAACATTTTTTTAAAGAATATGCCGATTTACCGCTTCTAAAAAATATCCCTGTTACCGTATTCATCGCCTACAATCGACCTATCGAGCGATATGAAAAAGAAATGAACAGTAAATTGGGAATAAATGATAGATTTTGGTTTGATGCCTATGACCAGCTTCGAATCAAACACTATGCAAATCTAATCAAACAAAATAACAATTGTGAACTGATTCTTTTACCAGGATACAGCCATGGGATACACCAGCAAGACCCTGATAAAGTCGGTGTAAGCATAAATAGCCTCTTTAAAAAAATAACCCACTAAATCATGTCGATTAAAATAATATCATAGGAGATATCTTTAACCGTTCAAAAAAAAGCCAAAATTAGTGATTAGAAAAAAAATTTAAGTACATCCAACACGGCTGCAGCTATATTCAAAAAATGTTTCATACAACGGAAAACACAACAATCAAGCCAGCATCATCACTTAGCACCAATGAGTGCTAAAACTTTTTCGATAGGTCGACCAATTACTGCTACACCGTCCTTTACAACGATAGGGCGCTCAATCAAGATCGGATACGCCAGCATCACATCGATCCATTGCTCATCTGTCAAGTGAAGATTTTGGAATTTTTCCTGAAAGACCGGTTCTCCTTTTCTGATAAGTTCCAAAGGTTTTAAAGCAAGTTGACCCAATAATTCAATCAATTGGCCTCTCGTCGGAACATCGTTTAAGTACTCCTGTACTTCTATATCCACAGCTTGATGCTGTAGCAGCTCCAATGCATTACAACTCTTACTACAATTTTTATTATGATAAATTTTAATCATGGTCGCAATATGTAAAGGATATCCTTGTGATAAAAAATCAATTATTGGATACCCTCAAAAATAGTAACAAAATCACAAACAGTTCAAATAAAATGCCATTGGCTAACCAAATATTCGAATTCATTTTCGAGAAACTGATCCGTTTATGACGTAGGATTGTTTCTCTTTTTTTAATTTAGTAATATGAAATCAGCCGAAAGTGTAACAGATTTTTACAAAAGGCAACCAGGTTTAACTCATCTGGATTTGCCACTAAATAATACGGGAATTGGGCATTTCAATGTTTTCAGCAGGGAATCCTGTACTGTCGTCTCTCCGTACAATCGCCGCGATTTTTATAAAACCTCCCTTATCATAGGGCGTGGAAAACTATATTACGCAGATAAGTGGATACAAATCGATAGACCTGCCATGTTATTTGCGAATCCGGTTGTTCCATATGCTTGGGAACCCGAATCCTCAGAACAATCCGGATGGTATTGTGTATTTACAGAGGAATTTATACAGCATAGTGAACGGATAGAAAGTCTAAAAGACTCTCCCCTGTTCAAGATAGGTAGCAATCCGATTTATTTTCCGGATGAAACACAATTAGCAGAAATTTCTACAATCTTCCAAAAGATGATGGTTGAAATGAACTCGAGCTATATCCATAAAGATGATATGTTGCGAAGTTATCTACATCTTCTAATTCATGAAACGATGAAATCGAGTCCCGCAGCGAGTTTTGGATCATATACCAATGCATCGACCAGGGTATCGGGACTATTTCTTGAGCTGTTAGAAAGACAATTTCCAATCAATACCTTTCAACTTAGCCTGCAATTGAAAAGCCCTGCAGATTATGCGCATGCGCTTTCGGTTCATATCAATCACCTCAATAGGTCGGTAAAAGAAACCACAGGTAAAACCACCAGTACACATATAGCAAACCGTGTGGTCCAAGAAGCCAAAGCTTTGTTGCTGCATACCAATTGGAATGTATCGGATATTGCCTACAGCCTAGGATTTGAATATCCATCCTATTTTACCAATTTCTTCAAAAAGCAAACCGGGATGTCTCCAAACCAAGTCCGAAGCAATACTGTTTGAATTGTATAACAATCTGTTTGATTGTCTTAACTCGCTTCGTTTGTTCCATATGTACTTTTGTATTGAACAAAATGTAATCATTATGAAATATAGAAATCTTGGAACAACAAATGAAAAACTCTCTGCGATTGGATTAGGTTGTATGGGAATGAGCTTTGCTTACGGACCTACGGACGAAAAAGAGAGCATTGCAACATTGGAAAGAGCATTGGACCTCGGCATTAATTTTTGGGATACCGCGGATATGTACGGCAACGGTGCCAATGAGGAACTTATTTCAAAAGTGCTTGTTCCCAACCGTGACAAAGTTTTTATTGCAACAAAATTTGGATTTCGCTTTAAAGATGAAATAGCAGGTCCAAGTGGTACGGCAAACACCTATTTCGATGGCTCGCCTGAATGGATAAAATTAGCGGTAGAAAAAAGTTTAAAACGCCTTGGAATCGATACCATAGATCTTTATTATGCGCACCGCGTAGACCCCAATATTCCTATCGAAGAGACCGTAGGCGCTATGGCAGAATTGGTTAAAGAAGGAAAAGTGAGGTATTTGGGTTTAAGCGAAGCATCTCCCGCATCAATCATTAAAGCAAATACCGTACACCCTATAGCTGCTTTACAGAGCGAATATTCGCTCCTTACACGTGATGTAGAAAAAGAAATCTTACACACCGTAAGGCAATTGGGGATAAGTTTAATTCCTTATGCGCCTCTAGCGCGTGGATTATTTTCCAATTCTTTAAATTTAGAAGATCTTGCTTCGGACGACTTTAGAAGAACCTTACCTCGAAATCAAGGTGAACATGCATTGAACAATGCACATTTAGTCGCCAACTTCTCCCTAGTGGCAAAAGATAAAAACTGTAGTCCAATACAACTCGCTTTAGCCTGGGTACTGGCACAGGGAAATGACATCATTCCTATTCCAGGAACTAAAAAAAGAAAATACCTAGAGGAAAATGTTGGTGCCCTTGATGTACAATTATCGAATGATGATTTAAAAAAAATAGATGAAATACTTCTTAAATACCCCAATATCGGAGCACGATACAGTGAAGGTGCTATGGCTTTAGTCAACCATTAATCCATTTTTGAGATTATAAGTGGCTTGCCGGCGCCACTTATAATCTCAAAAATTGTTCTCCTCTCATCCGTCCTTATTATGTTGTCATAATGTGCTGTATGAACAGATACGAATCGTTTAATATGGTATTAATTATCGGAAATCGCAGTACGCAATGAAAAATAGAAAGAACTTCCTGCGCCATAATCACTTTCAACACCAATTTCGCCACCTTGCGCTTCTATAAACTCCTTACTAATACTTAAACCAAGTCCTGTTCCACCTTTTTTGGACCCTGGCACACGAAAGTAACGCGCAAATATTTTATCCAGATATTTCGGCTCGATCCCTTGCCCACTGTCGGTAACGATAAATTTTGTTTTAAGTTCGCTGTTTTCTACTGCTATACGAATAAGCGAATCCTCATGGGAGTAACGTATTGCATTGGAAAGAAAATTTGTAAGAACCCAGGCCGTTTTCTCATTGTCAGCAAATATAGCTTTCACATTAGGTCCTACCTCGATAACAAAGTGGATATTTTTTTGATTCGCAGCAAATTGATTTGCCATGATAGCATATTCAATAATAGGCTGTATTTCTGTCGTATGTAAGTTAATTTGAATAGAACCACTTTCAACCTGCGTCATATTTAACAGTTCACCGGTTATTTGAAGCAAGCGGTTAGAATCATCTTTTATTCCATTTAACAACGTGAGCTGCTCGGTATTCAGATGACCTATTTGCTCGTTTTCCAACAATTGAACCCCCATCTGAATCGCCGCAATAGGTGTTTTGAACTCGTGCGAAACAGTACCGATGAAGTTTGTTTTTGCAAGATCAAGTTCCTTAAATGGCGTAATATTCTTTAGGATAACCACCTGCCCGATAAACTTTGGCTCAAGTTCACCCGTAGGCAAAACATTGATATCGATAACATCTTTTTCAAAATAGCTTTCTCTATCATCTGCATAAATTTTAACAGCATTTTTTTCACGTTTTTCTACAGGAAGAAAAAGATCTTTAAAAATATCCTTAGCAAGATCATTTTCATCTGAAACCGCTAAAGCAGATCTTCCGAGAAGTTGATCTTTATGTAGATTTGTGATGCGAAGTGCTTCCTCGTTGACAAAAATGACACGTCGCTCTTCGTCAAAGCCTATCACCGGATCATGCATATGATCAACAAGAGACTCAATTCGTCTTTTTTCCTTTAAAATTTTTTCAAGTTTACTTTCAGCGTATTCTTCAAGTTTCTCTGCCATGGAATTAAATGAAGCGACGAGTTCGGCAAACTCACCTCCGCTCTGCACCTGAATACGCTCTTTGTAGTTCTGTCCTGCAATCTGTCGAATACTCGCTGTCAATTTTGCAATGGGGTCAGCTATATTGGACGGCAAATTGACCAGCAATATAAAAGCAATGATAAAACAGAGCGCCCCGGCAAATGAAATGACCAAAATTGCATGTTCGGCGGTGCGATCCGCAATAATACTCTTCCGAGAAATTGCCGTCATATTTTGTTCCATTAACAAGGCAATATCCTTTCTGATAGACGAGACAATAGTAACATCTAAGGGCTTATCTCGCAGTTTTAAAAAATGTTTGGCAATTGCGTTTGTTGTTTGCTGCTCTCCGACTTCGGTAACATTTTTCCGTTGTTTGTCAAGATTAATCTGGAAATTGTTAAAAGCAGCTTTTTCAACAGGAATTTCCTCCAATGCCAATAACATATTCTTGGCGTACAGCAGCGTATTGTAGTTCGCTGTCAGTATATTTGCGGTATCCTTTTTTAACCGGTTTACATACCAACCACTTAATGCGGCAAGTAGAAAGATCATGAGAAAAAGTGATCCTACACCAAAGGTAAGTTTCGTTTTTATTTTCATCTTATTCACAATTTGTCTTTATCATTAAGACAATATAATCAGGTCGATGTCTTCTGTCGACAGTTGTGCCAGCAGTTTGCTAAATGTATCCTTAGCAAGTAACATCCTTAAAAGAGATAATCGTGGTTTTCCAATGCAAACTGTGGTGATCTTGCGGAGCTCGCACAAAGCGATGATCTCTTTTGCCACACTGTGACTTTCTACTTTGATAATTTCTCCACCAAGTTCTGTCGCCAGTTTAAAGTTATTGATCAGGTGTCGTTGTTTGTTTAAGGCTATCCGATCTCCGCGCTCTTTTGGCAACTGTACATAGAGCAAAAACCAACTGCTATTATAATATCCTGCTAAACGTGCTGTTTTTCGGATGACGTTTTTTGCTTTTATTTCATTAGAACTTATACAAGCCAGGAAACGCTCCTTTCGCACCCATCGTTGGGGTTGAACTTCAATCTCTACTTTGCGTTGAACCTGGGAGGCAACTTCCTTCAAAGCCATTTCACGCAATTGTAAGATATGTTCGCTTTTAAAGAAGTTTTGAAGCGCTGCCTGAATTTTTGACGCGTCATAGATCTTGCCCTCTTTTAGGCGAATGATAAGCTCTTCTGCAGTAAGGTCAATATTAACGACTTCATCTGCGGAATCAATAACACTATCGGGAACACGTTCTTGTACTTCAACACCTGTAATCGCTTTGACCTCTTCGTTTAAACTCTCAATATGCTGGATATTAACAGCGCTGATCACATTAATCCCCGCTTCAAGAATCTCCATAACATCCTGCCACCTTTTGGTATTTTTACTGCCTTCAATATTTGTATGTGCCAACTCATCGATAATAACAACCTCGGGATGTGAATTCAAGACAGCATAAAGGTCCAGTTCCTCCAACTGTTTGCCTTTGTAAAAAAGATGGCGTCGGGCGATAAGGGGTAGACCGTCGAGCAATTGATGTGTTTCCTTCCGATTATGTGTCTCAATATAGCCAATACGCACATCGATTCCTCCCTGTAAAAGGGTATGTGCATCCTGTAACATACGGTATGTTTTTCCTACGCCTGCACTCATACCGATATAAAGTTTGAAGCGACCTCTTCTCGATTTCCGAATAAGGTCCAAAAAGTGTTCAGCGCTTTTCCTCTCTTCCATTTTTATTGCCTTTCATTTCAGAAGGTTCCTGCCGATCCAACACACGGCAGGAACGATTGTTTTTAAAAACTAACGGTAAGTGCTGTTACAGCCGTTACACTATTTTTCACCAACTTATTTGTCCGATCAAGGAAAATAGCATCTTTATTCGTGAGATTACGTAGTTCCGTGCGCCAAAGAACATTGGGAAGAATGGCATAATCTGCATTTAAAGAATAGCCAAACGTTTGAAAACCTTGATCTGTAGTCGTAGAAACGATCACACCATGCTTATCGTTGTAATATTCTCCTCTTGCTGTTAAGCTAAATTTTTCGGTCGTCGCGTATCGTGCAATTAACACTGGGGTGTACCATACATTGTACTTCAAACTACCTTTTGCTTTTTGTTCCGCTCCAATATCAAATCCGAATGTGATTCCCAGCTTTTCGTTCATTTGATAAATTGCATATAGGTTATGAAAATAGCGCATCTGTCTGACGCTATCCGCTTTGTCACTGCCTATAAAAGAACCACTATTGATGGTCCATTTATCTGTCGGTTTATAGACCAATTGATGCCCAAATGCTGGTAAACTGCTACCATCTACACGTTGAATCCGCTGCCATCCGTTTAAAATCAGCCCACTTAAAAATAGTTTTCCCGATTTGGATGTATAGGATATTTTTGCTCCTGTTTCAAAATAAGGTGAATTATCCGCAAAAATACTCCTTGTTACAGTCCAATTATCCTTTCCTATAGCGCTTTCAAAGCCCAAATGGGAAGAAAATATACCAGCATCGATCCATAAATTATGTTTTTTCGAGATACGTATACCAGCGTTCGCTTCGTAAATATTTTTTAAGACTCCGGGTTCCGCACCGTAGTTGGCATTCATATATGTACCAACACCTAAAGCAAGATTTGCACGGGTATTTGTTGTTTCGTATGCAGCTTTTAAAAGTGCCAAGTTTATGTTTACTTCATTCGTCCTATTGTGACTATATACAAAGCCTGGACGTGTATTTCCAAGAGGATTGTTAAAGTCCCGAAGGTAATATGCTTCAAGGTAACCACTGATAGACAATCGGGTATTTTGAGTCGTATCTTGCTGTGCAAATAATTGTGTTGCCCCTGCGAGTAAACAGGCCAACATCGCTAGTTTTTTCATGTAAATTGTTCTTATAAAATGTATATCGATGACCCTTTAGGTCAATTTTATTTTTCAACCATCTTGTCCAAAGCAATATTTAGTTCAAGGACATTGATTTTGCGAGGTCCAAACATATTCCATAAAGGCGTCTGAACATGGGCGTCAACAAGAGACTGTAGGCTATTTACCGATACACCTCTCGCTTTCGCAACACGATCAATTTGTATTTTTGCGGCCTCGATGGAGATATCTGGATCCAAACCACTACCACTGGCTGTAACAATGTCTACCGGTACCTGTTCGCGTTTTACAGTAGGATTGTGAACTAAGAAAGTATCGATACGGGCCCTAACTTCCGAAAGATATTCCCCATTAGAGGGTCCTTTGTTACTTCCACCCGATCCAGCAGCATTATAACCAACAGCTGAAGGACGCGACGAGAAGTAATCATCACGCGTAAAGGCCTGTCCAATATTTCTGTAATACTTTTGCCCATTGTACTCAAGCATTTCCCCTTTTCCATGATTGGGTGCTATTTGAGCTATTGCCCATACGAGGGCTGGATATACCACTGAGAGCAGGAGCAATAAAACAATTGTAATCTTTATTGCCGGATATATATGTGTTTTCATCTTTGCTTTTATTATTAAAAATGTATTAGATAAATAGGGAAACCAGTAGGTCTATGACCTTGATACCAATAAATGGAACGAGTACTCCGCCAAGTCCAAAAACGAGCAGATTTCTCCGTAACAGTGCGCTTGCACCTATAGGTTTGTATGCGACTCCTTTCAATGCCAAAGGAATCAGTAATGGGATAATAATTGCGTTAAAGATGACAGCTGATAGTATGGCACTTTGTGGACTACTGAGCTGCATAATGTTTAAACCTTGAAGTGCGGGTATTGCTGCAATAAACAAGGCCGGAATGATAGCAAAATATTTGGCGACATCGTTTGCAATACTAAACGTCGTTAGCGTACCTCTGGTCATCAACAATTGTTTGCCTATCTCCACAACCTCTATCAATTTGGTTGGATCATTGTCGAGATCCACCATATTTCCGGCCTCTTTTGCAGCCTGTGTACCGCTGTTCATCGCTACACCAACATCGGCTTGTGCAAGTGCCGGAGCATCGTTTGTACCATCCCCCATCATGGCGACCAATCGTCCATCAAGCTGTTCTTTTTTGATATAGTTCATCTTGTCTTCAGGTTTCGCTTCGGCTATGAAATCATCCACTCCAGCTTTTTCCGCAATATATTTGGCCGTCAACGGATTGTCTCCCGTCACCATAACAGTCTTTATACCCATTTTTCGCAACCTTTCAAAGCGTTCATGAATTCCGGGTTTTATCACATCCTGCAATTCTATGACACCGAGAACCTGTTCATTCTCTGCAACGACCAATGGGGTTCCCCCATTTTGAGAGATAAGCTTTACGCGTTCATCTATTTCCTGAGGAAACAGATTTCCAGCCTTTACAATGATATTCCGAATAGCATCTGTTGCACCTTTACGAATACGTGTCTGTGCAAAGTCTATTCCTGAGCTACGGGTCTCAGCGGTAAACTTAATGAATACAGGGTTTTCGATCTTATAGCTCGATGGGTTGACACCAGCCAATTCGACAATTGATTTCCCTTCCGGTGTTTCATCCGCCATGGAGCTCAATGTGGCTGCACGTACCAGAGCTTCCTTCAGGATGCCATCTGCGGGGTAAAAATTTGTCGCCTTACGATTTCCGATCGTAATAGTTCCAGTTTTATCAAGCAACAAGACATCAATATCTCCTGCCGTTTCAACTGCCTTGCCACTTTTTGTTATGACATTTGCACGAAGTGCACGATCCATTCCCGCAATACCAATTGCCGATAAAAGACCTCCTATTGTTGTTGGAATCAGACAGACAAAAAGTGAAATAAACGAAGCAATGGTGATACCAACATTGGCATAATCCGCAAATGGTTTTAAGGTCACCGTTACGATAATAAATACAAGTGTAAAACCTGCCAGAAGGATTGTTAATGCAATCTCATTAGGTGTTTTTTGGCGGCTTGCCCCTTCTACCAATGCGATCATCTTATCCAAAAAGCTTTCACCCGGTTCTGTCGTTACCTGCACGACAATTCGATCGGACAAAACCTTGGTACCACCGGTAACTGAACTTTTATCACCTCCAGCCTCGCGGATCACCGGTGCTGATTCTCCGGTAATTGCACTCTCATCTATGGTTGCCAATCCCTCAATAATCTCCCCATCCAATGGAATTACATCTCCCGCCTGGCAAACAAAAACATCATCTTTTTTCAGTTGAGCGGACGAAACTACCCGACCATCACGCAGGGTTGCTGGAGTTTCCTCCCGAGTTTTCCGAAGACTATCTGCTTGCGCCTTACCGCGGGCTTCGGCAATTGCCTCAGCAAAATTTCC
This sequence comes from uncultured Sphingobacterium sp., assembly GCF_964277905.1. Classification (NCBI taxonomy): domain Bacteria; kingdom Pseudomonadati; phylum Bacteroidota; class Sphingobacteriia; order Sphingobacteriales; family Sphingobacteriaceae; genus Sphingobacterium; species uncultured Sphingobacterium sp. The sequence goes on from NZ_CAXYKD010000003.1 coordinate 161,747, forward strand.
AAACAATAAGGTTAAAAATAGAATAAGAAATACCGTAAAATTATAACCAAGTGTACCTTGTAATTTTTCCCCAGTCATTATCCAAAGACAAACGACGGCCATAATCAGCGTCCCGATTTCCACGGTAAACATCACTGGATTACGGAACATTATTTTAGGATTTAGCTTCACGAAAGATTGCTTTAAAGCTTGTTGTACAAGTTCTTTCTGAAACAATGTTTGTTGATTGCTCATTTTTAGAATTCTTTAATTTTAAGTACTACATGGAAAAATATTCCGCAATTGGACCCAATGCCAACGCAGGGAAGAAAGAGAGTGCTGCAATAATCACGATCACAGCGAATACCATTAAACCGAATGTACTTGTATCTGTTTTTAGCGTTCCCTCACCCTCAGGTATAAATTTTTTCTCAGCCAATAATCCCGCAATAGCAATTGGGCCTATAATCGGTATAAAGCGGCCGAGTAACAATACGATACCTGTCGAAATGTTCCACCAAATTGTATTATCTCCAAGACCTTCAAACCCACTACCATTGTTAGCTGCGGATGAAGTATATTCGTATAATATTTCACTAAAACCGTGAAATCCAGGGTTATTCAATGTAGAAGCACCTTGGGCTGGAAACGCTGTAGCAAGTGCTGTACCGACAAGGATTAGAAAAGGATGGGCAAGAGCAACAATCATAGCGATTTTCATTTCCCGCGCTTCAACTTTCTTACCCATAAACTCTGGTGTGCGCCCCACCATCAAGCCACTAATGAAAACGGCGAGTATAATAAAAATGAAGAAATTGAGTATCCCCGCGCCTACACCGCCATAAAAAGCATTCACCATCATCGCTATAAGTTCGTTCATACCAGATAAGGGCATGTAACTATCATGCATAGAATTGACAGAACCCGTCGAAATCATCGTTGTAACAATACTCCAAAACCCCGATGCCGCTGCACCAATACGTATTTCCTTTCCCTCCATGGCGCCCATAGACGTGTCAATACCCATCTGTGCGATCGCTGGATTTCCAGCCATCTCCATTTTTATATTTGGTATTGTCAGGATGATAAACCCAATGGTCATCACACCAAACATCATCCATGAAAATTTACGCTTGCGAATAAAAAAGCCGAATGCAAATATCATCGCCATCGGGATAATAAACTGGGCAATCATTTCCACCATATTGGTCAAATAATTGGGATTTTCAAATGGATGCGCACTGTTCGCACCGAAAAAACCACCTCCATTTGTACCAAGATGTTTAATTGGGACAAAGGCAGCTACCGGTCCTCGGCTTACCTGTACGGTATCTCCAGCGACAGTAATCATGCTGTCCTTACCTTCGAAAGTCATCGGCATGCCTTGGAATACGAAGATGGCAGCAACCAAGACAGAGATAGGCAGTAAAATCCGGGTGCAAGACTTCACAAAGAAATCGTAAAAATTGCCCAATTGTGTTGTTGTCTTATCCCTAAAAGCTTTAAAAATAACAACTGCAGCAGCCATTCCCACGCCTGCGGTCACGAATTGAAGAAACATGAGCCAAATTTGTCCTAGATAGCTCACTCCTGATTCACCGGAATAGTGCTGGAGATTACAGTTGACCAAAAAAGATATACTGGTATTAAAGGCCAAATCAGCAGACATTCCAGGATTCCCATCTGGATTTAAAGGCAAATGTCCCATATTCATCAGGATAGCCATGCTCAACAGTAACCACAGTAGATTAATTGTCAAAAGAGCAACGAGGTGCTGTTTCCAAGTCATCTGGAGGCTAGTATTAATTCCTGTCACCCGATAAAAAAATTGTTCCAATGGTTGAAACAATGGATCTAACCAGGTTTTTTCATTGCCATATACCTTAGCTATATATTTCCCAAGGGGAAGTCCGAGTAGTAATGTTACGATGAACATCACTATGATTCCAAGAATCTCTGTATTCATTTCTTTAGTTGATTTGTATAAAAAGTGTATCATGACCGATCGTCATCTAACCTCAAGCTCTTCTTTTCGCTATATAACACGAAAAGAACTGACTGAAAGCGGGATTTCATCGCCGACGATAGAGAATGAGTAATCTTGTTATTAAAATTTTTCTGGCTTTAGAAGTACATAACAGATATATGCAAAAACCAGTAGTGCTACAATAAATAAAGCTGTCATTTACTTTGATATTAATAGATTATGAATTTGTTGTCCTTTAAGGACCTCTAAAAATGGTGTTGGCAGCTGAGCTTCGATTACCGCCCATGCATTGACCGAACTGATGCGCCGAAGACCTCCTAAAGATCTTACAAAGAGATTTTCCAGAATGTATTTGACATAATGGTTTCCTCGCCCATAAATCATTCCGAGGAAATGAATATGCTGGCAAATTTTGTCCGTACTTTGCAATATAATTAAGCTCCGAAGGTGATTAATAACTGCCTGTAGGGCTCCTGCAAAATTGTGCTTCCGCAATAAGAAATTAATCTCTGATCGGATTTCCTTATAATGGAGCGCCATATACAAACCTGCACCGTATTGATTTAATTTTTTCATGTTGTGCGTAAAACTATACTTCAAAATCTAACCGATATAGAGTTGAAAAATCATTGCAATAATCAATACCACTACTATGATCTTCGCTATACGGTCTCCCGATAAATTATGCGCGGAACTTCTGCCTTTATTTTCTTGCTTCTCTTTCATATTATTTCTTTCATATTTTGCCGAAAAAATCGACCATTTTATAGAATAACCAGAAGAACAAAATTCCAGTTATGACGAGTATGATTGTTATTACCATTGTTAAATTTTATTAGTGAATCGCGATTTCATTTTGTTAAACTCAATTACATACCAGCAGCTTTGCCGATCCTCCCCCTCGGAGGGCTCTTGCCACATACTTTTCTTTTCCGTCCTGTTTTCATATTTACATTCATTTGTCCCAATAAGCCAAACAGCGTTCCACTATGCCAAAAAACACCATAACACACTATTAATCAGGTGTTATAAAAAAATAAACCACAAAATAACATTGGAGAATCCTATCATTTTGATAAGGTTATTTTATCAAAATGAGAATGACTATGCTGAAAATGTGATCAAATCATTATAATGTGTAACTTGTCATTTATACGTGAAAGGTGACCAAAAAACATAGAGGGTTTGAACCGGTCTATTCTATAAAATGACGGAAAAGAATATTTTAAAAATTCATAAATGAATAGGAGAATAGGTGAACCTCCGGATGAATATTAGCAGAAGTACTCTGTAACAAATTTGCAAAGGAACATGAAATTATCGCCAAAAGTTCATATTAAAAATTATTTTAGGGGATACATATTAAATGGGAAAACTTATTAAAGAGACACTTATACAAATAAAAACAATGATAAACTTAAACCTTTTCAAAAAAATCATCTTATCGGTCTTTATGGGCTGTATTTTACTCTCCTGTCAAAATGAAAAAAGCAGTCCGAATACATTGACAGAAGAAGAGCAAAGTAACGGCTGGCAACTTCTATTTGATGGTACCACGCTTAACAATTGGCATACCTACAATAATAGTAAAAATGCTCCTACAGCCTGGGTCGTTAAAAATGGAGCTATTTACTGCAATCCAAACAGTGAAAGCCAAAAATATGACTTAGTATCGGACAAAGAGTATAAAAATTATGAGTTTAAGTTTGAATGGAAGCTCGAAAAAGAGGGAAATAGCGGTGTTTTTGTCAATGTACAGGAAAGACCGGATATCAATGCGACCTACCATTCAGGACCAGAATATCAATTGTTAGCAGATTCCCATCCTGATTTTGATAAGCCACTAAAGCGTTCCGGCTGTCTTTATACATTTCTACCGCAGCAAAACTTTGTCAATATTAAAGCACAGGATGATTGGAATGAATCCAGTATTATTCAGAAAGACGGAAAGGTAACATTCTACTTGAATGGTAAAATCACTGCTGAAATGGATTTTAATTCCGCTAAATGGAAAGATTTGGTAAAACATAGTAATTTCAAAGATTATCCAGAGTTTGGTAAACACATCAGTGGGAAATTAGCACTACAGGATTGGTCCAGAGGTGTTTCATTTAGAAACCTAAAAATAAAAACCTTATAATAAAAAAGTCCTTAGCAAATGCTAAGGACTTTTTTATGCAATAGCCTCAGCCCCATCATCCCGCTTTAACCCTCCTATTATCTTCCTGTTCCGCTTTCAATCCCCGCCTTTTGTCCACTGTCTTTGCCAATGAAATACGTCAGGAGTTAAGCTCTCCCATCGCTAGACATTCAGTCCTTAATAAAGGATCTGCACCTTGATTTGAAAAAGATGCCTTATACACCCAAAAAACTTCACAAGCCTTTAGTAAGCTAAAAAGAATTTAAAATCAAAATATTGATTAAATAAGAAATAAAATACTATGCAAAATAAATTGTAGCGAATTAAATTTCAAAAACGTTACCTAAAGTAAGTCACATAAAATCCTGACTTAACTATATTAATGAAGAAAATTATATTCATCGTCCTAGTCTCCTTGATTTCGTTGGAAGGATATGGGCAAGAAAACATGCAAAAAAAATCAGAAATTAGGGTGGGTTATGGCCTTATTCCAGTCCAAGAGATCGGTACAATGCTCGGTGAGGGAATATTTATGGGTTTACTCGGAAGAGAAGTAGAACATTCCAGCGGAACTGGCACATTTACTGCCGGGTATTCACGTAATTTAAACAAAAGACTGTCTATAGGCATCGACGGATTTTATGGTAAAAATACGGTTTCTTACAAAGATGATCTTGGGGATTCAAAATGGAATGTTTTTGGGGGACTTTTGAATATGCAATATAGCTATTTGAATAAAACTAAACTTAAACTATATGGAAAAGGAGGTTTGGGCTATGCAAAATTTAACAATAGACAAAAAGAAGATAGAGAAAGCTTCGGTGCGCTATCCTATCAATTCACACCGATAGCCATTCGTTATGGCAATAAACTAGGTGTCTATGGCGAATTTGGATTTGGTTACCTTGGGATTGCAAATGTCGGGATATCCTTCAAATTGTAAATTATCCAATTTTGGTGTTTCATTAACAGTTAAAACAAAACAAACAAAAAAAATATGATGTTAAAACTTACAATATCAGTAATTGCTGTCGCACTCGCTGCAAGCAGTTGTTCAACAACATTGAATACGAAAAAAATGAATACGGATACAACTGGTCTTTCCGTAAAAATTCAATCAACAAATGCTATTGCAGTTAAAAATCCAACGGGCAAGATTAGTCTGTATGCAGTTTCGGCCCAGATAGCAGATGTACCAGCTACAATGATTCTGGAAAAGAGTTTTACAGCGAACCAAATACCTTTTGATCTCAAACTCGATTTACCTAAAAATCACCTTAAGCTCATCCAGCCTAAAGTCAGTGACGCTGAGCCCATAAAATACTACGTAACATTAGATTGGGATTCCAACGGAGACGGCGAAAAGGGAAAAGGAGATATTGCGATTGACTTCAACAAAAAGTTTCCTACGGTGGTCATTGGACAAGAAAATGAAATTTTTGTCGCAGAATCCAAATAATAAAAAAAGTTTCCCAAGAGGTATTCGTCGGAGAACGAGATAGCTCTTGGGAAACCACACTTCAATTAGCAGTAAACTACCGCCAGTCAATTCTTGTATCTATCCAGAAACAATCTCTATTCCGCCGAAATAAGTCGTCCGGTCTTTGGTGATTGTAGATAAGTTCTTCCAAGGCGTTAAAATTATAGCGAAACATGTCTTCATCTTTTGATTGAATGGGGCGCAGAATTGAATCTTCATCATCGATAAAAATGTCGGATTCAAAAATATTGATTCGATGCGCATTCACCCATGCAATAGCCGTCTCCTTACTCATGCGCTCCAATGCTTTGGTCGCTTCCTGAAATTGTTTCATTTCCCAGGGAAGATCTTCGGGATAATGTGAGGCAATATAGTCTTGATAAGCTTTTATATCACCTTCACGGAGACATTCGTTGCGAAGCAACAGCCTTGTTGTATCCCGAGCAAAGCTAATATACTCCGGTCGCATAAATAGGCCGTACCTTTTACTATACAATTCTATTTTTTCAGCTAGTTCTTGCCTCATAATTTAATTGCGCAGCAAAAATCATCCCAACCTACTTTCTTCTAATGAGTTTAGACTAAAAAAAAATAGATTTTATATATTTTTAACAATCCAATTGAAGAAAATTGAGCGCACATTCTATTTTTTTTCGTACACTGAAATAAATAACATTTCCAATATTTTTAAAAAATCTTTAAGCCAATAATTCCTGCGACGATCAATGTTGCAGACAGGAGTCTAAATACATTGGCCGAATCTCCGAAAAAAAAGATTCCGACCATTAATGTTCCCACTGCCCCTAAACCTGTCCATACGGCATATGCTGTACCTATAGGAATAGTTTTTTGAGCATAAAATAATAATCCGCCACTAATGCTCATGGAGACAATAGCTAATAGAATCCAACCAAATTTATTGGAATCTGGCTGTTGAGCCATTTTTAATCCGAGCGGCCAGCCAATTTCAAAAACGCCAGCAATAATCAATGCAATCCAATTCATTTTCAATAGTTTAAATTTCTAAAGCAAAGATAATCGCTATATAAGGGGCATTTTTTGACTTATATCAAAATCGTGTACTTATCGCCGTATCCGGCTAAGCGTCTCCTGTGTAATTCCTAAATATGATGCAATATGGCCAAGATTAATTCTATTTAACAAATTTGGCTGTAGGCGGATGAGAGATTGATATCGTTCTACTGCAGATTCGGTATGCAGGGACATAATCCGTTCTTCAAGAATAATACAAACCTCCTCAGCAATCTTTCGGCCTATAAGATTTAGTTCAGGATAAATCCTATACAATTCATTCAAATCGTCCACAGAAATTGCATAGATCTCGGAGTCTTCCAGAAACTGAATATTTTCAAAAGAGGGCTTTTCAGTATAAACGGGCAAAATAGATCCAAAAATCTGGTTTTCTTCACCAAACCAACTGTTCATTTCACGTCCATTTTTTAAGAAATAAGCACGAATCAGTCCTGTACGCAAAACAAAATAGCTTGATAAATGCTGCCCTTCCCTCAAAAAATGCTCACCCTTTTTCTTAAAAAAATAACGAGTTCTATTTTCTACCGCTTTCTCAAGTGCTTCATTGAGATAGCCATATTTTTTAAATTGTTCAATTAGGGGATTCATACTATTTTAGATTAAAATCATTCATAGTTTATCGAATTATCTGCTGGATTATACTTTAGAAGTTCTGTATATGCATCGCCTTCAATTCCCAATAGCTGACAAAATGCCGGCTCAGTTTTTACCCCGCTCCTTTTGAGCTGTCTGACCTGCTCAGCGAATTCTTCCCCCCTCAATTGAATGATTTCATGCTCTTTAAGCATATGTAAATATCCATTTTGAATTTCAGTTGCTTTATCCGTTGCATAAATTTCAAAAAGCTGTTCCTCAATCGAGAAGCTGCACACGATTACATGACCGGTAGCCCGCTGTAACCGAAAATGTGCATGCTGCGAAAAATTAAGAGACAGCTTTTCTTCAAGAGCATCAAAATCATCTACACACAGAATAATGTCTATATCGCTCCCATCAATATCTATCTGAATCGGTATCGTACCAACTACAATCGGACTGTAGCCCTCAAGACGGTTAATAATCTGATAATCCCTCAGTAACCGATAGGCTTTTTTTTGCACTTTATTTCCACTCTTCAAATACTCTATATTTCTAAAATTTATGGTCATAAGCAAATCGATAATTCGATCACACAAAATAGGTCAGAATATACTAAACAACAAAAGAAAATTGTAACTAAATCATATAAAAAAGGATAAGTCTTGTATCTTTATTTGCAACACATCATTCATATGCAGGAGATCCAACATTTCTATCTGAACCAGAAAGAACCAAATAAAAGCTGTCTTTTAGCATTAAGACATATTATTCTTCAACAGGATACGGATGTGAGTGAGACCATAAAGTACGGTATGCCTTGCTTTTCCTATAGAAAAAAAGCATTCTGTTACCTTTGGACCGACAAGCGGACTACATTTCCGTACCTACTGATGGTTGAAGGTAAACATTTGGACCAGGTACAACTGGAAGCAGGTCAGCGTCTTCGGATGAAAACATTGCCTATTGATCCACAGGAAGATCTTCCGATAGACACAATCGAAAGTATTCTGACGGCCGCCTTAAACCTCTATCGCAATGGCACAATTAAAATTAAAAAATAGCCATCAACCAGTGAAATAACCTATCATCAACCATTAAACGATAACCTATATAACTACCAAATTAAGGTTTCATATAGCAGCGATTGTGGAAATATTTAAATAATATTTACTTAACACAAAATCAATAATACTCTCCTACCTTTATCGCGGTTTAAAAATCACCTAGTCATTTAAACAGCTACAAAACAAATGAGAAAACATTTGATTACCAGCATTTTGCTAAGCACAATTGGTACATCACTTACCTATGCGCAAAATGAAACCACCTCTGCTCTGAATGGAACCGTCAGAGAGGGAAATTCGCCAATCAATGGGGCGACAATTGAAGCCATACATTTACCTTCTGGGACAAAGTACGTTACTTCATCGCGAAGTGACGGTCGCTACAATCTCCCCAATATGAGAATTGGTGGCCCTTATCAAATCACCGTAACTTATCTGGGTCATTCACCCAATATCAAACAGATCGAGAAACTAGCTTTGGGACAAAGCTCAACATTAGATATTCAGATGCAGTCCGCATCGCAAGTGCTGGATGAAGCTGTCGTTGTAGGAACGAGACAGGGAAAAGTCTTCAACTCCGGCCGAACAGGTGCAGCACAAAACATTTCCCGAACAGCGATTCAAAATCTACCTACACTCAATCGAAGCTTTACAGATTTTGTCAAACTGACCCCTCAATTTTCGATGCAGTACGGTAATCCTTCTTTTGCAGGAAGAAGCAACCTTGCAAATAACTTTACGATCGACGGAGCGCTATTTAATAATGCTTTTGGATTACAGGGAACTATCGGAAGTCAAACAAACTCGCAACCCATCAATATGGACGCCTTTGAGGAGATTTCAGTAAACATCGCTCCTTATGACGTCAGACAAAATGGTTTTACCGGCGCTGCAATCAATGCTGTAACAAGAAGTGGTACAAACGAAGTACAGGGTTCGTTAAATTATTATTTCAGAAATCAAAATTTAGTCAACAAATACAATTCGGCCGGGTTAAGAGCACCGGTCAACAACTTCAGCTTGAAAGGCTATGGTTTTACCGTAGGGGGGCCAATTATCAAAAACAAGCTATTCTTTTTTGCAAGCGGTGAGCTTGAGCGAAGAACAGACCCAGGAACAAATTTTATAGCTTCACGTGGAGGAAATACGGGGCCGAATATTTCAACCGTATCTGCGGAGAAACTTGATGATCTAGCCAACTACCTAAAATCGATCGGCTATAATCCTGGATCTTATCAAGATTATCCTTTAGATACACGCAGTGACAAATTTTCCGTTAAATTAGATTACAATATCGATCAAAAAAATACTTTAAGCGCCAAATATTTCTACTTTCGTTCCTATCGCGACATCCTACCATCCAATAGTGGTGCGCCAAAAAATAATCGGCAACCGTCCAACCTTGGCCTACCTTTCAGCTCAGCAGGCTACGGTATAAACAACAACATGGACAATGTGAATTTAGAATTACGCACACGTATTAGTAGCAAATATTCAAACTCATTGACCGTAGGTTACAATGTCATGAACGATTTTAGGGAATCCAAAGGCGGTCAGCCATTTCCTTTGGTAGACATCATGAACCCCGACGGTAGTAGCATGACAGCATTTGGTTACGAACCATTTACAGCATTTAATAGTTTAAAGACAAAGGTATTTCAAGCTACAAACAACTTTAATATTTACGCCGGAAAACATGAGATTACATTGGGAGCCAATTTTGAAAACTACAAAACCACCAATGGATTTGCACCGAACTATTATGGAGCCTATACATTTGCCAGTTTAGATGATTTCTACAACTCTGCAAAAAATAATGTTTCTAACGCAACCAAATACCAAATCCAATATTCTGTTTTACCTGATGGGTCATTTCCTTATGCAGAGATTTCAGCACGTATGTTTGGCCTATATGCACAGGATGCCTATGCTGTAAATGATCATTTTAAATTGACTGCTGGATTGAGAGCCGATTTGACCAACATATCATCCCCCAATGAACTGAAAAATGATAATGTAACCAAGTTGAATTTTGATCAAGGTGAAAAGATCGATGTATCAAAATATCCAAAGAGTGCAATTCTTTGGTCGCCGCGAATTGGATTTAATTGGAATGTCAATGGAACAAATCAAACGCAGGTACGTGGTGGATCGGGAATTTTTACAGGTCGTCCGCCATTAGTATGGATTTCCAATCAGGCCGGCAATAATGGTGTTATGTTTGGTTCTGAATCCATCAATAATCCAACAAATAGACCGTTTACACCTGATGTGGATGCTTATCGCAATGTGAACCACCAAACTGCAGCCAACAACTCTAGTTATAACTTGGCGGTAACGGATAATAACTTCAAATTTATGCAGCTTTGGAGAACGAACCTTGCCGTTGACCAAAAATTACCGGGCGGTGTTATTGGTACTTTTGAAGCCATGTATTCGAAAGATATCAATTCGGTTTATTTCCGTAACGTCAATCTAAATACGACGGACGGAAAAGCTTTAGCTGGTGCCGATAACCGTATGCGCTATACAACACCACGTATCTATGGCGCCGCACAACCGACTCCTGAAAATCCTAACATTTCCGACGCTATTGTGATGTCCAATACATCAAAAGGCTATAGCTACACCCTGACAGGAACATTATCGAAAGAATTCAAAGGTGGTTTCTTTGCAAATATCGGTTATACCTATACAGATTCAAGATCTGTGAACGATGGAGGATCTATTGCGCAGTCAATGTGGCGTGATCGTTATGTTTCGGGCAATCCAAATAGTGCCGATCTTTCATATTCAACTTATCTGGTTAAAAACAGATTTATTGCCAACTTCTCTTACCGTAAAGAATACCTGGATCATTTAGGAACGACATTCTCTTTATTTTATCAACTGCAGGACGGACCTCGTTACTCTTATACCTACGGCGGTGACCTGAATAATGATGGTTTGTCGGGCAATGACTTGATCTATATCCCGAATAGTAAAGCTGAAATTGCTCTTGTTGGCGACAATGCGCAAGACACTCGGACAGCTGATCAACTATGGTCTCAATTGAACGGCTACATTAATCAGGACAATTACCTGAATGCACACAGAGGCCAATACGCGAAACGTAACGCATTGGTAGGAAAAATGATCGGAACACTGGATATTCGTATCGCGCAAGATGTGTTTTTAAATACCAGCGGAAAGAAACATCAATTGCAGATTACTTTTGATGTATTTAATTTCGGTAATATGATCAACAAAAGTTGGGGAGTTGCCCAATTTGCCAACAAAGCAAACGGTATCTTAAATTACAAAGGATTGAATGCTCAGGGGCAACCAACATTCTCATTCCCGTATTTAGATGCAACAAATCAGATTCCTTTAACCAACACTTTCTCGAACAGTGTGGATGAAACTTCACGCTGGAGAATTCAGCTGGGTGTACGTTACCGATTCAACCAATAAACAAAAAATAGTGTAAATTTGAACCCATCCTATAACAAAGGATGGGTTTTTAGTTTAATAATCATGAAAAAACTAGCGCTTTCCATTTTTACATTTCTTGTGACCATGACCTGTCAGGCACAGCATTTTGACCTTGTCCCGCTGGGAATATATGGTGGCGAACGAGAAGACAATCTTTCTGCTTATTTAGTAGGAACTCCAAAAGACACGGCCTTCCTTTGCCTCGATGCCGGAACCATAAATACAGGCATCAGAAAAGCCGTTGCATTGAAAAGTCTAAATGGTTCGGTCGAAACAATTTTACATAACCAAATAAAGGGATATTTCATTTCCCATGGACATCTCGATCATTTATCGGGTCTTATTATTAATTCTCCTGCCGATAGCAAAAAGAACATTTTTGCTATCGATCCGGTCCTTCAAATTCTACAAAATCACTATTTTATCACGGATACCTGGATCAATTTTGGGGATCAGGGCCAAAAACCCATACTGGGAAAGTATCATTACAACAGTTTACAAGAGGGGCTGGAAACGCAAGTACCAAATACGACATTATCTTTGACGGCATACGAGCTGAGCCATGTAAATCCATATAAAAGTAGTGCTGCCCTCGTCCATTACGACAACCACTATCTCCTTTACCTTGGTGATACCGGTGCCGATCGGGTGGAAAAATCCAATCAGCTAGATAAGCTCTGGAATACCATTGCCCCACTGATCAAAAACAAACAATTAAACAGTATATTGATTGAAGTCTCCTTTCCAAATAATCAACCGGAAAATTTACTCTTTGGTCACCTAACCCCCAATTTATTGCTAGAAGAACTGCTAAAGCTCAAAGAAAAAACGGGACTGAAAAACTTGGAAGGGCTAAGCATAGTGGTCACACACCGAAAACCAACTGGTAACAACCCTGAAATCATTAAAAACGAATTGCTCAAGAATAATCCACTTAAAATAAATTATATTTTCCCCGAACAGGGCAAAAAGATAAGTTTAAACTAATTTAAAAAAGATGAAACCGATAGTGGTTTCATCTTTTTTACCTAGAACTCTTCAATTATATCTGCAATTGTCAAGCGTGATTTTGCGGTAATTGCAGGCTGATTTGCATCCTCCACATGTCGATAGCCAATAGCAACTGCAAACAGCGTCTGATAGCCATCGAGTTCCAGTATTTCATCGTAGACGGAATTTTCAATTCCTTCCATCGGGGTTGCGTCAATATGATTTGCAGCACAGGCTGCAAGGAAAAATCCCAAAGAAAGATACACCTGTTGCTTCATCCAGGATTGAACATGGACCTCCCCTTTCGACTGCAAAAATTGCTTATAGTAATTAATCGATCCCTCTGGAAGCGTGTTTGCGATCTGCTCTTCAAAGCGATCTACATCGGTAAGTGCACTAAAGACAACCAGATGACTTGCCTCATTTATCTTCTGTGCGTTCCAATAGGATGCGGCAGCGAGTTTTTGCTTCATGTCCCCAGAAGAAACAAAGAAAAACTTCCATGGCTGGCTATTGATGGAAGATGGACTCAATCGGATTATTTCCTTTAATTCAGCGATTTTCTCCTCCGGAATTAGCGCTTCTGAATTATACTTTTTCGTTGTGTAACGTTGCTTTGCAATTTCTAAAAAAGCCATAACATACAAGATTAAATTAACTATATTTTTTATAGTTGCAAACTTAAATATAGTGTTATATATTTGCAATAACGGTCAAACTTGATAGTAACAGATGTATTTGATAGACAACAAACAATATCCATGCAGTACCAGCCTGACTATGAAATACATAGGCGGCAAGTGGAAGGCAGTAATTTTGATTCATTTAATTGAAAAAAAACGCTATAATGAACTGAGAAAAGAATGCGTCTTAATTACAGAGCGTACATTAAGCTTACAATTAAAGGAACTTGAGGCTGATGGTTTAGTAAAACGTACAGTACATACCGACAAAGCTCCTTTGAAAGTAGATTACGAACTGACAGAGTTCGGAAAAACACTTGTTCCACTACTTGAGTCGATCGCAGAATGGGGAAGAGAAACAGCCGGTCGGACCGAACGGATTCAACAAATGTAAAATCAGCAACTTTCGATCACTCAAATCAGCCAAAATGAATGAGCATCTAAAAAAAATCAATACTTTAATTGACGGTTTTGATGCGGAAACAGACTCAGCATTACAGGCCATTTCCAAAACCAAAAAATACAAAAAGGGCGAATTTCTTTTATATCAAGGTGAGGCCTGTAAGTCTAGTTTTTGGATAGAGGAAGGGATTACGAGGAAATACTATATGAATGAGAAAAAAGAAGTAACGACTGAGCTACTTTTTAAACATGATCTCGCAGTCGCCTTTAGCAGTTATGTTTCGAATCAGCCTAGCAGGGAGTTTATTCAGGCAATTACAGACGTTACTATCTCGTGTATGGATAAAAACGCCTTTCAGTATCTCAAAATAAATCATCCTCAACTCATTCAACTCGATCTTTTAATGACAGAATACTATACAATGTGGTTAGAAAAACGTCTGTTCGAATTTCACACTCTCAGCGCCATGGAAAAGTATAAGCTACTCCTTAAGGAGCAACCAGATTTCATACGCCATATACCGCTTACCTATATTGCTTCTTATCTTTAAGACAAGCATCGAACTAGAGACGCGCTTAAAGACTGCTTTTACGCATCAGGAAGTTTTTGTGATATAAACTTCCTGATGAATTAACAAATTGCGATCACAGCCGGAAAACCGATCAATGCGGCCACTAAAAAACCTCGTCGACAAGTTCTTTATTAACCATTGCTCCAGCTAGGTTTCCTGTAGCAACAGCATTCGCCACCGAACGCATCATACTAGAATTATCTCCACAGGCAAAAACTCCTGCAATTGAAGTTTTTTGAAAATTATCTATTTTGATATGTCCCTGTTCCGTTATTTCACAACCTAAGGCGGCAGGAATAGCCGAATGTTGCCTAAAAGGAATGGCAGCATAAACAGCATCGAAGGCAAGTTCACAACCGTCTTTTAATTGTACCTGCTGGACCCATCCATTCTTGTGCTGGATTTTACTTATTTCTTCTTCAATAATCGAAATACCGTGTAACTTCAGTTTTGCTTTCTGCTTAACATCAAAACTAGCCTTACCCGAAGTCAATAGCGTTAAGTCGTTCGAGAGATTATTGACCAATCCCGCTACATGAAGTGCACGCTCTCCATTGGCCATAATAGCAGTTTTTCCTTTTCGAAATTCATAACCGTGACAATATGGGCAATGGATAACCGAAATTCCCCAACAGGCTGAAAATCCTTGTATACTAGGCATGATATCTTCCACACCAGTCGCAAAAATGAGCTTTTTAGCCTGAAAGACATCCCCATTTTCGGTGGTTATTTCATACCCTGTAGCTGTCTTCGTGCCGCTCACAGCAAGCCCTTTCTGGAACTTGACACTCGGGTAGTTCAGGACTTCTTCCCTTGCTTTTTTCGCTATACTGAGCGGCTTTTCACCATCATGCGTGATGAAATTATGGGAGTGCGGCGTCTGTCGATTACAAGGTAGCCCACTATCGATAATCAACACATTCCGCAAGGAACGTCCCAATGCCATCGCTGCAGAAAGCCCCGCATAACTTCCCCCAACAATAATTACCTCATAGCTTCTATCATCTTTCATATATACATTATTAAATATTAATCCTTTTCTGACAAATGATGAAGTAGAATGGAAAATTTTCCTCCACTTCCCTAATTTCCATTAATCCATAGGGATCGAATTCGGCATGAATGGAATCAACATCGTAAAAGAACATATGTACTCCACCAAACATTGCAAATCGATCAGTGCCTATGGCCTCCCCCTTTCTATAGATGCTTGCTAGCTTTGATACGGTCGTAAAAATCATATAACCTCCTTCAGCTAATTGGTCAAAACAATGCTGGATTAACGCATTACGTTCTTCAGCATCCAATAAATGAATAAGCCCGTAACAAAATACACCGTCATATATATCCTGATCAAAAGGCATTTCATTAACTGAACCATGATGGATAACCGTATCTGGCCCAAAGGATTTCCGAGCGAGCTCTATTGCCGTTTTCGAGATCTCAATGCCTGTAATTTTTATTCCATTTTCCAAAAAAGGGCGACCGTTGCGACCGTAGCCGAACCCAGGAATCAGTATATTTTTGATGTTATGTTCCAAAAAAAAGCCCACTGCAAACGTTGTAGACTTTGCGGCTTCATCCCCCCACATTTCTTGCTTCTCTATAAAATTACGTTCCCAAAATTCCATGCTACTGTTGCTTATAATGTTTAAAATTGAAATCGATCCTGTTTGCTATACCAATTCGGTACTACAATGGATTAAAAGTCAACTCAGCGAAGATAGTATTTTTCACTATTGCAACTATGTAGCAAAAACAATAAATGCAATTAAATTGCAAATAAATTACAATAGGATGAATTATTGAAATCATGGTTATTTATCAGTATTGAAAACCTGTGCTATGCTTAAATATCTTTGCTGATGAAAATGAATATCATCACAAAAACAAAAACATGAAAACTATAAAGACATTTTTAGCAGCTTCATTATTTCCATTGCTTACGATACAGGCCAGCGCACAAAAATTGGATAAGATGCTTTGGTTTAACGAACCAACAGAATGGAACATCAAAGACAATTCACTGTCGATGTTCGTTACGCCTAAAAGCGATTATTGGCGTATCTCTCATTATGGATTTACAGTAGATGACGCGCCCTTTTTCTATACGCTACGCGGGGGAGAGTTTGAAGTCAAGGCGAAGATCTCGGCGAACTATCAAACCCGGTTCGATCAAGCAGGTATTATGCTGCGCATTGATCATGAAAACTATATAAAAGCAGGAATCGAATTTGTTGACGGAAAATACAATTTAAGTACGGTAGTTACACATAAAACAAGTGATTGGAGCATTGTTCCGATCGATAAGGAAATCCCCTACATCTGGATCAAAGCGATACGTCGATTAGATGCTGTCGAATTTTTCTATTCCTTTGATGACAAGGAGTATATCATGATGAGAAATGCCTGGCTACAGGATAATCACCCTGTTATGGTCGGTCTAATGGCAGCTTCACCAGACGGCAATGGCTTTCAGGCCAAATTTGATTATTTTACGATCAAACACCTTGCAGACCAACGTCGAAGCAAATGGCTGAAAGAGAATAATTCAAACTAAAAATACCGACGCCCATCTATAAGGTTGCCTCAGGTGGGCGTTGTCTTAAATCTAGTCAGTATGATCCCGCTGCATCTTGTTAAACACACTCACTGCTTCATATGAATTTCGTACACGAAGCTTTTGGAGTATATTTTGCCGATGCCGATTAACTGTATTTATACTCAGACCTAGTTTTTCGGCAATTCGCTTGCTAATCATTCCCTCCTTGATACAGCTTAAAATTTCTTTCTCGCGTGTGCTAATCGAAGTTTTTGCGCCATAACCATCCAGGTGATGAACCACGCCCGTTACCTGATTGAGAATATAATTTCGGAGATTGACTGATGTTTCAGTTTCTGGTAATAGGGTATAACAGCATAAAGCCAACTGTGGAAATTCCGGTCCCGGGGTGTCCAAGTAAAAAATTTGATGGGACAGCTGCATGATTTGCCCCTCTCGCCCCTCGACTCGCAGGACACTGTTTGCTTGATAATTGAATCGCTCCGCCAGATCCATTTTTTTGACCAAGTCAAGAAATTGAAGCTCCAAAGCATGCTTGATGGCCAAATCGTCGGGGTAAACACGTTCGAGAAGAAAATCCTCCCAAATACCGTTTATTTCCATTTTCTTTTCACCTGCAGGAAGATAAAGTCGCTCTGCAATTGTTCCGATATAAGTATAACTCCAGTTCGCTGTCAGGTCACTCAATACGGCTATACCATTATGAATGTCGGCAAAAGTTTTTGCGTAACTCTTATAGTGTTTTAGCACAGATAAATCGATGCTGCTATTTCTTAGCCTACGTTCCGCAAAATTTTTATCTAATTTTTTTTTGATCTCCGATTTCATTTCATACTTAAAAAAGCTTCATTTTAGGTCTTTAAAAAGAAAGTCCAACGCGAAGATAAGGCAATGTTGCTTCTTTACTAAAACCAATTACCCCCTGAATAGTGAGCAGGTCTCCAGGCATAAAATAAATTCCACCGCCGTACCCCATATGCCAGTCATTGGAATTTTCATGACTCATCCATACCCTTCCGACATCATAAAAACCAATTGCCCCGACTGTTCCAGGGACGATATAAGAAGAGTAGCTAAATAATTTTAATCGCATGTCAAAATTATTATAAAGCGCTGTTTTCCCAGTGAACCGTCGGGAATTATACCCTCTTAAGCTCATTTCCCCTCCAATTTGCGCATGCTGATAAAAATAGGGATCTCCCCATACCGCATCAAATCCCACACGATTTGCGAAAGTAATATAGTTGTCTGCAACCGTTTTATAAAAACTCATGGAATGCTGCAATTTTGTATAGTTGCGGCCCTCCCCTCCAATTTCAGCATTCCAGCCCAGCCTGGTATGTACGTGTACTCCAGATTTAGGATTGGCCATATTATCACGTGTATCATAATCTATCCCGCCAGTAAGCCCAGTGAAGAAATTACTTCCATAGATAGGTTCCGATGGATATTTTTGATGGAATTCCTCAAAATAACGTCCAACATTATTCGATTCTTTACTCGTATAATATTCGGAAGAAGATCCATAGAACACCTTGAATTTAGGTTCTAGGTACTTTTCCAGAAAAATGTCACCGTTCACAAGATCAAATCGATTTCGGTAATACGAAATGCGCTTTGAATCCGATTTATCGAAAATAGTATTGTTTCCATATCCAAAGAAATTACTCAGGTTTTTGGGACCAAGGGACGAAAGATGAATATAAAGATCATGTCCTGCAACGAGATCTTTGTAATTACCTTTGTAATCAAACATAAATGATTCGCGGCCGGTCAAATAACTGCCTAGAAACTGATGCCGATAGTCATAAGGCTTCTTTCTGAACCCCTGATTCTCGATCATATACCCCAGTCCAAAAATAAGTCCACGATCAACCCCATAATCTAGGTTAAAAACGACCCCTTTACGATCATAGATAAAATTTTCATAGTCAAACTTATGGACAGCGCTGTCTTTGCTCAACTTCAGATGAATAGCATCATCAACCTGCATAGCACCCGGCACCTGATTTTTACCATCATAGATATAAACTTTGCTGCCATTGGCAAATTTATCAGTTGTACGATATAGATTCTGTCCATCCCCCCCGATTAGCCGGATCTTTATGGGCGATTTGCCCGATCCATGTAACTTATATTCATCAGTGCCCGATATGCCATATATACGAACTTCTTTGGTCTGATCAGGTACAAAGGTGCGTTTTAGCAATTTTCGCCCTTCGGTACCATCTTTTTTCTTGTTGTGGATATTGACAGTGACCGAGCCATCCTTATTGTAATCGACATCCACAAATTCAGATTTGGCGGACAATGGTAGTTCAACGACACGCGCAAGAAATCGATAGTAGGTCAGTCCGCTTTCCATCAGCTCGTCCCTTCTTGAACGAATATTTGTTTCCAATTCATTCGCACTCATTTTCACAATTGTATCAGGCATCGTTAACATCGCTTGATGAATCAACGAATCCGTCAATGTTTTCTGAACAAACTGTATTTCGTCAATCCATTCATCCTCTGTAAGATGAGTGAGAAAAAAATGATCAAAAGTACTCGCATTAAAATTCCAATGGGGCACATTTCGGATATGAGGACTAAAGGGTTGCAAATGAGCCTTCAGCCATTGATAGGAAAGTAATGTGGGAAATACACCCGAAGTTTTATAATATACCTTATCCCGATCCCTTGGGACGGGAGTGTAGATCTTTTTACCTTTTTCCTTTTCGGGATCCCAACGCCAATTATCCTGATGACGATCCCAGTCCCCAAGCGTAAAGTCGAGCATCCGCGCACGTAGTGTGAGCTTCTGATCAATTTGCGTATCGTTGTCTTCCAACACTTTACGCATTACTTTTGCGCTATTATCTGTTTTTTGATCCTCAAAAGGGGTGCGCGCCTCAAACATATAGGCCCTATTTTTAAATACCTCACGATACTCGCCAAACCTAGGATCATCTCCTACAAAAACCAGTTCTGGCGAAGCTGAAGGAATGCCTAAGGCTTTATTAAATGGCGGAACGGTCAATGCACCAAATGGATGATGTATCGAAATCTGATCTTGTACTATATCTTTTGCAAATGTCTTTCGAAGGCTTTCCGGTAGGCTACGTTCAGGGTATTTCTGAATAGACCTAAGAACCCACTCCCTACCCATAGAATCTACCAGTCGAAGTGACTGTGTCTGCATGCCACCACCCAACTTAACAATCTGAAGCCCGCCCCGCTCTGTAGCGAGATCCATCACACGCATCCTAACAGGAGTATTATATAATTTACGGTAACTATCTCCAAGCCAAAATCGATGCAGTAAACCCACTCGGTCATATTCAGGTGCGATCACCGTGGTAATACTGTCCATACGTTGTGCATGCGAATTAAAAACACAGCAACAGGCAATTAATGTAAAGATTCTTCTCATTTTATCTAAGTCGGGTCTTCGAGAAATCAACAGTCGATACAGGTAGAATGTTTGATGGTCTCGATATCTAATTGGGCTAAAGTTCACCTTTTAAAGCAAAGAATCAAAAACTTTCTGCTCCTTTTTTAGTATAAAACCACTATTTTGATAAAACGTATGGCTCTCGGTCCGAATGCTATTGCATCTTACACGCAAACGGTAACAATCGATAGACCTAGACCAATCGGATGCCGCATGCAATAATAATCGGCCTAGCCCCCGACCTCGATATTCTTCATCGACAACCAAGCCAATGATTTCTACATAAACACCAGTCTCCATACTGATGACCTGATGAAGTTGAATCCAGCCAACTGTTTTATTATCAATAATCCCCACAAATAAAGCATACTCCTGCTTCCGCAACAGATCCTCCAAAATAGTTTTCGTTCCTTCAATATCGGCTGGATAACCCAGCTGTTCGGTCAAGGTTGCAAGCTCCGGAGCATCAGATAATACCGCTTTTCTTATGTCCATACTATAAATTTGTTTCCCATGTTTTAGAACAAGAATAGGTTTACCAATACATTAACTATACCTCAGGTTGATCCAGCAGTCGCCGGTGATAGTTTATTTGGCCAAGGTGATAAGTTAGATGGGTGGTCAGATGAACAAGCAAATACTGCGTTGTTGTTTTTTCCTCAAACACGAGTATGGGATATATCTCAAGAAGGTTCTCCTCCGACAACAGATCCAGAGAACGTGTAACCACATCAATCGTATCATCTATCTGATCTAATAATCGTGTTCGAGGAATGTCTTTTAACGAAAACTCAGCCGCTCGATCTCTGATATACCCAGTCTTGCCTATTTCAGCACCAATATATGTTTGAAGATTTCCAATCAGGTGTAAACATAAGTTGCCAGCTGAATTGGAAATATCACGTTCAATAAGCCATATATTTCCTTCCTGTTTGTACAAAGAAATTTCATCACGCAGCCTGTTTAAGTCCCGTCGGAAAAGGTTTTTTAAAGTTTCTATAAGCATAGACTAAATTTAGGTATATTTTCTACCAAAAAAGCAACTTCTATATCAACACATCAACTTTAGTCGTCAATGGCGATATGTATACGAATGAAAAGTATACATCTCCACATGATATTGTGTAATTTTAAGCTACTTAAAGCCCAGTAACCATGAAGATAGTTTCAAATTTCCCAAAGAAAACCTGGGTAATTTTTAGTGTAATAACAGTTGCGGCCACCATTCTCTTCGCTAAATGCGATAGTCCATCCGATGGAAATGACAGATTGGGCTTTCCATTTCCTTTTTATGAATATATTGGCGGCAAACGCTCAATTGAACCTGAGATTCGAAGTAGTTTCAATTTTATTTATCTTCTTTTCGATCTTATTATCTATTTTGGACTTGCTTATTTTTTCACATTTTTAATCAAGAGATCTAAAAAATAGTGTACATTGAAATAGAATTAATCGACCAAATTATTTCCATCTTTTTTTACAAGTTTTAAGCTAAACCGCCTTTACGATGAAGAGGAGCACAAAAATAACCAACCAAAGTATCGAATCTGCAGGACTTCCCAAAGACCCTAAACATGCCATTGCTGAATATATCTGGAATGGATTTGATGCAAAAGCCACACAGATCGAACTCTCCATAGACAGTAATGAATTAGGCTACATTAATCGTATAAGCATACAGGACAATGGTGAAGGCATTCCCCTAGAGACGCTTTCTTCCTCATTTGGAAACTTTTTGGATTCTATAAAAAAGAACAGCCTCAAACGCAGCTCCTATACAAGAGGAAAAAAGGGAAAGGGCCGATTTTCGTTCTCGCTTTTTGCAACACGTGCAATTTGGAATACTGTTTTTCAGAAGGATGAATATTTCTCAAACTACCGAATTCAAATCGATCGCGAAAGTAAAGAGCAATATGATATCAGTGAAAGCACGCCAGTAGTACATAACAATACAGGAACACAAGTTACTTTTGAAGGCATTTTTGGACTTAATGCTACATTTTTTGAAAGCGATGACTTTAACAATTTCCTCGCACAAGAATTCGGTTGGTTTCTCTACTTGAATAAAGAAAGGAATTATGCCATACGCGTCAATGGAAGGCTGTTGGTTTATGATCATTTAATCCAGGAGACAGACCACCTTTCGTGGACAGGCTATAGCCCGGATCGTGATACCTCTTATCATTTTACCATCAATTACATTCGCTGGAACCAGCAAATTGGTGATCGATATTATTATTATTTTCTTAATAGTGATAAAAAGGAAATTGCCAAAGTACTTAGCAGTTTCAATAATAACGCGATCAATTTCCACCACTCTGTCTATGTGGAATCTAACTTCTTTGATCATTTCGAACAACAAGATATCCTCCTATCTACAGAAGATAATCTTTTCTCGGGGAAAGCCAAACAAGTTATTTATCGAAATTTACTTGCCGAGTTACGTGATTTACTCGATAGAAAACAAAAAAAATATGTACTTGAGCACGCTGTCGCGGTAAAATTAACAGATCTTGAAAGAAAGGGCCTACTACCCGCCTACAACAACTCGGAAAAGGATAAAAAAAGAAAAACCCTATTGTTAGCATTAGTACAGGAATTATATATTGTAGATCCACGCATTTTCTTCGGCATTAAAACAGACCTTATCCGCACCTATCTTGGTTTCATCGACCTGTTATTGCAATCGGAAAAAAGTACGGAAATTCTCCCTATCATCGAACAGGCACTTCCCCTAACTGAGAAAGAAAAGAATCGCATAAAACAGATTGTAACCCTTGCTGCAAGCCCTGAAAACGCTTCTTCCGAACCGAAAAAATAAGACCTTTTTATTTAATGACTTTTAGATGTCAATAAATAAAATTAAAAGTATCACTTTTGCCTAACACTGTTAAATTATTTACGCATTAGCATGGGTAGTAAAGAACGCATACAACGGCTCAAAGATGAGAATAGAACCAATATTCTAGATGCTGCGCTCCAAATCGTCAAAGAAGAAGGATGGCAGGCCCTGAGTATGCGCAAAATTGCAGATATTATTGAATATACTGCCCCCATGATATACGAGTATTTCGCCAATAAAGATGCCATCTTGATGGAACTTGCCAACCAAGGCTATCTCCTGCTTGCCAAAAAAGTAAAGCAAGCCAAATCAACTGAAACCGATCTGGAGAAACAATTGGAAGCAATGTGGTTTAGCTATTGGGATTTCGCCTTCGAAGAACGTGAATTGTACCAATTAATGTTCGGTGTGGGAACAGCCTGTTGTGGTTTTGAAAAAACGTATAAATGTGCTGAATCCCATGGAAAATTGATAAGTGATGTCATCCGTGAAATCATGAAAGAGAAAAATCCATCCGAAGAATTGATCTGTAGAAAGTATTTTACGTACTGGTCTATTATACATGGATTGATTTCGATCAATCTGGTAAACCAAGGCAATGGCGATAATACCAATCAAGAAGTATTAAAGGATGCTATTTATGGCATTACACGCTCCCTGACTGACTAAATTTTTTTACAGCAAAAAATACAACGTTAAAAAATCTAACACCGTTAAATACACCAAAACTTCAATTTTTAATATCACATGAAAACAAATTTATCACCAAGTCTTAAAAAGATTTACGTTCCAACACTTAACAGTGTTAAACGAATTAATATCGTAAAGACTGCATATGTGTTGAGTGCAATCTTTCTATACAGTTGCTCAACCGGAACAAGTAAACCCATTGATCCACCACCAGTTAACCTTCCGGTCGTTACCATCGAGAACGGTAACGAGACAGTTTACCAGGAATATCCAGCGACTATTGAAGCTTCCGCCAATATTGAGATCAGACCTCAGGTAGAGGGAATTTTGGAAAACATCTATGTTGATGAAGGAGCCAAAGTAACTAAAGGTCAAGCACTTTTCAAGATCAACGACCGCCCCTATCAGGAACAATTAAACCAAGCGAAGGCAAATTTACTGGCAGCAAAAGCTAGTCTGGAAAATGCGGAGTTAGAAGTCGAAAAGAAAACAAAGCTGGTGAATACCAAAGTACTGACAGACTTCCAGCTAAAAACAGCTATTAGCGCACGTAATGCCGCTAAAGCAAACGTACAATTGGCACTATCGGCCGTTGAAACTGCGAAAATCAATGTCGGATATACGCTAATACGGGCTTCAGCCGAAGGATACATCGGTAGATTACAGCGCAAACAAGGGAGTTTGGTTGGTCCCACAGACGCACAACCACTTACCGCATTGTCAAATGTAAGAGATCTTCATGTTTATTTCTCACTGGGAGAAAATGACTTTATCGCATTCAAAAACAATACGGAAGGGAGTAATTTACAACAAAAGCTTCACAACCTCCCTCCGATCAGCTTAGTTCTTTCGGATCAGACAATTTATGATCAGAAAGGAAAAATAGATATGGTGGACGGGCAGTTTGATAAAAATACCGGTGCGATTACACTTCGTGCAACATTTAACAATCCGGAGGGAGTTTTGCGCAACGGAAACACCGGTCGTGTAAGACTACAAAAGAAGTATGCACAAGCATTATTGGTACCGCAGCTTGCTACCCTTGAAATGCAGGATAAAATCTTCGTTTATACCGTTGGTAAAGAAAATAAAGTTGTTCAACAACCTATTACTGTCATTGGAAAAAGTGGTGCAAATTACCTGGTAAGTAAAGGGCTGAATGCGGGAGACCGAATTGTCTACAAAGGCATTGACTTGCTTCAGGATGGTCAGAAAATTACACCACAAGCCTTATCAAGAGATAGCATCAATTCATTATAATATTAGAAAATCACATGCTTAAGAAATTTATAGAAAGACCTGTACTTGCTACCGTTATCTCCATATTACTTGTCATATTGGGGGTGATCGGTATCCTAAAACTGCCTTTGCAGCAGTTTCCCGATATTGCACCGCCAGCGGTGCAAGTAACGGCTTTATATCCCGGGGCAAATGCCGAAACGGTCCTTCGTGCCGTAGCCCCCTCACTCGAAGAGTCAATTAACGGTGTTGAAAATATGAGCTACATGAGCTCTACCGCCAGCAACGACGGTTCGTTAATGATTACGGTATATTTTAAACTTGGTACAGACCCTGACCAAGCTGCTGTAAACGTCCAAAATCGTGTGGCTCAAGCAACCAGCCAATTGCCCGCTGAAGTTGTACAAGCCGGGATCACCACCGCAAAACAGCAAAACAGCTTGATCATGGTATTGGACCTTTATACGGAAGATCAGAGTAAATACGATCAGACTTTTATTACCAATTATGCGCAGATCAATATCATTCCTGAACTGAAACGGATACCCGGCGTCGGACAAGCATTGGCATTTGGTGGTAGCAAAGACTACTCCATGCGTGTATGGCTCAATCCAAATCAAATGGCGACCTATAAATTAACGCCTGAGGAAGTAATGGCTGCCATCCAAGATAAAAACGTCGAAGCTGCTCCGGGTAAATTCGGAGAGAGCAGCCGTGAAGCTTTTGAATTTGTAATCAAATATAAAGGTAAACTCAACCAGCCAAGTGATTACGAAAATATTATTATCCGTTCCAATACAGACGGCTCTGTACTAAAACTCAAAGACGTCGCTCGTGTCGAATTGGGATCCTATACCTATGCGAGTCACACCCGTATCAATGGAAAAGCAGGATTGAATATTGGGGTCATGCAGTTAGCAGGTTCGAATGCAAATGAAATTCAGATTGCCATTCAAAAATTCATGGAGAAAGCCTCTTTAAGCTTTCCAAAAGGTGTCAAATATCTCGTTTTATACAACACAAAAGATGCACTTGATCAATCTATTGACCAAGTAAAACATACACTAGTTGAAGCATTTATACTGGTATTTTTAGTTGTCTTTCTATTCCTTCAAGATTTTAGATCGACATTGATACCAGCGATTGCGGTACCGGTAGCCATCGTGGGAACATTCTTCTTCATGCAGCTCTTCGGTTTTTCAATCAACCTACTGACTTTGTTTGCTTTGGTGCTAGCCATTGGGATTGTCGTCGATGACGCGATTGTGGTCGTGGAGGCTGTTCATGCCAAGATGGAGCATGAAAATCTCCCGCCTAAGCTCGCTACGACATCTGCCATGAGTGAAATCACAGGCGCCATCATCTCGATTACATTGGTGATGTCTGCCGTATTTCTTCCCATCGGCTTTATGGAAGGCTCTACCGGGGTGTTTTATAGACAATTTGCTTTCACTTTGGCGATTGCAATCGTTATTTCAGCAATTAATGCCTTGACACTAAGTCCTGCGTTATGTGCGCTTTTCTTAAAACCAACGCATCATGGTCATGCTGATGCCAAGAAACTTAATTTCAAAGAGCGTTTCTTCGCTGGATTCAATGTCGGATTTGATCGGTTGACGAAGAATTATTTAGGTAGTTTACGCTTCTTGATCCGTTATAAGTGGGTTGCATTTGCAGGATTGGGAATTACCCTACTTTTGACTGTATTTATGATCCGTAAAACACCTACTGGATTCATCCCATCAGAGGATCAAGGATTCATTGCTGTATCCTTATCTATGCCAGCAGGTGCTTCTTTGGATCGTACCTCTGGTGCATTAGCCGAAGCAGAGAAGCAACTTCAACATGCTGATTTTACCAAAACTTTAAATGTACTTGCTGGTTTCAATATTTTGACACAATCCACAAGTCCATCAGCAGGTGTTGCATTTATCCTCCTCAAACCACATGAAGAACGTGGTAAGATAAAAGACATCAATGCTATTATGGCCGATGTCAATCAGCGATTGGCAAATATCAAAGGCGCAAATTTCTTTGTCTTTACCTTCCCTACTGTCCCAGGATTCAGTAACGTGGATGGTCTGGATATGGTACTGCAGGATCGGACCGGTGGACAACTCGGAAAATTCAGTGGCATAGGCCAAAAATTTATTGGCGAATTGATGAAACGTCCAGAAATTATGATGGCTTTCACAACCTTTAAAGCGGATTATCCACAATATGAACTCCAGGTAGATGATATCAAAGCAGAACAACTTGGCGTAAGCACAAAAAGCATCTTACAGACTATGCAAGCCTATTTTGGTAGTGCCCAAGCCTCAGATTTTAATCGTTTTGGAAAGTATTATCGTGTGATGGTCCAAGCTGATGCCAAGGATAGAAGTGAACCAACTTCAATGGACGGTATTTTTGTAAAAAACAGATTGGGAGACATGGTTCCCATCAATACATTAGTCAAATTAGAACGTGTATATGGTCCGGAAACAGCATCTCGTTACAACTTATTCAATTCGATTGGAATAAATGCGATACCAAAACCAGGATATAGTTCCGGAGATGCTATCCGTGCGGTTGAAGAAGTTGCAAAACAACAATTGCCGACTGGATTTACTTATGAGTTCTCAGGTATGACCAAAGAAGAAATTGTCTCCGGAGGCCAATCCACATTGATTTTTATTCTCTGTCTGATATTCGTTTATTTTCTGCTTGCAGCACAATATGAAAGCTATATCATTCCATTGGCGGTTATTCTCTCTATTCCTACAGGTATATTTGGGGTCTTCGCAGCAATTAGCTTCACTGATATTGCCAACAACATCTATGTACAAGTCGCACTCGTTATGTTGATTGGTTTATTGGCCAAAAATGCCATTTTGATCGTAGAATTTGCCATCCAAGGGCGTAAACAGGGACTATCAATTCCTAGTGCCGCACTTAAAGCAGCAAGATTACGTTTGAGACCTATTATCATGACTTCCTTAGCTTTTATCGTTGGTATGATTCCAATGATGACAGCGGTAGGTCCATCAGCGCAAGGAAATCACTCAATCAGTATCGCCGCTGCGGGTGGGATGTTCACTGGAGTAGTTTTAGGACTCTTTATCATCCCTATTCTTTTTATTTTCTTCCAATTTATCCAAGAGAAAATCGGAGGTACTCCACGGCAAAAACAACATGAAAGCGATGTCGTTTCATTGGAAATACCCGTGCATACAAACAATTAGTATATCATGACAGCATTTAAATATATCAATAGTAAATCAAAATTACTGACGGTTTTCATTTTATCTTTTGTCGCATGGTCTTGCAAAACAGATAAGTTGGTCAGCAATCAACATCTTGCCCCCAACTTACCCGAGCAGTACCGCGACCAAGCTAAAGCTCCACAGGAAACTAGCATAGGTTCTATTCCATGGCGCGATTTTTTTAAGGATCAAGTCTTACAAACCTTGATCGATAGTGCTATACAACATAACTTAGATATGCAACTGGCACTAAAAAATATAGAAGCGTCTCAACTGAGCCTGAAACAGGCAAAAGCTAACTATCTTCCCACGGCCCAACTACAGATCCGCGGAAATAGCACCAACCCATCCAATAACAGTATGAATGGATTGAGCCTGGGGCAGTTTTTAGGCCAACACCATGTAGAAGATTATACGGCATCCTTAGGTTTATCCTGGGAGGCCGACATATGGGGTAAAATCAAAAATCAAAATATAGCTGCTTTAGCTTCCTATTTACAGACAGAAGAAGCGAAAAAAGTAATTCAAACCCAATTAATTGCACAAGTTGCACAAGGTTATTATCAACTACTTATGCTTTATCAATTGCGTGATATCGCCAAACAAAACTTGCAATTAAGCGATACAACTTTACGTATTGTCCAGCAACAATATGAAGTTGGTGACATTACGCTGCTTGCATTGGAACAGGTCGATGCGCAACGATTGTCTGCAGCTGCCTTGATCCCAGACTTTGAACAACAGATCCGTATTCAGGAAAATGCCATTCAGATTCTTAGCGGAAAACTCCCGCAGGAAATTAAAATAGCGGAGAAATTGTCGAATATTCAATTCCCCGAAGAATTAGCAACTGGCGTCCCAGCCGATTTGTTAAGTCATCGTCCGGATGTAAAACAAGCTGAACTGGCTATTACAGCTTCACAAGCTTATCAACAATACGCAAAGGCACGCATGTATCCTTCCTTGGTTATTAGCGCCGAAGCAGGAGTAAATGCATTCAAGGCAAGCAATTGGTTCAACTTACCGGCTTCATTATTTGGGGCAATTACAGGAAGTATTACGCAGCCAATTTTACAGCGGAAGGAATTGAAAACTCAATATGAACTGGCACGTGTCGAACAAGAAAAGAACGTACTGATCTTCAAGCAAAAAGTAATCTCAGCAGCTGGAGAAGTTTCCGATGCTTTAATTTCAATTCAAAAATTGAAAGAAAAACAAAAGATTACTTCGGATAGAACGACGCGTCTAAAGGAAGCAACGAAGCACGCCAATCTTTTATTTGAAACAGGAATGGCCACTTACTTGGAAGTAATTACAGCACAAAGCAATATCTTGCAAAGTGAGCTCGAACTTGCTCAGGTAAAAAAAGCGGAGCTTTCTGCAGTTGTTGACCTGTATCGTTCATTAGGTGGTGGATGGAGCAACAACTAATGCTATAAAAAAAGCAATTTTCTAATTTTATTATACATATCTGGTAGATGGGGGGCTTTAGGGTCCCCTGTTTTATTTTTATCCGAAGCGCATTCTTCCATCACCTTTAATTTGTTTCCATGTAAAGCATACTTCAAAGCAAATTAAAAGCAAGCTTTTTCTTTTGTTTAACCTTCTTCTACAACGCGATCTCATTCAATTTATAAATCCTTCAAACCTTGGAATAAAAGAGACAAACGCAGCTGAAACAATGCGATTATTTTTGTGACATCATATAAATTTTATAAAATGAGAGATTTAAAAAAAATTGCATTAGCGGTATGTATCGCCTTAAGCACATTAGTAGCGATGAGCTGCAGTAAAGATGACGAAACTGTTGTTGAACCACAGCTTAAACCAAGCGAAATATTGGCCAGTACACCCTGGGAAACAACAAACGCAAAGAATAATAAAGGAGAAAGTGTAGTGTTAACAGATGCTAATGTGTCAAATTTTGTAGGATTTGCTTATTTCAAATCTGACGGTACATTTACAATGTTCAATCTTGACAATTCTCCCAAAATGCACGGCGACTGGACCATATCTGCAGATGGTAAAACGAGAACAATTGTTGCTAAAAATGCTGCTGGTGAAACATTGTTTACTCGTGTGGTTGATATTACTGTATTAACGAAGAAAGAATTCACATATAGAGTTTATCCAAACGCGAATGACAAAACAATCTATTTCGATATTATCCATACACCAACAACGCATCAAGAGCCAAAATAATTTACACGATAACACATCGAAAAAATAGTTACTTCAGTAAAACAGAAAGGCTTGACGAAACGATGTCAAGCCTTTCTGTTTATAGCTAAAAACGAGCCCCTTAACCAGAGTCATTCTTTTACACTGTTATATCAACAGATCACAAAAAAACAATAACAACAAGATTTACAATCCATTAAAAAAAACAGAACATCCGAATTTCATAAAAAATTATATTCTGATATGCCAAGGCAAGATAATCTATCGGCCTTCGTCAATATACGTCTGAGTACATCAAATTGATATTTCAGTCGGGGCTTTATACGCTTCAGCAGAAATTTGTCGTCCAATACTAAAAGGAATTACGAAATTTGCATAGATTTCACCGATACATATAAGTTAAAAGAATGCAGGATATAGCGATCTATAAAAACGATAAGACTCTAATTAGTACAAATAAAAAAAGGCTGATATTTACCTTTCTGTCCTTTCTGCTTATTTATCTCGTCGCCTATATTATTGATCCTTTTTCGAGTTGCTGGGATGGCTATTTTAAACGGAATATGTTCGAAATAATCGGTGAATGGACATTTACGATCATTTACAGCTTTATCATTTCCGAATTTAGTATCATTGTCCATGACAAGCTTAATAAGTTCTTAACCTGGAAAGATAGTCCGACAGAGCGACTTCTACTTGAAACCGTCATCAACCTTTTTGCAGTACTCTTTATCAATTTACTGCTGGAGTACCTGATTTCAAAATATTATTTTGGACCTCAAAATGTTACTATAGCCCCATCTTTGGAGGAAAAAAGAGGGATGATACAAAATATTACAATCAGTGTATTGATTGCGTTGATGATAATGGGGATCAATATTGGTAGTCATTTGATCACTAACTGGAAGAATGAATCCATGCGCGCAGCAAAGCTTGATCAGGTCATTCTTGAAACAGAACTTCAATCGTTAAAATTACAGATCGACCCCCATTTTGTCTTTAATAACCTGAGCGTGCTCTCAGAAATCATCCTCGAAGACCAACAATTAGGCTATGAATATGCAGAAAACTTCTCCAAAATATATCGCTACCTTCTTGTCAATTCCAAAAAGGACATTATCTCACTCGAAGAAGAACTCAACTTTCTAAATTCATACATATTTCTCATCAAAAACCGATTTGGCGATGGGGTAAACTTCGAAATAAACGTCAATCCCGCCAAACGCAATTGCCAATTACCTCCCCTTACCTTACAATTATTGGTAGAAAATGCATTAAAGCATAATCAGACAAATAAGAGAAAACCGCTGAAAATAAAGGTATACACCAACTCCCAGAATCAACTTGTTGTTGAAAATATATTAATCCCTATTGAGAATGTATCCGAATCATCGGGAATCGGGATTTCAAACATCATTAAAAGATACGATTTGCTATCCAACTTAAAACTGCAAATAAAGAATGATGGCAAAACATTTAACGTTATCCTCCCACTTTTAGCGCAAGCATAATGAATATAACCAAAGTATTAATCATCGAGGACGAAAAACTCAATGCCGATCGTTTAAAACGACTTTTGAAGGAAATAAAGCCATCCATCGTTATTTTAGATGTCCTTGATAATATCGCTGATAGCATCAACTGGTTCAATAGCAATGAACTTCCCGACCTCGTGATGATGGATATTCGTCTATCCGATGGTTTAAGCTTTGAAATATTAGAGACTATAAAAATAGACTGCCCAATCATATTTACAACGGCATTTGACGAATACGCTGTGAGGGCCTTTAAATTCAATAGCATAGATTATTTGCTTAAGCCTGTAGAAAAAACAGAGCTGGAAAATGCCATCCAAAAACTTGATTATCAAAAAGATCTCCAGATCAACCAACAACCGCTTCAAGGTTTATTGGATTTTATCTATCCGAAAGATTTTCGCTCACGCTTTTTAATTCCATTCAAAGACGGCTATAAAACCGTTCTCGTTGAAGAGATATTATACTTCTACTCCGAATTTAAACTTACCCATGCGCAACTCAAATGTGGCACTGTCGAAATTGTCCCTCAAACAATGGAAGAACTCGAACAGCAACTAAATCCAAAAGTATTTTTTCGCGCCAACAGGCAATTCATTGTGCATATAGATGCGATCAAAAGATTACATAACCACTTCAACGGAAAACTAAAAATAGAAATTAAAAATAACGATCAAGTGGAAATCCTTGTGAGCAGAGAAAAGGCTCAATTGCTAAAAAATTGGTTAGACTATTAATGTTAAAACTGATCCGCTTGCTCCTTTTTTCGTCAGAAAGGTAAAGTAAGTTTTTCGCGATAAAGAAGGGAATGTCAATCGGTAAGACCAATATTTCCAACACAATCGGATCGGACCATTTAATATCGTAAAATTCAG
The DNA here is from genome assembly GCF_964277905.1 of uncultured Sphingobacterium sp. Classification (NCBI taxonomy): domain Bacteria; kingdom Pseudomonadati; phylum Bacteroidota; class Sphingobacteriia; order Sphingobacteriales; family Sphingobacteriaceae; genus Sphingobacterium; species uncultured Sphingobacterium sp. Next base: position 194,756 of record NZ_CAXYKD010000003.1, read on the forward strand.
ATCATCACTGATACGTTTCAGTAAGCAATTGTAACGTCTCGGTAGATTTCTTTGCCTTATGGCTTAAAAGAATTCTTTTCTTTGTTTCATTATAAAATGATAAAATGGCACAAAGAACGATGACTTTAAAACCTTTCCTTACACTTATTACAGCAGCAGCATTATTATCGTCCTGTGGAGGCAACCAAGAACAACCGCAAGAGCAGGCAGTTACTGTTGACTTTATCGAATTATCTCCTACCCACGCGGAGACCGAAAAAAAATATCCTGGTACATTAGAGGGGACCGTCAACGTCGATGTCAAAGCGCAGGTAACGGGTTATCTCGAGCAGATTTATGTCAAAGAAGGAGACTATGTATCCCAGGGTCAACCCCTTTTCAAAATAAAAGCTGATGTCTACAACGAACAAGTAAACAACAGCAAGGCAGCTTACCAAGCTGCTTTATCGGCAGAACAAAACGCGAAATTGGAGATTGAAAAAATCAAACCACTTGTTGAAGGTAAAGTGTATACCGAATTACAGTTAAAAACTGCAGAGGCCAATTATGCCGCAGCTAAAGCGCAGGTAGCGCAAGCACAAGCTGCACTCGGTTCATCTCAAATAAATGCCAAATTTACGTTGATCAATGCGCCAGTGAGTGGTTATATCGGCCGTATTCCTAATCGGATCGGAAATTTAATTACCGCAGCAGATGCGACACCTTTAACAACGCTATCTGAAATCAATACCGTAAATGTGTATTTTTCATTGAGTGAGGCCGATTTTATAGCCTTTGTCAAAGATCAGAATAACAAAACATCCAATCAACAAGCAACGCTATTACTGGCTGATGGAACAGCATACAACCATTCGGGGAAAGTAGAGTTAGCCAGTGGTAACATCGACAGAACAACAGGAAGCATGGCACTTAAAGCAAGTTTCATCAATCCCGAAAAAATTCTCCGTTCGGGTGGCTCAGCAAAAGTAATCTTGAAAAAAGCGCATGAAAACGTATTGTTGGTACCTATGGCCGCTGTAAAGGATATTCAAGACCGCTATTTCGTTTATGTTATTGGTGAGAAAAATAAAATTTCCATGAAACAGATTGAAATTGCAGGAAATACCGCTAACGCCTATTTACTAAAATCGGGACTCACAGCTGGTGAAAAAATCGTTATGAATAGAATTGACATGCTTAATGATGGAATGCAAGTTCAACCGACTAAAAAATCCACCATGTAACAAGAATAGCAGGTATAGCAAAAGCTGAACTGCTCAAAGAAAGGCAAGGCAACAAGCCTATACATTCAGTATTCACTTTTGGAAAAAAACGGTACTAAAAGCTTTATAAAATTTAAACTAAAATGTTAAAGAAATTTATTGACAGGCCAGTTTTGGCAACTGTTATATCTATCATATTTGTCATACTGGGGGTCATCGGTCTTTTTAGGCTGCCTCAAACGCGATTCCCGGATATCGCCCCGCCCACGGTTCAAGTTACCGGAAGCTATCCCGGAGGAAATAGCGAAACAGTATTGAGATCAGTTGTTACACCCCTTGAAGAGCAAATCAATGGTGTGGAGGACATGGAATACATTACATCTACTGCAAGTAATGACGGTACATTCTCTGTACGAATTGTCTTTAAAGCAGGTGTAAATCCAGATCAGGCAGCCGTTAATGTGCAAAACAGAGTACAACAGGCTACTCCTATCCTGCCACAGGAAGTTGTCCGAATGGGATTAACGACCTCCAAGCAACAAAATAGTATGATCATGATATTTAATATCTATACAGAAGATAATAAAAAATATGATGAACTATTTTTACAGAATTATGTGAACATCAACTTGATCCCACAGATCAAGCGTGTACCTGGCGTTGGTCAGGCCATGGTATTCGGTTCCAAAGACTATTCGATGCGTGTATGGTTGAATCCGCAAAAAATGGCGAGTTATGGACTTGTGCCACAAGAAGTCATTGCTGCAATTTCCAAACAAAGTTTGGAATCTGCACCTGGAAAATTAGGGGAAGAATCAAAAGCACCACTGGAATATGTCATACGCTATAAAGGGAAAAAGAACCTTCCTGAACAGTATGAAAACATTATCGTCAAAAACAATAACGTTCAGATCGTACGCTTAAAGGATGTGGCACGTATCGAGTTTGGCTCGATCAGTTATAGTGGTAATTCGCAAAATAACGGCCTCAATACCGTTACCATTGGTATATTCCAGACATCAGGCTCCAACGCCAATGAAATTGAAATCGGAATCGATAAACAGATTGAAATAGCGCAACGCTCTTTCCCTCCTGGGATCAAGATTTTTAAATTGATCAGTACCAAAGAACGCTTGGATGAAAGTACGGCACAAGTACGTTCGACATTGATTGAAGCCTTCATTTTGGTTTTCCTCGTTGTATTTTTGTTCCTGCAGGATATACGGTCGACTATTATTCCAGCAATCGCAGTTCCAGTAGCCATCGTAGGTACTTTTTTCTTCCTGCTGGTGTTTGGCTTTACCATCAATATATTGACGTTATTTGCCTTAGTACTCGCCATTGGTATCGTTGTCGATGATGCAATTGTCGTTGTCGAAGCAGTACATGGAAAGATGGAGACTTCCAACTTAACCGGCAAGCAGGCTACCCATAGTGCCATGAGTGAAATCACAGGGGCTGTAATCTCCATTACCTTGGTTATGTGTGCAGTTTTTATTCCCATTGGATTTATGACAGGTTCATCGGGCATGTTTTATAAACAGTTTGCCTATACCCTTGTTATCGCCATTGTGATCTCCGCGATCAATGCCTTGACTTTAACACCAGCACTCTGCGCATTATTGCTTAAAAATACGCACGCCGAAAATCACGATGGGCAGACCCCAAAAACAGGATTTTCTCAACGTTTTTTCAAAGCGTTTAATGCTGGCTTCGAAAACATGACCAACCGATACGTTGGTTCATTAAAATTCCTGGCAAAGAAAAAATGGATTTCGGCACTTTTGATCCTGGCTACAATTGGCGTTGCTGGATACCTCATGACAAGCACTTCCAAAAGTTTTGTACCAATGGAGGATGATAACTTTGTTGTATACAGTTTGGAAATGCCCCCGGGAACGGGACTTGATCGAACCACAAAAGCAGTAGAAAAAATCGAAAAACTACTTGCCGATATCCCTTCTATTGAAAGCCATACAAGTATTACTGGATTCAATATGATCGGTAACAACTCCAGCGCAGCCTATGCAACAGGATTTATACGCCTGAAAGATAAAAAGAAACGTGGTGAGATGAACGATATCGATCAGATTCACCAAGTGATCTCGCAAAAATTATCCAGTGTCAAAGAAGGTAACGCAATGGCCTTTCGCTCCCCTCCTGTTGATGGTTATGGTATGATGAATGGTGCGGAACTCGTTTTGCAGGACAGAGCTGGTAAATCGCCGGTCGAGCTCAAAGCAATGTCCGACTCCGTTATTGCGCAGATTATGAAACAACCAGGGGTGCAGTTTGCTTATACCATGTTCAGAGCAGATTATCCACAGATGGAGTTAGAAGTAGATGAAGACAAAGCTGCCCAACTTGGCGTAGATGTCAGTGAAATGCTTTCGTCCGTTCAAACTTACTTTGCGGGTGACCAATCATTGAATTTCAATCGTTTCGGTAAATTCTATCGGATAGCAGTTAAAGCGGATGGCATCTATAGAACCGATAAAGAAGCCTTCAACGAAATATTTGTCAAGAATAATCTTGGCCAAATGGTTCCGGTGAACACTTTGGTTACACTTCGTAAAGTTTATGGTCCTGAGTCGGTAACACGTTATAATTTATACAATTCACTCACGATAAACGTGGTTAGTACACCTGGTATCAGTAATGGTGCGATCATGGAAACATTGGAGAAAAATGTATTGACCAAGTTACCGGGAGACTATAGCTACGAATGGACGGGACTTAGCTTGGAAGAGAAGTCATCAGGCAATCAGACCGTACTTATCCTAGCATTAAGCTTGCTATTTGTATACTTTTTACTATCAGCACAGTACGAAAGTTACTTATTGCCCCTTGCCGTCCTGTTATCAATCCCAACAGGTATGATAGGTTCTTTCTTAGGAACACGTGCCATTGGATTGGACAACAATATCTACGTCCAGGTCGGCTTGATCATGCTCATCGGTCTTTTGGCAAAAAATGCCATTTTGATTGTTGAATTTGCTTTACAGCGGAGAAGAGCAGGCTCCTCACTCATTGATTCGGCTTTAGAAGGCGCAAGAGCTCGTCTACGCCCAATCTTGATGACTTCATTGGCTTTCATTGCGGGTATGGTCCCCTTGATGTTTGCGACCGGCGGAACGGCTACAGGTAACCATTCCATCAGTACCGGAGCGGCAATGGGTATGTTAAGCGGTGTTATCCTTGGGGTAATCATCATACCGTTGCTATACCTGGTGTTCCAATATTTGCAAGAAAAAGTTTCGGGTAAAAAGCTTACGGACAATACAGTACACAATACAAACGATTAAAATGAAAAAATTTCATCACTATATAACAATTTTCGCAAGCAGCACCCTGTTATTGTCCGCATGCAGTGTGGGAAAAAAATACACACGCCAGGAGATAGCCATGCCCGAAAATTTTAAAAACAGCGAGGTTGTCCTGACGTCTGATACGCTACAACTATCCTGGCGTAAATTTGTACAGGATCCCTTGTTGACCTCACTCATTGAAAAGGCATTATCCAACAATACAGACGTCAATGTTGCACTCCTCAACATGCAACAATTGGAACTCGCGTACAAGCAGTCTAAGAAAGGGTTACTGCCAACAGCCGATTTAAGCATTGGAGCGAATAGAACCTGGTTATCGAGCAATTCCTTGAATGGCTCGCTGAGTGACCAATTTATTGGGACACCTTATATGGACGATTATAGTGCCACGCTCAGATTATCTTGGGAAGCCGATATCTGGGGAAAGGTAAAAATGCAAAAAGAGGAATCTATGGCCAATTTTTTTGGCCAAAAGGAAAATTTATCGGCTCTGAAAACCCGGGTTATTGTACAGGTCATCCAGTCCTATTATAATCTGATTGCTTTGGATGAGCAGCTTAAGATTGCACAAAGAAATGTTCAATTGAGCGACAGCACACTGAATATGATACGTTTGCAATACAACTCATCACTGGTCAGTTCGCTTGCCGTGGAGCAAGCCGAAGCTCAGAAGAAAACTGCTGAATTGTTGATTCCCCTAGCCCATCAAAACATGGCTGTAGAAGAAAATGCACTGAGCATTCTTTGCGGAGGTTTCCCTCAGGGCATTCAACGTACAGCAAGTTTAGATGATACGATTGTTGGAGACGGACTTGCTACAGGGGTGCCGGCCGAACTCTTGAGCCGCAGACCAGATGTCAGAGCAGCTGAATACGCGGTTGTGGCTGCCACAAGCAGAATGGGACTTGCCAAAGCAGCGATGTACCCTTCCCTAAGCTTGACACCATCCATTGGTACAAACTCCATTCAATTTAACAAATGGTTTGATCTACCAGGTTCGATTGTGAAAACAATAGCGGGGAATATTGCACAGCCAATTTTTCAGAAAGGTGCTTTAAAAACAAACTATGAGATATCGGTCATCGAACGCGAAAAGATAGCATTGCAGTTTAAACAGTCGGTTATGGTTGCAGTTTCAGAAGTTTCGGATGCCTTGGCAAAAATCAAACATACGGAACAGCGCCTGCAACTTATCCATGCCAAATCAAATGCCCTCGCCAAAGCCACCGCTGATGCAGCCTTACTTTATAAAAGTGGGATGGCAAACTATTTGGAAGTGATAACTGCCCAAAACAATGCGCTCCAAAATGATTTGGAACGTATTACAGTAAAACGGGAAAAGCTCAACGCAGCCATAGATCTTTACCGTGCACTGGGTGGCGGAACAGATACTTTACCGCCAAATACGCCATAGAATCACAAAATAAAGGCAACTGACTAAATATATGCCCCTAGAACCAAAGATTTTCTAGGGGCTTTTTCATTCCTTTTTTGCAGCTGCGCCCAAAATTCCCTATCTTCGGGTAAATAAAAATATGATGAATAGAACGAGTTGTCTTCCTCCTCCAAGAGCGTAATATTTTTTCTCTATATTACTGAAGCCCAATACCAGAAATGGACCGATTTTCTGTGCTTCCTATTTACAATCAATTTTATTATTTAAAACCTTTCGTCCTTCATGGACGGAACTGGAAGACAATTTCTTATGAAACATTCATATTTCATGCTGCACCTTGCTGTGCTGTGCCTGGGACTATCTGGCGTATTTGGAAAAGTGATTTCACTCAACGAGGGGATACTCACATGGTACCGTGTATTTTTAGCTGCCGTTATCCTATTTTTTATTCTAAAATGGTATAAAATACCTACAGATTTTACGTTCAAAGAGAAACTGCATATAGCAAAAAATGGGCTACTATTGACAGCATCCTGGCTATTATTCTATGCTAGCATCAAATATTCAAACATTTCCATCGGTGTGATCTGCTACTGTATGGCAAGTTTTTTCACCGCTATTTTTGCACCGATGATCAATAAAACGAAATTCAGATTGTCTGAACTTCTGTTGAGTGGACTTACGTTGTGTGGGATAGCACTGATATTTCACTTCGATACCTCACACCAGCTTGGCATAGTCTTAGGGATAATTTCTCCGGCTTTTGCCTCACTCTATGCGGTTCACAATGAAAAATTGACCAAAAAGTACAATGCAATATGCATCAACTATTATCAAATGATCGGTGGAACAATAGGGCTGGCATGTCTACTTCCTTTTTACATTCAGCACTATCCAATCAGCACTTTCATTCCCAATGCCCTGGATATTTTCTATCTGATCATCCTATCTTTATGTTGCACTGTGGGAGTCTATCTCGCATTTACAGAAATCTTAAAGAAGATAACAGCATTTACATTGAACTTAAGCTTAAATCTTGAGCCAGTATATGCTATTTTGATTGCATTTTTACTTCTTAATGAAGCAAGAGAATTAAACCTATCCTTCTATGTTGGACTGTTTTTGGTTGTTTCATCTGTGTTATTGCAGTATTGGATCAGTAGTAAAAAGAGCGCTTAACAACCTCCATTCATTTCCCAGTCCAACTAAGATTGGGAAATGAATATTGTTTCCTCCTTGTGCCAAGCAGGTAGCCCCGATAAACAGGTAGCCCCGAAAAAAACATGTTGAAAAGAAAAATGTGTGTCATTTTCAACAAAGCCTTATATTTATGAAACGGTTCGGGTTTTAATTCCAAAACCGGCACAACCGGTCAAGCAATTTATTATATATACATTAAATAGATAGTTCCGTTATGAGCAATAGCAGTACAGAAAACAAATTTGTCAACCAGCAGATCCAATACCTTGAGTTTGTATCAAGCGACCTTGAAAGTGCCAAAGCATTCTACTCAACGAGTTTCGGTTGGGAGTTTACGGATTACGGACCAGCATATACGGCTTTTGGCGGAAAATATGTTGATGGTGGTTTTACACTTGGTGACCCCAGAAATGGCAGTATTCTCGTCGTTATCTATGCCGACGATCTGCAGGCTACGCGTGATCAGGTTATCCGTGCTGGCGGGACTATATTAAAAGATATTTTTAGCTTTCCCGGAGGAAAAAGATTTCAGTTCCAGGATCCTGACGGATATGAATTGGCCGTATGGACTGTTGAATAAAAGTTGAATACAGTATATACTCAAATACAAAGCCCCCATATTTTTCTCATATGGGGGCTTTGTATTTTAAGATCAGGCTCTTTTAGCTTTCTGATAGTTTTTATTTTTATTCCTATTGAAACGCTTCTTCTTATGCTGTGGATTCTTTTTGGCAGGATTGTAAGTAGGTCCCGCTTCAAACCCCTCTGGCAATGGAAGTTGTTCAATCGGATAACCTATTAAATTCTCGATCTGAGCGAAACGGTTTTGGTCTTTCTCATTGACAAAGGTAATGGCTGTTCCTGTAGTTGCTGCCCGCGCAGTACGTCCAATACGGTGTACGTAGTCTTCCGGATCCGGTGGAACATCGTAATTAACGACCAAACTTATCCCCACCACATCGATACCGCGAGATATCACATCTGTCCCTACCAGTACCCGTACCTGACGAGACCGGAATCTAGCCATGATATCTTCCCGTTTCGATTGCTCGAGATCCGAATGGAAACCCTCCGCATCAATCCCCTGCTTCTGTAATTCCTGAGCGAGAAGTTTGACTGTAGTTTTTTGGGATGCAAAAATAATAACAGATACATAGTTGGGATCCTTCAGTATATTCTTCAGAAGCTCCATTTTCTGTTGATCATAGGCAAGATATACACGTTGATCTATCCCTTCCGAAGGTTTAGAAATGGCAATATTGACTTCCACAGGCTCTTGCAAAATTTTTCGGGCAAAAGACCTGATCTTCATCGGCATCGTCGCCGAAAACAAAAGCATCTGCTTTTTCTTCGGTAGATAACTTACAATACGTAAAATATCGTCTTGAAATCCCATATCCAGCATACTATCGGCTTCATCCAAAACAAAGTGCTTTAAATGAGAGAGATCAATCTTCATGGAGGTAAGATGGCTTATCAACCTTCCCGGCGTAGCAACAATAATATTTACCCCCTCTCGTATGGCCCGTTTTTGCTGTTCATACCCCATACCATCACCACCACCATAAATGGCTATGGATGTTGCACCCGTATAATAAGACATGCCCATAATCTGCTGGTCAATTTGCATAGCAAGTTCCCGGGTCGGAACAAGGATAATAGCGAGGATAGATTCCCTTGAATTCCGTGCTATTGCATCGAGGATCGGCAACATATAAGCTGCTGTTTTACCTGTACCTGTCTGTGCACAGGCAATCATATCTTTTCCCTCTTTAATAATCGGGATGGTCTGTTCTTGGATCGGCGTAGCCTCCTCAAACATCATACTTTCTAAACCTTCTTCCAAAGCTGGAACAAAGCCAAATTCATCAAATCTCAACGTATTGTTTTTATTGTTGTGCCCTAAATTACTAAATCTAATTCATAAAAGTCTAAAATTAATACCTATAGCTCGTTATCCGCTTTCAAATAGATGTCCAGATAGGATTAATCCATGAGGGAATCAGAAATGAATTTGAACAAAAACAATTGTCCGACACATTCCTGTAAGCCAAGCATACGACTGCTATCTATTCAAAATCTAATCAACAACCTCTGTTTTCTTTGCGGCTGACACTGCGCTCAAAACAACATAGCCTAGCAAGCCAGCGCATAAAGAAGCGATCAGAACCGCGAACTTTGCTTCTTCAATCAGCATGCTATCATCAAAAGATAGTATCGAGATGAAGATCGACATCGTGAAACCGATTCCCCCCAACAAACCTACACCAAAAATCTGTTTCCAGCCAGCCCCTTCCGGTAATTGCGCAATCTTCAATTTTTTAGCAATAAAACAGATCAAAAATATCCCAATTGATTTACCAGCGATTAGGCCAAGGATAATACCGATCCCCAATTTTGAAGTCAAACCACCAATCATTTCCCCATGGATTGGAATAAGCGTATTCGCAAATGCAAACAAAGGAATGATAATAAAATTGACAGGTTTGGTCAATAGATGCTCAAGTTTTTCCAAGGGAGATTCTTCCGCATCCGGTGTTGTCGGCAGCGTCATGGCCACCAGCACGCCAGCTATTGTTGCATGAATACCCGAGTGGTGAACAAAGTACCAAATAAATAGTCCCGGAATCAGGTAAGCCCATATCGCTTTAACGCCCAATTTATTTAACACGATCAAAAACAGAAATATACCTAAAGCAATAAATAAATAGGTCGCATGAATACCATTGCTATAAAAGATCGCAATAACCAATATGGCAAGTAGGTCGTCAACAATCGCTAGCGCAGCCAAAAAGATCTTAAGACTGGCAGGTACCTTATTTCCCAGAAGCGTGATAACAGCTAAAGCAAATGCAATATCCGTTGCCATAGGGATTCCCCAGCCGTTTGCAGTATCGGTTCCCTGATTTAATGCAAAATAAATGATGGCAGGCAAAAGTGCCCCACCAACCGCAGCCAAAATGGGCAGAATTGCTTTACTTGGCGATGAGAGTTCACCCGCTACAATTTCACGTTTTATCTCGAGGCCCACCAGTAAAAAGAAAATCGCCATCAAACCATCGTTGAGCCACAACAACCACGAATATTTTAAATGAATATGATCGCTCTCAAAGCCTACTTCCCGGTTCAGAAATTCCATTACACTGGCATACAATGATGTATTTGCTACGATCAATGCCAGAATAACACAGGAAAAAAGTATAATTCCGCCTGCAAAGCTGGATTTTAAGAACTCTCTAAAGACAGTTAAATTGATAAGTTTTGACATGATTTGAATATCTAAAAACGCTTACAAAGGTTCACAAGATACGATTTTTAGGACCATTTACCGAATTCCCTAAACAATATCCGGAGCTATATCCAATGTAAAAAAGCTGAATTAGCTGTGTTCTATCAGTGGTAAAGCTCCTCTCCTATCCTTTTATTTTTCGAACCTAACGAATCAAATGTGAGAAACAGACATTATACCTTAAAATTTCATAAAAATCTAACTTATTTTTTACCGAATTAATTTGACTTTGTTGCAAAAAATACTTAGCTTGCTACTATAGTTAATAAACCGTTTATTATGTGCAAGAAGTGGATTTTCATGGTGCTTCTTTTCGTAGCAAATTTTACATATGCGCAGACGACAGAGGATAAAACCCAACATTCAGGTTCCCATTACATTATTTTAGCAATCATCGCTATCATTGTCATTGTTTATATATTATACAGGAGGCAAAAGAGGAAATTTAATGAATAAGGGAGATCAGTAGATCTCCCTTATTCATTAAATTTCCTTCCACATCCCCTTCACTTCCCATCAAACTTTCAATGACTCAACATATTAATCACGAATCGGTTCATTCGTTTGTGCTAATCGTTGCGACCCCGTATTTGCCGGACAGGCAATATCATCTGTTGCATCGTATACAAGCTTCTTACCATTCAACTTTGTAATCAGTTCTTGAGGGACATACACCTGAACTTTAGTAACCGCATAACCACTTGGATAATAACGAACATAATAACCATCAGGATGAAGCGTCCAAATACCACTTGGCACGTCCGTACGAGGCTCAGCCATACCAGCTAAGATCGCATATTGTTCAAAATCAGCGTACGAATAGTTTCCTGAGGAAACGAGCTGCCGAATATTATTTTCTGCTTCAAAGATTATCTGTACTGCCGGTGGCATCTGGTCTTTTGCCTTTTGGACAACGTCAAATGGCAAAACGCCGAGTGCACCACCTTCCAAATGTAAAATTTGTTCAGCTGTAAGCAATTTTAAAGCTGTTTCTTTCACCGGACCCGAATAATCAATAAATTTTGTCTTCGCAATGATCGTCCACAAAAGCATCTGTATGTCTGATTGTGCAACTTCAGGGTGCTTTTCAGCGCTTTTCAAAATTGCAATGACCACGTCTCTCTTCTTGCCCAATGTAGGTGCATACATATATCCATCACCTTTCGAAGGCGCATAAGTACCCGCTTTCAAGCAATAGCTCTTGTTGCTCATTTCAAAATGTCCAGCCTCCAATAAGTAACCATCATTGCCATTCTTTTGCAAATTTTGTAAAGGTTTATAAACAGCCGTATTTTGAAAATCGGGCATTTGCTCCCCCTTCCTATTTACATCTTCAAAACTTGTACTAATCGCTTCGGGCTCTTTTAAAAGTTTATCCAGCCCAAGTACCTTGCTTCCCTTGGAAGCAACGGCTTTGCTTGCCTTATCCAATAGCCCTCCAAATTGAGCCGAGGCTCCTTGGATATTAAATAAAAAAGCAACTGCAAGTATAACGACACCCGTTATTCTATTTCTTTTCATAATTGATTTCATTTCAGCTCTTGTCCACAAAAAAGAAGCCAATTTAAATCACCAGCACAATATTTATAATTTATTAATTCATTATTTGCACACATTGCTAGATTTCACGCTTCATTTCAAAGATCCTCTCCATCCATTGAAATTTCAGCGCATACAGGTTTGCCAAAGAAGCTAAAAACAGTGGATTTCCCCAACACTACTCTCTTCAATTTCTCCTGAAACTGATCACCGTAAATAGTTAAAAATACAATATTAAAACGTATCTTTGCAGCATGATTAATGTGTCAAATCTCTCCCTTCGTTTTGGTAAACGTGTACTATTCGAAGATGTCAATCTAAAATTCACACCTGGAAACTGTTACGGTATTATTGGCGCTAATGGAGCAGGTAAATCTACTTTCTTAAAAATTATCTCAGGGGAAGTTGATCCTTCGACAGGTTCAGTGGCATTCACGCCAGGCGAACGCATGTCTGTTTTAAGTCAGGATCACTATGCTTTCGATGAGTTTACTGTTCTTGAAACTGTCATGATGGGTAACCAAGAGCTTTACAAAATCATGAAAGAGAAAGATGCCATTTACATGAAAGAGGATTTCTCTGATGCCGACGGCGAACGTGCTGGCGAACTGGAAAGTCTTTTTGCTGAAATGGATGGATGGAATGCCGAATCTAATGCCGCAACTTTATTGAGCAGTTTGGGCATTAAAGAAGAACTACATTATAAGTTAGTTTCTGAAATTGACGGTAACCAAAAAGTCCGCGTACTCTTAGCGCAAGCATTATTTGGCAAACCAGATATTTTGATTCTCGATGAGCCTACCAATGATTTGGATATTAATACCATCGCATGGTTAGAGGATTTTTTAGCGAGTTACGAGGCAATCGTCTTAGTTGTATCCCACGACCGTCACTTCTTGGATGCTGTATGTACGCATACGGTGGATATTGATTTTGGTAAGATGACAATCTATACGGGTAACTACTCGTTTTGGTACGAATCTTCTCAATTAGCGTTAAAGCAACGTTCTGATCAAAGCAAGAAAATGGAAGATAAAGTGAAAGAACTTCAGGAATTTATCCGTCGCTTCTCTGCCAACGCTTCCAAATCCAAACAAGCTACTTCTCGTAAGAAAGCATTGGATAAAATTAATATTGACGAGATTAAACCGTCCAACCGTAAATATCCTGCTATCATGTTCAATACCATGAATCGTGAACCAGGAGATCAAACGCTGCAAGTCGAAGGATTAAGCAAAACGGTCAATGGTGAGGTATTCTTCAAGGATATTACCTTTATGATTAATAAAGGCGATAAAATCGCTGTTCTAGGTCCAAATTCATTGGTTACCACAGCATTTTATGATATTATAACTGGTAGAGACACCGATTTCAGTGGCGAATTCAAATGGGGCGTTACCATCACTCCTGCCGATATGCCGATTGAAAATGCCGCATTCTTCGAAGGAAAAAGTGATAATTTGGTCGATTGGTTGAGAGACTATACAACTAACCCAGAGGCAGACGAACAATTTATACGCGGATTTTTAGGGAAAATGTTGTTCTCTGGAGAAGAAGTTATGAAGAAAGTATCTGTACTTTCAGGGGGAGAAAAAATGCGTTGTATGTTTTCTCGCATGATGCTTCAAGGTGCCAACTTCCTAATCTTTGATGAACCAACCAACCACTTGGATTTGGAATCTATCACTGCATTGAACAATGGAATGTCTGATTTTAAAGGATCAATGTTGTTCACATCCCGTGACCACGAATTGACTGAAACTGTTGCAAATAGAATCATCGAATTGACGCCGAAAGGTATCATCGACAAATTGATGACTTACGATGAATACATTAATAGCGATGTGGTGAAAGCACAACGTGAAGAAATGTATAAATAAGATAATTTATCCCAATTTAATAAAGGCTCCATAATTCATTTTATGGGGCTTTTTTGATGCGCAATAAAAAAGCACTGAGGGGTTCAGTGCTAATCGCGATTGATATGAAAGAATTGAGAAAGTTTTACTTTACTGAACCGAAGGCTTGACAACACGCCAACCTAATTGTAAGGACACCGCACAATGGTCGGATAAATCCTGTCCCTTTTCGTTTTGAAAAAGCTCTTTTTGAACCTGATAATTCTTTGCCTCAAATAGCAAATGATGGTTATTGCGATAGTAAATTTTATCAATACCTTCGCAATCCTCTGTCAACTCCAATGCTGTTTTCGCTTCAAAATTCACTTGATGCCCAGGAATATTACCTTTATTGCGTAAACTTACCCATGCATCTACCAAACCTAAGTCCTTCTGAAAAGAACCGATGTTATCCAGCTCATAAGCATAATGTGCATTAAAGTCGCCCATAATCAAAAGTGGTCTGTCAGCCGAATACTTTTTAATATAGGCCTTTAGCTGATTTATATTCTTCTGCCGGGCAATCGTTGCATTCGGATCATCCTGAGCAGTCGCATGTACATTATAAACATCAATAAATACGTCTTTGGCCAATTGAATTCGAGCATAAGAAAAGCCTTTAGGAGTCAGACAATCTGCACCATTGCAATCAGTCCAGCCTACCCGCTCAAACTCAACAATAGGATATTTTGAAAGTGTACTCAGTCCGTCCCCAAAAGGTACCCCACCCATATTTGCCGTTCGGTAGCTATGCTTATTTTCGCTGTAGAGGAACTTGTTGTAGTTAAAATCTTCCTGCACATTGACAATATCAAACCCATTGATCCGATTGCCGATCGACGTAATACTGGAAGACCGCTCGGTTACAGCACTGGAAATCAATTCAGGAAGGCCAGCTATATTGTACGTTAACAAATTTAGCTTTCCGTAAGTCGCTTCCGGCATAGCTGCATACACAGCATTACTGAGCTTTGGCTGTTGTTTTGGCTTCAACTTAAAACCCAACATAACACCGGCAGACGCACAAATAAATAAGATGACAATCTTTCGAAAACCCTTAGGTCTAATTTTTTTTTCGAACAATAGATCTAATAGCATGGATTGAATATTTCGTTCACTCCAAAGCTACTGCGCCAACATTAGCTCTATTATCATATTCAATTAATTCTATTTTTAATAATTATGCACAAATTATTAAAAACTAATAATTTATAAACACTATAATGACAAAAGGTTAATACCTGCATAGCATAGGAGTTACAGCTTTCAGATATTTTTATACAACCCCTAATAAGAATAACATGAGAAAGGTAGCCTTCTTTACAGAGATACTCGTCGAGGATTTCGACGGTGCATCACGGACAATGTTTCAGCTAATAAACCGTATAGACCAGCAGAAATTCAACTATTTTTTTATTTATGGTGGCGGCCCTACGCAATTTCGCAATTTTCATTCTTACAAGGTACCCACATTCAAAATACCGGTCAACGACGACTATTGTCTCGCTATTCCACAGCTTATTAAAAAGAAACTTGAGCTCGCCTTAGATAAATTTGCTCCCGACATGATCCATATTGCAACGCCTTCGCTTTTAGGTTTTTTTGCATTAAATTATGCCAAACGGAAAGGTATTCCTGTCCTTACGATCTATCATACACACTTCATTTCATACATTGCCTATTATTTCAAAAACATACTCCCCTTGGTCAAGCCAACTGAACAATGGATGAAAAAAGCAATGAATAACTTTTATAACAAATGTGATATTGTCTATGTACCCACCAAATCTATTCTAAACGAATTACAGCAGATTGGCTTACAACAAGAAGGATTAAAGCTGTGGCAAAGAGGAATAGACACAGCCTTGTTTAATCCCAATAAAAAGAATCTATCTCAGCTGCAGACTATCACAAAGAATAACAAACCAACAATCCTCTTTGTCAGTCGTATCGTCTGGGAAAAAAATATTAAAACGCTTATTGAAATCTATCAACAGATACAAGCTCAGAATCTTGACTATAATTTCATTGTTGTCGGTGAAGGAACAGCCAAAATAATTGCAATGCAGGAGATGCCTAATGCCATTTTCTTAGGAAAGAAAAGCCATGATGAGCTTGCAATTCTATACGCTTCGGCAGATGCCTTTGTTTTTCCGTCGGTCTCAGAAACGTACGGAAATGTCGTTGTCGAAGCATTGGCATCCGGACTTCCTTGTGTTATCGCCGATGGTGGGGGTTCGGCTTCCTTGATTCAGCACGGAAAAAATGGATTTAAGTGTCAACCTGAAAATGCAGCTGGATATGTTTACTACCTCAAAAAAATTCTCTCTGACATGAGCTTAAAAAAGAATCTCATCAATGAAGGTCTATCCTATGTCGGACAACTGGATTGGAATAGATTATCTGGGTGCTATTTTAATGACATTGAACTATTGATTGACAAAACACAGGAAGTCGATTTGGCATGGGCAAACTAACAAACCCAAGCCAACTCATCAAAGGTATTTTTCTATTTTTGATTCTGGCGTCCATAACTGTCTTTTTAGCGAAAAGCGACTTAAATGCCTTGAAAAAAGAGCTCTCCTCAGTTGGTTATCGCTTTATAATTATATTGTTTACGACTTTTGCGGCCTATTTTGTAGGCACATTAGCTTGGTGGATATGCTTGGGCTCCGCAAAAAAGAAGGTCAATCTGATCGAACTCTTTGCCATCCGTCAAATCGGGGAAACCGTTGGACTATTCAACCCTACAAGCATTATAGGTGGTGATTTATTAAAGGCACAATTGATAACCCGTTATGACATTCCCTTAAAAGAAGGATTGAATTCAGTTGCAATATCCCGTATTACCGCCGTACTGTCTCAATTGACACTCTTTTTGATTGCTATGCTTTGGTTGGTATTTTCTCCCTTAAAAAATGAAATTATACGCTACGCAGGCCCGGTAATATATATTATCTGTCTATTTTTGTTCCTTTTGATGATCCTGATACTTTATTGGTTAATGGTTGCAAAAAGTCCTTCGCAAACCAAAGCTTCAACAGCAACACTTTTTGGAAAAGCAAAAGCGCATTTTCAATCACTACTTTGGAACGTAAAAGACTTTTATCGGCATCAAAATAAGGTTTTTTGGTATTCTTACTTACTTTTTGCACTACATTGGATTATTGGCAGCCTTGAATTCTATTATATTCTAAAATTTTTGGGTGTTGCAGTACAACCAATACATGGTTTAATAGTAGATATGAGTGTCATTGTGCTGAAAAGCATCGGTGCTTTTATTCCAGGGCAACTGGGTATTGAAGAAATCGCCAATAAGCTCCTACTCCATATGATCGGTATTACTGGGGGTAGTATTTGGCTCAGTGCTTCATTATTACGTCGCGGCCGACAGCTCACCTGGGTAGCGTTGGGTTTTATATTTTATCTATGCATCAAAAGGAAACCAGTACATGTATCCATCTGAAATAGAAATACTATTTGTCAGCCACAAATATCCCCCAAGTGTTGGCGGTATGGAAAAACAAAGCTTTGAACTGATCAATACTGCGGCTCTTTACTTGAAGGTACACACCTTAGTCTATGACAACCGGGAACCTCTTTTAGCTTTCTTCTTCCAGCTGAATCGCCGAATTCTAGCCAAAATTAACGATAACCCCGGCATCAAGCTTATTCACTTTAATGATGGTTTAATTGCGTCTTTAGCCTCTTTTCACAAAGGATATTCCCATTTAAAACGAGTTGCCACGCTTCACGGACTGGATATTGTATTTCCCTTTCGCTATTTTCAACGTAAGGTCATACCGCGGTTTAATACATTTGATCAGCTTATTGCGGTTAGCCAAGCTACCGCCGCCGCCGCCCAGTTACGTGGTATCGATCCATCCAAAATTATTGTTATACCCAACGGTGTAGATCCGATACACCACTCCACTGCAAACAATGAATCAGCCTGCCAAAGCAAGCCCTATTTTATCACTTTGGGACGCCCTGTTAAACGGAAGGGCTTCTCGTGGTTGATGAAACATGTCATTCCCGCTATTCAGGGTGATTTCAAATTACTGATGGTGGGTCCATTCGATCACGAGCCTACATGGAAAGAACGCCTATTGCAGCTTATACCCAAAAAGATAAATCATTTAATCACCTTATTCCTCGGATTTCCGACCGATCAGGGGGAGATCAGAAAATTACTGAAAGCATACCCCGAAAAAATTGAACATCTTGGAAAAGTCCCATTCGAACAACTGCAAAGCCTCTTGACCAACGCACAGGCCTTCTTGATGCCCAATATTGAAGTGCCCGGAGATATGGAAGGCTTTGGGCTCGTCTGTTTGGAGGCTTCTACAGCAGGCACCATTGTTGTGGCCGCCGAATTAGAAGGAATTACAAGCGCCGTGATACATAATTGCAATGGCCTGCTCCTGGCAAGCAAAAACCAAAATGCATGGATCGAACAACTTCAAGCCATTTTAGCAAATCCAGTCCATTATAAAAGCCTGAGCCTACAATTTAAACAAAATACCCTTAAACAATATAGCTGGGATATTATGGCCAGATCTTATTGTCAATCATTTGCGGACTTAGTTACAGCAGCAGACCAATAATTGACAGTAACACTTCATAGATTTGACCGCATCTACCATTCAGAGGGAATGGCTTTTCAGAAAGCACTTTTCAACATCTTTCAAGACGCAAAACTTTTTTATAGTGACCTGCTAACGTTTTATAAAAAATCAATTGAATCAAAGCGAAACATCCTACCAAAACAAGCCCCAATGGTGAATAAAAAGTTAGACTGATATACAGTAGTAATAAGAATAGCCGAAGCATCTCAAGTGGAAAAACCCAGTCTTCATGTTCTAGAAGCCCCCCAATACAAATGACGCTACAGAGAATAAATCCTCCGCCAATAAGGAGTTGTATGAGTTGCTGATAATTACCATAAAGCAAAAAAAAGAAAAGCAGGAGCATCGTCAGCATGGACTGAAAAAAGATATAGCGGCTTAATACCTGTGCATGAACTTGTGGCCTAGCTCCTGCAAATATGCGCTCCTCTAGTTCTTCTCGAATTTCAGGCTGTATATCGTCAGGCCTACCAAATATAGTCCGCATTTTATTTTTAAATCCTTCGGCCCGCTTAAATGATAGACCAATTTCAAATAAATAATGAAAATGCTGCCATAGAAAAGTGTAGCGATGAATGGGCTTTGTGAGTCCATAGACACAAGGTTCTTCTTTTTGTTCCGGGATAAATGTTCCGAATAGCTTGTCCCAAATAATCAGGATATCTCCATAATTTTTATCCAAATAGATTTCATTGCTGCTATGATGCACCCGGTGGTGAGATGGCGTTACAAATACACGCTCCAAAATCCCCAAATTTCCTACGGTCTGCGTATGGGAGAAAAATGGATATACGCCATGAATCAACAAAATAGTGGTCATCATAAAGGGAGGGAATCCCAAAAGGGGAATAAAAGCCCAAAATAACGAACGGAAAACGGCTTGAAATATGGTGATCCGGGCTGCTACGGTAAAGTTATAATCTTCACTTTGGTGATGTACAACATGAGCTGCCCACAACAAGTTTATTTCATGGCTATAGCGATGATACCAATACCAGAGAAAATCTGTAAATAGAAAAAGTATAACCCAGGTCCAAACATTCGCTTCAATGTGAAATATCGCAAAGTTTTGATACACCCAAACGAAAAAAAAGTAAAATAAACTAACAGAAAACATATCACACATACGTTCGACGATACCAACATTGAGATTTGAGATCGATTCATCAAAAGAATAAAAACGTTTCTGTTTTTTGAGGCTATACCAATATTCCAACACCATCAAGATTAAAAATAAGGGAATGATAAACGCCAAAAAATTAAGTTTTTCTGTATACATGCAGTCGCTATTTTGAAGACAAAAAATCTACCTTAATCGCAATTCAACAAGAACCATCTTTTCTGATGCCAAAAGATCAATTCTTCCAAACTCTTTATTATTAAACAATCAATTTTAAATCAGGTTTTTCAATGGACAAAAATGTATGCTTTCTAACGCCCCTACAATAACAAAAGCCAACTCAAAAAGAAATGCCAACTCAACGTGATTTTCTACCACAAAAGAACGTGCACAAAAAAAGTCCTCAAAAGTTAAACACTTTTGAGGACTTCTGATTGAACGATAAATTGTTCTTCACTGATGGTGCACTATGATAACAGCGCAGCAGACGAATCCAATATTAATGTACACTGGACATATCGATCTGTGTTTTCCCCTGTTTGATCATCAATACAAAAGGGACACAAATCAGAAAGACAACCCCGAGGTACAGGAACACATCCATGTAAGATAGCACTGTTGCTTGTTTCATCACACTCAAGTCTAATATTTGATGCGCTTTGGCCAAAGCCTCATTAGGTGAAAAACCTTTCGCCTGAAAGCTCATCTGCAATTGCTGCACCCGTTGTTGAACATCAAACTTACTTGGATCTAAATTAGCTACTAGATCAACACGGTGTTTTTGGCTATCACGGGCGATAAATGTCGTAATCAAAGCAATTCCAAATGAACCACCCAATTGACGCATCATCCCTGTAAAAGCAGCTCCTTCACCGATTGACTTACCATGTAATGTTGATAAAGACAGTGTCATAACAGGCACAAACAACAATCCTAGGCCAACTCCGCGGAGAATCAATGGCCAAAACATATGCTCCGAACCTGTATCGTTTGTCATGAGGCTATACATCCAAAAACAAAAGCCAAAAAAGATACATAGCCCTAAAGCAACCATATACTTCTGAGGAACACCATTTTGAATCATCTTACCGATAAAAGGCATCATGATACCGGTCATAATCGAACTCGGTAACAAGAGCAAACCAGCATCTGTTGCGGTCCATCCCAATATCGACTGCGTATAGATTGGAATAATAAA
Source organism: uncultured Sphingobacterium sp. (assembly GCF_964277905.1). Lineage (NCBI taxonomy): Bacteria > Pseudomonadati > Bacteroidota > Sphingobacteriia > Sphingobacteriales > Sphingobacteriaceae > Sphingobacterium > uncultured Sphingobacterium sp. The sequence goes on from NZ_CAXYKD010000003.1 coordinate 215,555, forward strand.
GGTCGATCCGAACAAGCCAAAACCAAGAATAAAGCTCATCACCACACCCACCTGTAAATTCTTATCCTTCAATACACGCAGGTTAACAATCGGTTTATCGTACACCAACTCCCGCCATATAAAAAACAGTAATCCAAAGACAGACAAAATCGATAAGCCTAAAATCAAAGGATCGTCAAACCAATCATCCTGTTGTCCATGTTCCAATACAAACTGAAGTGAACCAATAAACATGATCAAAAATATCATACCAAACCAATCCACTTCCCTAGCAGACTGCTTCTGACTGTATTTAGGACTGCGTACAAAAGATAAGGTCAACAAGGTCGCAATAATGCCAAGCGGCACATTGATATAAAAGATATAAGGCCAAGAGAAGTTATCGATGATGTACCCACCCAACGGCGGACCTAATGTAGGACCAACAATGACGCCCATCCCGTAGATAGCTTGGGCCATACTACGTTTTTCTTTGGGATAACTTTCCGTGATAATAGTCTGGGCTGTAACCAGTAAGGCTCCCCCACCCATCCCTTGTATAAAGCGAAATGCAACAAGCTCCCACATATTGGTTGCATTACCGCACAAAAATGAAGATACTGTGAATATGATAATAGAAGCCGCAAAGTAATTTCTACGCCCAAACTGTTGGGACAACCAGCTGGTCATCGGAATCACAATTACATTGGCAATTGCGTAAGCTGTGATAACCCATGCGACATCCGTCAGCGTCGCCCCCAATGAACCTTTCATATCGTTCAGGGCCACATTGACAATCGTTGTATCCACAATTTCCAACAGCGCACAAAGCACCGCTGTAATCGTGATTACAACACGACGAAAACCATATTCAACCAGACTATCTTGTTGATTTAAATTTTCCATAGTTATTTAACATGCACATCTACGTCAGCATTCATGCCCGGTCTGAGCAAAGCCACATTTTCTGCTTTATTGTCTTTTGTCAATTTGATCTTTACGGGTAAACGCTGAACAGTCTTTACAAAGTTACCCGTTGCATTATCTGGAGGCAATAAAGAGAAACGTGAACCAGTGGCTGGAGAGAAAGAGTTTACCTCTCCTTCAAACTCAATAGCAGGATAAGCATCCACTTTAATACCGACTTTTTGTCCAGGTTTTATTTTTTCCAATTGCGTCTCCTTAAAATTAGCAACGACCCAAGTTTCAATATTATCTACAATGTAGAACAAAGATTGACCTGGATTGACCATCTGCCCCGGTTGTACCTTGATATTCGATACCTGGCCATCCACAGAAGCAAGTACTGCAGTATAAGAAAGGTTTAATTTAGCCGCTTCAAGTTGCGCATTCGCTCTTTTTATATTTGCCTCAGCAACAGAAGTTTGCTTTGAAGCTACTGTAGTCTTACTCACGACTGCATTACGTTGTGAAGCACTGGCGTTACGTTGTTGTTGCAAAATTTCAACCTGCTTGTCAGCTTCCAATTTCGCTGTTAATGCCTGCTCATACTGTTGTTTCGTAATTGACTGATTGTTGTATAAGTTTTGGTAGCGGATATAATCATTATTCGCTTGCTTAGCACGAATACGTGCTGCATCGATGCTGCCCAAATTAGATTGGATCGTTGCATCCGAGATGGCTACATTCGCCGAAGATGCAGATACATCTGCCTTTGAAACATCAAAGCTACTTTGAGCCGCTGCCAAGGCTGCTAGCGCTTCATCCACACGAACCTGATAATCTTGGCTCTCAATGGTGAACAACGTATCCCCTTTTTTAACCAAATCATTATCTTTTACGTACACTTTCGAGATAAACCCACCAACACGTGGAATGATCGGACTCATGTTTTTCTCTACCTGCGCATCGTCTGTCGTTTCATGCGCCTGACCATGCATATATTTATAAGCACCGTAGGCTCCGCCGAAGATGACCAATGCAGCCAAAATAATTGTGAATTTTTTATTTGTACCTTTCTTTTCAGGTGCGTTTTCTACTGTATTTTCCATGTCTAGATTAATTGCTATTTAATGTTTAAAGACCCATTTGCTAACAGCAGGTCGTAATATTTTTCAATGGTATTTGCTTTGCTGATCGCAAGATTGATCTTGCTTTGAAGCTGCTGTACGTCGGCCGTTAACAAATCGTCCGTATCCGCGATACCATTATCGTACTTATCTTTTGTAATACGATAATTTTCAACTGCCTGATCCACCGCCTGATGGTAAACCACATCCTGCTTTTGTGCCAGCATATAGTTTTCATTGGCCTGTTGAACCTGCACTTTCACCTTATCGTTTAATAATTCAATGTGCTCATCAATTTCCCTGATATGATTTTTCGCAACATTCACTTCTCTTTTGTTTTTATAAAGTGAACCGATGTCGTAGGATACACCTACACCGACCATGGCCGCATTTGTTACGGTAACCACTTTTTGCAAACCAAAAGCATTGTAACCTGCAGTTGCAGAAACCTGTGGCAATGTAGATGCTTTTGTTACCTTCAACTGGTCCTCTGCAACCAACCGTTGTGACTCCAAAGATTTCACATCAGAACGCGAGGTTTTCGCAGCGTCATAAGATGCTTTTAAACCCAAATCAACACCGTTCACCTCAGCCAGATTGATCTGATCCAACTGCGTATCCTCATCAATTTTCAAAAAATTAGCCAATTGATAATTCAGCACCTTGATATTTTTCTGTGCTTCCTGAAGCGAAACCTGATAATTTGAAAGCTGCAGTTCTGCTTTTAACAGGTCGTTACGTGCGATCAAACCATTGTCAAGCATCGCTTTAAAATCCGAGACACGCTGCTCAGACTGCTTGATGTTTTCAGCAATCAACAAGTTGGTTTGCTGAGCCTTATAAAGACTTAAATAAAGATTCACTGCACGTATAGCCAGTTGTTCTTTACTTGCTACAGCGTTGTATTCCTCGGCTTTTAATACATCTTTTGCAATATTAATTCCCCCTTTAATACGTCCACCTGTATAGATTGGCATGCTCACCGAAGCCTGTCCTAACCACAATTGGTTTGCAGCAATATCCGGAGCAGATCCCCCCTCACCTAAAGCCAACTTTAAATTCACATTTGGAGTAGTCATAGCCATGTATTGTCCACTCAATTTTGCATCAGGAAGCTGTTTCGATTTGGCAGTTTCGACTTCGAGCTGTCTCCCCAATATCTTCGTATCGGTAGACTTTGCTTCCACGCTTTGATTTGCGGCCAAGTGAATTATCTCTTCCAAAGTCATGTGTTTGTTGTCTTGCGCCAACAGACCCATAGGACTTAAAAGCAATAAAGCACTCAAATTGGCCAACTTATTTTTCATATGTCAATAAAGCTTTAATTGTTTTCTGTATAAATTCTGTTAAAGTTGTTTCTATATAATTTGCATAGTCCTCATCGTTATCGATATGCAACTGATCCTGTAAAAAACAATGATTCATCTGAAAATTCATAAATACGCCCATCATCATGGAGTGGATCAAGATGGGATCATAACCCGCTTTGAATACCCCCTGTTCTACCCCCGCATTGATAACAGACGATATCACTTCAAGATTGTGCAGCTTGAGTTTGCGAAAAGCCTCCGAGATCAGCATGCGTTGTTTTAACGAACTTTCAATGGTGATGATATGATACAGTTTACGATGCGAGTTCATGGACTTAAACGATTTATCCACCATAGCGTCAATTTTATCCAACGCATTATCGACAAGCGCCAACTCATCCACATTGATCATAAAATCAGGAACACGCCATTCAAAAAACGTATCCAGTAGCTTGTCCTTTGATCCAAAATAATAGTTGATCATCGCAACATTCACATTCGCCTCATTGGCGATATCACGAACGGAAGTCCCATCAAATCCTTTTGTTGCAAAAAGACGCTCTGCTGCAAGCAAAATATCAATCTGTTTCTCGTTAAATTCCATTTTAAACCTCGATCTTTTAAAGATACAATCGCATATTCATAGCGATTATTAAATACGTTCTCGCTAAATGCGCGACAAAGTTAAACAAACGTTTAATTTAAACAAGTGTTTAATTATTAAATTTGTGTAAAAAAAAACACCATTTCTGGTGTTCTTGCTGTTGGATGGGATTAGTTAAGTATCCGATAGATCATTTCTTTTAAAATCTCTTCACTATTGAAATTGCTCGGCACATTGACACCTTTGGATTTTAAATCAGTCTCCTTCAACACATTGAGCACATCGAAAGTTTTCCGTCGGTTGTAATTTCTTGCAGCAAGCTCGTATTCTTTCAGAAAGAAAGGATGTACCCCCAATTCTTTTGCTGCGACCGATTTGTCGATCAGATAATGGTATTTGAGAATCTTCGTGAAGTAGGTGGCAATTTGTCCAATGACCATTACCAGCGGATTATTTTTGGGGTTGGCCACAAAATAATCAACGATCTGATAAGCTTTTAGGGCATTACGTTTAGCCAATGCAGTATTTAATTCAAAAACATTATAATCTTTGGAGATACCAATATTTCGTTCAACATCTTCTATGCTGATCTCTTGACTCTTTGGAACATTAAGCATCAGCTTGTCAAGTTCATTAGACACTTTGGACAGATCATTACCGAGATAGTCCGCAATCATCATCGTCGCTTGCGGATGAATGCGCCAGCCGGCATCTTTCACATAAGCTCCGATCCAAGGGCCCATCTTATCGTCGTATAGTTTGGCCGCATCAACAACTAGTCCTTTTTTTTCAAATACCTTATAGACCTTTTTGCGTTTGTCAAATTTCCCATGTTTAAAACAAAACACAAGAATGGTTGTCGGTGTAAGATGTTCCAGGTATTTAGTCAACAGTTCTTCCGTATCCGATTTCCATTTTAGCTCCTGTGCCTCCTTGATAATAATCACCTGATAGTCACTTAGCATAGGATACCTCTTTGCTGCATTGACAATCGTAGAGATATCGATATCTTTTCCGTAAAAAATCGATTGATCAAAGCCTTTCTGCGCATCATTCAATACTGTTGCTTCCAAAGCGTCGGCAATGGTATCAATGAAATAACTCTCCTCCCCTTGCAATAAATACACTGGTTTAAAAGACCTGTTCTTAATATCGGATAAGATCGGATTTATGTTCATATATATAGTCTATTTATTCGTACGCAATAGATCAGTTGCCCAGATTTTTTTTCGGTATCCAAGCCATCTGCGAAGGCTAAAATACCCCCATGTCACCACATATCAAAATGTCTTTCGAGTTCGACCATGGGCATTTTATGCGAAGCAAAATTACGATTTTAATGGCAATTCAACCGAGTAACTCCGTAAAATTACGCTTTTATAATTGACACATGTATCGTGATTACATTAAACTATTGATTTAATGCCATGAACATTCAGCAACATGACTTTCACCAACTCGTTAAGTAATCGTATCATAAATACAGACCTCGGGTTTCCCCCTGCCTAAGAAATCAGACCAGTCAAAAAACACCATACTTAGGACTTAACGAATTTATTTCTTTTGCTAAAATTTTAGTATATTTGTGTATGTTTTCACCAACTCGACTGAACTTACCGCCATTTAAAGCTAAAATATCCAAAAAGAACAATGCGATTTACATCTTTGATGAGCTCAGAAAAAAGGACTTGGTATTAACACCGGAGGAATGGGTTAGACAACATTGGATCAATTATTTGTCGCTCATGAAAAATTACCCCAAATCACTGATGCATATTGAAGGCGGATTGAAATTAAATAACCTTCAGAAACGAAGTGATTTATTGATTTACAACAGTAGCGGGCATAAGGTCGTGTTAGCCGAGTTTAAAGCGCCACATATAAAAATCACCCAACAGGTATTTGAGCAAATTGCAAATTATAATACGGTTCACCGTATCCCATACCTCTTAGTGAGCAATGGCATGAATCATTATTATTGTAAAATTGATTTTATCAACGCTTCTTACGAATTTTTGGAAGACCTCCCCAACTACAACGAAATTGACTAAGGAGCTATGCATGAAATAGATAAAGAATTAATCCGGAGATACAGTGTCCCCCAGGTCTTGAAAGGGGATCACCGAAAAAATGTAAAGTAGATGTAAAACATCTTTTCAATTTATTTGATTTTTAAAATATAGTTTTATATTAGTCCTACAGAATAGAAAAAATAAAAAGATGAATATAGATAAAAACGAATTCAGAAAATATGCAGTAAAGCATCACCGTATTGGAAGCCAACATGTTGATAGCTTCATTGCTCGTACAGAGACAAGCATTCCGACAAACCTTACACCTTACATCGTTGAAGAACGTCAATTGAACGTTGCTCAGATGGATGTGTTTTCGCGTTTGATGATGGACCGTATCATATTTTTAGGCAGCGGTATTGATGATCAGGTAGCCAACATTATTCAGGCACAGCTCTTGTTCCTACAATCTACCGATGCACAACGTGATATCCAAATCTACATCAATTCACCAGGTGGAAGCGTATACGCTGGACTAGGAATTTATGATACCATGCAATATATCACGCCAGATGTAGCGACGATCTGTACAGGTATTGCTGCTTCTATGGGAGCTGTTCTTTTAGTTGCTGGTGCAAAAGGCAAACGTGCAGCCTTACGTCACTCACGTGTCATGATTCACCAACCTTCCGGTGGTGCACAAGGAGTTGCTGCCGATATGGAAATCAACTTACGTGAGATGATGAAATTGAAAGAAGAATTATACACCATTATTTCAGATCATTCTGGACAAACTTACGAATGGGTAGAAAAATCTTCAGATCGCGATTACTGGATGAGAGCCAATGAGGCCAAAGAATTCGGTATGATTGACGAGATTTTACTTCCTAAGAAGGAGATTATTAAATAACAATGGCAAAGAATAACGATAGAGACATTCACTGTTCGTTTTGTGGCATAAGCAAAAATGAAGCCCAGATGCTTATTGCAGGCAACGGAGCACACATCTGTGACAGATGTATCCAGCAGGCAGGCGAAATCTTGGCAGAAGAATTAAAACAACGAAAAAGTAAAACTTTACAGACTGCTTTAAAGTTGATCCGTCCTTTGGAGATTAAAACTCACCTGGATCAATATGTAATCGGTCAGGATGATGCGAAAAAAGTAATTTCAGTAGCAGTTTATAATCACTATAAACGTTTAAATCAGAAAGTGGATAAAGACGAGATTGAAATCGAAAAATCCAATTTGATTATCGTTGGTGAAACAGGTACAGGTAAAACCTTGCTGGCAAAAACTGTTGCCAAGATACTCAACGTCCCCTTCTGTATTGTGGATGCAACTGTATTGACAGAAGCAGGGTATGTAGGGGAAGATGTAGAAAGTATATTAACACGTTTATTGCAAGCAGCAGATTATGATGTAGCTTCTGCAGAACGTGGTATTATCTATATCGATGAGATTGATAAAATCGCACGTAAAAGCGACAATCCGTCTATCACAAGAGATGTATCGGGTGAAGGTGTGCAGCAAGCTTTATTGAAGATTCTGGAAGGTACGGTTGTAAACGTTCCACCTCAAGGCGGCCGTAAACACCCGGATCAAAAAATGATCGCAGTCAATACAAGTAATATTCTATTTATCTGTGGTGGTGCATTCGACGGTATTCAAAAGAAAATTGCAAACCGTCTGCGCACACAAACAGTAGGTTATAAAATGAACGAAGACGAAGAGGAAATTGACTTGAACAATCTATACAAGTATATTACACCTCAAGACTTAAAGAACTTTGGTTTAATTCCAGAGTTAATTGGCCGTCTTCCTGTATTGACTTACTTAAATCCATTGGATAAGGAAACTTTACTGAGCATTTTGACTGAACCAAAAAATGCATTGGTAAAACAATATAAGAAGTTGTTTGAATACGAAGGTATCGAACTAAAATTTGATCCTGACGTATATACGTTTATTGTTGATAAAGCTGACGAATTTAAACTTGGAGCCCGTGGCCTCCGCAGTATCTGCGAAGCCATTATGCTGGATGCCATGTTTGAGATTCCGTCAACAAAAGAGCAAACGGGACAGAAAGCATTAGAAATTACCTTGGACTATGCGAAGAAAAAATTCGAAAAGTCCGATTTAAAAAAGCTTAAAGTCGCTTAAAAAAAATCCCGTTCGCTGAACGGGATTTTTTTTTAGAAAAGAATTAAAAATCTTATATTACAATAATAACATAGCCATAACGGAATGTTGACAGGAAGATAAGAGATTCAAGAAATTAAATTTAATGACTATGACAACAAAGAAAAGTGCAAAGAATACCGTAAATAGTCCGATCACACCAGGTTTAAAAACCAAAGAAGAAATCGTGAACAACTGGCTTCCCCGTTATACGGGAAGGCCTTTGGAAGAGTTTGGGGAGTATATCCTTTTAACGAACTTTTCAAAATATATCCACCTGTTTTCTGAAATGCATGATAATGCTCCTATTTATGGGGAAGACAAACCGATGCAATCCGTCACTGCCGGAGGCATCACCATTATCAATTTCGGAATGGGAAGTCCAATGGCCGCAACCATTATGGATCTATTATCAGCAATTGCACCAAAAGCCGTTCTATTCTTGGGTAAGACCGGGGGTATCAAGAAAAAAATTCCTGTAGGTGAATTGATTCTTCCAATTGCCGCTATCCGCGGTGAGGGAACATCGAATGACTACTTTCCACCCGAAGTACCTTCATTACCTGCCTTCGCCATGCAAAAGGCCATATCCACTACAATTCGGGATCACCAACGCGATTACTGGACTGGAACGGTATACACCACCAATAGACGGGTTTGGGAACATGACAAAGCTTTCAAAAAATATTTAAAATCAATCCGTGCCATGTGCGTTGATATGGAAACCGCAACGATATTCAGCGTCGGATTTGCCAACAAGATTCCAACAGGCGCTTTACTGCTAGTTTCGGATCAACCGATGGTGCCAGAAGGAGTCAAAACTTCTGTCAGTGATGTAACAGTCACAGCAAAATATGTGGAAGAACATATCGGTATAGGTATTGATGCTTTAAAACAGCTTATCAATAACGGATTGACCGTGAAGCACCTCAAATTCTAAGCTACAATACAAGCAACATCATATTTTCCTTTTGGGAAAATATGATGTACCCCTCTCCATAAAACCATAACTATCAAATTCTTAAAACTATTAAACATTATTATTGATTAATAATTGAACAGTTGTTAACTAAAATTTGAGATGTTAACAAATGTTAATCTTCACAATAATTAAACTATTTGACGTTTATATTGTAATATTCATATTACACAAAACATATATCGTAAAAATTAATCAAGCATTGTGAAGAAAAAAACATTATCTATTTTTAAAGTATCCCTATTGATTTGTTCAGCCTTAGCCACACAGGTAAGTTGTTCTTCAAGTTCTTCAAAAGAAAATAAAACCAAAGAAAAAAACGTAGCATTGCCCGTCTATACCGTCACTAAATCAGATGCAACCACCATCAAGGATTATTTGGGCACCATAGAAGGTAAAGTTAACGTTGAGGTCCGCCCACAGGTCGAAGGACTGCTTCAGGAAATTTATATCGATGAAGGTTCTTTTGTTCAAAAAGGCCAGAAACTTTTCAAAGTAGATCCCTCTACTTATCAGGAAAACCTCAATAACATGGTTGCTACAGAGCAGGTCGCCAGAGCCAAACTTAAAAATGCACAGCTCGAAGTCGACCGATTGAAACCGCTAGTTCAAAACGACGTTATCTCCGATGTCAGACTGGCATCAGCCAAATCAGATTATCAGGTAGCCAAGGCGACACTGGATCAAGCCATCGCAGCCGTACGTTCAGCTCAGATCAGTAAGGATTTTACGGTTATCACCGCTCCGGTAGGCGGTTATATTGGTCGGATCCCAAAACGTATCGGGAATCTGGTCTCAAAAGGTGATAAAGAACCCCTCACCTACCTTTCAGATATCCAGGAAGTCTATGTATATTTCTCCATGAATGAATCTGACTTTCTTTATTTTTCCAAAGCACAGGCAAAAAAAGATAGCCTAGAAGGGAAAAAATACAACCAGAATCAGAAGCTTGTATTCCCTGAAGTTACGCTAGTCCTTGCAGATGGTGAAGAATACGCAAAAAAAGGTATAGTCGATGCCGTCAATGGTCAGATTAACCGTACCACGGGAGCAATCTCCTTGCGTGCGACATTTCAAAATCACGACAATATACTTCGGTCCGGAAGTAGTGGTACGCTTAAAATTGCAGAGGTTAAAAAAGACGTTCTTCAAATCCCCCAGATTGCAGTCAATGAATTGCAGGATAAAACCTTCGTGTATATACTGGACCAAAACAACAAAGCACAAAAACGAAATATCCAACTGACAGGCAAAAGTAAAAACAATTATATCGTCTACTCAGGACTACAGGAAAACGATCGCGTTATTACCAGTGGATTTGACAAATTGACCGACGGTTCACCAGTAACCCCGATTTTACAGAAATAATTATCTATCATTTTTACATGCTACAAGGTGTCAGGCATACTGTACACTTCATGTAGTGTGTTTAAAATTCCATATATATGCTAAAAACATTTATAAATAGGCCTGTATTAGCCACGGTGGTTTCCATTATCCTGGTAATCTTGGGCTTAGTTGGGCTAAAACTTCTGCCTGTTTCGCGCTTTCCAGAAATTGCACCACCAAGTGTGCTTGTTTCACTAAGTTATCCGGGAGCTAATGCTGAGACTGTAGCAAAAAGCGTTTTACTACCTATCGAAGAAGCCATCAATGGTGTAGAGGATATGACCTATATCAAATCGTCGGCCTCCAATTCAGGATCGGGAAGTGTGTCGGTCTATTTTAAGACCGGTACCAATCCTGATATTGCCTCGGTCAACGTACAGACACGGATTTCCAAAGCAATCAGTTCCATTCCCGCAGAAGTAAATGAGGCCGGAATCACGGTCATGCCACGGCAAACGGGTGTCATTATGACCATCAATCTCTACTCTGATCATCAGGATAGTGCCTACGACGAAACCTTTCTCCAGGCTTATGCACAGATTAACCTGATGCGGCCTTTGCTGCGTGTTGATGGTGTAGCCCAGGTTTCCCGTTTGGGAGCACGGGATTATGCGATGCGACTTTGGTTGAATCCCGAAAAACTAGCCCTGTATAACCTCGTCCCACAAGATGTTACCAACGCCATAAAAGATCAAAACTTTGAGATTGCCCCCGGTAAATTTGGAGAAACCTCAGATGAAGCTTTCGAAACAGTGATCCGTCATAAAGGGCGTTTCACCACACCGGAGGAATTCCAGAGTATTGTGATCAAAACCAACACCGACGGTTCCGTGCTCTATTTAAAAGATGTAGCACGCGTCGAATTCGGTGCTACAAATCTAAGCAGCGACAATAAAGTAAATGGACATCCCGGTCTTACACTCAACTTAACACAAACCAGTGGTTCCAACGCCCATGATATTGATATTGCCGTCAGAAAGGTTCTCGAGGAACAATCAAAAACATTTCCAAAAGGCATACACTATGAGGTGACCTACTCTGTACGTGACCAGATCGATGAATCGATCAACCAGGTTGAGCACACCCTTTTTGAAGCCTTTATCCTGGTATTTATTATTGTCTTTATCTTCCTGCAAGATTTTAGATCCACCTTGATCCCTGCAATTGCAATCCCCGTTTCATTGGTGGGAACTTTCTTTTTTCTGCAGCTTTTTGGATTTTCGCTCAATGTCCTCACGATGTTTGCCCTGGTGTTAGCCATTGGAATCGTAGTGGATGACGCCATTGTCGTCGTTGAGGCCATCCACGAAAAAATGCACAGCACAGGAATGAAACCCAGAGCCGCTACATTATCGACGATGTCCGAAATTACGGGAGCGATCCTGTCCATAACCATGGTCATGGCTGCTGTATTTTTGCCTGTAGGATTTATGGAAGGGCCAGCAGGTATCTTTTATCGCCAGTTTGCTTACACCCTTGCAACAGCAATTCTGATTTCAGCACTCAATGCATTGACTTTAAGTCCAGCCCTATGTGCGCTACTCCTGAAAGCCCCGCAACAGCATACCAATCAAAAAAACGGTAAAATCAATCAATTTAAAGATCGCTTCTTTAAAGCATTCAATACCTCTTTTGATCGACTGACCGCCCGTTATGTCTCGATTGTAGAAATACTGATCAAGAATAAGAAAATAGCCTGGGCAGGCTTAATTTTAATTACAGCACTTGGCATTGTGTTTATGATTAAAACACCCAAAAGTTTTATTCCGACAGAGGATGATGGATTTATCACATACAACATTGCCCTCCCTCCCGGCGCTTCATTGAGCCGAACAACTGAGGTTCTTCATCGTGCCGATAGTATTTTAAAGAAAAGACAGGACATCAACGGAATGACAACAGTTTCTGGTTTTAATGCCCTGGACGGAAGCTCAAGCCCGGCATTTGCCGCTGGTTACATCACCTTAAAACCGCATGCCAAACGCGAGCACATCAAAAATATCAATGCATTTATGGATACCATCAGGCATGATCTATCCCAGATCAATGAAGCAACGTTTACAGTATTCCCCCGGCCTACCGTACAGGGCTTTGGAGACTTTGCCGGAATTGAAATGGTTCTTCAGGATCGAATGGGTGGTGACATTCGGGATTTTAACATCATTGCAGATACCTTTATTAACCAACTCAATACCTTACCGGAAATACGAAGTGCTTATACAAGTTTTAAATCAAACTTCCCTCAGTATGAAGTAAATATCGATGCCGTAAAGGCAAAATCCCTGGGAGTTGAGATCAAAGACCTCATGTCCACAATCCGATCCTATTTTGCGCGTGTACAGGCGAGCGATTTTAATCGGTTTGGTCGCCAATACCGGGTTTATGTCCAATCAGATTTCGACTTCCGCAAAGATCCCGAATCCTTCAATTCAATTTTTGTGCGCAACAGTAAAGGCGAAATGGTGCCTATTAACACCATATTGACCTTAGAAAAGACGGTGGGGCCAGAAACCATCACGCGTTACAATCTATACAATGCAATTGCAGTAAATATTACACCCGCGGAAGGCTATAGTACAGATGACGCGATGCAGGCTATCCAAAAGTTGGCCGACAACAAACTTCCGGGTAATTACGGTTTTGAATGGACGGGCATGAGCTATGAAGAAAGTCAATCCGGCTCACAGACGATATTGATTTTTGCGCTTAGTATCCTATTCGTCTACTTCCTGCTTTCCGCTCAATATGAAAGCTACATTCTTCCTTGGGCAGTATTACTGTCTATACCTGTGGGACTGATCGGCGTATTTTCCGTGATCAACCTTGTGGGACTTCAAAACAACATTTATGTGCAAGTAGGACTCATCATGCTCATTGGTCTTTTGGCCAAAAATGCTATTCTGATCGTCGAATTTGCCGTTCAGGAGCGTAAAAATGGCAAAAGTATCGTCGAAGCTGCCATTAACGGCTCAAAACTTAGGTTACGGCCAATCTTGATGACCAGTTTGGCATTTGTTGCTGGCCTGGTACCCTTGATGTGGACGGTTGGTCCCTCGGCGATCGGTAACCATTCGATCAGTTTCAGCGCCGCCGGCGGCATGCTCTTTGGCGTAGCATTCGGCATCTTTATCATCCCTGTACTCTTTGTCGTATTCAAAAGCCTGGATGAAAAACTACATGATAAACTAGCTAAAGAAGAGGAAGAATAATGAAAAACATAAAAAAATACCTTTCGGGAATATCGATCATCATTGGTCTCTTAGGCCTGATGAATGCCTGTAAGATCCGCAAAGATTATGTGCAGCCCAAACTCAAACTTCCCGAAAACTTTCGTGGCGATACGCTGGATTATTTCGGAGACACCTCCAGTATGGGACTGATCCATTGGAAATCCTTCTTTCACGATCCCACATTGAAACTATTGATTGATTCTGCCTTAGCGAATAATTTTGAAATGAAGACAGCATTGCTCAACCTGCAGATTTCAACCCGAGTTTTGGCGCAGAACAAAGCCAATTATCTGCCGAGTGTAAATGCGACAATTGCCAATGGAAACCGTACCTGGCGATCGAAAGACTTTGGTAGTGGTCCCCTGACCAAATATTATGATCACAAAGGTGAAGCAGCACCGCAAAATATGTTCGTGTATCAATCTATGTTTGGTTCCGATATTAATTTTAGCTGGGAAATAGATATCTGGAAGAAAATAGGTAGCAAACAGGAGCAGCTGTTAGCCGAGTATCTGGATACACAGGAGGCAAAAAATGCGATACAAACCTCTATCATAACTGCTGTCGCAAAAGGTTACTTCAATCTCTTGATGCTCGATGCCAAGATCGAGGTTGCTAAACGTAACGTCCAATTGAACGATAGTACGCTGCGTATGATCAAGCTCCAATATGAAGCGGGTGAGATCACCGCCTTGGCGATCCAACAAACACAATCACAGCGCCTATTGGCGGCATCCCTTGTTCCCGAAATCGAAAAGGAAATTGTCATCCAGGAAAATGCGCTTCAGACACTTACCGGAAAATTACCCGATAGCATCAAAAGAGGCACTTCCTACGAGCATCTCTTCGCTGAAAGCAAAGACATCTCACTCGGTTCTCCGATCGAAATTGTGCGCAATAGACCAGATATCCGATCATCTGAATTTCAATTGATGGCAGCCAATGCGAATGCCAATATCCAACAGGCCATGCGTTACCCTTCATTGACCGTGGGCGGCGTATTGGGGGTAAATAGTATGCTCCCTAAAAATTGGTTCAATATACCAGGGGCATTGCTCGGTGGAATAACCGGGAATCTGACCACACCTATTTTCAAAAACAAAACCTTGAAAACACAGTATGAGGTCGCTAAATTGGAACGTGATAAAGCCGAAATCCAGTTGCAACAAAAGGTCGTGGAAGCCGTAGCCGAAGTCTCTAATGCAGTGGTCACGGTCGACAAGCAGCGGGAGCAATTGTCTTTGGCCAAAGAAAGAGTCGATAATGCACATCTTGCCGTCAAAAATGCGGGTTTACTCTTTAAAAGTGGCTACGCCACATATTTAGAGGTGATTACAGCGCAAAGCAATGCCCTAAACAGTGACCTCGATCTGGTCGAGTTAAGGCAACAGCATTTAGATGCATTTGTGGATCTGTACCGGGCACTCGGAGGAGGTTGGAGATAAGGATTTAAAACGTTATTTTTGTAGTATGACTCCAGAAGAATTACAACAATATTTTCAATCCAAAGACTTGCCTGAATCGTTAGAAATACAGCAAGATATGCAGGTCTTCGACGTACAACGTTTCTTGAGCACAAGTTTTATCCATGTTGGATTATGGAAAAAAGATCTAAGCAAATGTCCATCCTGGATTAGACTTCTTAAATTCAAGGATGCTTTAGAAAATAAAGAAGAGGCCTAACATCTGTTAGACCTCTTCTTTATTTATAGCTATATGCTAGGAGCAAGTTGTTTCATTAATAGTGGCATCTGTTCTTTCGAAAAGATCTCTTCTGCCCCAGCGTCCCGCAATTCCATCCGTTCATTTTCATCACTACTTGATGTCAGCCCAAATATTCGAATAGAGGGAAACCTCTCCCGTATGATTTTTGCCGTTTCTATCCCGTTTAATACAGGCATATGCAGATCTAATATACATATTTCAGGAAGTTCGTGCTCGTTTTCATCGAGGTAGTCGATTAAATCCCTACCATTGGAAGCACAATAAACCAAATCCAATAAATGAGATTGAGCCATAGCTCGCATCAACACATGATGAATCAGCGCATCATCTGCGTAGACAACCGTACATTTATTTTTGGTATCCATTTGAAAAAGCTATCATTTTAATAATTATAAAAACAATATTATATAAATATGTAATAAAATAAAAAATACAGAAAAAAGTTAGCAATAATTATGTTATTATACAAATTTTATTTCAAAATGTTCACTATTAACAATCCAACAAGCTTTTAGTTTGATTTATACAATAAGAACATCATAGGTAGTAAATCTCTCCGTGTCAATACCGTTAGAAAAGATTAAGTAAAGAGAAATAAAGATCGGTAGCCTATACCTTAAAAATCATCTTCAATAATTTCAGCCACTCTTCCTACTTGGCCATCCGTCAACCTGACTTTAATTCCCCTCGAATGATATGAGGATGATGTCAGCAAGTCTTTCACAATGCCTTCTGTTAAATTTCCTGTACGTTGGTCCTTTTTTAAGATTATATTCACCAACATACCTGGCTTTACATCTGCTCTATTTCTTCCATCCATGGTCAAACTTAGAAAAATTGTTTTTTAAATGCAATATAAATAAACAATTTATTGTTAGAAAAACCTTCGTCTTGTATTTTGGAACAGGTACAGTGAAAGCAAATGAAAGCCAATAGCGTAGATGAATGTTATAAACCGAACTTCAAGCTATTCAATTCAATACCTACCTACCATAAAAAATGGTCGGAATTTCTTCCGACCATGATTGGCTTTAAGCCTTATTTTATGGTATGTAGGCCATCAGCATATTGGCTGTTTGACCAATTGAATTTATTTAAATAGCTTAAAAATATCGTTTCCGAAAATAAAGACCATTAAAGCCAATAAAATAAAGAAACCGACCATTTGTGCTTTCTCCAGGAATTTTTCGCTCAATGGCTTACCTTGTATCATTTCAACCAACAAAAACAATACGTGACCGCCATCCAAAGCTGGAATAGGCAATAGGTTCATAAATGCCAATGCCATAGACAACATCCCTACTAAGGACCAAAAACGGATCCAGTCCACTTCTGTACCGAACAAGGTCGCAATTCCAATTGGGCCAGATAATGCTTTATCGGCACGTACTTCGCCTTTGAAAATCTTGCCAAATCCTTTGGCGTTATCGGTAATCACGGTAAATGCTTTTTTAGCGCCGATTGGAAATGCCTCCATCAAGCTATATTGCGTTGTAAAAGATTTGATGGAATAATCACGATTAATGCCTATTCCCAGCATGGCATCCGCAGGAACATTCCCTTGCAATGAAACTTCAGTTCCTTTGCGTAAAACTTTAATCGCTACAGCTTTATTGATATTCGCTTTTATTTGTGCTTTAAACTCGTCGAAGAAAGGAACCTGTACCCCATTCACCGCAATAATGCTATCGCCTTTCACAAAACCCATTTTACTTGCTGCCGATCCAGGTGATACTTCAGCAACACTTGTTGTTTTAACACGTGGCTCGATGAACTTCTCACCTTTCTTATCTGAAAGCGTGTTCAATAAATCGGCCGGAACTTTGATATCTTCTGTTTTACCAGCGCGATCAACCGCAAGCGTCACTCCGCCCATCAATACTTTAGAACTGATCAACTCCGAGTAATTTTCGATACGGTGACCGTCTATTGAAATCACTTTATCACCAGCTTTCAAACCGATAGATTCACCAATGGATCCCGGAACAATACCGTTTACCAGCTGATCCATTTTGATATCTGTATTGCCCATTTTAAAAGTCAGCATCCAAAAGACAACAACGCCGACCACAATATTGACAATAATCCCCCCAAGCATAACGATTAAACGTTGCCAAGCTGGTTTTGATCTAAATTCCCAAGGTTGTGGCTCACCCTTTAATTGTTCAGTATCCATCGATTCATCGATCATACCCGCGATCTTGACATAACCTCCTAAAGGCAACCAGCCAATACCATATTCACATCCTTTATAATTGAATTTAAATAATTTCACTCCCCAGGCATCAAAGAACAGATAAAATTTTTCCACCTTGATACCAAATGCACGTGCTGCTAAGAAATGTCCTAACTCATGTAGAACAATTAAAATTGACAAGCCTAAAATCACTTGTCCGACCATAATTAAAACACCCATGTATGCTTTTTAAAATTTAATCTTTGATTATTTCCTTCGTTATTAATCTTGCGACACGATCCGTCTCCAGATAATCATCCAGCGTCGGTGTCGTAATGAATTCTACTTTATCTAATGTTTGTTCAATAATATCGCTCATCTCCAAAAAACCAACTTGATCTTTCAGGAAGGCATCCACAACAACTTCATTGGCTGCATTTAATACACAGCTTCTATTTCCGCCGGCACGAAGGCTCTCATAGGCAAGTGCCAAATTCCGAAAAGTTTCCATGTCTGCTTTTTCAAAACTGAGCGTTGGATAGTCCATGAAATTAAATCGCTCAAAACTGTTTTCAAAACGTGCCGGATAGGTCAGTGCATATTGGATCGGCAATTTCATATCAGGAACCCCCATTTGGGCCTTCATGGAACCATCCTGAAACTGAACCAGCGAATGTACAATAGATTGGGGATGTACAATCACATCGACCTGATCTATTGACAGATTGAAGAGCCATTTTGCTTCAATCACTTCCAGCCCTTTATTCATCAAGGATGCTGAGTCAATCGTAATTTTGGCACCCATCGACCAATTGGGATGTTTCAAGGCTTCAGCCTTAGTCACTGCGAGAAGATCTGCTCTCTTTTTACCACGAAAGGGTCCTCCGGAAGCTGTGATATATATTTTCTCGATTGGATTATGCTCCTCTCCAGCCAAACACTGGAAAATCGCCGAATGCTCCGAATCTACAGGAAGCATGCGTACACCATATTCTTTCACTAAAGCCATAATCAGCTCGCCGGCGACAACCAGCGTCTCCTTATTGGCCAGCGCAATATCTTTTTTCGATTGAATTGCTTTAACAGTGGGTTTTAATCCCGCAGATCCAACGATCGCATTCAAAACAACATCTACTTCTTCGTACTGCACCACTTCAACCAGTCCAGCTTCCCCAAAAAGAACAGCGATATCATGTCCTTTTAAAGCATCCTGCACATAACTATACTGAAGGGAATCTGTTACGACAACCGCTTTGGGCTTAAACTCCAAGGCCTGTTTAACCAACAATGTGGCATTGCTACCACAGGTCAGAACGATTGCTTCAAATTTAGTAGGAAAGGCTCTAATCACATCCAAGGCTTGTGTACCTATACTTCCCGTTGCCCCTAAAATGGCAATTCCTTTTTTACTCAAAACCTTTGCTATTAATTAAAATATATTATTTAAAATCTTGGGATCCTCTCCCCCATGGTAATCTGCCATCATGGATCGGTAAGCGACCGAAACAACAATACAAGCCAAAGGTACCACCAAGAAAGAACTCACGAGGTTCAAAATAATAAAAATTATGTAATATTCTAAATAATTAAAATACATCTGCAATAACTGCAAAGAAGCAAACACGGCAAAGATTAATAATAATTTGAACACATTGCCTTTTGTCAGCGCAAAACTGAACCGTAAAGACTTAAAGGTCCCTGCATGTTTGTCAATAATAAAAAACGGATAAAATGCGATGCGAATGATCAATATAAAAGTCAATATCGCTGCTGCGGAAACAACAGTGGACGTAAATTTATTGAGAAGCTCAGTGCGATTAGTCCCATTTTCAAGCAGATAGAGAAATGGAAACGAAACAGCCCCTACAATCATTAGCAATGCAAAAGAAAGCACCATAATAGTTAACATTGCCCCGAAAAAATGGGCAAGCTCCTTAGAACTAGGAATGCATTGGGTCAATTTCTTATCATGATTTCCATCAATCAGACTTAAAATATACTTAAATAAAGTCATATTCAATCCGAAATACATCACCATGAAAAAAAATGCCATAAAACCACTCAACACCACATTGAAATCACTGATGGTGGTCGCGAGATAATTAGAGAGTCCGGAGGTCACGAACAGTAAAAAACAAAGCCCTGCCACTGAAAAATAATGTCTTTTCAGCAACTCCCATGACTTATTAAAAACCTCATTAACAGCAAAAGTACTTTCCTTTAGGAATTGAATCATTTTTTCTTTGAATAAACTTCTACAAAGATGCCATATTTTTTAATTTTCAACAATTTACACTCCCATAAAAATCATTTTTTTTATAATATTTAACATAAAAAAAATCCCCTATCCGAATGGACAGGGGATTCTATAGGGTATATCGAACTATCCCTATTTAAATTCTTTGGGAAGCGGCTTCTCCAATAAGTATTGGTAGTAGAAACGCGCACGCTCATTAGAATCATATTTACTTTTCGAACGGTCAAATCCATGACGGCTTCCCGGATAGATCATCAACTCAAAAGGAACACTTCGATCTGTCAATTTATCAACAAGTTGGATTGTATTCTGTAAATGAACATTATCATCCATATCGCCATGCATAATACGCAAAACGCCTTTATAGTTATTTGCATAGGTTAACACAGAACCAGCTTTATAGCCTTCGGGATTGTCTTGAGGCGTATCCATCCATCTTTCAGTATAATGGCTATCGTACAGATCCCATGAGGTTACGGGTGCACCGGCAATACCAAAATCAAATACATCTGCGGCCTTCGTCATCGCTAAACAAGTCATATAACCTCCGTAGCTGTGCCCGGTGATAAGCACTTTGTTTTTAGCTACCCAAGGTTGCGATTTTAACCATTTAACAATCGTTGAATAATCAATAATCTCCCAGTGACCAAGATTGCGGTGCATATAAGCAACACCTTGTTTACCAAAATGACCAGATGCCCGGTGATCTGCAGAGACTTGAATAATTCCTTCATTAGCCCAATATTGATTATTCGTTCCTTTCCAGGTATCTTTTACCGTTCCAGCATCAGGACCACCATAGATACTGAAAACAACAGGGTAAACTTTTGATTTATCGAAATTTGTCGGATAAGTAATTGTCAATGGAAGATCGAACAAACCATCATCTGATTTAAGATGTAAGTATTCGGTTTTACCGTAGGTATAGGAAGCAAAATCAGCAGCTTTACTATCGGCTAACTGACGGACGACTTTACCTTGGTTATCCAACAAAGCAAACCGATCGGGTGTACTCACATTGGAATATTTGGTAATAAAATACTTGCCATCAGGCGATACATTGACATCGTGTGAGTATTCTCCGAAAGTCAGACGTTTTAAGTTTTTACCCGAATAATCCACGCGGTACAAATCAAAACGTGCCGAGTTTTCTTTACGTGCGGTAAAATAGATCACCTTATTTTTTTCATCAATCCGTTTTAATTCGGTTACCTGCCATTCGCCGGAAGTAATTGGATTGACCAATGTTCCATCCAATTTATAGAGGTAGTAATGCGCCCAGCCCGTCTTATCCGATTTTAAGATATAATATTTGTTGTCCGCAAGATAGGTGATACGCTCATCGTGATCCAAATTGATCCATGAAGCCTGACGCTCGTCGTAGATTTCTTTTTTCGAACCAGAATTCGGATCCACTTGATAAAACTTCAAATTGTTCTGATCCCTGTTCATCCACTGCACCATCACATTTTTGCTATCAAAGGCCCAATAAGGCTGCCCAAAATACTGATCATCTTTTTCGTTGAAATCAGCCCAGGTAACGTTCCCCCCATCGAGATGAACGATACCCACCTTCACTTCCGGATTTGGGTCTCCAGCTTTGGGGTATCTTGTCTCCTCCAGGTAACCATGCTGGCCTTTGGACGAATAAATCGGAAACATAGGAACCTTGGTATCATCGAAACGCATAAAGGCGATTTTGCGGCTGTCCGGAGACCACCAAAAGGCTTTGTATTTTGTTGGACGCCCAAGAATTTCCTCGTAATATACCCAAGATGACCAACCATTGTAAATAACGTCGGTACCATCATTTGTATATTGCATTTCCTTTCCCGAAGTCACGTCCACGCTATATAAATTGCTTTTGCGGGTAAAGGCAACATATTTACCATCCGGCGATAAGGTCGGATTCTGTTCCGCAACATCAGGAGAGTTGGTCAACTTCTTGGCTACACCATCTGTACTTTTCAGGAAGATATCATTGTTTTCGACATAGACAACCGTCCCTTCTTTAGGAGGAACTGTATAAATGCTTCTGTGACCTGATTTAATGTTAACCTGATATAAACGACCATCATTTACATCATTTTCCAGATAAGCTGTCCCGTCTGCCCAGCCAGGATACTGATTCGTGCGAACTGTCAACGATGGCTTTTGCCCCCAGGACTGTGCAAAATCCAATTTCTTTTGTGCAAAACCAACCTCATGCACTAAAAAAACGATAGACGCACCTAAGAGTACTCTTGAAACCGTATTCATTAATTTTTGGATATGTTTATTAATTATTTTGGCTAAGATAAAGAATTGTGACAAATAACGACGATTTTGCCTGTAACAAGCTTAATTCAGATTGCGCGTACCATATGGCTTAGCAAAGACTTGATTAAGCCGGATGATTCCTTGCTAAGGACGATGTTCGAAAAGTGTTAGCTGTATACCTTCCTTTGGAAAATCAGCTTCTTCCACAAAATTTGATATCGAAACACCCAACAACCTCACTTTGTTCACCAGCTCAACCTTGCTCAACAAACTATGGGCAGTGGCGTAAATTTTGTCTTCCGAATCAAAACTATTTTCTAAGGTTATACTCCGTGTCAACTGAACAAAATCGGCATATTTAATTTTTATGGTTAAGGTTCTTCCAGAGATTTCCTTTTTCCCGATGCGTGTCCACAGCTGTTTGCAGAGCCGCTGCAAAATGGTATTTAATTCTTCGAATGCTTCTACATCCTCGCCAAACGTATCCTCAATCCCGACCGATTTACTGCTGCGATTGGGAACAACAGGACGGTCGTCGATCCCGCGTACGATACGGTAAAAAAAGTGCCCAGTCTTTCCAAACCAACGTACGAGGTCCTCTTCACGCTGTTTTTTTAAATCAAGTCCAGTAAAAAGCCCCAGTTCATGCATTTTTTTTGCAGTCACCTTACCTACGCCAAAAAACTTATCCACGGGCAATGACTCCATGAACTTGACAATTTTCGAAGGACCTATAAATGTTAAGCCGTTGGGCTTGTCCATATCCGAAGCAATCTTTGCAACAAATTTATTGACGGAAACACCAGCGGAGACGGTCAGATTCAACTCTTCTTGGATAGCTTCTTTAATGGCTTTGGCGATATCAATAGCCGAACCAATACCCTGTTTGTCTATGGTAACATCCAAAAAAGCTTCATCCAGGGATAGCGGCTCGATTAAATCCGTATAACGGAGAAAAATCTCCCGAATTTGGTATGAAACCTGACGATAAACATCAAAGCGAGGATAGGTAAAGATAATATGGGGGCACAACTGAAGAGCCTTTCGGGAGCTCATAGCAGATTTGACGCCAAACTTTCGCGCTTCGTAACTGGCCGTTGCAACTACTCCCCTCCCATCCGGGGAACCACCTACTGCAATCGCTTTTCCCCGATATTCGGGAAAATCACGCTGATCTACAGAGGCATAAAATGCATCCATATCCAAATGAATAATCTTGCGATGTACCTGTTCGGGATCCATGATCCAAATTTACAAAAATTAGCATTATAGACTAAGAAAACCGAAAAATAACTAATAGAATTAGCAATACAGCACAAAACGACAATCACTAGGCTAGCCAACCGTTAATCTAGGTGTAATGCATTCGTCATTATGCTGTTAATTATTTATCTTTAGGTGAAACTATCCGCTGGACAAAAAAATCATCGTTATGGCGCATAGTCCTAGTCACTGCATTAAATGGTTTTAATTAGCACACATGATGGAAAATTTACCCGAACAAAAACCGAAAAAATCCGGATTTAAGAAGTTCTTACTCCTGCTGATCCTTTTCCTCCTTGTGGGGGGCGGCTCCTACGTTTACTGGAAGTATTACTATGTATTCGGTGAAGGTGTAAAATCTGGCTATCTTAATTATGCTGTAAAAAAGGGCAATATTTTCAAGACCTATGAAGGCAAGCTCATCCAGGAGGGATTTGGAAGTATCAAAACGGGTGGTATCGCCAGCAATCAATTTGAATTTTCTATTGAGGATGATTCTATATTCCGTCAATTGGAGCTAAATAGTGGAAAATACTTCGATCTGCGCTACAAAGAATATCATGGTGTGCTTCCCTGGCGCGGAAACACGGTTTATATCGTTGACAAAATTGTCAATATGAAATAGCGAACTCCGCTAGGTTTACCAGCGGAGTTATCGACACAACCAACTTATGCAGAAAGCACATCACGCACGATCAATTTTTCGTTGAAATAACGTTTTAAAATGCTTCCGTCACCGTGTAGTGTCCAAACTTCTTTGGGATTTACCATCTTAATGTACTGAAGAATGTCATTCCAGTCCACATGATCAGAAATATACAGCTCGATATCATTCTGTGCCTGTAAACGTTTCCAGCCTGAGGCAAATGCACGTAATACTTTGGTCGCCCTAAAATAACTATTGAAGGTCATCGGCGGTACCAAGTAAACCTTGTTCTGTTCGCCCTGTTTCATTTCTTTTCTGTTGTAGGGCTCATAGTCTAATTTCTTCAGCCCGTGTTGATCATAAAGGCGATGGTAGGGCAATATTCCACTGTGCACAAGCACTTTTCGATCTGGACAGTACCTGTTGATCAAATCAGTAATCCGCTGCGCCTTGCCCAACACATAAGTACCTAATAAGATATTACTGGCATGTCCATCAAGTTTTTTTATCTCCTCCGCCGGATCGGGATGTATAATATCCGGATTTGCAAAGGTGCTTTCCGTAATGAGGACATCGGCCTGCTGCACTTCGATCGGCTCACAGGTATCATCAGCTTGTAATTTGTAATCGCCGGTGTATAAGTAACGTACCCCCCGATATTCCATTAGAATCTGTGCTGAACCCAGTATATGACCTGCTGGTAAAAATGTGATCTCGACCGCCCCTATTTTAAAGGGACTATTAAACAATTTGACCTGATAAGAATCTTTGCGATTTTGTTTATACCGATAAGTCATAAACACTGAAGTCGCATGTGTGGCATACACATAGTCGTGTCCTGAACTGGCATGATCGCCATGGGCATGAGATACGACATTGTGCATAACGGGATTGCTGGCATCAATAAAAAAATCACCATAACGGCAGTAATAGCCTTCTGGCTTTCTGACTAAGAAGTCAGCCAATAGTGTAGACATCATATTATTTTAGAAACTTTTGATGCAAAGTCCACACCTGCGGTAATAGCGGAGTGGTTCCATCATTAATGATGACGAAGTCTGCCAATTTTAATTTTTCTTCGTCAGATAGTTGCTTATTAATTCGCTCCATGACCTGTTCCTCAGTAACAGCATCACGTTCCATGACACGTTTAACGCGTATGGGTAAAGGCGCAGTAACCAGTATGGTATAATCAAGATCCTTGTAGGACCCACTTTCAAAAAGCAAAGCAGCCTCTTTGAGTGAATAACGGGACTTTTGCTGTTCAGCCCAGTCCTTTGCCGCCTGAATGACGATGGGGTGTACAATGCCGTTCACAAGTTCGAGCTTCGCCTTGTCGGAGAATATTTGTTCAGCCAAAAAAGCCCGATCCAGTTTCCCATCCTTATAGGTCTCTTCGCCGAACTCCGCAATTAAGCGAGCTTTGATTCGCAAATCGGTATTCATCAATTCCTTCGCCTCATCATCAGCATTATAAACAGGTACAGCCATGGCTTTAAAAAGCTGACAGATAAATGTTTTACCGGATCCAATTCCACCTGTTATTCCAATCTTCATGAAAATATTGTTATTTACGTACAAAAAAGTCCACGTTTTGAGGCACAACGCTAATTACCTTACAATAGTCCGGTACCTTGGTCAGCAAAATAGGCAGATATTGCACCTCGTTTTTCTCCCAATCGGACAAATCCACCACCGCTTCAAAATCTCGCGATGTATAGTTATTATAATCTTTGACAGACATCAGCACCGTGACGACAACTTTGCTCGGACTAAGCCTGACCGAGCTATAACGTTGGCCATTCTCCACTTTTACGGGCAACTCGATTATTTTCTCTGTCAATTCACCTACAGGCATGAGCACCTCGACCGAAGTCGGATAAACATTGATATTCGCTTTTTGGTTACGTGCCAAGTTGGCCACGGTTCGAACATCGGTTTCGACTTCCTTTCCACGAACGGTATCCGTTTCCCAATACTCGATAGCCGAAACATCCTCGTAAGGTCCGGTTATTGTCACATAAGCTGGTGTAACTTTGGTGTCAGCTATAAAACCGTAGCCACGTTTAAATCCGATATTTGCAAGGGGTTTTACAGGCACCTTACGCTGGGTCTGTTTGGAAAAATCAAAAAACAAGGTATCTGGGCTAACTGACACCACGCGTTGTTCATGTGGAAACTGTCGGTTGATAAAGCCCAATTGGTTGGAAAAAACAATCCAGTCTTTGGTTTTTAAAGAACTTAGGTCCACCTGAACCTTTGGGGTTTCCAATGCAGCTTTGGAAAACAGGAATTGCCATCCCGTCATCTCCAGCTTTACTTTTACCGTATCGGATTGCTGGGGGTGAAATGCACGTTTCTCGGGAAGATTGACATATTCAATCGCCGCCTTGACGGAAACAGTATATTGATTGGAGATCGAAAACAATAACCAAGCTAACAACGAAATTCCAACACAACGCACGAAGACATTAATCTTACGCCGTTGGGTCTTATTTATTCGAACTGCATTCGCCATGATACAAACTTAATCAATTTGCGTAAAAATCTGTGTTCTTATCTGCATTTCATCTTAAAGACAGCAATATTTCCATTGCATTTTTCTCTTTTGTGGCAAGGGTTTTGAGAATTTCTGATGCCTGTTGCACGTCATCGAAACTGACTGTCTCCGCAATTTGATTAAACAATTCCGACAAGGATGTCCACAATAATGCAATCTGCGCAAACTCATGATGAACCTCAGCGATCTGCTCTATTCCGAGCAGATCATAACTTTCCTTTATAAAGTCGCGGTATAGATTTCGAAACAAGGCCCCTCCAGTACCTGCGTTTTCCATCAAATTTGCAGCCATTTTAAACTCACTTTCAATCGCATGACTGGTCTTGTACCATTTGGTCAATTCCTCAGCAGTTTTCAAAATTCCTTTATATGAAATGTTGCTGATGGGCGGTGCAAGATATTCCTTTGCATTATTGACCATTGCAGCAATCAGCACTTCTTTCAAGTCCAAATCCCCGCCACTACCTGCTATCGTGTAATACAGATTTTTAGACGCCATAGGCCCCTTCTCTGCCCTAGCTAGCGCCAAACTCGCAAGGGATGTACGCACGCTACCACCCTGCTGCCTTGTATCCACTAAATAGGCATTATCATGGTCATAACCATAAATAGCTACATAATGCCCCGCAAAATGAAAGGGTTTTGTAAAATATTCCAGGTGATAGGCATCGAGTTTTAAGCCTACTGGTTGCCCCCCATCCAAGAGCTGTTGTACAGCCTGCCAAGCTTTTACTTTTGAAGAAGTTTCATGAACGCTGAGGTTTAGACCGAGATTTTTGCAGATATGCTGCGTCAGGAGATCTGGTTTTATTCGTCCGCCCAAAAATGGAAAGTCCATGGTTTTCATTTTCCAATAGATAAAACTGAGCCCTTCCCCCAATCCAAAAAGCATCGGCTCTGAAAGTTCAATGCCTATATGGGCCAGTAACGTACCTGTTGCCGTTGTTTCACAATGCTGCCCATCAAATGGTCTAAGATTTTCCATATCGTTTTTTTTTCATAAAGTTAATCCCTCAATCGACAGCCCGATGTCAACAGTGGATCAAATCCGAAAAGCAAATGAAAAACAGTTGAGAATAACATCGCAAAAACGATTGTATCTGGCAACTATTATGTTTTATGTTAACTGGGGTTTTACTGGGGTATTACAGGGGGTTAACAGGGGTATAACAGGGGTCAATCCCCTACTAACCCCTTGTTAATCCCCTGTAAAAATAGTGTTACTACTAAAGTAATTAAGAAAATAGTAGTAAATTGATAATAAGCTCAATACAAGAATTATAAACTAAAAGAGGAATAGCTATGGCAATTTTACAAAACGGTCCGAATGGACCTATTATTGGTAAATTTGGATCGGTGAGTGCCTACATGTTGAAGGATCAAAATGTAGTGCGCGGTCCAAAACGAAAACGCAGCTCCCCACCAAGTGCGGCGGAGCTCTTAAACAGAAAAAAACAGCAAGTAGCCGGTAAGTTTGCCGGCCATAATAAGCGACTTCTTGAATTTGGTTACCAGTTTTTAGCGGAAAAAGGAAGTCGCGTAGGTGCATTCCAATTGGCACAACGGCATATTTTTAAGGAGGCCATCGAAATAGACGCAGAGAATAACCCTTTTGTTAATCCAGAACGACTGCTTCTATTTTCTGGTTCGCTAACCCCATTATCCAACTGCCAAGTCAGTATCAACAATGATGTAATCGACCTAAGCTGGGAAGCAGATGATCACTATAGTGATAGCGTATATAAAATCAACCTGGTATTATTGGACCCGTTTAATGAATCCCATTTAAGAACTTCTATCGCACCTGTAAGTGATGGATCTTGTTCCGTTCAATTTGACCGGTTAAAGCGAAAAACCACTGATTTCCATGTCTATGTCGGAATATGGGACACCTTAGATGGCGGTTTTTCGAATTCCATCTATTGTGGAGTAATCTAAAGCATTGTTATGCTAACAATTTATATGAACGCTCTTGCCTGGGCTTTCTATTAACAGCATAAAAAAGCCAGTTTTCTACGAAAACTGGCTTTCATTTCTTTCAGGAAAAAGCTTAAGAAGCGCTCTTCTCCGTATTGTTAGCAGCTTTAGAAGCATCTAAAGCAATTGCTGATTTGTCAAAACGGATTTTTACACCCGAACCTACATCGACTAAGAAAGTCGTGTCTGATACTTCTACAATACGGCCATGAATACCAGCTGTAGTAACAACCTTAGAGTTCACACCAAGTTCTTCAATATATTTTTTGTGATCTTTTTGCTTCTTCATTTGCGGTCTGATCATGAAGAAATAAAATACCACGATAATCAAAACCATTGGTAAAAAACTCATCAAATTGCCTCCCGCTGCTTGTAATAATACTGTGTTCATCTTCTATTATATCGTTTAATAATGTGTTATTTTGCTAATACTTCACCTTTTAGCTGCACCGTTGTTAAGCCATTAGAAGCATTCGATTGAATCGTAATGATCTTCTGCTGTTTACCAACCTGTCCTTCACTATTGAAAGTTACATGGATCTCAGATTTTCCACCTGGCAAAATAGGGCTTTTCGAAAACTCAGGTTGTGTACAACCACATGAAGCAGTTACTTTCGAGATAATAACAGGTGCATCACCCGAATTTTTCAACACAAAGGTATGTTTTACCTGTGCGCCTTCCTTCACCTGACCGAAATCAAATGCAGACTCTTCAAATTCTACTTTTCCCAATTGTGCTGCTGCCTTAGAAAGGCTATCCGCAGCTGCTGTTTCAGTCGCTGTCGTGGTTCCTTCTTCTTTTCCTTTTTGTGCATTTCCACAAGAAAATAAAAGTACTGCCGACAAAGCTAAAACCGAATATTTGCCAAAGTTTTTCATTCGTATAAATTATTTATGCGTTTGGTTTTAATCTCTTAAACCACGACCTGCCTTCTGGATTCTTCCTTGTTGATTCAGATCGTTCAGTATTTTATCCAAGATACCATTGATAAATGTATTACTTTTCAATGTACTGAATACCTTAGAAATTTCAATATACTCATTTATTGTCACTTTCACTGGAATAGATGGAAAATTAACCAATTCACATATAGCCATACGCATCAATAATGTATCCATTAAGGCAATACGATCTGATTCCCAATTCTTCGTTTTCTCAGAGATAAGCTGTTGATACTCATTTGTATTGCGGATAGTTTTACCCAACAATGCAATGACATAGTCGCTATCATCATTCCAGTTTTGCGTAATCTCTGCAAGTTTATTTTTACGTGGATCTTCAGAACTAAAATTCTTAAAAGTCTTCGCAATCAAAGCTTGCAATACTTCTTTATCTACCGGCCAGTTGATGAATTTTTCTTCAAAAACCTGCTCTATAACCGGCGATTTCAAGATGATCTTTTTAAAGATATGCTTGATGATATCTTTTTCCGTACCGATCGAACGATCTTCTTGTTGCAAGTACTCCAAATAAGCTTCAGAATCCTTTAACTGCAAAAATACAGTACGTACGATCTCCGGGTCAAAGCTCCAGGAAATCTTATACTTTTTGACACCTTCTCCATATTGTGGATTTTGTCTCAATGACTCAATAAAAGTGTTTGTACTTAACTTGGTCGTTAAAGACAAGTCTTTTTCAGTTGGTAAAAACTTATTGGCCCTACCCTCTGCATCTATTAAGACATAATCAGATACTTCATCTAAAAGATTCAGTGTCCACATATACATCTCATAAACTTCATCCACATTTTTTAATAGTGCTTTTTCAAATGTTTTGATGTCTTTATCTTCCGAAAGACTGTACGCATAAAGCGTTTGCACTACTTTTACCCTCAGGTGTCTCCTGTTTAACATAGTAATTTTAAAGAACGATTTTTTATAAAATAATAAATAAGAACGATTTTGGGATGAAGACTATCTCTTGATTTTTTTAATATCTTGGATACGCTTCTCCGCGATGCGATTGGCCGCTTCAAAAGTAGAGATATTCTCTTCTTTTGATTTTTTTAACACGTCTCTAGTCGCATTATAAATATTTTTGATCACAAATTCAGTGTGATCTACACCATAATTTTGAATTTCTGAATAACAGCCGATTAATGCACCAGCGTTGATCAAATAGTCAGGGGCATATAATATACCTCTTTCATGAAGGATAGAACTTGTAACAAGTTCATCTTTCAATTGATTATTGGCAGAACCAGCAATAATTTTGCATTGCATTTTCTGTGCGGATTCTGGATTTACGGTACCGCCTAATGCACAGGGAGAATATACATCAAATTCGTGATCGAATACTTCACCGTAAGGTATTGGTTCAGCTTTGTACTTAGCCGCTACTTTTAGCATTTTTTCTTCCGTAATATCGCTTACATATACACGCGCATTCTCTTCACGCAACATCGCAATTAAACGCTCACCAACACCACCTACTCCATGTACAATTACTTTTTTACCAGCAACATTTTCCGATCCGTATAATTCCTTTAAGCAGGCTTTTATACCGAAATAAACACCCTGAGCAGCGAAGATCGAAGGATCACCAACGCCACTGCCATGAATTGCTTTTGGTAAACCAGCAACATGGTCAGTTTCGGTATAAATATGTTCTAAATCGCGTTGTGTGGTACCTACATCCAAAGAAGCAATGAAATTACCATTCAATCCTTCAATAAACTGGCCCAAACGGCGCAATAAAACCTCAGATTTGTCCAAACGGCTATTCCCAATAATAACAGCACTACCACCGCCTAAATTCAATCCAGTGATGGCTGATTTATACGTAATGGCCTTGGATAAACGTAAAGCATCCTCAATAGCTTCTTCTGTACTTTCGTATGGTAACATACGAACCCCTCCTATCGCAGGCCCTAAGGTTGTGTCATGGATCGCAACGATAGCTTTCAAGCCCACTAATTCATCATTACAGAAAAATAAGTTTTGATGGCCAGACTGGCTCATCAATTCAAAAATAGAATTTTGAGATGTTGACATAAAATGTACTACTCTAATTTGTTTTAATTTTTTAAGGTACTTGATGCAAAAGTAGGAAAATTATTCGTTGTGCATAACAACTTTTTTTATCCAAGACTTAACATTTGATTTCCGAATGACAGTAAATTCACTCAAATC
Organism: uncultured Sphingobacterium sp.; assembly: GCF_964277905.1. Lineage (NCBI taxonomy): Bacteria > Pseudomonadati > Bacteroidota > Sphingobacteriia > Sphingobacteriales > Sphingobacteriaceae > Sphingobacterium > uncultured Sphingobacterium sp. The sequence goes on from NZ_CAXYKD010000003.1 coordinate 247,264, forward strand.
GTAAAGCATTTTGATGAATTAGTCCTACTTTTGTATTCGTAATATGAAGGATCTCGCCTACTTAAACAAGTACTTTTATAAATACCGCTGGAAACTGATTCCAGGGGTTATTTTTGTTATCATCTCCAACTATTTCGGGGTATTGCCTGCAAAGGTAATCCGCGAAGCATTTGATTTGGTACAGGAAAACATCTATCTATACCGTCTATTTGATGGTTTCGACAGACAGGAACTCATCTACCAAGTATTTGGCACCAGTCTCCTGTTTTTTGGTTTCGTCGTTCTCCTACTTTCGCTGTTGCGGGGCATATTTTTATTCTTTATGCGTCAGACGATCATTTTAACGTCGCGTTATATTGAATACGACCTCAAAAATGAGATCTATAATCATTACCAAGATTTAAACTTCGGTTTCTTTCGGAAGAACAATACCGGAGATCTCATGAGCCGAGCCACCGAAGATGTCAATCAGGTACGTAACTACCTCGGACCCGCCATCATGTATGCGATCAATACCGTAGTTTTATCGATCATGGTCATCTATGCGATGTATAGCGTCAATGGACGGTTGGCGACCTATGCATTGGCGCCAATACCGGTCCTATCGGTTATTATTTTATTTGTCAATAAGATTATTAACAAGCGTAGCTTAAAAATACAGAAACAACTGGCGAACCTTTCTTCTTTTGTGCAGGAAACTTTTGCAGGTATCCGCGTCATCAAGACTTATACCCGAGAACAAAATAAAATGCAGGAATTTGAGAAGGAAAGTACCATTTACCGTAATACGGCTCTTGATCTCGTCAAAGTGCAGGCTGTTTTCTTTCCGCTTATTCTATTGCTTATTGGGCTCAGCACGGTAATCACCATTTATATTGGTGGAATTGAAGTTGCCAAAGGAACAGTCACTGCCGGAAATATTGCTGAGTTTATCATCTATGTCAACCAGTTGACTTTCCCTGCCATGTCTTTGGCTTGGGTTACCTCATTGGTACAACGTGCTGCAGCCTCACAAAAACGCATCAACGAATTTCTCCATACTGAATCTCCAATTGTTAACGGAACAGCCACCCAAGAACTAGCGGGTGAAATCCGGGTTGATGGGATCTCCTTTACCTATCCAGAAACAGGTATTCAGGCGATTAAAAATATATCGTTCCAAATTCCGGTCGGCAAAACACTTGCTATTATCGGAAAAACAGGATCCGGAAAATCGACGCTGGCCAACTTACTCCTTCGGATGTATGATATCGACAAAGGAAGTATTCATTATGATAGTCTTGAAATTAAAAACCTTGATTTCAAAAGTTTACGCCAACAAGTTGGATTTGTCCCACAAGATGTTTTCCTATTTTCAGATACCATTGCCAATAATATAGGCTTTGGTTTAGACCACTTTACACAGGAACAAGTGGAACAGGCCGCCAAAGATGCCGCTGTATACGACAATATTATAGCTTTTGAAGATGGATTTGAAACCGCCGTTGGGGAACGTGGTATCACCCTCTCCGGTGGACAAAAACAACGGGTTTCCATCGCACGCGCTTTAATTAAGGAACCCAAAGTATTGATTTTTGATGACTGTCTTTCAGCCGTGGATACAAAAACAGAAGAAACAATTCTCCGTTCCCTAAGCCGCATCATGAAAGGCAAGACCTGTATTTTTATTGCCCATCGCATCTCGACAATCAAGAATGCAGACCATATATTGGTGATGGATCAAGGAGAAATTGTAGAACAGGGTACACATGCCGAATTGATGGAGAAAAGAGGTGAATATTTTGAACTCCATGAAAAGCAATTACTGGAAAGTGTCGAAGGATAATTAAAATATCCCTGAATTCAGCTAAAGGATGTAAGGGATATCTCTCCTAAATTTGACTTAAATATTTAAGTCAAACATTTTACATTAAAGGATCATGGAGAGAACCCCTATTCAGAAGGCAACGTCAAGTGACGGAAAAACAATTGCTATTATTTCTTACTTAACCATCATCGGTCTTGTTGCTGCCATCATTATGAACAACAAGGAAAAGACTGCTTTAGCGCAATTCCATATCCGACAAAGTATAGGAATTTCAGTAACAGGAATGGCTTTGGGACTGTTACGTTTTGTTCCAGGTATTGGCGGAATTGCCATTAGTATTGTTGGATTGCTCCTACTTATTGCTCTTATATTAGGATTAATATCCGCATTTTCCGGAGAGCGGAAACCACTCCCCTTCATCGGTGAAAAATACCAGGAATGGTTCAATATGATCTAATCGACATTTTCAAGACATGGAGCACCTTCCCATCAAAGATGCTCCATGTTATCGTTTTTTATGAACGTTCTGCCTTTAATTGAACATAGCGCATTTTTAGCTGGCTTTCATATCCGACACCGCTTTCTCCTCTTTAAAAAACAGGGCAAATAGCACAAGACAAAAACCAGAAATACCTGCTGGAATAAACCAAAGATATTCCCAAAATTGAGCAACATAAGCTGTTTTTAGGTAATCTGAAACAGCACCGGCAACCCAAAATCCGATCAGCATACCTACACCATACATCGCGATGGTAATAAGCCCCTGTGCAGAAGCTTTGTATTTTTCACCAGCAATTCGATCGGTATAGATCTGACCCACTACGAACATAAAATCATAGCAGATGCCATGCAATAAAATTCCGAATAGCAATAAGAATGACCGTTCCTGTCCGTCGCCGTAGGCAAAAAATAAATAACGGAGTGCCCAGGCCGCAATGCCCAGTAAAATCATCTTTTTATACCCCAAGCGTCTAAAGAAAAATGGAATCAACAACAGGCAGATGGCTTCGGAAAATTGCCCCAATGCCATTTTTGCTGTGGGGTTCGGTATTCCGGCGTTGACCAAAAATGGGTTCGCATTTTGATAATAGAACGAAATGGGAATACAGATGACAATTGCTGTTACAAAAAAAATAAGAAAACTCCGCTGTTTTAAAAGCTTCAATGCATCCAAACCAATTGCCTTTCCAAAATCAAACTTTTCATCTCTAAGCTTCACCTGTGGTGGTGTTTTTGGCAATGCTAGACTGAAGACCGCCAATAATAACGAACAAACCGCGCCCATAATAAAGGTATTATGCAGGGCACCTGTCTGTATCGATTCGGGAGCATCCCAACGGAACAAATAACTGATCACGAGTCCCGAACAGATCCAACCGATCGTTCCCCACACGCGTACCCCCGGAAAATACTTCTTCGCGTCTTCAATATGCCGGAATGCGATCCCATTGGATAAGGATAGCGAAGACATGTAAGCCATAAAATAGACAAATACATAGGGATAAAAATGTGTCGCATCCGGTGCTTGCGACATCCCGTAAAGTAGTGCAGCTCCAATGAGATGTAATGCTGAAAGTACCCGCTCGGCATTAAAATACCTGTCGGCGACAAAACCGACAAAAAAAGGAGCAAATACAGCACCAAGGGATTGTGTCGCAAAAATATTTGCGACCTCCATACCCGAGGCATTGAGCGATTTAATGAGGTATGTTCCCAAAGTTACAAACCAAGCCCCTTTGATAAAATACTCTAAAAACATCATCAGGGACAATTGCACGCGTAATACTGGTTTCATCTATTAATTGGTGTTGGAGGTGTTTGTTTTGATTCGTTTAATCGGCTTCGCTATTGTTAACTATTTGCTCTTCAAGACATGCTATCATCTGGGTAGGTTATTGACCTATTTGTGCTCAAGTATGTCTCCATTTCTTTTCTTAAGATTCGGGCAATGCATTTCGCATAAAATTAAGCCAGTTCTTGCTGGCAATCTTTTCAAGATCCGTGTTATCATACCCTCTTTTTGACAGGATACCAAATACTTTTTGGATATCAGCAATCGTTTCCAGATCATAAGGACACTGCTCACGGCCAAATGCTCCGTCTAAATCGCTCCCCACGCCAACATGATCGACATTTCCTGCCAATTGACAAATATGATCAATATTGTTGGCCATGATATCCATGGAGCAATTACTTGTTTTAGGGTCGGATACACCGCGGACCCAATTCGGCACCATCATCCAAGCATCGAGCGCTACACCGATCACTGCTTTTTTCTCCACAAGTGTCTTAATCATTTCATCACTGAACTGCCTATTATGGTTCACAAACTTGCGGCAATTATTATGACTGGCCCAAATCGCACCCTGATAACGTTGTACAGCATCCCAAAAAGCATCATCATTTAGGTGTGTCGCGTCCAATATCATCCCCAATCGCTCCATTTCCTGCAACAACCTTATTCCCTGCTCATTAAGCTTGCCGGATGAATCTGTTCCATTGGCATATCTACCTGGCCCGTAATGTGCTGGTCCAATCGCTCTTAAACCATAGTTATAGGCTGTTTCGAGATAGCTGATCTCCACAATGGAATCGGCACCTTCCAGACTCAGCAGATATCCGATTGGCTTATCGGCATGATCACCGCCATCCGTCCAAAGCGCCAAATGCTGGTCCAGATCAGTTTTTGTACAGATCATTTTCATTTGGCCATCTGCTTCCATTGCTTTATACCATGCAAGCTGACCCTGTGTTTGTGCCCATGCCTGTTCCGGTGAGTACCAGCCTGGTAAAGAACTTTCGGGTTTTACGAAACGGGCGATTTGAGTGGCAACAACCAAACCAATATGACCACGACGCAATTCGTCAAAAGTGACTGTTGCCTTAGCCCGATCAGGTTTGTCATCCATCCCCTTTTCCCTACGGTTCAGTTCAGTAATCGGCAATCGAAGATCCCGATTCCATTCCATGGCATTCATACTCAAATCCAAATGTGCATCGACCAAAAATGGCATTTCAAATTCGTACATATCAATAATTTATTTTTTTATTTCGCGCATAAACAGTCCAAATTTGATCTGCCTGCCGTTCATTGACAACTTGAAGCTCGCCATAACAAGCTACTGTCGGACAGATATGTCGTGGCACGGCATACAGCGCATCGCCTAAGTTAAACTGGGCACTATCTGTTACCTCAACGACCAAATGTTCTTCACTCTGCATTTTTATTTCGCCAATACGGGGATCGAAAAACTTGACGCGGGGTTGCGGCGATTCACATGCAACTGATTTATACCCCAGGTCCAAACAAAGGTGCTTGTGATCAACGATAGAAACGACACGCGTCAAAAGTACCGCCGCAAGCATAAAATCCTGTTCTGTGTAATTTTCGGCATAGCCGAAATCCCAAAACACAAACGTTCCGGGACTGCATTCTACATCGCTGCGTTCGGCATGAAAAGGGAAACTTGGCGAACCGCCAATAACTTTAGTCAAAGGTTTAGAAGTAGACACCTGCGCCATAAGGTAGGCGGTCTCGAGTATACCATATGAATGTTGGGATTGCTTTTCGCGAAGTTTATAATCTTTGTCATGAATATGACCGTCATAACCATGCACACCTACCAACTGAATACCTTCCAAAAGATGGATATCCATAACGAGACGCTCAATCCCTTCTAAAGCTACTCCTGTACGGCCCATGCCAATATTAACATCGAGATAAACAGCGCTGCGTAAGCCTTTCGACAGACTCCGCTTTGAAATCTCCTGTGCTGCATCGACATGATCCACAAGACAGGCAAAATGTGTCTCCGGAAAGGCGGTTACAAGATTCAAAAAACGATCTATCTTTGGCCCTACGGGCTGGTATGCCAGCAAAACATCTTTTGCGCCGATAACACCCAATAGTTCAGCTTCTGCAATGGTTGCACACTTAAACTTTGTAATCCCCTTATCCATCATCAGTTGGCATACTTCCCGACACTTGTTCGTTTTGATATGCGGCCGCAATCGATCAGCCCGCCCATGCACAATATGTAAAGCGCGGTCTATGTTCTTGACAATGCGATCAGGATAGACCAGCAAGGCTGGCGAATCGACCTGATCGACATCATGTATATGGCACCAAGTTTCCATATAATTTCGATTAGTATAACTCAAATAATGCTTCGATTTCTACGGGAATATTATCGGGCAAAGAACCAAATCCAACGGCACTACGTGTTCCGATACCATTCTCTTCTCCCCAAACCGCAGCGAATAGTTCACTACAGCCGTTAATTACACCTGGATGATAAAGAAAATCCGAGGTACAGTTGACCATACCCAATACCTTGATCACACGCTTGATTTTGTTCAATGAGCCCAAATTGGTTTTAATGGTCGATAACATGGTTAGGCCAACTTGTCTCGCTGCAAGTTTGCCTTCTTCAGGACTAATATCACTTCCAATGCGACCGATAATTAATGCAGCATCATCTTGTACGGGACCATGACCAGAAAGATACAGATACTTGCCGTCAATGACGTATGGTTTATAGACACCTTTAGGTGCCGGTGCTGGAGGTAATGTCAAACCTAATTTTTCGAATTGTTCGTCTGCGTTGTACATCTTTAACGATTTTAAAGTTTAAAATAATAGCTAATATAAAATTAATTGCAATAGTAAAACAGCTAGGAGTCCAACAATGGAAACAATCGCCTCCATGATCGACCAGGAAAATAACGTATCCTTTACGCTAAGGCCAAAGTACTCTTTAAAAAGCCAAAATCCGGCATCATTGACATGGGAGAACATCAGACTGCCGGCTCCTATCGCCAATACCATAAGGTTAGGGTCCGCTTTTCCCCCTGTAACAATAGGTAACAGAACACCAGCGGCTGTCAAGGCGGCTACTGTGGCCGAGCCGACACAACCTCTGATAACAGCTGTAATTAACCAAGCCAACAGTAAAGGTGAAATGGTGAGCTGTTGCAGGGTATTGGCCAATAACAGACTGACTCCACTGTCCTCCATAACTTGTTTAAAGATTCCCGATCCAGCAATAATCAATAGAATCATGGCAATATCTTTCACCGCAGACTCATAGATTGTCATCACATTGGCCATCGATCGTCCCAATTTCAATCCTAATAAATAGGTTGCTACACCGACCGCAATAACCATAACAACGGTAGGGTTACCGATAAACTTAACTCCCTGCTGCAACGCTATATTGGTTGTATGATAGCAATAAGGAAGCAATGTAAATAAGACAATGAGCAATACCGGCAGCAAGGCAACAGCCAAACTTACTCCCACTGTCGGGCGCGGATACTGCGCTAACTCCGAACGATCTTTCTCGCTAAAAATTGATTCCTGACTTGCCCGTATATTTTTGAGGCTTCTTCCAAAAATTGGCCCACCCAAAATAATAGCAGGTATGGCGATCAAAAGACCATAGATAAGTGTCAGTCCCATATCAGCGTTGAACAGGGCAACTAATGCAACCGGGGAAGGATGCGGCGGAATAAAGCCATGTGTTACAGACAGGGCTGCCAGCATCGGTAATCCGATATATACTGCCGGCAACTTATAGCGGTAGGAAATAGAAAATATCAAGGGAACTAATAAGACAAATCCGATTCCATAAAATAGCGGTATTCCAACGATAAAACCCGTCAACATAAGCCCCCACTGAAGGTATCGCTCTCCCATCAGACGGACCATTTGCTCAGCAATAATCTCGGCGGCCCCACTTTCAGCTACAATTTTCCCCAACATTGCGCCCAAAACAATGATCAAAGTTAGGCTTCCCATAACGCCTGCAACACCTTTTTCAACTGTCTCCACCAACTGTGCCGGTGGAATACCCAAACAAAGTCCACTGAGTAAGGAAACAACTAAAAAAGCAAGAAAGGCATTGATCTTAAAATAAGTTATGCAAAGGATAAGCAAACAAATGCTGATTACAATGAGGATTATAGTCATTATATCACTATTAGGTTTTCCCTCAATTTGAGAGCTTGTATAAAATTTGGTCTATTAAATCATTTTTTCATCCTGAAAGTAAGGTTATTTTTCATTTTTTGCAAGGAAAATGAAAAATTAATGAAAATAAAAAAGGTATGGCTTACACCATACCTTTCTGTTTCCGTGACCTATTTCTTTTTGCTTTCATATCCTATCGTCAAAAAAAACCAGCAATAGGCCCTTGTTGAAAATTTATTTTTTAGGGATCTCTTTGAGAATTTCGAGCACAAAACTCCAAAACTTCTGCACCGAAGAAATGGAGACACGCTCTGCAGGCGAATGAGCACCTAAGATTGTTGGTCCAAAAGAAATCATATCCATTTCGGGATAGTTTGTTCCCAAGATACCGCACTCAAGTCCGGCATGGCAGGCCACGACTTCTGGAGCTTCACCATGTTGTCTCGTATAAATTGATTTGAGCACTTCTAAAATCTCAGAATTCGGATTAGGTGCCCATCCTGGATAATTGCCCGAAAAACCGACGGTAAAACCACCCAGTTCAAATGCAGCTTGTAAAGATTGAGCTAAATCAAATTTAGACGTTTCAACAGAAGATCTGGTTAGACATTTGATGGAAACCTTTTCCCCGCCTACTTCTACTTTAGCAATATTATTGGAGGTTTCTACCAAGTCCTCAAAATCGGCGCTCACACGATAAACACCATTTAAGGCCGCATAAACGCTGTTGATCAGGTTTTCCTGCACGTTTACTGGAACTACTGTTGCATAAGCAGCATCAGTTTGCTTCACGACAATTTCCATAACCGGTTCTGTCGTTGCAAATTCCAGTTTAATATCCTGAGCCAATTGCGTCAAATTCTGAACAAAGTCAGTTGCTTTATCCTTACTGATAACCACCTTTGCAACACTTTCTCTCGGAATTGCATTACGTAGACTTCCGCCCAACAAAGAAGCAATACGCAATCCATAATGTGCATTGGCGCCAAATAGCAAACGGTTCATTATTTTATTGGCATTGGCAAAACCTTTATGAATGTCCATACCAGAATGCCCTCCATGTAGTCCTTTTACTGTAATTTCAAAAGATAACGTATCAAAAGGACAAGGCTCTGCAACGTAGGACTGCGTTGCCGTCACATCAATCCCACCAGCACATCCTATATCAATTTCAGTATCATTCTCTGTATCCAGATTCAACAGGATTTCACCCGAAAGCACACCGCCTTTTAAACCTAAAGCTCCCGTCATGCCTGTCTCTTCATCAATCGTAAACAAAGCTTCAATGGCAGGGTGTTCAATAATGGATGATTCCAAAATCGACATGATTGTCGCAACACCAAGACCATTATCTGCACCCAAAGTGGTGCCTTCTGCTTTTACCCAATCACCATCAACATACATTTTAATACCTTCATTATCGAAGTCAAAAACAGTATCGTTATTTTTTTGGTGCACCATATCCAAATGCGACTGCAATACAATCGTTTTACGGTCCTCCATTCCCGGAGTAGCAGATTTTTTGATGAGCACGTTGCCAATCTCATCAACGCTTGTTTCTAAACCCAAGGATTTACCAAAGTCTACCATAAAGGCAATCACACGCTCTTCTTTTTTAGAAGCTCTCGGGACCGCATTCAATGCAGAGAAATTTTTCCAAATTGCTTTTGGTTCTAAATTATTTTCAATCATATCTAAATTTTTTCCTTGGTCAAAGTTACTCCATTTTTATTAGATATCCGGTGATTATTGGCTTAGAATAAAAACAAAAGCCAATCACTGTTCGTTCTAATACAGGGTATAAACATGAACATATCATTATGCATAGACCAGTACAAGTTGAACGGAAGGATATTTATTTTAAACCTGATAAAAAGAGAGTGCTAGCACGTTTTTTTTCGCTGGGAGATGACCGCACGATAAAAGTTATCAAACGTATCTTATCCCTGAATGAATCGGAACGAAAGGAAGTCTTTGGCCAGGTACTCCGAAGCTATACAAAAAGACACCGTAGTATAGTCCATATTTTTGAACGTAATTTTGACCGCATAAGCCACTTATTGGAAAAGATTCCATTTCCAAAAGAGAAACTGAGCCAAATTGACAAGCTACTGATCGGATCCTATTTCACGATGGAATATTCGATTGAATCGGCGGCATTGTTTAATCCCTCCATTATAGAACATCCGGACCAGACAGAATTATTCAGGGGTGAAAAACGCGTTATTTTGAGTTTCAGGGCAACCGGAGAAGGCCATGTTTCTTCGATCGTTTTTCGATCAGGAACATTGGATGTTGACAACAATATACATATCGATTATGTCGGCAGTTTATTGGATAAACCTATGCAAGTCAAAAATCACCGTTATCACAAGGAGTCATTCTTAAAGAAAATGAATGAGTTGCATGCCGAGCCAACGGAAGTTAAGTCCAAACTGGAAGCCAAGCTAACGGAGACATTTACCTACGAGGAACTCAAACGGTACATCGATGAAGTACGGCGCGATAGTGACGAAAACCTGGAAAATGTGACATTTCTACAACAGGCGCTCTGGCTCGCTTCGTCGCATTATGAAATGACTTTCTCCCTGGATACTTCCATTTCAGAACGTGTGATATTTCCGATTGCCGATACCGAAAAAAGAGGAATTGAAGATGCGCGTTTCGTTCAGTTCAAAAACGAAAGAGGTGAGAGCACGTACTATGCAACATACACCGCTTACGATGGATTCAGCATCCTCCCGAAATTACTCACCACAAAAGATTTTTACCATTTTAAAGTAAAACCTATTTATGGTGAAATTGCCAACAAGGGGGCGGCACTATTTCCACGTAAAATAAATGGACGTTATGCCATGCTCTGCCGCATTGATGGTGAGAACAACTACATCGCCTACTCCAATAATATCAATATATGGCAGGAAACGGCAATACGGATTCAACAGCCAGAATATCCGTATGAATTTGTTCAGATCGGTAATTGCGGGTCGCCGATAGAAACGCAATACGGCTGGCTGATTTTAACCCATGCCGTTGGACCAATGCGTGAATATGTCCTAGGCGCAGCTCTTTTGGACTTGGACAACCCGCATGTGGAAATTGGACGCCTACATAGCCCATTGATGACGCCCAATGACGAAGAGCGAGAAGGCTATGTACCAAACGTCATTTATTCCTGCGGAGCGATAGTACACAACGAACACCTCATTTTACCTTATGCGATGTCCGATTATGCATCAACCTATGCGACCATCAAGCTCGAAGATTTATTGCTCGCTATCTTGAATCCTGATCGTTATCAATAAAAGCACGGTAAACTACGATATAAGCCAAATAGAAACAAAGGGTACTCTCCGCCCCTTGGTTTCTATTGATGCCATAGGATTCGAGGCCATCACAGCAACCTTTAGTTTCCTCATCATACAAACCGAGCCGAAGATCATTCTCTCCTAAAAACCAGCGGAAAGAAGCAATCATACGGGTAAAATAGGCCTTTTTATTGGTCAATCGAAAAGCTTCACGATACATAAATACCATTGCCGTGACATCAAGTGGCTGCTGACCAAACTTGCTGATATGCTTCCCTTGCTTGGCCCACTCCTGATTTCCGACCAATGAAAGCGCACCATTCTGGACAGTCATACTTTCGAGAAACTTTAAAGTCGATAATCCCAACTGTTTTATTGTTTCATCGTTCAAAAAAGGATAGGCCGTCAATAGCGCATAGGGCAAAATTGCGTTATCATAACTCAATACCGCTTCAAACCATTGCCAGTTTTCATCTGAGCTTGCCTCGTATTCCCGTACCAGCTTGCCGATAAGGGCCCGCATTAACTCTATCATCACCTCGTCATTGGATTGATGATGCAAATATTCCGCAATTCCCAGTACAGTATAAGCTATCGCCCGGTTGGAACGCAACTGACCAAAATTTGGAACGGCCCTAAAAAACAGTTCATGCCCCAATTGATAATAGCTTGTCAATTTTGTCTCCCGAAGAAGTACGCCCAATGCCCATATCGTCCGTCCAAAGGAGTCCTCCGAACCGACCTCATCGAGGAAACTATGTTGGAAATTCATAAAATTGTGAAAAAGCCCATCTTCGCGCTGATGATAATAGATATAACTCAAGTAGGTCGAGATGCGACGATCAAGCCTTTTGTCAGCAAAATCTTGCTGCGCCAATAAAGTAACTAAAAGTGCTCTTGCATTATCGTCCAGACAATAGCCCTCTTTGTAGTTCGGTAGCGAATAAGTTGCATGCTGTAAGATACCGACCTGATTGGTCAGTCTGTCGATATGCTTCCAGCTGAATTTGGGCATTTCCTCTTTACTAAATCCGACATTTTCTTTGAGTCTATCGTAGGTAGGAATAATTTTATCTAAAATTCGTGTGTACCGGAGGCCTATATTTTTCCAGGTCATCTCTTTACCAAATATACGGGCATTGTCTCTTAGTGTTGTGCGATAGTCCAAATTTAAAAACAGATTTTTGAGCACCTCGGCCATCTTAGCTGAATTTTTAAATTCGACGAGCACTCCCCTTCCATCAGCGAGCAATTCTTTGGCGTGCCAATAAGGAGTGGACACCACCGCAGCTCCGGCACCGATGGCGTAAGACAATGTTCCACTTGTAATTTGCGCCTCATTAATATAAGGTGTAACATAAACATCGCAGGCACATAGATACTCCACAAGATCGGCTTGACTAACAAAGGAATTAATAAATTGCACATGTTCCTGCAACTGATAGGTTTCCACAAGACTACCCAGGTATTCCCGATATTCCTCGCCGGAATGTGCCAATACATTGGGATGCGTTTTACCGACAACGAGGTACAACAGATCCGGTTCATCTTTGACGACCTCAGGGAGGGATTCAATCACCATTTCAATTCCTTTGTTTCGCCCCAAAAAACCGAAGGTCAATAAGACTTTCTTCCCGGAAAATCCTTTTTTAAGCTTGGCAAGCTCATGATCTAAAGTAAACTCCGGCACACCGTGGTGTATCAGCCTAACTTTAGAAGTATTGACCCGATAAATCGATTTGAGTAATGTAATTGCATAATTGCTCATGACGATTACAATGGAAGCACGTTTTACAATTTCAATAAGAATGGCCTTTTCATCAACATTTGGTTTTTCAAGAATGGTGTGAAAATTAACGAGTAGCGGAATGTGTAATGCATTAATCAATGATAAGATATATATGCCGCTATTGCCGCCAAAAATGCCATATTCATGTTCGAGTATGACGCAATCGTACCCGTTTTCATTAATATAATTTGCGGCTTCAATATAGGACAATTGACGATGCTGATCTATTTTAAACACGACCTCACTGGGATAAACATAGTCCCGATCCGCGACCGCAAAAACATGTTGCGTCAGTTCCTGATTATGCAGTGCTACAGCATGCAACAAATCTGATGTAAAAGTGGCAATCCCACATTCTTTGGGCAAGTAGGTACTTATATAAGCAATCTTCATTGGAATAATATTTTTTGAATATAGCCCGGACAAAGGCAATAGCATCGTGTGCTCCACTATCTAAATGCGTTTCGAACGAAAATTGTTTGTCACAACTGTATGAATTAAATCGGAGAAAGGTTTTTGATACTTTGTGCAGATCAGTACGTTGCTATAAAACCTGGCGCTGAAAAGCTGTCCATTTGTTGGAAACAGGGCAATTTGATGGAAAACAGGGTATCCATTAGTTATGCTTAATAGAAAGCAGGGGCTTGATTATCTGAAATAAGAGCGCTCAATAATCTAGATTCACAACGCGTAGATTATTATTGCATTTAAACATCAATTTATCTAAGTTTGTTACAGAAAAACGGGCATTGAATGAAATCAGCAAAGGAAAAAATGATTGCCGGACTTCCCTATATCGATTCGGAGGGGCAATTATTTAAGGAAAGACAATACGCAAAAGAAGAACTGAAGCGATTTAACGATTCGGAGCCTAAACAACTGAAATTCAGAAAACAGATCATTCAAAAACTGTTTAAAGCGACGGGAACTCGATTCTTTCTCGAACCTCCTTTTCGTTGCGATTATGGTTATAATATTGCTATTGGTGAGAACTTTTACAGCAACTATAATTGTACGATTTTAGACGGCGCGCCGGTTACCATAGGTGACAATGTATTATTTGGGCCCAATGTAAGTCTCTTTACAGCTGGTCATCCCCTACATTTTGAAGCAAGAAATCAAGGTTGGGAATTTGCGTTGCCGATCGTTATCGAAGATAATGTATGGATCGGTGGACATGTTGTCGTCAACCCCGGCGTGCGAATCGGAAAAAATTCGGTCATTGGTTCTGGATCGGTCGTCACAAAAGATATACCAGCGGATGTCGTAGCTGCAGGCAATCCTTGCCGGGTGATACGTAACATTACCGAAGCGGATCGGATCAACTATACTGAAAATCTGTAGGGATAACACAGGTCACAAGGGATAACATGGGGCACATTTATAAGAAAACGATCTATCTTCCCACTTACAGTTAACTTACAGAATCATTTGTGAAAGATAATGAATAGGTGACGGTGGCTTCATGTTGTTTTAGAAGAACAAATCCATTACTTGTCCAAAAATGTTGCTGATCGCCGGCCACATTTGCAAGAAGATATTGACCAGCAAATGTATGGATAAATAGTTCCGCATGCTTCAATAATGCTGTGCCTACACCTTTCAGCCTTACATGTGGAGCAACAGCGAGGAAATGGATTGTATAAGTATCACCTGAACTAATCAGGCTCAGCACGCCTACCACGTCGTTTCCATCGTAAGCCGCAAAATGCGTCGCTTCAAAATCGCCCTCCAACATCACCTCGGCCAACTTACCTTCCGGAGCGAAAACCTCTTTTCGAAGTTTCCAGGTCCGGGCGGCAAAAACTTGTTCAATGTACCAATCTATCATAATCCTTTTTCTAAAGACATAAATGCGTCGGAAAGATGATTAATGGTATCCGAAGGTAATAAGGAATAGGTGCCGATCGTCTTCACTGCAATATCTGCCGCGCGCCCATGGATATATACCCCCATAATTAAAGCGTCTTTAGAAGAATAGCCCTGTCCAAGCAAGGAAGTAATAATCCCTGTCAGTATATCACCACTGCCTCCTGTTGCCATCCCAACATTGCCCGTACTATTGAAGTACACCATCCCATCAGGCATAACCATAGCACTATTAGCCCCTTTTATTAGCACGTAAAACTGATGTTTACGCGCAAAAACTTTCACTTTCTCAATCTTTTCGGAATCATCTTGCCAAGCACCCAATATCCGGCTAAGTTCTTTGGGATGGGGAGTCAATATACTATGGGCTGGAACAAAAGCCCAAAGATCCGATTCGCGGGCAAGAATATTTAAAGCATCAGCATCTAATACCAAAGGAGTATCATTAACACGGGTTATAAATACCTTTAGCGCATCAATTGTATGCAGCGCTGTTCCCATGCCGATTCCGATACCCACAGACTGATGGCCATCGATTACCGGGAATTGGCTAATAAAATCTTGTTCAGGATCAGTCAACACCATCGCTTCGGGCACAGCGGTCTGTAAGATGGTATTACCACCGTCAGGTACATAAGCGGAAGCTAAACCGCAGCCCGCTCGAAGAGCCGCTTTTAACGCAAGCTGAACGGCCCCCATTTTACCTTTACTTCCGCCAATAATAAGGGTATGACCAAATGTTCCCTTATGATCAAATTTCCTTCGTTGTCGATAAAAGGACCTGACAAGCGGCTCGTCGACATAAAAAAGATTGGTTTCTGCCGCTTCAATTGCTCGTTGGCTAAGATCGATATCCAATACCTTGAAGTCTTTTACATACCATTGGTTTTCGGGCAGCAGCAAGGCCATCTTGGGAAACTGAAAGGTATAAACCAAATCTGCCTTTACAATTGGAACATCTGCAGCAGTCTTTTTATCTGCCAGTAGTCCAGAAGGCATATCGACGGAATAGATCCTTGCACCACATCCATTTATACTAGAAATTATACCGTTCCACTCAGCTGTTAATACACGCTTTAATCCATAACCAAACAAGCAATCCAGTACGATTGCATCGGAAGGGATATCAATCTGGTCTTCCGCTGCAATTTTTTGAATCATATGATTGGGCAAACGCTTTTGATTGGCAAGATTATCAGCGGAGTAATCCGCTACATCCATTAAATAAACCTTGACTTGAGCCTGCTGTTGATCCAACAGACGAGCCAGCACCAAGCCATCGCCGCCGTTGTTTCCTTTACCGCAGAAGATGAAAAAGGTACTGTGCTCCAATCGGGGATGAAGCTTTTTAATTTCCTCAAAAACAACTGTTGCAGCTCGTTCCATCAGGTCTAGACTACTGATTTTTTGATCCTTTAGGGTTTCACTATCAATCCTGTTTATCTGCTGAGCGGAAAGTATCTTCATTTGGTCGCTATTTTTATTGAAAGTAGCTATTCTCAAGGTCAATTAAAAATCTCGGTATAATTTTTTGGCGGGCTGGCGATAGTGATCCTCGTGTAGGATCCGATGAAGGAACTACATCAGATCGCTATCGTTCAGCTCATGCACGTGTCTGCTTTTTATTCACTTGTTGTTACCGGCTTCTTATTCACTTATTGTTACCTCTTTCACTCCGCCTGTACGTTTCAAGGTACCCCAGGTATTCAATTCACCTTTAATGGCTTTTCTGACAGACTTGAATAAAACGAAGTACATCAGTTGACGCCAGAAAAAACGCTGCGGAAACAAATAAATTAAATTGCTAAGTTTCTCGCCTTCCATTTTAAAGGCAATACCTGCAAAGAACATATCCACGAATACAAAAAGGAAGTAATAAAACATCACTTGACCAAAACCGTTATGCAGTGAAAATAATCCTGCAATTCCCGTCCAGCTGATACCATTTACCTCGCTTAAGGAGAAAAGACCACTCACTAGAGAGAATAACATAAAAATATCGGCCAAAGGAGCAAATAAAGGAAGTATAATCTGAAAAATCAGAATATTAGGCATTCCGACCATACCAAAATAGCCATATTTGGGATTCAACAAGGTCTGTTTATTTTTCCAAAAACTCTGCAACACACCAAAACTCCAACGGAAACGTTGCTTGAAGAGCATTTTGACCGTATCCGGTGCTTCCGTATACGCGATTGCTTCAGATGAATCTCGCACGGTATAACCCGCTCTTAATATACGCATGGTTAAATCACAATCTTCCGCTAACGTATCCGTAGTAAATCCGCCCACTTCCAAAATAACAGATCTACGAAAGGCCCCAATTGCTCCTGGTACGACTGATATCATATTGAGCAAATCGAACGCTCTCCGATCCATATTCTGTGAGGTGATATATTCGATCGATTGCCAATGTGTCAATATATTATGCACATTTCCCACTTTAACACTACCCGCAACAGCGGCGACCTGAGGTTTATTGAAATATTTCATCAACTGTTTTAATGCATCTGTTTTCAGTTGTGTATCGGCATCGATACAAAGCACAAACTGTGCTTCGGATTGTTGGATACCATAGTTAAGCGCAGAAGCCTTGCCCCCATTTGGTTTTGTAAATAACCTTACTTTAGGATGATCGCCATACACCTTACTGACAATCTCAAAAGTCTTGTCTTTTGATCCATCATCAACAAAAATCAATTCATAATTGGGGTAATCCAAATTCAATAGGCTTTTTATCGTTGCCAACACTGTTATTTCCTCATTATAGGCAGGAATGATCACACTTACTTTTTCCCGAGGTTCCACAACCAATTGAGATCGCTCTTTTTTACTTTTTTGTTTTTGTCGGATTGCCAGATAAGCAATCATTGTTGTTCTAAAAATTGCCAATACAATTGCAACGGAAAAAACCAAGTTAAGGAAGATGTTACCGTAAAACAATGTTCCTAAGAACAAGCGGTTGGAAGATCCACTAAATCCCGAATCGGAAGCATTTTCCACAGGAGGCATCAGTTCATCACGTTTTTTCCCCATTAAATCTCCAATCGTCGCAAATTTATAACCATGAGATTTAAAATAGTGAATAATACGCGGCAAGGCCGCTATAGTCGCTTCTCGATTGCCTCCGGCATCATGTAATAGAATAATGTTTCCATTATCGCGTTGTTTTATGACTTCATTATAGATTTCATCTGCCGTACGACCAGGTAACCAGTCGTTGGGATCAATATACTCGCCGATATTGATGTAGTTCTCTTTCCGGCTCTGAGCAACAGGCAGAATTTCGGCAACAGTCTGTGGCTCGGCATCGGCATTAAAAGGGGCCCGGAAAAGAATTGTACTATGACCGGTTATGCATTCAATGATCTTTCGGGTGGCATTCAGTTCAAACTTAACGCGATTCGGGCCTATTGTAGACATATCAGGATGAAAAAAGGTATGGTTACCGAGTTCATGTCCTTCTTGATATTCTCTCCGAACCAGATCCATATTTTTCTCAGCCATAACACCAACAAGAAAGAAAGCTCCGGGAACATGTTCCTTTTTTAATATATCCAATACTTGTGGTGTATACGTAGGATCGGGACCGTCGTCAAAGGTCAGGACCACAGTATTATCTCTTTCTCCAAAGCGTTTGATGACATAATTACTTGGCGTCTTTACATACTCCTGATTCTGAACCATAAGCGTTGATGGGTCGTAAGTGAATTTCACTTCCCCCGGAGCGGGACTATTGACCAAGTCCAAAATTTCCCCATCCCCAATATATTGAATACCCCCGACATTGATCTGGCTTATCTTTCCAAAGTCAAAAGGTTCTTTTTTCAGATTTTCTCGGTCCAATGATCTTGAAATAAATGACCATAAACGGGAGTCTTCACTTCCTAAACGCCAAAGTGCAATACCAGCTAGCCCCCAGTCATCTGCTTTGCGGATAAGATTAAAATAGGTTGCAGCGTCTGTAAAATAGACATCATGATACATCCCTGTCCCATCTTTATAGCTAAAGTTGAGATTTGCAGATTCGGGATCAAAAGTAATCTTAGCATTGTAATTATGCGCCAAAATAACAGCATTATCATATGTCAATGTCTTGCCGACACTGCCTTTTGGCCAATCATAT
This sequence comes from uncultured Sphingobacterium sp., assembly GCF_964277905.1. Classification (NCBI taxonomy): domain Bacteria; kingdom Pseudomonadati; phylum Bacteroidota; class Sphingobacteriia; order Sphingobacteriales; family Sphingobacteriaceae; genus Sphingobacterium; species uncultured Sphingobacterium sp. The sequence goes on from NZ_CAXYKD010000003.1 coordinate 266,134, forward strand.
CCATAACAGGCCAAAGCCAGAATCACCTTGTCTGCATCGATCTTATTGCAAAGTTCATCGAGATTTTTTTCGACCCATGCCTGATGTGAAATGGCGCCGGCATTACTTTCAATGGAATGCTGATCATAAGCCATAAGTATGATGTAATCGTTGTACTTTTGTAAGGCAATGGGATCGTAATCATCATTTTCAGGTGAAATATCCTGCGTGACAAGTAGGCCTTCTGTATGAAATACCGTATAGATGTGGGCCATAAAATCATTAAGCGCCTTGTGGTCATCCAACTGTAAATTCTCAAAGTCAATATTTATGCCAGCAAAGCCATTGCGCTTCACTTTAAGAAGGATATCGTCTATAAAACGCTGTTGTTTATCCGGATTAAGTAAAATAGCCTTTACAGTCTGCCCGTCAAAATCGTTACCACTGAAATTGGAAATCTGTGCGATAGCTTTGCGCTTATATTGATGAATGACCTTAAGCGCAGCAGTATCTGCTTTATCCACTACTGTATCTTGATTAGGCACAGTAAAAAAGGATTCCATAGCAACCATATCCAAATGACCAATATTGCGGCGTAGATCCGATAAAGACTGCTCACGAACTTCATTAGACCAAGAACTGACATAAAACCCCATATTGATTCTATCTTTGGTACCAATATGTTTCAAATGCTTCAGCTCCCGGTCACGTTTAATCTTCTCCAATTCGGATTTTACAATGGTAAACTCCTTAAATTGTTTGGATTTTTTTAATCTGGCGGTGGACTTTTCAGTCAATGCTGTGTTGGTATTAATTGTTGGAAAAGGAGGAATCTGAATCTTTCCCAATGTATAAACCACACAGATAACACCAATGATCAAACCTATCACCAATGCTCTGCTCATCCATGAAAAAGCGTACCAGCGCTTTTTGCTTGACGTCTGAAAAATCTGTTTTCCTGACATAATCGTATTCTTATTAACTTCGGCTAAGCTACATCAGAAAATGATCCAAAAAGTTGATGAATAGCTTAAAAATTTCTTAATTTTTTCAAATGATTCACACTTCGAATTATATCTAAATTTAAGTATATTCGATGAAACGCAATACACTAGCTCAGAAACTTTTATATGAGATCAATATATGTACTCATTCCACTCCTCTCGTGTCAGGTTTTCAGTGGATGTGGGCAGCCAAATGTTGCTGCACCCAATAACAAAACTTTGAATCCGGCAACTACTGAGTCAATAGCACCTGACGGGAACCAGTTTATCAACCCCGATGGGATGACGATCAAATCGCGCATTTTGTTACCAGAAGGCTTTAAAAGGCCTACCTACCGGGTCGAAGAATTTGGAAATTTTCTCGAAAATCTTCCATTATACCCCATCGACCAGGAGGTACATTATTATAACGGAAAAATTAAACCTAGAAATAACATCTACAATAGTGTTGTGAAGCTAGACATAGGAAAGCGCGATTTACACCAATGCGCCGATGCTGTAATGCGGCTCAGGGCAGATTACTTATACCAACAAAAGCGGTATAAGGATATCAAATTCAACTTCCTTTCCGACAGCAAACCCCGCGCATATACAAACTATGCAAAAGGAGACTACTCCTACCCAACCTATTGGAAATACCTGGAATATGTGTTTGCCTATGCCAATACAGCTTCGCTACACGATGAGCTGTCCAGCGTAAAAACGACTCAGGAAGTTAAGATTGGAGATACTTTTATCCAGAAAGGATCACCCATTGGCCATGCAATCATTGTAGTTGATCTAGCCAAGGACAGTACTGGAAAAATAATCGTGCTGCTCGCGCAAAGTTACATGCCAGCCCAAGAAATACAAATTTTAAACAATTGGAACAACAGCACGCTTAGTCCTTGGTACGATATAGACCAGGATATTATAAAAACCCCTGAATGGACATTTTATCCTAAAAACCTCAAAACCTGGGAATAGCCAGCGCTAAAAACTTGAGAATAGCCAGAGCTGATCATAATAATACTTTTTCAATCGATCAGGTGATGACCAAACAACAGGTAAAAAATAATAAAAGATATTTTTGTCTTTTATTATAAATTTCTATTTTTGTACCCGATAGTCACTTGCAAATGAACCCTATCAAGGTTTACAAAATTCCTCGTAGCCGAGGTGGATTTTTTTGTTTTTTATTCCGATCAAATAAAAGATAAAAAGGTATTTAAATATTTTATTATGATTACTGAAGCACAAAAAGAGTTAATCAAAGGCACTGTACCGATTTTAAAAGAACATGGTGTAGCGCTGACTAGTTATTTTTATAAACGTATGTTTGCCCACAATCCTGAGCTTAAACATATCTTCAATATGGGAAACCAACAAAATGCGCGACAACAAACGGCGTTGGCTACAGCTGTGTTAGCCTATGCGGAGCATATCGAGAATCCCGCAGTCCTTCTTTCTGCAGTGAAACATATTGGACAAAAACACAGTAGCCTCAATATTCGTCCGGAGCATTATCAGATTGTTGGCAGGCATCTATTGGCCTCCATTCAAGAAGTATTGGGGGAAGCTGCAACAGAAGAACTGATTGAAGCCTGGAAAGTTGCCTATTTTCAATTAGCAGATCTGATGATCGGAGTCGAAAAGGATATGTATGATCAAATGATCCAGAACGAGGGCGGATGGACGGGCTGGAAGCCATTCACCATTGTAAAAGTGGTATCTGAGACCGCCGAGATTCAGTCTATTTATCTCAAGCCAACAGATCAAGGAAAACTTCCAAAACATGAGGCAGGCCAGTATGTAAGTGTACGTGTATTTCTTCCCGAATTACACCTGTATCAACCAAGACAATATAGTCTTTCCGATGCGAGCAATGGAGAGTACCTTCGGATTTCGGTAAAAAGAGAAGCTACGGAAGGAAAACCTGAGGGTATGGTGAGTAATTATATACATCAATACTTTGAAGTTGGAAAACAACTGGAGCTCACAGCACCTACAGGTTCCTTTCAACTTATAGAAAGTGAAAAACCAAATGTATTTATTAGTGGTGGAGTTGGTCAGACCCCATTAATTGCCATGTTAGAGCATTTAGCTGACAAGAAAGAAGATAAACCAATAACTTGGATCCACGGTTGCCGTAACCCTGATTTACATGCGTTTAAAGAAAGATTAAAAACATTGGAAAATCAGCATCAAAACATAACTAGTTTTTCTTTCTATGACGAAGCTCAGGATGCGGATGCCGACGTCCTTGTGGGTTGGGTTGATCTCGCTAAAATAGATGCTTCGCATCTTCCACAGGAGGCAAACTATTACCTCTGTGGCCCATCAGGATTTATCAAAAAGCACTTCCAATATTTAACGAATCAGGGTGTCAACGCTGAGAACATTCATTTCGAAGAATTTGGTCCAGCATCTTTGCAACTAAATTAATTGCACTACCCCACTTCATCAAATAGTCATCCCTAATTTTTAATCATTGGCGGATGGCTATTTTTGATTTTGTACATTTGCAAAAAGCAAAAAGGTTATGGGTATTTTTTCTAAAACATGTGAATATGGACTACGGGCAGTTTTTTTTATCGCACAAAGCTCCCAAGAAAATAAACGCGTGAGCATAAAAGAAATAGCAGAGAGTATCCATTCTCCGGAAGCTTTTCTAGGCAAGATATTACAGAATCTAAGCCGTGCAGGTATCATTCGATCCATGAAGGGACCTGGTGGTGGATTTTACCTCGATAGGGAAGACATGTCCACTCCACTATCCGAAGTCGTCAAAGCGATCGACGGTGAAAGTCTATTTGTCGGCTGCGGCATGGGGCTTGAATTCTGCTCCGAACAATATCCCTGTCCCTTGCATCACGAGTTCAAAAGCATACGCAACAACCTCTCGGAAATGCTTCAAAAAACAACGGTCGGCCAATTCAATGATGACCTGATTAAAGGGAAAATCCTGTTAACGAAAAGCCATATCGACCCTGATAAAACCACGGGTAATTCCTTGGATTAACAGGCTAAATCTTCCGCTTTTTCCTTCATTTTTTCTATTGAGTACCGTTTTGAAAATAATTCGGAAGATGTAAAATTCGCATTTTTTCGTACAAAACTACACATTCACATAATCCACATAACACAGCTGATTAAAAGCAATATAAAAATTATAAAACATTAAAACATATCGCATTTAAGCGTCCTGCTATTCCATTATTCAAATCATTGAAATTACGCGAAATAGAATGACCCAAGACCATTTCTAAACTTGTTATAACGCCGCCACCAAACTCGATATAACTCCCTGAAAGTAACCCTCACTTTTTATTTAATCCGCTCCATAAAACAAGGAAATAGGCTTTTTGTCAGCCTATACCAAGGCAACAATGCTCCTTTTTTGACGTCTTTCCTTTGGGTTAAACCCAAAAAAAACGGATCATTTTCTGACTATAACACCATTTTCATGCAATTTTTCAGCTTTTAATATAAAACTAAAAAAAAATAAAATTAATATTTAAACAACAACATATTACAGATTTTATATAAACAAATAAAAGACATGTAAAACTGTTTAAAAAGCTTGGTTTTTATAGCAGAAAGGGTATGGATAAAATTTTATCCATACCCTTTCTGCTAATCATGGATAGCGCCAAAGTGGGCATTCCCTCCAGTGCCGGATACAAAAAAAACAGGAGACCATAATCTTTAAATTCTTCATGTGTATTGTACAGTTCGAGGTCACAGTTCCCGCCATTAACGATGATTACCTACGAAAAGAGCATCCATGTAGTAGAGCGAGCACATAGACGTTACTATATTTTTTTAGCGCTTCTCCCAACATCATGCGAAACGTTTCGCCCCTCAAGCAAGTCCATTTGTAAAGACCACTTCATTACGAGTAAGCAAACACACGATTTAACACCCTTTTGAATCGATCTAAGACAATATCCCTACATAATCATTGCTTTGCCCACAATTTACACAAAGTCGCTTAAAACGAATAATAACAACCTTTCAGCAAAACTATAGGATGATATAAAAAACTTGTCCGCTACATAGACACACAACTCCCACCTGAATCGATCTGTGGCGACCGAGACCAACCATCCAAATCACCCGACTTAATTCTAGCCCTCTTTTAATCGATTTAAGACATCTTCTCCGAGTAAAGCACCTTACGGTCACTCAAGAAAAAGAGATGCAAAAACGAGCTTAAAACAACCTTCACAGCATCGGACCAGCACTGAAATGTGATGAGTTAGACAACCCTTTCGGTATACCCAACAGCGTCAAAAAACAACAAGATAAATCAATAAGAATATTTAATACAACTAAATAAACAGAATAACCTTAAGTAAAACATTACAACTAAAACTACCCAAATCCATTAAAATCAAATTCACACAGAACAAAACAAACGCTTTTATTATATTTAAGTTTTCCCAACAAACCATGAGTAACACCCCCTCTGTATTGAGATCATTTTTAAAAACCGAACTTATAAAGATCAGGAAAACCCGCAATGTGATCATTGGTATCTTCCTCGCGATATTCGTTTTTTGTTACGGATTTTTTCTGGTGGCTTTTTTTCAGAAATGGTCGGACAGTGAAGACAGGCTGTCGTTTTTTTACAAATCACTCCCTACCCTATCCTTTCTTTTCGTTTATCTAGGCTTTGCGTTCGGCCTGTTGTGTTGGATGGCTTATATTAAAAACCAAAAATTCATCCATGCACTGCGGCAACTAAACGACTATGATCTTTACATCTACCAACAATATAGCAGACGACTGGTCCGCATCTTTTCAGCTATTGCCCCTTATCTTTTTTGTGAAAATGAAATTTTATTTTTCCCATTTATTGGAAACAAACAGATCCCAATTAGTCAAATCCATCGCATTGAAACAAAAATCATCAGAAGCTACCGAGGGCCCAACAGCTATCGCGTCTATTTCTATAATGAATTCAACAAAATCTATCAGACAACCATGAATCAGAAAGGAGCTTTTGATTTCTTACAGGAGCAGCTTCGGAAGGAAAATCCAGCGATAGTTGTTGTCGCTAGAAACCATTAAACACATACGAGTTTTCAGATAATTCAGCGAAAAAGCGGAGCATCCCCATATCATCGTTCATTGAACTGCTAAATGTGATACAGTTGAAAAATTAACCCCTATGCTTCTCGCGAAAACCAACAGTCGACACCTACAACCTATCGCTTATTCCCGAAGGAAACTAGACTGGAAGATACAACAGGTATTTACCCGACTCAGCAACTTCTTTGATCACCTGGTTTCTTTCTTCAAGAAAGCGCAACATGTATCGGGTTAAAAATAGCCATTCTACAAGCCTTCCCAGAACTCCGAGAGGAGCCTTAAAATTAAACACATCGCGCATTAATACTTTACCATGTTCCAGTTCCTTGAAAATATGCTGGTGATCCATCGAATGAAACACCCCCTGAGTCATTCGATCTTCGAAAAAATGAGGTTTTTCCATCGCTGTTATCTGTACAGTTAATGTTTGCTTTACTCCAAGATGCCTTGCACGCCAGCGCACATGCTGACCTGCCTCGATTAACCCTGTCGTGACCCCATCAATTGCCTTCTCCCCAGTTTTCTTTGTCGAATACATATGCAGATCAATACTACGTGCCAAGTCAAAAACAACCGATAAAGGAGCTTCTATAATTGTATCTAAAACAAGCTGCGGCATAATACTCTTTTAATATATTTCACACGAATTTCGTAAAATTCAGTAATTTCTTTAGGATAGGGCTCGAGAATTTTCTAAATTGATTTACCTTCAGAACGGCAACTAGACAATAATCATGATAACACTACTTCAATTCGAAAAATCAGATTTCCCGCTTTTTAAGTCATGGATTCGATCAGCAGAGGAACTATTACAGTTCGCAGGACCGTATTTTTCGTTTCCGCTTACCGATTACCAACTTGAAAAATACATTCAAGACCCAAAGCGAAACGCCTTTAAAATAATCGACACAGCAACCAAAGAAATTATCGGCCACTGCGAATTAAGCTTCGAACGGGACATTCCAAGACTTTGCCGCATCCTAATTGCAAAAAGTTCCGAACGAAATAAAGGTTATGGCAGAAGCACGGTAAATGAACTACTCAAGCTGCTTTTTACTGAAGGCAATTATGAAATAGCCGATTTAAACGTTTATGACTGGAATCACAATGCAATCCGATGTTATGAAGCCGTAGGTTTTCGAATTAACGAAAATATTATTTCGGAAGTAACAATTGGCAACGAAACCTGGAAAAGCCTCAATATGAAGATTAGTAAATCTGACTGGAAAAGTTAATTTAGCGCTATGAAAAATAAGCGAAAATTAAAGCATATAACAATTTATTTATTCATAATGGGTGCATTGCTCGGTTTTTACAGCTGGAAAATCGAGCCACATTGGGTAAAATATGAGCAGATCAATCTAACTGTAAAACATTTACCACAAGCATTGCAAGGAAAGTCATTGATCCAAATCTCGGACATCCATATTGGCAACTACGTGGATAAAGATTTTATAAAAAGAACCTTTCAGGAAATCGCGGCATTAAAGCCCGATATCATGGTATACACCGGCGACTTTGTACGTCTTGTCCATAATAAAATTCCCTTAGAAGAACTCGATGAAGTCATGCAAGATGCCCCAAAAGGCAAACTTCAAACATTGGCAATTCTAGGAAATCATGACTATGGAAAGAATTTTCAGGACAGTGCAGCGGCAGATTCAATCGTTAGCCTACTCAATGGGTATTCAATAAAAGTATTGAGAAATGAAAGCGTAATAACCCAAGGATTAAGAATATTCGGTATAGATGACTTTTGGGGAACGAACTTTGACCTTGTAAAGGCCATGAAAGAATATGATCAATCTCAAGCCAGTTTAGTTTTATGTCACAATCCGGATGCCGCAGACCTCGACGGCTGGAATGCATACAATGGCTGGATACTGGCAGGACACACGCATGCTGGCCAAGTAAGAATTCCTTTTTGGGGCTCCCCGATTATTCCCGTCAAAAACAAAAACTACGATCAAGGAATCAAGAAAATAAGCGGAGACAGAACATTGTATATCAACCGCGGACTGGGCCACAGCATCCCCATCAGATTCAACGCTCGACCCGAGGTTACCATTTTCACGTTAAGGAAAGAACAATAATTCAAGGATCGATCCAATTTGCCCCGTTCCTTTAAATAAGATATGGATAAAAGGCCGTGTGAATCGTCTGTTTATAATCTTCCAGTGGATTTCCATTTCGGTGTGCACCCAAAACAGCATAGCTTGAGCTCCAAAAATCTGAAATGATAAAAAGTTGGCGCACGAACCCCTGTAAATTTACCAAAGGTATATCAGAACGAAACATGCCTAACTCAGCGTAATACAAAAATAGAGAGACCAGCTGCTCTTCACGCTGTGCCACCAAATTCCTGTAAGCCTCTGCAATACTGGGGATCCATTTGCAAATTTCGACAAAATTCTCAAAAATAAACCTGTATTTCGATATTAGCGTATAAGAGCCATCAATAAAACTATCCAGCACCTGGCGAAATGTGCCTGCATCATCTTCAGGTTTCGAAATCATCTTTTCATACTCGTTTTGCAATAATTGGAAAAGTTGAAAAATAATATCCTCGGTATGTTTAAAATGATAATGAAGATTACCGGCACTTATATTTAGTTCCTGAGCAATTTGACGCGTTGTTACCGTACGTATACCATCACGATTGTAAAGCTTCAACGCACCCACAATAATTTTTTCTTTGGTATTCATGATGCAAAATTAGAACAATTGTTCTAATTTTGCATCATGAACTAAAAATAAGATCATATACATGGAAAAATCAACGGGAAATTGGCTAAAAAGGCAATACATCGAATTAAAACAAACTTTAATCCCAGCTCATCCAAACGACAGTTCTTGGAAGAAATTCGGTAAACAGACTGCTTTCTTTATGTTTTTAACTTTAATGGCATGTGGTGCTATAGCAATGTTAATCGCCATCTCCTTCGCTCATTAAGTAGGGAGCTGTTTGACGGCTTATTTATCTTCTACTGGTTTTGTTGGTTCTTTATTCGATTTACTCGGGCTAATCATTTCCCTATCCCCTTCCTAAACGACTGGCTGACTGATTTCGTTTTTGTACCGATCATTATTCATTGTTCATCTATCGTGGGTAGTTATGTATTCAACAATGGCAGAGCCCATGGTTATCCGCTTTACCAAATCTGGATAATTTCATTCTTCACCTCCTTACTTTTTGAATGGATCATGCCTCAATGTACCACTTATAATACCGGAGATATTGCTGACGTCGCAGCTTACTTTGCTGGAGGGTTATTTTATTTCTGTTTCCATCAATCCTTCTATATCAAAAAAAATCATCAACTTATCCAAGAGAGAAACAATAAGCAGAAATTTACCTTATAAATTCTTAGAAGACAACTTAGAATCAACAGCATTTAAAGCAAAATATCACAAAACGACAAGGGTAACTCCATAAGGACCGCATAAAAAGTATACAAATCACGTAAAAAGTATACAGATCACATCAAAATTAGATCAGCGACATATTCAAAATAAAGGGGAATTCTAAAAATTGAACTTTTTCTGTAAAGGTAATCGTGAAATTATACCGGTAGGAAAAAACTCTTTTCGCTCTCAAGAGCGATTAATGAAAGCGATTTAAACGCTGAAACTGCGGGAAGCCTCTCTTTATAAAGAATACCATTAGCGGGAAAGCAGGCATTCGGATAAATGTAAAAAAACCTTTGTTTGACTCCAAATACCCTGACATCAAACAAAAGGCCTTATAATCATCAATACTCGATTAAGAGTACTTTTTCAGCTAATACTCGATCAAGACTTCAGTGACTTGAGCACCTTGTTTAGCACTTTTAAATTTAAACTTCACTTTCTGATTCAGGTTCAATTTCTGTCCAGCAAGACGGTCATTGAAATAAATAGATTGCTGAGTTTCGTTGTCTCTAATGAACCCATAGTTGGAGTCGTTATTGTAATGGACAACTTTTCCGAAGGAATACTCGTCATGATGATTTGAGGCCATGCTTGGACTCTCCCCTTCTTTCAATTTTATCGCAGGTCTGTCTGAAATATTCCCATGTTCATCAACATAAGCAAACAATTCTTCCAAAGATTTCCCCTTGTCGTTGTTTGTTTTGTTGAATTCTTTTTTCTCAATTTTTTGTTGTTTTTTGAGTAGTTTCTTTTTTTCTCGTTCTTTTTTGTTAAATGTAATTTGGCTTTTGCTCATTCAATATGGATTAAAATAAATGTTCCCGAGGAGGTTACGGACCTTTAGAGCTTCGTTGAAAAGATAAAAATGCGATGTGTTCTAAGGAGATAATTGCAAAGGTACAAAAAATTCTTTAAAAAAGGGATATTGAGCGATCCTGTACCAAGTGATCTTAACCTGGAACCGATTCGTTTCTTCGACTTTAAACACGAATATCCAGTTCATAAATTTTTGTCTAAACCTAGTCGCGTACAATGAGCCCTGATAACAGTCAGTTACCTAAAGCCCATCGATCTTTCGATCTTTTTAAACAAGATTTATTTCGGTCACAAAATTGAAAAATTCCATAAAACAAAAAGATCATTTGGACGTTATTTTTAAAAAAAACTATGGAAATAAGAAACATCGAAAAGGACGAAAGAGGCAATTTTATTGCAGAAGTTGAAAATAATGAAGCCGGAATTTTAGAGTATACCTGGCAAAACGATCATGAGTTTTCCATTGATCATACTGAAGTGTACGATGAGTATCAGGGAATGAGTGTGGGAAAAAAACTGGTATTGGAGGCTGTTGACTATGCCCGAAAGAATGACGCCAAAATTATCCCAAATTGTCCCTATGCGAAAGCTATCTTCGATAAAACAATAGCTTTTCAAGATGTATTGGCATAAAAAAGCCGTTTTATCCTGTCGATAAAACGGCTTTTTATACTGTATTGAGTGGGTTAAATCACGATATTGATTATTTTTCCTTTGACAAAAATAATCTTTTTGATCACCTTCCCATCTAAATGCCGTTGTACATCAGCATGTGTTCTAATCGTATCTTCTACTGCTTTTTGATCTAAATCAAGCGCTAATGATAGATTGAATTTCATCTTGCCATTGAAAGATACCGGATAAGCAAATTCAGATTCAACCAAATACTCTGCTTTGAACACAGGATATGAAGCGTAAGAAAGTGTACCAGCGTCGTTACCCAACAGCGCCCACAACTCTTCCGTAATATGTGGTGCATAAGGCTGAAGAATAATGACGAGCTGTTCCAATATCTGTCGTTTATTGCATTTCAACTCGGTCAATTCATTGACACAGATCATAAAGGCTGAAACAGAAGTATTGAATGAGAAACGTTCAATATCATCTTCCACCTTTTTGATAATTTTATGTAAGGCTTTAAACTCTGCTTTGGATGGATCTTCATTGGAAACACTGAAATTACCCTCAGCATCGTGGAACAGTCGCCATATTTTACGTAAGAACTTATAAACCCCTTCAATACCATTTGTATTCCAAGGCTTAGCCTGCTCCAAAGGCCCTAAAAACATTTCGTATAGACGCAATGTATCTGCTCCATAGGATTCGATAATATCATCAGGATTGACCACATTGAATTTGGATTTAGACATTTTCTCCACCTCACTACCGCAGATATACTTCCCATTTTCCAATACAAATTCAGCATTTGCAAAATCCGGCCTGAAGTTTTTGAATTTTTCCAAGTCCAGTACATCATTATGAACAATATTCACGTCTACGTGTAAAGGAATAGTTTTGTATTCATTTTTTAATCCATAAGACACAAATTGATTTGTACCTCTCCCTTCGTCATCAAGTACACGATACACAAAATTAGAGCGCCCTTGAATCATACCTTGATTAATCAATTTGCGGAATGGCTCTTCCTCATTTTGGTAACCCAAATCTTTCAAGAACTTGTTCCAAAAACGCGAATACAACAAGTGTCCAGTAGCATGCTCAGAACCACCGATATATAAATCTACGGCTTTCCAATAATCCACAGCCTCTTTGGATGCAAAATTACCTTCATTTTTTGGATCCATATATCTAAACCAATACCATGAGGAGCCTGCCCATCCCGGCATCGTACTCAATTCATACTCATATTGATCTTCATACTTCCAATCTTTGGCTCTTCCCAATGGAGGTTCACCCGATTCCGTTGGTAAATATTTATCAACTTCGGGCAATAAGAGCGGTAATTCTTCTTCTTTAATTAAATAAGGTAATCCATTTTTAAAGTAGACAGGCACGGGTTCTCCCCAATAACGCTGACGCCCAAAAATAGCATCACGCATGCGGAAGTTTATTTTCGCTTTACCTAGTTTTAATTCTTCCAATTTAGCAATCAAAGCAGGAAGCGCCTCTTGGTAAGTCATACCATTGATAAAATCGGAATTGATGTATTTTCCGTCTTTATTTGGATCAGCTTCTTCTTCAATATTTTGGGTATCCGAAATAGGAATAATAGGAAGAGTGAAATGTTTAGCAAACACATAGTCACGTTGATCGCCACTAGGAACCGCCATTACAGCACCTGTTCCATAACCAGCAAGTACATAATCCGCAATCCAAATCTGTACATCCTGTCCAGAAATTGGATGTTTAGCGTAAGAACCAGTAAAAGCACCAGAGACTGTTTTTGTATCGGCCATACGATCCAATTCAGATTTTTTCGAAGTTTTCTCGATATAGGCGTCTACTTCTGTTTGCTGCTCAGGGGTAGTCAATGCTGCAACCAATTCATGTTCTGGAGCCAAAACGACAAAAGAAACACCATATATGGTATCTACACGCGTCGTAAACACTTCAATTGCTGTATTTAATTGTGGTACGGGAAATTTCACCGAGGCACCGACCGATTTTCCGATCCAATTACGTTGCATTTCAACCAAAGGTTCTGGCCAATCAATTGTATCCAAACCTTTCAATAAACGATCCGCATAAGCAGTAATGCGCATAGACCACTGCATCATCTTCTTTTGCTCCACAGGATAACCACCGCGCTCAGAGACACCGTTGATTACCTCGTCATTCGCTAATACTGTACCTAAAGCAGCACACCAGTTTACTGTACTTTCACGCAAATAAGCAATCCGATATTTCAACAATTCCCGTTGTTGTTTTTCTTCATCAAAAGATTTCCATTCGTCGGCGCTGAACTCCAAGACGTCTTCATCTGAAACTGCTGAAATGCCAGTTGAACCACTTGCAACAAATCTCGCGATTAACGTTCCGATCGGTTCAGCTTTATCTGATTCCTTATTATACCAAGAATCAAACAATCTCATAAAAATCCATTGTGTCCATTTGTAATATGACGGATCAGAAGTACGTACTTCTCTACTCCAATCATAAGAGAACCCAATGTTATCCATTTGCTCACGATATCGATTGATATTTACCTCAGTCGTCACTGCAGGATGCTGACCAGTTTGAATGGCATATTGCTCTGCAGGAAGTCCAAAAGAATCATATCCCATCGGATGCAATACATTGAAACCTTTCAAACGTTTATATCTTGAAAAGATGTCCGAAGCAATATATCCCAGCGGGTGACCAACGTGCAGCCCTGCTCCGGAAGGATAAGGAAACATATCCAATACATAGTATTTTGGCTTTTGATGCGTATCGGAGGTTTTATACGTTTGATGATCCGCCCAAAACTTTTGCCACTTTTTCTCTAATGATTTGTGATTATACTCCATTTTTATTCGTAAGGAATTTTTATGACTTGCGAAATTACGATTTTAATACTGAAATGTGATAAAAGTTTTGTAGTTTGAACAATAAATTATAGTATTGAAAAGTTAATTAAACATAGGAAGAAAACAGCCTTCGAATTGATTTTTATCAAAGTAATTACAAGATTAATTCGAAATCTTCCACTCAAATAGTTACTTTCGCAAATAAATTTTTGCTTATTATGTCAGAATACGAATTAAGCACACAAAAAAGAAAAACAAAATCTGTATATGTATCTACGGTTATCAGTATCGCTCTCGTGCTGTTGGTAACAGGTATGTTGGGATTACTCTTGGTGCACGCTAAAAATCTTTCGAAATACGTTAAGGAAAATATCGTCTTAAATGTCATCGTAAATGATGGCACAAGTGAAGGTGATGTCCTTTCTCTACAAAAAGACCTGGAAAAAGATCCATACGTGCTTCGCACCGAATATATTAGTAAGGAATTGGCTGCAAAAAACTTGAAAGAAGATCTTGGTGAAGATTTCGTACAATATTTGGGGCATAACCCACTTCTACCTTCTTTGGATGTTTACATGAAAGAGAATTATGCCAATACAGATAGCATTAAAACTTTTATTGAAAAGATCTCCAAAAACAATAAAATTAAAGAAGTTGTATACCAGGAGTCATTAATTGACATGGTCAACAAAAACGTACGCATCATCGGAATGATTGTTCTTGCTTTTGCGGTTATCCTATTGATTATCGCCGTAGCTTTAATCAACAATACGATACGTCTTGCGATCTATTCACAACGTTTCTTAATCAAAAGTATGCAATTGATTGGGGCTACTAAAAACTTTATTCGTAAACCATTTATAACGTATGGCATCATTCATGGTTTACTGGGATCTTTGATCGCGATTTTACTCCTCATTTTAACGCTGAAATTTGCACAACAGCAAATACCAGAACTGGTCTTTTTACGCAACTGGTTCGAATTTGCGGTGATCTTTTTAGGGGTAATTCTGATTGGAATTCTCATTTCGGGACTTAGCACCTATTTCGCAGTAACAAAATATTTAAAGGCACAATCTAACGATTTATACAGATAAAAATGGCTCAAATAAAGAAATCTACTGAATCAGTCAACAAAGGTTCATTTGTATTCTCCAAAGTAAATTACCAACTGTTCATAGCGAGTTTAGCTATTGTAATCATAGGCTTTACATTGATGTCTGGTGAAACTGATATCTATAGTTTTACCAAGATTACCTTGGCCCCTATTGTTGTTGTTCTTGGGTTTGCGATAGGATTTGCGGCAATACTATATCGTCCCAAAAACAAATCAAATTAAAGCATAATCTTATCTTAAACAGATGTCTATTATTGAAGCTATCATCCTTGCTATCATTGAAGGATTAACGGAGTTTTTGCCTGTATCTTCGACAGGTCATATGATCATTGCTACTGCCTTAATGGGTATTCAACCATCGGCATTTGTCAAATTATTTACGATTGTCATCCAGTTAGGAACGATATTATCCGTTTTGGTACTATACTACAAACGTTTTTTCAAAACGCTATCATTTTACTACAAACTGGTCATTGCAGCTATTCCTGCCTCTATATTGGGTTTGCTATTCAATGATTATATTGATGCATTATTAGAGAGTCCTTTAATGGTCGCAGTGATGTTGGTGGTCGGCGGTGTAGTTCTACTTTTCGTTGACAAGTGGTTCAACAAACCAACTGTTGAAGACTCGGACAAGGTTTCCTACAAACAAGCTTTTATGATCGGGGTATACCAATGTCTTGCATTAATCCCGGGTACCTCAAGATCTGCAAGTACAATTATTGGCGGTATGGCTGAGAAACTAACCCGTAAAGCTGCTGCGGAATTTTCCTTTTTTCTTGCTTTGCCTATGATGTTTGGTGCTTCTGCAGTAAAGCTTTTAAAGTTTTTTAAAGAAGGTAACACCTTCACAGGAGAAGAACTTAATTTGCTTATTATTGGAAATCTAATTGGTTTCGTTGTTGCAATTGTAGCCATTAAGTCTTTTATTGGCTTTTTGACCAAATATGGTTTTAAAGCATTTGGTTGGTACCGAATCATCGTTGGTGTTATTATTCTTGCCCTTCTACTTTCGGGCCATAGTTTACAAATTATCTAAAATCTTCGGATGGAAAATATAGAGGTTAGTGAAAATTCAGCAAAGTTCAACTTTGCTGAAGGAGAAATGTTGTTGATCGATAAACCTTTAACATGGACAAGTTTTGATGTTGTTGGTAAAGTTAGAAACTCAATCAAACCGTTAAAATTAAAAGTCGGTCATGCAGGAACTCTAGATCCACTTGCGACCGGCTTGCTCATTGTCTGCACTGGCAAACTAACAAAAAAAATAGACAGCTACCAAGCTGAAGACAAAGAATATACAGGTTCGATCACATTAGGAGCGACAACACCTTCTTACGATCTGGAAACAGAAATTGACCAAACCTTTCCAATCGATCACATCACAGCGGAAATGATCTTCGAAGCAGCAAAATCCTTTGAAGGCGATATTCAGCAATTTCCTCCAGCCCATTCAGCCATAAAAATTAATGGTGAACGCGTCTATGAAAAGGCCCGTCGTGGCGAAGAGGTTGAAATAAAATCCCGCCAGGTACACATCAATAGCTTTCTCATTGAAAAGATCGAGCTTCCTAATGTGTATTTTCGCATATCCTGCTCAAAAGGAACCTACATTAGATCACTGGCCTATGACTTTGGAAAATTCTTACAGAGTGGATCACATCTGAGTTCTTTAAGACGCACCAAAAGTGGAGATTATTCGGTAGAAAATGCCTGGAATCTAGAACAACTTATCGCTGAAATAAAACGTCATAAAGAAATCATTAAATAACTTTACCCTCCCATTTTATTGATTCTTTATCTTATTTTTGCAAAAACTCCTATAAATGAAAATCTACAGAAGTTTAGATGATTTCTCACCAGTTGAAAATGCAGTTGTAACCATCGGTACTTTCGATGGTGTTCATATTGGCCATCAAAAAATATTGGCTCACTTAAAGGAAGCAGCTCATAAAATTAATGGTGAGACAATTTTGCTTACTTTTTTTCCACATCCACGATTGATTATCAATCCAGATGATGATAGTTTACGCCTAATCAACGATATCGAAGAAAAGGTCAGTCAATTAAGCAAAGTGGGAATAGACCACTTAATTATCATTCCTTTTTCCCGTGATTTTTCAAATCAGACTCCGGAAGAATACATTAGTAATGTTCTTGTAGGCAAATTGGGTACAAAAAAGATTGTGATAGGCTATGATCACCATTTTGGAAAAGATCGAAAGGGTACTATGGGCGATTTAGAGCAGTTTGCATCTATATTTGACTACAGTGTTGACGAAATTCCAGAGCAGGATATCAACGATATTGCAGTATCCTCCACACGAGTACGAGAAGCGCTTATAAAGGGCGATATAAGAACGGCTAATCTCTATTTAGGTTATCCGTTCGAACTAACGGGAACTGTTATTAGAGGCGACCAAATTGGGCGTACAATCGGATTTCCAACAGCAAACCTGCAGGTTCACGAACCTCATAAACTCATACCGGCCTATGGCATTTATGCTGTTGAGGTATATATCTATAATCATATCCAAAACATCACTACAGGGGAGTATAAAGAGGAAAGTCCGGTTTCAATTGCGAAAGGTATGGGCTATATAGGGACCAGGCCCACTGTTGATGGGATGAATCGTGCTATTGAAATCAGCCTATTCGATTTCGATCAGGATATTTACGGCAAGACACTACGTGTCAAGTTCCTTCATTTTATCCGACATGATGAACGGTTTGACTCGCTTGAAGAAATGAAAGCTCAGATCAAAGCAGACGAAGTCGAAATCAGAAGTCTTATTGGTTAGAGCAAGTCTGTTAGCTATAAAATAAAAAAGCGGGAATTCCCGCTTTTTTATTTTATAGCTATTTTTTCTCGTCCTTGCAAAAGAAGATATTATTTAATAAAAGCCTCGATACCCAATCTGTAGCTATCCAGGCCAAAACCACAGATCACCCCTTTACAATTCTTTGCCAGGAACGAATGATGGCGAAATTCCTCTCTTTGATGAACATTGCTTATGTGAACTTCAATAACGGGTGTTGTGACTGCCGCAATTGCATCTCCAATAGCAACAGATGTATGCGTATATGCTCCAGCATTCAACACAATTCCATCAAATTCAAAACCAACTTCGTGGATCTTATCGATTAACCCTCCTTCTGAATTGCTTTGAAAATAGTGCAATTGTACCATTTCAAACTGTTGTTTAAGCTCTTCAAAGTAGCTAAGGAAGTCCTGGCTACCATAAATCGATTTCTCCCTTACACCCAACAAATTCAAATTTGGGCCATTCAGTATGAGGATTTTTTTCATTGAAATATAATTATTTTTGTGCTGGTCCATTGGCTAACTGAGTGAAGCCATGCCATTTTATGTTTAAATAGATCGTTTTTAAGCCGTAATAAATCATAAGAAGGGATCGTCAACCATCGGATATTTTATGCTGGCTGTATCAAAGTTGTCTTTCCTATCTTCTCAATTTGTCCTGAGACCTCGTTTTAAAAACAAACTATATTGGTTTTTACAGCGTTTATGGCCAAATCAATATAGTTTGTCTTATTTCTAGTATGGATCAGTTTATAAAAATTTCTATAAATCGTTATAAATTGCTCGGAAACTTGAGCGAAGTCCAAATGACACAACACCAGACTTATTGACTACAGGTGTTTCGTATTGTGCTTTTGCGTAACGTTGGGTATAACCAAGTTCTAAGCGAAGGTTATACTTGGGATTAAGCACATAGGCAGCCTTAGCATCCGCATAATAGATATTGTTCTTTATTCCTTGCGCTATATGGTTTCCATATAGATTTGGTATCGTTCGATAAGATTGAAAAATATCTCCTCCCATATTACTTCCATCAGGTAGATCCAGCCCATTTTGGGTAAACATGCCCTGTACCGAAAAGTCCCATCTATCCCATGCATAATTCACAAGACCAACGAGCTCTCTAAAGTTTGCCCCTTTCGGATGAGCCAATGGTTCGGCATTATTACTGTAGTTTGAATACGATTTAAAGTGTGCGTAAGTATATGGTCTTGCTGTATTATACTCGGCAAGAAAATTTAAATTCTTCACACCAAACATATCATATCCCCTTACGCCAAGTTGTGCTCCCCATTTGTTGTGCGCATATCCGTTACCAGCGAAGAACTCTTTAGCAGTAAATTCACCCAGTAAAAACTGTCCATATGCAGTCAATCTATAAGGTAATTTATATTTGGAGGTCAATCCTAAAAACATTTTATCGGGTGAAGTACGATTATTATTTTCAACAGGCCGGATAAAGATAATAGGGCTAATATAACTAAAATCAAAGCCTCTTTTTCCAGCTTCATCTTGAGCAGCCCAAACGACAGACTGAAAAAAGCCGATCGATAACTTATTTGTCACATTCCAATCCAAATATTGAAAAGCCCCCCATTTTTTTCCGTCTCCTAAACGTGTATTATTCTGACCTTCCATCGGAGTTGTACCCGTCAAATCCTGTCTAGGATGCGTCGGATCGTTCATATACGCCCAGATCGAAGTATATTGAACATTCCCTATGGTCCCGGTCAATTTCAAATGGGCATAGTTTGAAGAAAAATCCGATAAAAGCATCGATCGATAGCCATCCCCGATAAAGTTTTTGTCGTAAGCCAAAGTTGCCTGGATATACTTATGGGCGTCATAAGTCATACTAGCTGTCGCATACATCCAGTCCATTTTATTCTTGGACTGAAATTTTGTATTTCCTTGACCCGGAATAACTTTATGTGCAACAATATAGTCATCCAAATATTTAGGAAAGACAGCTTGACTTTCAAATGCGGAAGTATTAAATGTAAATTTATTTCCTACGTTCAACCCTACTTGAAATCCTCTACCATTCATCCATGTACGGCGCTTGTCGCCCAGCATGTCCTTTCCAATATAAAGATCCGGTAGAAAATCAGCATAGAATGTGTAATCGTCTTTTTCAACCTGCACAAGATGTTCGTTAAAGATCTTGCGCATGAACCAATTAGACGAAGAAACGGGTTTATTAGATTGGATTGAATCAAACTTAGCTAACAATAAAGAGTCTTTTATGACGAATGGTTTAGCAGAAGTATGCATTCTCGTCTCCGTAGAATAAACCGCATCGTTCATTTTTTGATAAAAATGATACGAATAGGGCTGACTCTTAATCTGGGCAAAACCTCCGCAGGAAATACCTACTCCCATGCCTGCCAGCACGATTCGGAGTAAATTATTATTTTTTGTTATATTAAGCCTCATAAAATTATTTCAAAGATTATTTTTTCTAGCAAAATGCATTCCTAAACGCAAATTAACCGAATAAAATTGACTTTATTCATATGTTCAGTCAATTTTATCATGCTAAATCGTATTTGCTGTTCCTTTTATTCAAAAATATTTATATCTTGCATTTCAGTAAATAACCATAAATCATAAAAAACAGCCCTAATAAGCATGAAACGCAGAACATTTATCCAAAACGCAACCCTGTTAACCGCAGGTGCACTTACAAGCAAATTTTCATTCGCTCAGGAACATTCTTTTCCCACTGTACGGACAGGTAAAGAGAAAAGACTTTTCTCGAGCAAGGTAATCGAAGATGCAATTGTAGAATTTCAGAAAAATGTTAAAAATAAGGAACTGGCTTGGTTATTTAACAACTGCTTTCCTAATACCCTAGATACTACCGTATTTCCCTATGTCCAAAACGGAAGAAATTATACCTATGTGATTACAGGGGATATTGATGCCATGTGGCTACGTGACAGCAGTGCGCAGGTATGGCCGTACCTCCCTTTTATGAAAAAGGACAAAAAACTGCAAGATCTTATTGTTGGCTTAATCCAAAAACAGAGTAAATGCATCAATATTGATCCCTATGCCAATGCATTTTATAACGATCCAACAAAAAAAGGCGAATGGTTCAGTGATCACACAAACATGAAACCTGGAATTCATGAACGAAAGTGGGAAATCGATTCATTGTGTTATCCAATTCGATTAGCTTATCATTATTGGAAAGAAACAAATGACAGCAGTCCATTTAATGAAGAATGGTTAGAAGCACAACATAAAATATATCAGACTTTCGTTGAGCAACAACGTAAAGATAGTCTAGGCCCATATAAATTTGAGCGAACCACCTCTAGAGGATCAGACACATTACAGGTAGATGGCTACGGATATCCTGTAAATCCAGTTGGCTTGATTTGCTCTAGTTTTCGACCGTCAGACGATTCTACAATTTTCTCATTTTTGATTCCATCCAATTTATTTGCGATTGTTAGCCTTAGACAGTCTGCCGAAATCTTGAAAAAGGTTAAAAATGAACACGAGCTCGCTGCAAAAATGGAAGCGCTTGCCAATGAGGTCGAAGCAGCAGTCAATAAATATGGTATCATCGACCATCCGACACTGGGCCGGATTTACGCATTTGAAGTAGATGGTTTTTCGAGCCATCTTATGATGGATGATGCAAATATCCCTAGTTTGTTGGCCCTACCTTATTTAGGAGCTGTAGATCTAAATAACGAAGTTTATCAACGTACGCGTAACTTTGTTTTGTCTGATAAAAATCCTTTCTTTTTTAAAGGAACAGCAGCAGAAGGCATTGGTGGACCTCACATAGGAAGAGATATGATCTGGCCGATGTCCATTATTATGCGGGCGCAGACCTCAACAAATGATGAGGAGATTCGTAATTGTATTAAAACCCTGGTCAATACACATGGTGGAACCGGATTTATGCATGAGTCTTTTCATAAAAACGATCCTAAAAAATTCACAAGACATTGGTTTGCTTGGACAAATACATTATTTGGCGAATTAATTTGGAAAATATACAAAGAGAAACCATCTTTGCTTCAATAAATCTGAAACTTATAACACAATGTTATAAGTGAAAGAACTTATAACATTGTGTTATGGATAATTTAACAACCCTCGGTCCTATTGGTATTTTTGATTCCGGTTATGGAGGACTCTCCGTATTCAAGGAAATTCAACAACTTTTACCTCAATACGATTATATCTATTTAGGCGATAACGCCCGTGTTCCATACGGTACAAGATCCTTTGAGACCGTTTACAATTACACCAAACAATGTGTTTTTAAATTATTTGACCTGGGCTGTAATCTCGTTATTCTGGCATGTAATACGGCTTCTGCAAAAGCATTAAGGACTATTCAACAACATGATCTTCCCCCTGGAAAAAAAGTCCTTGGGGTCATCAGACCCACTACAGAAATCGTACACAATTTTACGAAAACTAACAAGATCGGTATTTTAGCCACTACAGGAACGGTAAAATCTGAATCCTATAAAATAGAAATACACAAATTCAATCCAGAAATTGAGGTTTTTCAGCACGACTGCCCTTTTTGGGTTCCTTTAGTAGAAAACAATGAAATCAATACAGAAGGCGCACATTACTTTGTAGAAAAAGATTTACGGGAACTTTTACAGCAATCCGATCAAATCGATACCATTGTACTTGCCTGCACCCATTATCCTTTATTGCTACCCGTAATCCAAAAATATACACCAAGTAATATAAAGATCATCTCTCAGGGACCTATTGTTGCCAATAGCTTAAAAGAATATCTTGATAGACACCGGGAAATTGAAACAATTTGTTCTCAAAATGGCCAACTGGCCTTTTATACAACAGATGATCCAAGGGACTTTGAAAACAAAGCAAAAATATTTTTTGGACAGCCGATAGCCGCAAGCCATATCAGTGTTTAGAAAATAAAAGGCAATAATTTTTAAAACTTTTACTTCCCAATTTTCGTTATTCTGATAAAAGGCGAGTAAAATGAAAAAGAACTTTATAACCATTGCTTATAATCAGGATACACAACATTGCGAATCCAAAGAGTTTTCAAACATACAGGAAAGTGCAGATTATTTTAAGACTTTCGAGACCTCTGCACAACCCAACTACGTTCCCGTGTGTATTTACAATTTAAATACAAACACCATTCTAGATATAAGTGATTATTATATAAACAACGATATTGAACTCCACCGAATCGTAAGAAACTGCCTGGCGGGAAAATAACTCCTTTAATACTTAAAAACAAATTAGCTGGCTAGCATTCCCCTTTCTTATTAGCATGAGTTATATATTTATATTATTACATTCTGGAAAATAATATTTCATTAATTTTTAATATCTTCAAGCAGATAATCAGACCAAAAACAAGTCACAGATAATGAAAACCAAACTGACAATAAGCCTCTTAACAGTATCTTTAGGATTAACTGCATGTAATTCAAACCATGCGAATTCAAATTCAAGTTCGGATAGCAGTGCAAATTCTGCAACTGATACAACAAGTTATCCTCCCGTAGAAACACAAAAGGCAAACACGAATTATAAACCTGCATTTGCTGGACAAACCAGAATTAAAGGTGCAAAGACGAGCACACCGTTCGAAGGTAAAGTAATTGCCGAGGGATTAAAATCTCCTTGGGGTATCACTGCGCTACCAGATGGCCGACTATTAATCTCAGAAAAAGAAGGTGATTTTCGCATTGTAACGGCGGACGGTAAATTAAGTGAACCAATTAAAGGTTTACCTCAAGTCAATAGCAGTGGACAAGGTGGGCTTTTGGGATTACGTCTTGATCCAAAATTCGAGTCAAACCGTATGATATATTGGGTTTTCTCTGATAATACCGCTGCTGGAACTTTGACGGCTGTTGCGAAAGGAAAACTGTCCGCAGACGAGAAATCGATAGAAGGTGTTAAGGTTATCTACCAAGCTACTCCTGCTCATAAAGGGAACTTACATTATGGTGGACGAATTATCTTTGATAAAGAAGGTAACATTATTTTGAGTACAGGTGAAAGATCTGATTTGGTCACAAGACCATTGGCACAAGATCTGAATGCAGCATTGGGCAAGATCCTACGTATTACCACTGATGGACAGCCTGCCCCTGGGAATCCATTTATAGGCAAGGCAAATGCACGTCCGGAAATTTACAGTTATGGACATCGTAATCCACAGGGACTTGCCTTACATCCTGAAACTGGCGATCTTTGGGAAACTGAATTTGGTCCACGGGGCGGCGACGAGTTGAACAGAATTGAAGCAGGCAGGAATTATGGATGGCCAACGATTACGTATGGTATAGAATATAAAGGAGATAAGGTTGGTGAGGGCATACAACAAAAAGACGGCCTGGAACAACCCGTCTATTATTGGGATCCTGTTCTCTCGCCTAGTGGAATTACATTCTATACCGGACAGAATATTCCAGAATGGAAGAATAATCTCTTTATTTGCGGTTTGAGCAGTATGCACATTGCCAGAATTATACTAAAGGATAACAAGGTGGTTGGAGAAGAACGCCTACTAGGCAGTGAAGGACAACGATTTAGAGATATCACGCAAGGAAAAGATGGCGCGCTGTACGCTATCACAGATATCGGAAAATTATATAAAATTGATAAGAAATAAATACTTCGATTCGACGCAGCCCCTCTCAAATGGGCTGCGTTTTATTTTGACCTAGCTCTAAAAACACCCTTTCAATTATTTTTTATCGACCTTATTTGCTATATTTCTTTTCGAACATGACAACCACTCTAGTTTGGCTCGATTATTGATCATCTATTAACGAATCAATAAATTATTATATGGTAAAAAAAGAAAAAATGAAAAAACTATTAGAAATTAATCCCTTGTCATTCTATATGACCAACTGGGGATTCGTAAACAACACCGCCCCAAAAAGAACGCGCAAAACCTGCCAACCTTCTCCCAAAAATTAAGCGTTCTTGCTTAAACAATTCAATTAAAATTTATTAAAATCATCTGCTGATATCCTCCATACGGATATTAAGTAAGAGATTTATTTCTTTTACTAGATCCGTATGGAAGGGCATTAAGCTATGCGAAAAAATAGGCTAATGCGATTACGATTATAATACAAGCAATCATAATGTATTTATTCAATTGGCTATTTTTTTCTCCTTCGTCACTTTTATAGTGATAATCTCGTTTGTTGGGCAAATTCATAAGCTTGTTTTTATTCATGATGAAGTTACGGACTTTTTTCCATATTATTCGTGATGATAAGGCTCTCCTTTCATGATAGAAAATGCACGATAAAGCTGCTCTGTAAAAAACAAACGAATCATTTGATGCGAAAATGTCATCTTGGACAACGAAATTTTTGAATTTGCTCGATCATAAATTTTTTGGTCAAATCCATAGGGACCACCAATAATAAATACCATATGCTGAACACTTTGCACCATCATTTTTTCCAGATAAGCAGAAAACTCCAAGGAGCGAAACTCTTTTCCATGTTCATCCAGCAGAACGACTAAATCTTGAGGCTGTAATTGTTTTAGAATCAAAAGAGCCTCCTTATCTTTCTGCTGCTCAGCAGAAAGATTTTTGACATTTTTGATGTCTGGTATCACCATGATATTAAAGTTCACATAAAACTTTAACCGTTTAATATACTTATCAATACCCTCTATCAGGTACTTGTCATCTGTCTTACCTATACAAAGTAGCGTTATCTTCATCTAAACATTTTATAAGTTTTTGTTATGAATAGCACAATAGAAGCCGGCTTTCTCGATCCAAAATAATGGCTTTGTTCTTGTTCCCGGGTATTGTCAAAAGCTGCTCATAAACTTTTATCCAAGAGCTGCTACGCTAATAAATAGCGCATACATACAATTGAGCAAAGTTCTGATTTTATTTAAAATAAACACAATCAAAAGGACAAAAAAACATTAACCTCATTTATTCGTTTTGTTATAAAACATTTATTTTCTCGTACACGCTTAAAACATCAGGCTGAAAAGGGATAATAACCTCGTTTTAAGCGCATCGATCAGATCAAATTGTTGTATATAACAATGATATTTCAACAGCTCCAATACGCAGAAATAAAGCTACTGCGTTCATTGTCTAAAAAGTTGTGAAACTGTACGTGCTCATTTGGATTATAATAACATGGAAATGCAAACAAATTAAGTATACACATGAAAATAATAAAATCAATTATTCTTATTGCTTTTGGCTTATTAGCACATAAAACCTACGCTCAGACAACCGCAGTAGACAGTACGAAAACCTGGATTATCAAAGGAGAAAACACCTTTCTGATCAACCAAAGTTCATTTTCTAATTGGGCTGCAGGTGGGGTAAATTCATTCTCCGGCAACCTAACTCTTAATTACGACTTCAATTACAAGAAAGGCAAATGGTCATGGGACAACAAGGTCCTTGCGGCTTATGGGCTAACCTTTCAAAAAGAGTCGGACTGGCGCAAAAATGATGACCGATTAGTTTTAAATAGCTTGTTGGGACATCAGGCCTCTCAATATTGGCTTTATACCTTCTTTCTAAACTTTAACACACAATTTGCCGATGGTTATGATTACACGGCTTCACCCAAAAAAAGGATATCCAGGTTTTTAGCTCCGGCATACCTGAGCTTCGGTCCGGGTTTTGCGTACAAACGATCGGACAACCTCAGATTTAATCTCTCACCTGCGGCTGTGCGCTTTGTATTCGTAAGTGATACACTCCTTTCCACACGATATGGACTAAATCCGAACAGCAAGTCCCGCACTGAATTCGGTGCATCATTTGATGCTTATTATAAAGTAAATTTAATGGAGAACATTTCATTTGAAAATATACTAAAACTCTATTCAAACTATTTAGATAAGCCTCAAAATGTAGATATTGACTATACGGCCAATCTTTTTATGAAGGTAAACAAGTTTATTACAGTAAACGCAGGTGTACAGATGATCTACGATGACAATACAGCTATTCCGATTATTAAAGATAATATTGAAGTTGGAAAGAGAAATTCCGCCCTACAAATTAGGCAAATTGTCGGTGCTGGCGTGACATACAAATTTTAAAGGCAACAAAAATAGCAGGAACAAGCCCACATAAGCAAGATAAACTACGAAGGCGCCGTAAACGAAAAAACCGAATTTAAATCATTCGGTTTTTTCTATTATTTAGGAATACTTATGTAAAATTAATCACTAAAATGGTGCATCATCAGGCATGTCGTTCATTCGGGATGGCATAGTAATCCCCCCACTGAAGCCCCCAGCACTAAAATCATCAGCAAAGTTTGGTGACGGATTCAATGCCGAAGCAGAAAATGTAGCCGGTGCATCACCGAATCCATCTCCACCACCCATACCCGAAAACTCATCTTCTAAATCCACAAACTTCACAAATTTACCCACAAAGCGAAGTGGAACAATTCCGGTCTCACCATTACGGTGTTTTGCAATAATAACTTCACCGACACCGGCAGTAGGACGTCCCTCTTCATCTTCTGTCAAACCATAATATTCGGGTCTATATAAGAAAAGAACCATATCCGCATCCTGCTCAATAGAACCAGACTCCCGTAAATCGGACAACATAGGGCGCTTACTATTTCCTGGCCTTGACTCTACTGCACGACTCAACTGCGACAATGCGAGCACAGGAATATTTAACTCTTTGGCAACAGATTTCAAAGCACGGGAAATACTACCAATCTCTTGTTCACGGTTCCCCCCTCCTTTACCGTCTGCTTTTCCATGCATTAACTGCAAGTAATCGACGATCACCATTTGGATATCGTATTGTGCCTTTAAGCGCCTACATTTAGCTCTAAATTCGAACACGTTCAACGCCGGCGTATCATCAATAATAATAGGCGCATCGGTTAAACGACCAATTCTCGAATGTAATTGTTGCCATTCATGATCAGCAAGATTTCCTTTTTTTAATTTCTCTTGCTCAATTTCTGTTTCACCAGCGATTAGACGATTGACAAGCTGAACGGATGACATCTCCAGCGAGAATACGGCGACCGCTTTACCGTGTTCCACAGCGGCATTACGTGCAACGGAAAGTACGAATGCCGTCTTTCCCATCGCTGGACGTGCTGCAATAATAACAAGATCGGAAGGCTGCCAACCTGAAGTCATACGATCCAAGGCAGTCAAACCCGAAGGCACACCTGTCAAACCATCCGTGCGGTCACGCAGCATCTCAAGATTAGAAATCGCCTCACGCATAATATCGTCCATCTTCCTTGAATCTCTCCGCAAGTTATTCTGCGCGATATCAAACAAGCTTTTTTCGGCATGATCCAACAGATCGAAGATATCTGACGTTTCATCGTATGAGCTATTAATAATTTCAGTAGAAACTTTAATAAGCTCACGCTGAATATATTTCTGTGAAATAATACGTGCATGATACTCAATATTAGCTGCCGAAACCACGCGATCTGTCAATTGCGTAATATAATAGGCACCACCGACCATTTCAAGAGCCCCCATCCGTCTAAGTTCCGAGGTAACGGTTAATATATCAATTGGAGAAGTCTTTTGAAAAAGGCCAAAAATCGCTTCAAAGATTTTTTGATGTGATTCCTTATAGAACGATTCCGGTTTTAAAATATCAATAATTTCACTCAGCGCATTCTTTTCAAGCATCAAAGCTCCCAAAACAGCCTCCTCAAGATCCACTGCCTGCGGCGGAAGTTTACCCAAACCACTCACCAAATTATTTAATTTGGTACGACGTTCGCCATAATTACCCCGTTTGTTATTATCCGTGTTATTCGCCTCAAAATTACTGTCGTTCATCATGATATTATATCAGAAATATAGCTTTGCTATCCTTATAAATTTTAGATAGGATAACAAATGTATAAAAAATAAAATTCACCACCATGCGGAGTTACACACAGAGAAATTCAACGATCACACCCGAAACCCCAAAAAGCTTTGAAGGACACAGATTTACATAGCGAGTTTTCAACACTTACTGTTGAAAAGATGTTGAAAATAAAAAATTGCCACTTAAAATCAACACATTAAAAAATGTTAATAACTTAAGCCATTGTGAATAAGCAAAATGGTAAAAAGCAAATCAATCCTCTCGACTATCATCAAAACAAACTGACTTTAAGATGAAAACAAATCCCTTTTTTAGCACTAAAAAATATTCATATATTGTATCTTTGTAACTATGACGCACGACTCCTCAACATTAAAACCCTATAAAGATACCAACGATGGGAAGAAGAAACAGGTAGCAGATATGTTTGACAACATCTCTCATTCCTACGATTTTTTAAACCATTTCATGTCTTTGGGTATTGACATTATATGGCGCAAAAAAGCCATCAATGCCTTAAAGTCCATAAAACCGCAACTGATGTTGGATGTAGCGACGGGAACTGGTGATTTTGCATTGGAATCAATTAAAATCTTGAATCCAAAAAAGATTATTGGTGTCGATATTTCCCAAGGAATGCTTGAAGTCGCTAAGAAAAAAATTGCAAGTAAGGGTTTAGCAAATCAATTTGAGGTAGCGCTAGGAGACTCAGAGAGGCTTCAATTTGAAGATAATACTTTCGACGCTGTTACCGTAGCATTTGGTGTCCGTAATTTTGAAAACTTGGAGAAAGGCCTATCAGACATATACCGCGTATTGAAACCTGGTGGGAAAGCTGTTATTTTAGAATTTTCGAATCCGAAGAAATTCCCCATTAAACAGCTTTATAATTTTTATTTCAAGTTTATTACACCAACCATTGGAAAATTCTTTTCAAAAGATTCCAGTGCATATGAATACCTACCAGAATCAGTTGCTCAATTTCCGGACGGCCAAAAGTTCGTTGCCATCAACAAAAAAGCAGGTTTTAACGAAACGATTGTTAGACCGCAAACATTTGGTATCTGTACCATCTATATTGCTACAAAATAGTGCCAGCTAAGATCTGGTTTTGAATCAAATCGGATTCATTTTTAATATCAACGAGTTACATTATATGACTAAAACAGTTTTTATTACAGGAGCAAGTTCAGGAATTGGTCAGGCTTGTGCCGAAGTTTTAGCGAAAGAGGGTTACAATCTTTTACTTTGCGCGCGCAGGTTAAACCGTTTAGAGGCATTAAAAGATGCATTGTTAGCGGCCTACCCTACTATTCAGATCCATATTTTTGAGCTTGATGTTCGCGATGCTGAACAAGTTGCGAATCAAATTGAGGGCCTACCTCTGGCATGGAAAAAAATAAATGTTCTCATCAACAATGCTGGTTTGAGCCAAGGATTGGATCCTATTCAAAATGGTGATATCGGAGATTGGGACAGAATGATTGATACCAATATTAAAGGTTTACTGTATGTGAGTAAATCTGTAATACCACTTATGGATACTGAAAACGGCGCCCATATCGTTAATTTGGGATCTATTGCAGGGAAAGAGGTTTATCCGAATGGAAATGTGTACTGTGCTACCAAACATGCTGTTGATGCTTTGACTAAAGCTATGCGCATAGATTTGTTAACTCAGGGCATTAAAGTAACATCTATCGACCCCGGAATGGTGGAGACGGAGTTTTCGGAAGTTCGTTTCCATGGAGATCGGGAAAGAGCTAAAAATGTCTATAATGGTGTGCAGGCCCTGACAGGGAAAGATATTGCCGAAACGATCCTTTTCGTCATTACCAGACCTGCACATGTTAATATAAACGATCTATTAATAATGCCTACAGCGCAAGCGACAGGCACAATTGTCAATCGAAAATAATTTAAATATCATGTCATTAGAAATACAAATAAATCAAGACATTAAGGCCGCAATGATTGCAAAAGACACAGCAAAATTACGTGGCTTACGTGCAATTAAGGCAGCTATCCTCTTAGCAAAGACAGAAAAAGGTCATGCCGAAGACCTTAACCAAGAGGCAGAGATTAAAGTTTTACAAAAACTTGTAAAACAACGTCGCGAATCTGCTGAAATTTACAAGACTCAGAACCGTGAAGATCTTTATGAAATTGAAGTTGAGGAAGAAAAAGTAATTGAAGCTTATTTGCCAAAACAACTAAGCAAAGAAGAAGTTGAAACGATTGTCAAAGCAATTATCGCCGAAACAGGAGCTTCTTCCATTAAAGATATGGGTAAAGTAATGGGAGCCACAAATCAAAAGCTTGCTGGACAAGCAGATGGAAAAACCATCTCTGAAGTTGTTAAAAGTCTTCTTGCATAAAATGCTTAAATCAATAGAGTCAAATTAAATTGGATATGTCTTTCCAGCCATATCGATTACATAATTTGACTCTATTTTTATTTCAATTATGGCTTTTCAGTGGAATCTTAAGAGTTTTAACGAACTCAACACGAAAGAATTATATCGTATTTTAAAGCTTCGAATGGAAGTGTTTGTTTTGGAGCAGGAGTGTTTATATCCTGAATTGGACGATAAAGATTTTGCCTGTCTACATCTGTGGACAGAACAAGATGATCGTATTATAGCATACACGAGATTGGTTCCTCCGGGCCTTTCCTACCCACAAGCTTCGATTGGTCGGGTTATCGTCGCCGAGGAAGCGCGCGGAACCGGTCTGAGTAAACAATTAATGATTCATTCCATCGAATCTCTCTATAAAGAATTTGGTGAAGGCGAGATACAGATAGGTGCGCAATTTCATTTAAAATCCTTTTATGAAAAATTAGGGTTTAAACAAATCTCTGAGCCCTACCCTGATTATGGAATCCTTCATATTGATATGATTAAACCCGCAATTTAGTAAATTTAGGCATGCAAAACGTTGTCATCATCACAGCCGCCCTATTTGGCGGCGTCGCTATTATCCTAGGTGCATTTGGAGCCCATGCATTCAAAAAAATCCTATCAGCTGAAAAACTGGAATCCTTTGAGGTCGGCGTTCGATATCAAATGTATGCTGCGCTAACCCTATTGATTCTAGGATTCAATTTCCACTTTGAGTTTCAGTCTGAACGAGTCGCATTTTATCTGATCACACTAGGAACTCTTTTATTCTCTGTAAGTATATATTTTCTATCGTTTGCTGAATACTGGAAAAAGAATCTAAAGTTTCTTGGCCCAATTACCCCGCTCGGCGGATTACTTATGATCGCAGGCTGGGTTGCTATTATCATTCGTTTTTTGTAGATTTGATATATATATGGCAATGATGTCTGCCCTGAACCGCCTTAATAAGCTGATGACGTCTACTATTTTAGTATAAAACAACAATTTTATATAAAGTGTAGACTTATGGCTATAACACATTCAAATCAAAGCAATCTTCATTTTTTTCTTAAATGGCTTATCTCCTGTAGTGCGATAGGTTTCACCGTAGGTTCTATTTGTGCGTTTTTTCTCTTTTCCCTCAATTGGGTAACGCAGTACCGAGAAGCTCATCCTTGGATAATTTATGGACTTCCCCTAGCGGGATTTGCCATAGCATTGTCCTATAAGTATTGGGGAAATCCATCAAGCAAAGGAAATAACCTGCTGATTGAAGAATACCTTCATCCCCAACGCCGCATTCCACTTATCATGGCGCCTCTTGTCCTATTCGGAACTTTACTTACACATCTGTTTGGGGGTTCTGCAGGTCGTGAAGGAACTGCTGTACAGATAGGTGGAGCAGTTTCCGATCAGCTTAATCGCTGGTTTGACTTCGATAAAACTGAACGTCGCATCTTAATTTCGATCGGCATCACTGCAGGATTTGCCGCTGTGTTTGGCACCCCGCTCGCCGGAACGATATTCGGCCTGGAAGTACTACTGATTGGCAAAAAAAGATATTTCGGTATCCTGCCCTGTTTATTTACCGCCTATTTTTCGAACTTCAGCTGTCAATTATGGAATATTCCACACACCCATTATCCAATTCATGATGTTATTCCAATGCTGTCCTTGACCAATATTGGATTTAGCCTCGCCGCAGGCATTCTATTCGGTATTACAGCATGGCTTTTTACATTTGCCAGCGATTTCTTTAGCCTTCAATTCAAACGAATTAAAGACCCCCTGCTTAGACCAGTGATTGGCG
Source organism: uncultured Sphingobacterium sp. (assembly GCF_964277905.1). Classification (NCBI taxonomy): domain Bacteria; kingdom Pseudomonadati; phylum Bacteroidota; class Sphingobacteriia; order Sphingobacteriales; family Sphingobacteriaceae; genus Sphingobacterium; species uncultured Sphingobacterium sp. The sequence goes on from NZ_CAXYKD010000003.1 coordinate 298,886, forward strand.
GTATTATTTTAGTACTTATCATTACGTTATTCCATAGCAGTAACTATATTGGACTTGGTATCCCCATGATTCAGAACGCATTTGTCGATCAGTCGAATTATTATGACTTTATCATCAAATTGCTTTTAACGACTTTCACCCTTTCTGCCGGATTTAAAGGCGGAGAAGTCACCCCGCTGTTTTTTATCGGGGCAACCTTGGGGAGTGCATTAAGCACCGTTATTCCACTTCCCATCAGCCTGCTGGCTGCCATGGGCTTTGTAGCCGTATTTTCAGGCGCTACAAACACCCCGCTCGCCTGTATTGTAATGGGTTATGAATTATTTGGGATTCAGCCTATTTTATTTATAGCAATAGCGTGTATAGTCGCTTTTTTATTTTCCGGAAAAAAAGGAATTTATATTGCGCAAAAAGGCGGTTTAAAGGAAAAATTATACCGCAGACTCAATTTATAAGCAGACTCACTTTATAAACAAGACAATGGGCTTTCAACTTCTCAGTCTATCTCCTTGTATCCCATTATGAACTACTTCAAATAAAAACAAGATAGGGAAAAAAACATGCTAAGAAGAGTGCAGACCACAATGAATGGATAGATGACTTTAATAAAGACACGAGAAAAATTTTTTGATAAAAAAAAAAGCCTAAATCATAAGTATGCTTTAGGCTTTTTTTAAAATCTTATCATCCGAACTATAGTAGTTTTCCATGCAGAAAGAATGCTGCAACAGTAAAATAGATAATCAATCCTGAAACATCCACCAACGTAGCTACAAATGGTGCTGATGCCGTCGCCGGATCCAATCCAAACCGACGTAGAATAAATGGAATAAACGATCCTGACAAAGTCCCCCATAAAACAATAAACAATAAGGAAACAGCAACCGTAAAACCAATTGAAATCCAATAAGGACCATAGTCATACAGACCAAGAAAATGCCAAGCCAATATCCGTAGGAATCCGATCGAACCCAATATTCCACCTAAGATTAAACCAGAAGAAATTTCGCGCTTCATTACGTACCACCAATCTTTCAGCTTTAACTCTCCGAGCGCCATGGCACGAATAATTAAAGATGCCGCCTGCGACCCAGAATTACCCCCACTGGATATAATTAAAGGAACAAATAAAGCAAGTACAACCGCCTTTTCCAATTCCCCTTCAAAAAATCCCATTGCCGAAGCTGTAAGCATTTCGCTAAAAAACAAGATGATCAGCCAGCCGGCTCTTTTTTGAATCAATTGCAACAAAGGAGTTTTAGTATAAGCCAGATCCAATTCTTCCATCCCCCCAAATCGCTGAATATCTTCTGTATCCCGATCTTCAATTCGATCCAACACGTCATCAAATGTCACAATTCCGACCAATACCCCTGCTTCTGTAATAATAGGCAAAGCACTTCGGTCATATTTTTGAAAAATCTCGAATGCCTCTTCCATGGGTGTGGAAGCCTTAATCGCGGCAAAATTGTAATCTATTAAGTCGGAAATCTTGGTAGAAGAATCCGATAGCAGTAATTGACCAATTTTCAAGTCATCGATCAACACATTTTTCTCATCAACTACATAAATAAAATTAAGCGTTTCGGCCTTCCTTCCAAACACCTTGATATGCCGAAAAACATCATCCACGGTATAATAAGGACGAACTTGCACATACATTGGCGTCATAAGCCGAGCAATACTATCCTCTTTATATCCGATCAGCTCCAAAGCCATCTGCTTCTCGCGCTCATTCAATAGATTGATCAGATATTTGATCAGATCATCAGGCAATTCCGACAACAATTCATTACGTGTATCCGGCTTCAAATTATTCAGCAATTCGGACAGTTCATGTTCCGTCATGGATTTGATCAACGTATATTGAACATCCATTTCAAAAAAAGAAAAGATCTCCAATCTATCCTCCAAAGGATAGTCCATAAACTGTTGATGTTGTTCTCCCTTACTTAAACGCGATATTTCTTCCGCGATATCGGCTGGGTGTAATGCTGAATTTTGTTCCATTGGAAGAATATTTTAATGGATTTAGCGCAAAAGTAGCTTATTTTGTATGATTTTCAACAATCTGAAAAACTATTTTTTCCAATGGGAATTGCTGCTAGTCTTTCGTAAAATCCTCTACTACATATTGAAGAGTACATTTGACTTGATATGCCCATGAACTTTACAATATCTTAAAAATTAATTAATCCAGGCGCTAGCTCCTCGGGCTCAAAACCAGCTTTAAATAGCCGGGCTGTTAAATTACCTTTCAGTTCTATATTTCCTTCATCTACATGCAACCAGCTCCCTTCACGCAAGCCTATGACTGGCTGAGGATTAAGCTGATGAAATTCCTGGATTCGCGTTTCCCTTGTCTCTCCTTTATGTGTAGAATTTGGATCCGGATCCAAATAATGTGGATTAATATTAAAAGGTAAGAAACCAAGTGCGTCAAAGCTAGGCGGATAAACAATAGGCATATCATTTGTACTTCCTATTGTTAGTCCAGTCAAATTGGACCCCGCAGATGTACCGACATATGGAATCCCCTTTGCTACTTGTACACGCAATTGCTGTACCAAATCCAGCTCATACAACGTTTTTAAGAGTAGAAATGTATTTCCTCCACCAATAAAAATAGCTTTAGCATCCTGAATAGCCTTCTTCATGTTATGAAACTCATGCAGCCCCCGAACCGTTATACCTCTATCGCTCAGTGCGTCCTGCACCTTAGCCGTATAACCATCAAACGAAATTCCTGATGGTCTCGCAAAAGGGACAAATAACAATTCGTCTGACTGAATAAATTCTACAAAATCTTGCTTAATATAAGCTAAAAACTCACTACCATAGATCGTACTTGTACTTACGACCAATAACTTGTACGCTGGATTAACATTCATCTTTTTTTCGCTAAAACATTAAAATAAAAAGTACCCTTGGCTTTGTCGATTGCGAAGCCAAAGGTACAGTTTTCGTTCCTTACTCTATGCTATTTCTTATCGGTAGTCTTTTTTTCAGCACCGAATCTTTTATTTTCCTGCAGCGCTTTATGTAAAAGATATTCGATCTGTCCATTAACACTCCTAAACTCATCTGCAGCCCATTTTTCCAATGCTTTGTACATCTGGTCGTCTAAGCGCAGCATAAAGTTTTTCTTATCCGCCATTTCATTTCGTTTATTGGTACAAAGTACCTGTATTTACAATTGGTGTCGCCGCCTTCTCTCCACAGAGCACCACCATTAAATTGCTGACCATTGCTGCTTTTTTCTCGTTGTCCAACTCTACAATATCTTTCTCAGACAATTTATGCAAGGCCATTTCCACCATCCCAACAGCACCGTCTACGATCTTTGCCCTTGCTGCCACAATTGCTGCCGCCTGTTGTCTTTGAAGCATAGCACCTGCAATTTCGGAAGCATAAGCCAAATGACTGATTCTGGCCTCTTTAATAATAACCCCGGCTGGAGCCAAACGATCAGACAATTCTTGTTCAAGAATATGATTTACGGTATCCCCACCTTCACGCAAAGTGATCTCCGCGCCTTCATCTTCCAGGTTATCATAAGGAAAGCTTCCGGCCAAATGTCTTACTGCTGCTTCACTCTGCGTGCGTACATAAGATGTATAATTACTTACATCGTAAGCAGCTTTATATGTATCACCTACCTTCCATACGATAACCGCTCCAATCTCAATTGGATTTCCCATCTTGTCATTTACTTTCAGTGTCTGTCCCTGTAAGTTATCGGAACGAAGACTCACTTTAATCGTTGAATACAACGGATTGACAAAAAATAATCCATTTTCCTTAACAGTACCTACATATTTTCCGAAGAAATTCAGCACACGTGAATGATTTGGATTAATAATCATCAATCCCTTTAAAATAAAAAAAGTAGCAATCATCAATATCACCCCCAGTACAACATACAGGGAACTTGCTTCGACATTCGCGAAGGAGAATATAGCTGCCACAAAGGAGACAACAGCTATCAATAAGGCTAAATAGCCAGACATTGGTTTAATTAGTTTTTCCATAATTTGTTAATATATATTTGATATCATTTTAATATCATAAATATACTATAATATTTTTCATATTTCAAATGAAAATTTAAAATTACTATTTTTGATTATGCGCAAAAGATCCTTTCTACCTTTAGTAAACTCCACGACAGAAATACTCATCCTTGGCTCTTTGCCTGGAGACAAGTCTTTGGCAGAAAATGAATATTATGCGCACCCACAAAATCGATTCTGGAAAGTAATCACCTCTTTGTTTAATGCGCCGGAACAAACAAATTATACGGAGAAGATAGATCTATTATTCAAAAACAACATCGGTCTTTGGGATGTTTGCGCAGAAGCCTCTCGTTCCGGCAGTATGGATCTAGCCATACAAAATGAAGTTCCGAATCAGCTTGTTGAGCTGCTAGAAGCCCACCCTAAAATCACACAAATTATTTTTAACGGGCAAAAAGCGCACAGTTTATACTTAAAGCATTTCAACAAAAGAGAGGAGATTATTTACAGATGCTTACCTAGCACAAGTCCAGCCAATGCGAAAAGTAATCTCGAAAATCTAATTAAACAATGGTGCGTAATAATAAGTGATTAAATTACACGAATTAGATTCGTTAATTCAGTCCTATTGCTTATTTTTGCCCTAAGATGTCAGATTTAAAATACAATCAACGAGGCGTATCCGCAGGGAAAGAGGATGTGCACAATGCGATAAAAAATATAGATAAGGGTCTGTTTCCCAAAGCATTTTGCAAAATAATTCCAGATATTTTGGGTGGAGACCCAGACTGGTGTAATATTATGCATGCTGATGGTGCTGGCACCAAATCTTCATTGGCGTATGTCTATTGGAAAGAAACTGGTGATATTTCAGTTTGGAAAGGTATCGCACAAGATGCAATTATCATGAATATTGATGACTTGCTTTGTGTAGGCGCTATCGATAACATTCTCTTATCCTCAACGATTGGCAGAAATAAGAATCTTATTCCTGGTGAAGTGATTGCTGAAATCATCAATGGTACAGAAGAGATTCTGGCGGAACTTCGGGAGTTGGGAATTGGCATCTATTCTACAGGAGGTGAAACTGCCGACGTTGGCGACCTTGTTCGTACCATCATTGTTGATAGTACAGTAACCTGTCGGATGAAACGTGAAGATGTTATTTCAAATCATCGCATCAAAGGCGGTAACGTCATCGTTGGCTTAGCATCGAATGGAAAAGCAATGTATGAACAGTCGTACAATGGCGGAATGGGTTCCAATGGACTAACTTCTGCACGTCATGATGTATTTAACAAAAAAGTAGCTGAAAAATATCCTGAAGCGTATGATCCAGCTGTTCCTTACGAACTAGTTTTCGCGGGAAGCCAAGATCTTACAAATGAAATCGAAGTTGAAACCGGAGAAAAAATAACTGCGGGTAAGCTTGTTCTTTCAGCGACGCGTACTTATGCGCCTGTTATCAAGCAAATACTAGACAAATATCGTTCTCAAATTGACGGGATGGTGCATTGCTCTGGTGGAGCGCAAACAAAGGTCTTACACTTTGTGGATAATGTGCACGTCATCAAAGATAATCTTTTCCCGATCCCACCTCTTTTTGAATTAATACAGAAAGAATCCAATACAGACTGGAAAGAAATGTACAAAGTATTCAATATGGGACATCGTATGGAATTATATGTACCTGAATCGATTGCATCGGATATCATTGCTATTTCAGAATCATTTGGCATTCCGGCTCAAATCATAGGCCGCGTGGAAGAATCTACGGCTAAAAAAGTTACTATAACCTCTCCTTACGGAGAATTTATCTACGAATAAAAGATTTTCATCCCTGTCCCCTGCTTATACATGGGACAGGGATATTTTTCAATTTGGTATAAATGAAAGAAAAACTTCTTGTGGGCTGGAAAGAGACCCTTGATTTACCTGAATTGGGAATATATGGTATAGAAGCAAAAGTCGATACCGGCGCTGCTTCATCGGTACTACACTGCAACTCGTACAAGGTAGTTAAGGAAGATGGTCAGGACTGGATTATCTGCGAACTTATCATTAATTTTGAAACCGAAGAGACAAAAACTTTAAAATTAAAGCTCTATAAAACAAAATTGGTTAAAAGCTCTTTTGGTCAAGAAGAGAAGCGATTTTATATCCGTACCACAGCAACATTGTACGACCAAGTGTTTGGCATTAAGATATCCTTTAGAAATCGATCCCAAATGACCTACCCTATGCTTTTGGGGAAAAATTTTTTATATAAAAGGTTTTTGGTTGATGTTTCCAAGGAAAATCTCTCCGTGAAGGCCTTAGCAAAATAAAAACAAATAGCCAAGCTATTTTGTTATCTTAGCACAAAATATACTCAATATACAAATCGTGAAAATTGCCGTATTATCGACAGTAAAGAGTTTATACTCAACTCGTCGTCTCGTAGAAGCCGCACAACAAAGAGGACACGAATGCGTTGTCATCGACCACAGTAAATGTTATGTAGGTATTCAACAAGGTAAACCCAGTATTCATTACAAAGGACAGGATCTGAGTGATATCGATGCCATTATTCCGCGGATAGGAGCATCGGTAACATTTTACGGATCAGCTATTGTTAGACAATTTGAGGTGATGGATGTTATTTCCGCTAATCCCAGCCAGGCAATTACGCGATCTCGGGACAAATTGAGGTGCCTTCAGATTTTATCCGGTGCAGGAATCGGACTCCCAATTACGGGATTTGCACGTACAGCCTCTGACGTAGACGACCTTATCAGCATGGTTGGTGGAGCTCCATTAGTTATCAAATTGTTAGAAGGAACCCAAGGTATTGGGGTAGTCCTTGCAGAGACAAAGAAAGCCGCTTCATCCGTTATCGAAGCATTCTACGGCCTTGGCAATAACATTCTGATTCAAGAGTTCATCAAAGAATCTAAAGGCTCCGATATTCGCGCATTCGTGGTGGACGGCAAAGTTGTAGGTGCAATGAAACGTACGGCAAAGGAAGGCGAATTTAGATCAAACATTCATCGTGGCGGTACCGCGCAAATTATCCGTTTAAGTAAGGCTGAGAAAGACACAGCGATTGCCGCTGCAGCACAGTTAGGGCTTACGGTATGTGGCGTCGATATGATCCCTTCTGATCGTGGCCCTTTAGTACTCGAGGTTAATTCATCTCCTGGTTTGGAAGGTATTGAGAAAGCGACCAAAAAGGATATCGCCTCAGAAATAATACAATACATTGAAAGACAATACGAGTTAAAGCAAGCTCAGATGCCTAAAGTTGTCAAGAAAAAGAAAAAAAGAGAAAGTAAATTATAAGATTACCGAATCAGCAACTAAAAGGGTTGTCCATATATTTGGACAACCCTTTTTATTTCTAAAGACCCTAAACTCAACTAAATCCAGATTTCCAATACTCTTTAAATTCGGTTACCATTACGTCCAATTTTTACTTATCTTAGGCTAAATTAATGAATTAATGAAAAGATTTAGCCATCTTCTATTTGCCTTTGTACTCGTACTAGCTGCATTTTCCTGGTCTTTTAGCCAAACAACTATCCAAAAAACAGCATCACCAAATTGGCTCCGCCCTACTACAAAAAAAACCATAAAGCCAAATTTGGATGATATTAGTGATGGATATTACTATGAGTTAATCGAACATCAAATAAACTTAGCTACCCAAACAAAATATTATAAGGACATAAAAGTTCTATTTGATCAGACTGGAATCGAAAATTTGGGACAAGTCCAGGTAACCTTTGATCCGCATTTTCAAAAACTTCAACTACATGAGTTAAAGGTTATTCGCAACGGCAAAGATATTAACCTATTACCGCAGGCAAAATTTAAGCTTCTTGCCTCCGAAACAGAGCTTTCGAGATCCATTTACAACGGAAGTCAAATGGCCCATTATGTTTTGGAAGATTTACGCAAAGACGACAAGATTGTATTTGCTTATTCAATAATAGGTGTAAATCCGGTATTTGAACAGAAATTTTTCGACAGCTATTACTTACAGGGATATGAACCTACAGGTCTGGTTCATCTCAACTATATTGTACCCAATGGTCGCAAACTGCAGTTTAAAAGTTTCAATGGCGCACCTGAGGCACAGCAACAGTCAACAGGAAATACAACAAATTTTTTCTGGGAGCTGACGGCGGACAAAACGGTTCAGTACGAGGATTATAGTCCGTCGTGGTACAGCCCTTTAAAATATATCCAATGCTCGGAATTCCATACCTGGCAGGAAGTTGATCAATGGAACCGTAAAATTAATCCTATTCCACAAATAGCAACGACAAGTACACTTCAAGCCTTCGTCAATCAACTTTGGAAAGAGTCCAACGGGCAACCCTATACGTACCTGAAAAAGGCCTGCGACTTTGTACAAAATGAGATACGCTATATGGGTATTGAGATGGGAGAATATTCGCACCGAGCAAATGTTCCAGAAAAAGTATTTTCCCAGCGCTACGGCGATTGTAAAGATAAATCAATGCTGCTGGTCACAATGCTCAAAAACATGAATATTGATGCAGGACTCGTATTAGCCAATACCTATAAGAATAGAGGCCTGCAGGAAGAACTTCCCTCACCTTATGCTTTCAACCATATGGTTATTGAAGTTAATATTGGTGGACGGTCCCAATATATTGATCCAACCATAACTAATCAGGGTGGAGATATCAAAAACAGGTATTTCCCAGCTTATGGAAAAGTACTCTCGACTATGGGTAGTGGAAAGCTTACAGACGTACCGCAGCATGTTACCGGTAATATTAAAGTCAAGGAAACCTTGACAATGGAAGGCAAATTTGAGGCTACCCTTGATGTCCACACAACTTATGTTGGAAATGAAGCGGACGATATGCGTACTTATATTCAAAGTAGTGCAAAAAATGACATACAGAAGCAATACTTGGAGTATTATGCCAAGATCTATCCGAAGATCAATAAAATTGGTCAAATACAATACACAGATGATCTGGAGAACAATGTTGTGGAGATCATCGAAAAGTATAAAATAAAAAACATTGGAAAGACAGAAAGCGGATCTACTAAAAAATATATTCCTTTGTTGGGAACAAATATAAATGACAAGCTTCCAGAGATTATGGAGGATCGTATTGCTCCCCTAAGCCTTTCTTTTCCAACAGATCTAACCTACGAAATGTATATCGTCAACAAAGGGAAAAAGGAATTTGGCAATTATAGAGACAATAGTTATTTCGACCGCACTGCGTATGTTTTCGGCAAAACACTGGAAGTAGAACAGGATAGTATTAAGGTTGCATACACGTTAAGTTTCCACGAACCCTTTGTCGAACAAAAAGACCTGAAACAGTATTATACAGATTTTGCAGATCGTGATCATATCTTTTATAATGGTTTCTATCTTGACAATGATGGATATTTAACAGATGGGATACCTCGTTTAGGAGCACCTTCTTCAGTCAATGAGATTAACTGGTTTTCATTAATTCTATTTATTTTATTGCTATCATACTTGCTTTGGTATATCGCAAAAAGGTACAGAAAGAGCAAACCTTTTATCATCAAACCCTATAACGAAATTTATCATGACCAAATTGGGGGCTGGATGATTTTTTTACTTCTTTTAATAGCTACAAGCATATTTACGAAATTCACTTTTCTTTTCTTTAGGGAGTCCTTTTTTAACCTTAATACCTGGCGGGCGATAGACCATATCGATGGTGGTGCACCGACATTCTATAAAATGCTGCTCATATCTGAAATGACAGCTCATCTTTTAATTCTGGTCGGGTTCGTTTATAGTTTCATCCTTATGATCAAAAAAAGGGATATTTTTGCCCAGACATTTTTTCTAGTTACTTTGTTTATGGCTATATTCTATCTCGTCCATGCAATAGGATACCATTATATGTCCAAACAATATATGGGTATCACGGATGATTCATTTTCAAATTATACAGATCACATCAGAGCGATCCTTTTCTTCTGCATTTGGGGAACTTATGTCTATAAATCGGAACGCGTAAAGGGGACCTGTGTTCGCCCATATCAGAACGATGGGATTATTCAGAAGGCTGCGACAGGGCATCCTTTTGATCAAGATTTTCTAAAGCCTTATTCAATGATGAAACAAGGAGAAAACGAAGCCGGAGCGGAATCTCAATCCCAGAGCGATAGAGCCGATCGCAGTCATCCCGAGGACGATCAAGACAAACCGTAGCTACCATTTCCATTAAAAAGGGTTCTGTAAATAATATACACAACCCTTTTTTATGGAAATCCGATTTACATTATTTCATTTTCATCACCATATTATCCGCGCCTTCAGTAGACACTTTTACCTGACCAGATTTGTTCTTCGTAGACTTATAGTGGAGATGGTTTTTGACTCCCTCAATTTGAACAGTCTCTACTGAACCAATATTAACCATATTGTCTGCCCCCTCTATCGTCACCGTTGTGATGTCATTCCCTGTTACAGTATTCCCCTTCCCCTCGATAATCAATTTACTTACATTGCCACGGATTACAACTTTATTGTCAGCACCTTCTATTTGTACAATCTCCCCCCCTTTGGCCTCTATCGTACGATTATTGTTCACCCCTTCAATTGAGATAACTTTTCCCTGCTGATTAACCACATCGTTCGTTAGAGCCTTGGAAACTGGCTCTTTGGCCGCCATCACCAAGCTTCCGATCAAAAGAAGTGAAAATCCAAATGTAATTGTTCTTAGTTTCATAATGTTATGTTTTCTACAGATCAACAAAAATCAAACCTAATTTCAAATCTAAAAGAGATATAAGTTGTAATAAACAGCGTCACTTGCATCAAGAGTATAATTGGGGAGTAAGAACTAAAATGAAACATAGCATTGAATTGGGTTTACCTGGCACATAACGTCCCAAAAAAGATACAGTAACCGTCATAACAAAAAAAGGAGCCTTTTAGGCTCCTTTAATATCTCTAACAAATTGACAGCGGATTAAAAACTCTATTTTACTGCGTCTACAACTGCTTTGAAAGCTTCTGGGTTATTTAAAGCTAAGTCAGCTAAAACCTTACGGTTCAAACCAATGTTTTTAGCATTTAATTTACCGATCAATTGGGAATAAGAAATTCCGTGTTGACGAGCTCCAGCGTTGATACGTTGAATCCATAAAGCTCTAAACTCGCGTTTTTTGGTTTTACGATCGCGGTAAGCGTATTGTAAACCTTTTTCTACTGTATTTTTAGCAATAGTATAAACTTTGCTACGTGATCCAAAGTAACCTTTTGCAAGGCCTAGGATTTTTTTGCGTCTTCTTCTAGAAGCTACTGCGTTAACCGAACGTGGCATATTTTTAAAATTAGTTTGGTAGAAGGTGTCATGTATTTCAATGAACTTACAACCTTATACCCGGTTAAAAAATTTTTATTAATAAAATCGAATAAAACTTATTTACCGATAGCAAGCATACGTTTTACGTTGCCCATATCGCCATCAGATACATAACTTGTTTGTGTTAAGTTACGTTTACGTTTTGTGCTCTTTTTTGTCAAGATGTGGCTTTTGAAAGCGTTTTTTCTTGCAATTTTACCTGTTCCAGTCAATTTGAAACGTTTCTTTGCGCTGGAATTGGTTTTAACTTTTGGCATAATACTTATAAATTTTATATCAATCTGTTAGAATTCTTATTATTTTTTAGGAGCCTTTGGAGCTACTGTTAAAAACATGCGTTTCCCTTCTAATTTCGGTAAAAGCTCTACCTTACCGTAATCCTCTAAAGCCTGAGCAAAGCGTAACAACAAGATTTCACCTTGATCCTTGTGTACAATAGCACGACCTTTGAAGTGTACATAAGCACGAACTTTCTCTCCACTTTCAAGAAACTTAATCGCATGCTTCAATTTGAACTCAAAATCATGCTCACCAGAGTTAGGTCCGAAACGGATTTCTTTAATAACAGTCTGTTTTGCATTAGCTTTGATTTCCTTTTGTTTCTTCTTCTGTTCGTAAACAAACTTACTGTAGTCGATAATCTTACAAACCGGCGGTACAGCATTTGGCGAAATCTCCACTAAATCAAGTTCCAACTCATCAGCCAACTCTAACGCTTTGCGCGTAGGGAAAACTCCTTGCTCCACATTATCTCCTACCAAACGTACCTCAGGTACTTTGATTAACTCATTAATGCGGTGATCTGGTTCTTTCTTTCTCATTGGTGGTCTTGGACCACCGGGTCTTTTTAATGCCAAATGTTTAAAAATTAAACGGTTATTTCCTTAATTAATATATCTCTAAATGCCTCAGCAGTCATAGTTCCTAATTCCACTGAGCCATGTTTACGTACAGAAACTGTGCCATTTTCCACCTCTTTTTCCCCTACAATCAACATATAAGGAAGCTTTTTGACTTCGGCGTCTCTGATTTTTCTGCCCACTTTCTCGTCACGTAAGTCTATCAGTCCGCGAATATCGGAATTATTTAGCGAATTCAAAACATTTTGAGCATATTCTTCATATTTTTCTGACACTGGCAAGACGATAAATTGCTCAGGAGCAAGCCATAATGGGAATTGTCCAGCACAATGTTCGATCAATACAGCCACAAAACGTTCTAAAGATCCGAAGGGCGCACGGTGAATCATCACAGGGCGATGTTTCATGTTATCACTTCCTGTATATTCCAACTCAAAGCGCTCAGGCAAATTGTAATCCACCTGTATAGTACCCAACTGCCATTTACGACCTAAAGCATCCTTCACCATAAAATCCAATTTTGGACCATAGAAAGCCGCCTCACCATACTCTACGACTGTCGGCAAGCCTTTTTCCTCCGCAGCTTCAATAATTGCAGATTCAGCCAAAGCCCAGTTTTCGTCAGTACCAATATACTTCGTACGATTCTCAGGATCACGTAACGACACTTGTGCTGTATAATCATTAAAACCTAAGGCTCCAAAAACATAAAGTACTAAATCGATTACCTTTTTGAATTCATCTTTAACCTGATCTGGACGACAAAATAAATGGGCATCATCCTGAGTAAATCCACGCACCCTTGTCAATCCGTGAAGCTCACCAGACTGTTCGTAACGATATACAGTACCAAACTCTGCAAATCGAACCGGTAAGTCCTTATACGAACGTGGTTTTACTTTATAAATTTCACAGTGATGCGGACAGTTCATTGGTTTTAACAAAAACTCTTCTCCTTCGATCGGAGTTTTTATCGGCTGAAATGAATCCGCGCCATATTTCTCATAGTGTCCAGAAGTCACATATAACTGCTTATGTCCGATATGCGGAGTAACAACAGGCTCATACCCTGAGTTTAACTGTGCTTTCTGTAAGAAGTCTATCAGCTTTTGACGTAATGCAGCACCTTTAGGCAACCAAAGAGGCAAACCTGCACCAACTTTTTCAGAAAAAGCAAAAAGTTCCAACTCTTTCCCTAGTTTACGGTGATCGCGTTTTTTCGCCTCTTCTATAAATTTCAAATATTCTGTAAGCTCCGATGCTTTAGGGAACGTAACACCATAAATACGTGTCAACTGTTTGCGAGACTCATCACCTCTCCAGTAAGCACCGGCAACATTAGTCAATTTAATCGCTTTGATAAACCCAGTATTTGGAATATGAGGCCCACGACATAAATCTGTAAATTCCCCTTGAGTATAGAAAGTAATCTTTCCATCTTCCAAGTCTTTGATTAAATCTAGCTTATACTCATCTCCTTTTTCAGTAAAGTAAGCCAATGCATCCGATTTCGAAACAGCTTTACGTTCAAATGTTTCTTTCCGTTTAGCCAGCTCCAGCATCTTGTCTTCGATCGCTTTAAAGTCATCAGACGAGAATTCACGATCACCAAAATCAACATCGTAGTAAAATCCGGTTTCAATCGCGGGACCAATACCAAATTTAATCCCAGGATACAATGCCTCCAAAGCCTCAGCCAATAAGTGGGCTGAAGAATGCCAAAAAGTGGATTTACCTTTGGTATCATTCCAGGTCAATAACTTGACAGTAGCGTCATTTTCAATAGCACGGGCAGAATCCCACACTTCACCATTGACTTCGGCAGCAAGGACGTTTCTTGCAAGCCCCTCCGAGATTGATAACGCAATCTCTGCAGCAGTGATCCCTTTTTGATACTCTCTTACGGAACCATCCGGTAGTGTAATTTTAATCATTTACAACTATGATCTTTAAATTGTTAAAAAATAGAAAACATAAAACAACATGTACAATTATGTTATTACACTTACGTTTTCAATAAATAAATTGTGACACAAATTTAGTAAAAATTCTGATAAAATAACAGGAGTTTAGCGCTATTCAACGCATTATACAGGTATAATTACTAGCCCCCGCTCCTGTCCTCTGTTCAAACACACCGATTTCATCAGCTTTACATCCTTATCATTGCAGTTTAAAACGAATTGATAATCTGATCTTATTGATCAACAGCTCCTCTCTATTGTCCCGATGTACATCCCAACAATGAATGAAAATCAGGTTATATACTAACAAGGGTATAGCAGGGGGTTAACAGGGGTATAACAGGGGGTTAGCAGGGGTAAATCCCTATTAACCCCTTGTTATCCCCCTGTAAAAAGAGTATTGTTTCGCTGTTAATAGAAAACATTGTATAAACCTGATACCATAGTGTCGGTAAACAATGTGCTTTGCTTAAACATCAACCTAAAAACAAATGGATAAAACAGATTATTACCTGCAACTACATATAAAAAAAATGACAGGACAGCTACTTAAAAGCCACAGGACAAATTGAGCATCTCATTAATATTTGCTACCTTTGCAGACTGAAATTTTAACTATGTCAAATCAAGTACCAGAAGACGGAACACTATTGCCCTTAATGGAAGAATTTTACACTATTCAGGGAGAAGGCTACCACACCGGGACTGCTGCTTATTTCATACGATTGGGTGGTTGCGATGTGGGCTGCCACTGGTGCGATGTAAAGGAAAGTTGGGATGCATCCATCCACCCCCTTACAACCGCAGATTCGATTATCGAAAATGCAAAGAAATATCCGGCAAAAACAGTTGTCATTACGGGTGGCGAACCACTTATTTATAATTTGGATTACCTAACAAAAGGACTTCATGAGGCGGGCATTAAAACGTTTATTGAAACATCAGGTGCATATCCTTTGAGTGGCGAATGGGACTGGATATGTTTATCTCCAAAAAAATTCAAAGCTCCACGGAAAGATGTGTTAGAAGCTGCTGGTGAACTTAAAGTTATCGTTTTCAATAAAAGCGATTTTGCATGGGGAGAAGAATACGCACAACTTGTAGGACAAAACTGTAGATTATACCTTCAACCTGAATGGTCGAAATCTAAAGAGATGACACCTTCTATTATTGACTACGTAAAAGAAAACCCTAAATGGGATATTTCACTACAAACACATAAGTTCTTGAACATTCCTTAATCGTGCAAATGCACGATTAAATTGACACATAAAAAAGGCCTTCGATAGTATCGAAGGCCTTTTTTATAAATAATAAATCTATATTAATGCATGTAATTTAAAATCACTTCACATAGGTCTTTAAAAAAGCTTCCAGGTCTAACGTTTTCGTTTCTTCACCCTCCTTTTCCCGGACCAGAACATTTCCAGCATTATCAGCATCTAAAAATAATAAGTTCGCCTTTAATAAAATCTTCCCATTTTCATCCAACAATCCAACTTTTCCATTTTCAGAGAACATCAAATAATTGTCTAAAAATTTACTGATATTTTCCTTTTTGTCAAGCAGAATTTTCCCTTCCTGTGTGATCAATCCAAAATTACCATCTTTCTGAAAAATAGCCAGTTTTTGATTTGCAGGCGTAAGCCAGTCAAACCCTTCTTTATTCACCTTTCCTCCTTTCTTATCCAACAACCAGAAATAATTATCTTTATCTGAAACAATAGCAGTCTGCTCATTAAAATAGGCTAAAGAGAAAAGAGAGCAAGGCAACACGTCTTCTCCCGCTATGCTTTTTATACCATAATATTCATCATTGGTATCTTTATCCTTGACCATCGTCCATTTAAGTGATTTTTCCAATGGAAAAGTATCTTCAAACAAACTCACATCTTCCCCTTCACTCGTATTCCCTCCCCCTGAGATATCAATCACCTTTGCATTTTTAGGGAGTGCAAAATCTGTCACGGACGATACATTGATCACTTTTGTTGTTTCAAAACCAAGGTCATTGTTTTCCCCCAAAGACAATTTGAGCACACCTCCAGGCAAATCATTGATAAATGAAAATGCTGTCAGATAATAAGTGGGCACTGCTTCCGAATACCATACCGTTGCCACCGCGGAATCGGCATGGTTTTTTATAAATAACTTTGCTTTCTTACAGGTAATTCCCGCTATCGACTCGATCTCGCCCATATCTTGCAGCTGCACATAAGGCCCTTCCGACTCCCCTAACTTCGTACTGACAATCTTATAGGACGGACTGTATGCTTCGGCAGTAACAACATCATCTCCAACCGAATACGAATATGTTTTTGCTAATTTTCGATTTAAAATAGCATGTGCTTTTTGATTCACTACAGTGGAAGAATAATCGGCATCAGCCAAAATCTCCACATTCCGATAAGCCATTTTTCCTTTCAAAAATGGCTCATAAAACTCTTTTGCAAATTCCGGAACTTCATTTTCAAATTTTTCAGGGGAAACTTCACCTTTAAACACCAACTCCATCTGCCATTGCTTATCTTGTGCATAGGTTGTCGAAATTGATAATCCAAATAATAGTGCAACGTTGAGTAAATTATTCATAAGAATGATAAATATGTAGCTAAATAACAAAAGACAGACCAAAAAGCCTATCTTTTACGCTATTTTTTTATTTATTTACTTTTTTCGCTTCATATTTCCATAAAAAGCAAAAAAAAGACCACTAAGCAAAATATACTACAATTTTATCATCTGTCTAGTTTTCACCGCTTCGTCACATGCCAAAGCAATTCGTAGACTATTAACAGCATCTTCCATCGAATCAGAAAGATCCAAATTATCTACAATCGCCTGCTGAAAGAATAACTGCTCCCGGTTACATAATTCCTGATGATCGGGCTCATCAGATAAGTTGACCCACTCATCAACCTTCGTAAATTCATTTGCCGCATCTAAATCGGCGTAATGTACACGAAGGCTTTCTGTTTGTGTATGGGATGCTACCGAATCCGATTTACCTTCATTGCTTGCTTTATTTGCGACAATGGAAACTGCACCTTTAGGTCCAAAAACATCCTTTACAAAAAAAGCATTCTGACTAACCATTGGTCCCCATCCGGCTTCATACCATCCTACGGATCCATCTTCAAAATGCAGCTGCAATTGTCCGTAGTTGTAGTTCCAAGCAGGAATCTCATCGGTTAACCGCGCGCCGATTGCAGATACATACAATGGTTTCGCACCCACCATTTGACACATGACATCAATATAATGAACTCCACAGTCAACAATGGGACTTAAACTAGCCATTAGATTTTTATGCACATCCCACATATACCCATGGCTCTGTTGATTCAGATTCATACGCATAACAAGTGGTTTTCCCATCGTTTTAGCTATTTCAATAAATTTGACCCATGAGGGATGATATCTCAAAATATATCCAACAACCAATTTTTTATCATATTTCACCGCTGCATCGACGACCTCCTGCGCGGAAATCACATCTTCAGCTAAAGGCTTTTCAATAAAAACATGAGCACCAGCCTGAAAGGCTTTTATAGCATACGCTTTGTGTGTATCCGGATAGGTCGCTATACAAACGGCATCCGGTTTCGTTTCCTGAAGTGCATCCTCATAAGATTCAAACAATTTATAGTTGCCGCCCAATTGTTCATTCAGTTTACTTTTGCTCTCCCCACGAGCTACTAGCCCCACAATTTGAAAGCCATCTAAATCGTGATATGCCTTCGCATGAGATGCGCCCATATTTCCACATCCAACAACCAATATTTTAATAACCTGTTGCATCATTTTTTCTATTTCTATATTATTTCTTTAGTCCATCTAAAGCAAAGGCTGCTCCTGTTCCCAATACAGCACCTGCTAACACATCGGAGGGAAAATGTACGCCCAGATACATCCTTGAATACCCCACGCTACTCGCCCATAACAGCGATGGTGCGACGACGTACCACTTTGAGTAAGCCCGAGACAAAGCAGAAGCAGTAGCAAAAGCAGATGACGTATGACCAGACGGAAAGGAATACCCACCGGCCGTACGAACCGATATGAAATTAGGATATTTTTTAAATGGCCTGCTTCGCTTAAAAATATGTTTTAACCCAACATTCACGAGCGCTGTTACAGCCGTACTACTCGCAACATACAAGGCATTCTGACGCATTGCCTTATCATCGTTGACCGCACCTGCAACCAGTAAACCTACAGGAACGGCTATCTGAACATAGTTATTGATATCAGAAAGCACTTTAAATGTTTGTGTTTGTGGCGCTGTCCGAGTCTCGGCTATGGACTCCAATATACGGATATCTAACGTAGATGCTGGCTTTTCCTGTCCAAGGACAGGACCGTATAGACAGTTAATCCAACAAATAAAAATAAAAGCTAATCTTTTCATCAAACAAATAATCTATCTAATTTATAATCCCTTTGAAACATGTACCACTAAACACATTCCTCCTATTTATTAAACAACAACTTATACTCCCTACTACTGCAACTCTTATTCGCTACTAACTTAGTATGTCACCCCAATTCCTAAAAATAAGAAAATTTATGTGAGTTGTCAGCCTATAAAAAGCGTTTCGATAGAACAAGATTTCACAACTTGCTATTGGCGTAATTCAAACAGCCTACTATAAGGATAGGAAATCAGCATTACCTTTTGTCTAAATTATGGTATATTCCCCCAATCAACAGCATTGTTTTCACATTTTTTTCAAGAAAATTGAATTCATTTCAACAACAAGTCGATTGGGATAAGAATTTTAAAATGATAGTCTTGCATTTCCCATTAATTTACTATACATTTGCTTGCAGTTATTAATACAAACATGGTTTATACTTACGTACATCATTTTCATTTGCATCATCGCCATTGTGGCGATATGTTAATTTAATGTGTTCTTACGTAGAATACCTTCCCTCTTGTTTGATTTCTTATTATTAATAATTTACTGCTAACATTTATAAAGCGTTGAAAAATCTTAAAATTGCTATCCAAAAATCGGGTAGGTTAAACGAAAAATCTGTTCAATTACTGAAAAATTGTGGTTTAGACTTCGAGAACTACAAAAGTTCTTTAATCACAACTGTTGGGAATTTCCCACTGGAAATATTATTTCTGAGAGACGATGATATTCCGGGATATGTGGAACAAGGCATAGCCGACCTGGGCATCGTCGGTGAAAACATCATCGATGAGACTGAATCCAAAGTAGAATACATCAAACGGCTTGGTTTTGGAAAATGTACATTGAAACTGGCTATTCCCAAAGATAGCACCATCCAAGACATTAAAGACCTTAACGGCAAAGCAATCGCAACCTCTTATCCAAATATCCTAAAGAATTTTCTAGACGATTATAAGATTAATGCAGACATCCGTTTGATATCCGGCTCAGTTGAGATTTCACCGGGCTTGGGTCTTAGTGATGCGATCTGCGATATCGTATCTACCGGAGGAACACTAAAAAGCAACGGTTTGAAACCTTTTGCTGATGTCAAAAATTCAGAAGCCATTTTGGTTGGAAGAAAGGGATTAGAAGGCAATGAAGTTTTGGCCGAATTAGTACAACGTATCGAATCTGTTCTTTTAGCAAAAGAAACTAAATATGTGGTATTGAATGTCGAAAAGAAAAATTTGCCAGCCATCACTTCTTTATTGCATGGTGTTAAGAGCCCTACGGTTGTTCCATTGGCAGAAGAAGGTTGGGTAGCCGTACACACCGTTATCACTGAAGATGACTTTTGGGATAAGATCAATAAGTTAAAAGCTGAAGGTGCCCAAGGTATCGTTGTGATGCCCATTGAAAAAATCATTCTTTAAACTTGATGCACTTATACAACCATGTTAAAAAAATATGATTACAAAACGTTAGGAAAAACCGAAATCCAGCAACTGGTCGCTAGGAATACGGATCCAAACAATGCAATACAAGAGGTTGTCCAGGAAATTATTCAACAAGTACGCCACCAAGGTGATATCGTATTACGCGAATATGCGGCCAAATTTGATAAAGTTGAACTTGACAGATTATATTTAGACGAGGAAGATATCGACGCACTGGCATCTACCATTGACCGCGATCAACAAAGAGCATTGGAAATCGCGTTTCAAAATATACATAAATTCCATAGTACACAATTAAAAAGGGAGCGAACTGTCGAAACAATGCCCGGCGTAAAATGCTGGCGCGAGGTTCGTCCCATTGAAAAAGTTGGCCTTTATATCCCAGGGGGATCAGCAGTTTTACCTAGCACACTTTTAATGCTCGGTATTCCTGCGAGAATAGCTGGATGTAAAGAGATTGTCGTTTGTTCTCCTCCACAATCCAATGGAAAAATAAATGGCTTTGTTGCTTTTTGTTTAAAATTACTTAAGATAAATAGAATATACCTCGTTGGAGGCGCTCAAGCTGTTGCTGCTATGGGGTTTGGAACAGAGACTATACCAAAAGTCGATAAGATATTTGGCCCAGGAAATCAGTTTGTCACAAAAGCAAAATCCATCATACAGGGCCTTGCAAATGTTAGCATTGACATGCCTGCGGGACCATCCGAAGTACTGGTCATCGCTGACGAGTCGGCTAATCCAGCATTTGTCGCCGCAGATCTTTTGGCACAGGCCGAACACGGAGCCGACAGTCAAGCTGTGCTGGTTGCAACTTCCGCGGCTATAGTTGATGCCATCAACACAGCATTGGTAGCCCAATTAGCGGTTTTGCCTCGCAAGGAACTTGCTGCAAAAGCGATTGAAAATTCCTATGCAATAACTGTCGAGAATCTTCAGGAGGCCATTCAGTTTTCAAATGACTATGCGCCAGAACACCTTATTTTGGAGACGGACCAATGGGAGTCCTTAACACGCTATATCAGTAACGCTGGTTCGGTTTTCTTAGGTCACTTAACCCCTGAAAGCGCAGGAGATTATGCCTCAGGTACAAATCACACGCTGCCTACATCAGGCTATGCACGCTCCTACTCCGGCGTATCTGTAGATTCTTTTGTGAAAAAAGTTACTTTTCAGCATATAAACGAAACTGGACTTCAACAAATCGGGTCGGTAGTTGAAATACTCGCTGAACTCGAAGGCCTGCAAGCGCATAAAAATGCGATCTCTATTCGGAAGAAATAATAAAACATACACTCTTGATATTACAAAAAAGGCTTTACGATGTAAAGCCTTTTTTGTAATACTGATCTTTCGAATATTCATGACTAATGTTGACTGCATTACCTTCCGAAGGTGTCATAATTATCCGTTGCATATTTTTCAAATCTAGTCAGCAAAGCTATATTATCTTTTTCTAAGGGACTTAAGTCTGCAGACACATCTTTTGAAATAGGCACATACCAATCTACAGGTTCAAAAAACTGGCGAATGCTAGGTTTGGTAAACGCATAGCCATGTCGGGCAAAAATCGTATTCCGAATAATCTCCAGATCTAATTTCTTGAGGTTTTTAAGGTCTTTCTCCGTCAACTTTTGTTTAGATGCATTTACAGTAAAGACCGCAGGGGATGCCGATCGATAGTATTGAATAATGTAAGTATAAGTTGAATCTCCATCCACATCAGTCTCCTCCTTTCTTTTTTCGTTAATCCAGTCGACCAAAGTTCCGTCTTCTCCATCCTGATTTTTTAGCATCAGATTTGGATTATAGGCGAACTGCTTTTTCAACAATTTAAAGCTTCGCTTTTTAATCTTTACCCCTTGGTCATATGCGGTCCAATTGCCTATTAAGGTGTCGTGATTAAGCTTAATTTCAAATCGCCCGTCGGACTTTTTGTCGCCGGGCTCATCCAATAATAACCGAATATCGGCACCATTTTCCTCCAATTTCCCCACAAAAGAGCGCAGATTTCCTTTGACAACATTCTGCCCGAAGATATTACCCTTATCCGTAATTTTTTTTATGGTCAAATTTATCTTCGGAGAATAATCTGTCGTGGGCAGCCCTTCTCCTTCTTCAAGAGTACTTTCATCCACAACAAATTCGCCCACCCAGTTTCCATAAAGTTCCTGATGTGCCTCAGCTTCGGCCACAACAGTATCTTTTGTTTCGGTGGCTTCATTCTTTTTGCTTTTCCCGTCCTTACAACCAAGGATTGCTCCAAGCATTAACATTAAACAAAGGTTCTTCCTCATAATTTATGATTTTTTTGATAAATAATAAATTCCGCCAACAACAAATTAGGGATCCACCCCAACCAGGCAATAATTTGATAGAGATCCATCGGATTTGGCTGAAACAAGTACACTAAAGCAAGCTTCCAAAAACGTAGGGTAAGTGCTGAACAGGTTAAGGCAAAACTACGGATCATAAAATCACGGTGTTTATCAAATTTTCGCTGACTCGCCAAACGAACTGCCATCCAGGTGAAATAAAACCATCCAAGCCCCAATAATTCAAAGGCAATAATAGAGGTTAATCCGCCATTTGCCACGGATCCAATAAGCAAACCTGAAGGAGCGGCAAAAACCAAAATGGCGAATACATACAAATACCCGATACTTCGATGGACTCGCGGATATTTATTCAATAGATAAGTATTAAACTGCGTAAAGCCGGCAGGCAAGGCAAAGATAGCTGTGCAGACATGGACATAAAACACGTAGCGATACCACCAAAGTTCTTCAATTTCCGTTTGTTTAATCATCAGGAAATTAGCATCGAGTGAGAAACCACGATAGCGAAGTGTGATTTCTGCCATCAGCATACAGCTATAGGCAAAAATTAAAAGCCAAAATCCTTGTAATATCGAAAATTGAGCTTTTTTAAACATATCGCTTTCTATTTACTCCGGATCGCTTCTACCGGATCCAATCGAGAAGCCATTAGGGCCGGAACAATACCTGATATGAGACCAATAAACGTCGAAAGCGAAACTGTAAGCATAACCATTTTCAAACTTACGACAATAGCAACGCCAGTTGCAGCTTGCACTAGAAACGCTAAAAAATAAACAACAACGAGACCTATCCCTCCCCCCAACAAACATAGTACGATAGACTCAACTAAAAATTGTGAAAGAATAAAGAAATTTTTAGCCCCTAGCGCTTTCTGTATTCCGATGATATGTGTACGCTCTTTGACACTGACAAACATGATATTGGCAATACCGAAGCCACCAACCAAAATCGAAAAAATACCGATTGAAAAACCCGCAAGATTAATTATCCCAAAAAGCTGATCCAGCGCACCTGTAATCATTGTTGTCTGGTTAATGGAAAAGTTTTCCTCCCGTTGTGGCGATATACGACGAATCGAACGCATGAGTGTCTTCGCTTCGCTCTCCGCCTCACCAAGCGTGTAGTTCGATTTAATAACCATCGCTATACTCGGTGAGAAATTATCATAGTTGACCAAATTTCTCGCAAGCTCAAACGGAATAAAGGCGGTATCATCGGGGGAGGTATTAATCAATACACCATTTCCTTCTTTCTTTAATACACCGATAACCTGAATTTTTCGGCCTAACATATTAATATATTTGCCAACAGGCTCCTCATTAGGAAAAAGCCCTTCCGCAATATTTGCTCCCAATACAGTTACAAGAGCTCCACCCCTCGACTCGCTTTCAGCAAAGTAACGACCATCCACAATATTTAAATTTTGAATGTACAGGTTCTCATAGGTCGCTGCGTTGACCGATGAGCCTTGGGCCGAATTATTTTTATATTTTATAGTCGTATTACCGATATTGATCATATACGCCATATACTCGGCTGTCGTCATACGACTTTTCAAATCCAGGTAATTATTGTATGTAGGTTCGGGTCTATTCAAGTATTTCCACCAAGGGAAATTTGGACCTCCATCCCAGGGCCATTTCTCAATATAAAGTGTTTTGCTACCGATCTTCTTTACTGATTCCTCTATATTATTCCGTAAGGTATCTACTGCAGAAAATACACCAATAATCGTAAAAATACCGATGGTCACACCCAACAGCGATAGTAAGGTGCGGGTACGATTGTCTTTCAATGCCGAAAAAGCAAACTGACAACTCTCCAATATCAATCTAAAAAATAGCATAATTGTATTCTAAAATACAACATAGTTTTGATTTAATGTCAAAATCGTCAAAAATATATACATAAATTAGAAATAAGCCCTTTCTATACCCGAAAAAGTTATAACTTTGTATGCTTTTTGCAACCTAGTATTTGGTGCACTGTAATGCACTGAAAGGCAGACATTAAAATATATATCATTAAAGATGAAGTTATCTCAATTTAAATTCAACTTACCAGAATCATTACTTGCTTCTGAACCTTCTGAAAATCGTGACGAATCACGCTTGATGGTCCTACATAGAGATACTGGTAAAATTGAACACAAAATTTTCAAAGATGTATTGGATTATTTCGATGACAAAGATGTCATGATATTAAACAATACTAAAGTTTTTCCAGCCCGCCTTTACGGTAATAAAGAGAAAACTGGAGCTACGATTGAAGTTTTCTTGTTGCGTGAATTGAACAATGAACTTCGTCTTTGGGATGTGTTGGTAGATCCTGCGCGTAAAATCCGTGTAGGCAACAAATTATATTTCGGTGATGATGACTTATTGGTTGCCGAAGTAGTTGACAATACAACTTCTCGTGGCCGTACAATTAGATTTTTATTTGATGGTACCGATGAAGAGTTCCGTCGTAATATTGAAATCTTAGGTGAAACTCCGCTTCCTAAATACATCAAACGTAAAGCTACGCCGGAAGATAAATTCCGTTACCAAACGATCTACGCAAAAAATGAAGGTGCTGTTGCTGCTCCTACAGCTGGACTTCACTTCTCAAGAGAGTTAATGAAACGTCTGGAACTAAAAGGTGTTGATTTTGCAGAGGTTACTCTTCACGTTGGTCTTGGAACTTTCCGTACCGTTGAAGTCGAAGATTTAACCAAACATAAAATGGATTCGGAACAGTTCATCATCACTGATGAAGCTGCACGCGTTGTCAATAGAGCAATCGACAACAAACGTCGCGTATGTGCTGTCGGAACGACTTCTATGCGTGCAATAGAATCTTCTGTTTCTGCAGATCACCATTTAAAAGCGGCGTCTGACTGGACGAGTAAGTTCATCTATCCTCCTTACGATTTCAGTATCGCAAACTCGATGATTACAAACTTCCATACACCAGAATCCACACTTTTAGTGATGATTGCTGCGTTTGCAGGCTACGAAAATGTAATGAATGCCTATGAAGTTGCTGTAAAAGAAAAGTATAGATTCTACAGCTATGGCGACGCTATGTTAATCGTTTAACGCTGTGTCTTAAAAGATAAAATAAAAAAAACGTGGATAGCCTTAAACTATCCACGTTTTTTTAAATAATAACCTTTCAATAACAACATGAACTTTGTAATTATCGTTGCTGCCGGAACCGGAAACAGAATGAATAGCGATCTTCCAAAGCAGTTTCTTGAATTAAATGGACTGCCGATTGTTATGCATACAATTAATCGATTTTGCCAGTCAGAAATTATTTCGGAAGTTATTTTGGTCATCAGCGAGCCAATGGAAAGTTTTTGGACCGAACTGTGTTTGAAGCATCAGTTTGATCGCCCTATACATATCGCTTTTGGCGGACAAACCCGCTTCGAAAGTGTAAGGAACGGAATAGATTACATTCAGCAAAATTTTGATATCGGTCCAAAAGACTATGTTGCGGTGCACGACGGAGCTCGGCCTATCATCACTGAAGCTCTTATTAAAAAAGCCTTCCAGGGGGCGTATGATCATCAGGCAATTGTCTTAGCACAAAAGAGCATTGAATCAGTTCGGATGGGAGACACCACATCCAACTCCGCTGTTGATAGAAATCATACCTGGTTAGTACAAACTCCACAGGTTTTTCATGGAGAATTGCTTCTAAAGTCCTATCAGCAAGGCGAAGATCCCCTTTTTACAGATGATGCGTCGGTGGTAGAGAAAATGGGCAAGCGTATCGCTATCATTGAAGGTGACTCCAGAAATATAAAAATCACCTACCCTCAAGACTTACAAATTGCCCAGTTCTATCTGAATTTGATTTAAAGGATTAAGCATTGCCACGAATAACGCGCAATAAAACCACAATAATAGCAATGACCAAAAGGATGTGGATAATGTTATTGCCAGCCGCATAACCTCCAAAAAAACTTATCGCCCAAATGATAACTAAGATAACGGCGATGATATACAGTAAATTTCCCATTTCTTTATAATTTAATACCTAAATCTATTTTTTATAGGTATAACAACGAAAAAAGAACTATAGTTTTATTTTAAATGGATTAGCTAATTTCAAGCTGTAATCTATCGTAGGCTAGAAACATGTTTTCGGGCAATTCTCTGGAAACAGCTTCATGCAGTCCCATTCGATGCCCTATATGTGTAAAATAGGTTTTATCGGCATGAATATCATAGGCAAATTCAATCGCCTCATCCAATGTTAAATGTGAAATATGAGATTCCTTTTGCAAAGCATTTACCACAAGAACCTTTACTCCTTCCAATAATTTCCGTGATTCTGCGCTGATAAATTTCGCATCAGTAATGTAGGCGAAATCTCCGATCCTAAAACCCAAGACTGGCATTTTATAATGGAGAACCTCAATAGGCATAATTTCTTTTCCAAATAAAGACAAGGGTACCCCGGCCTTTATCTCTTCCAAATCCAACCTCGGAGCTCCGGGATATTTAACTTCAGTAAACGCATAATAAAATTCTCGTCTGAGCGCTTCATGGAGAGCTGCTGTACCGTAAATAGCAATTGAGCTATGCTGCTGATAATTAAATGCCCTTACGTCATCTAAACCAGCAATATGGTCTTTATGTGAGTGTGTCATTAACACCGCATCCAAATGCATAACTTTCTCGCGCAACATCTGATACCTAAAGTCTGGGCCAGTATCCACAACCAATGTATGTTGATTGTATTCAATAAGAATAGAAGAACGTAACCTCTTATCACGTCTGTCTTCAGATTGACAGACCTGACATTGGCATGCTATTACAGGCACCCCTTGTGATGTTCCGGTTCCTAAAAATGTTATTCTCAAGCTACAATTTTTGATTTCAATACGTCTTCATAAATCGGAAGAAGTTTTTCAGAAATGGCCTCCGAATCAATTTCAATATCCAATAATATGTTCCACAATGACTGGATTTTTATTTCAAGATTCGAAAACTTATTGACTACTACAACTTTTGTCGTCTGCAACATACAAGCACCTGTACGGAATGAACCTTTCTCGTATCTAACTTTATACCCTTGCTCCTTAAAAAACTCTTCTAACTTAGTTAAACTACTTTGTGTAAACGGCAACAAAATCTCTCCTTCCTTTTAAATTTCTACCTCAGTCTTCCAAACTTAGATAAATTTGATTTTATATACAAATAAAATCATTGCTACTCATCAACGCGTCAACTTAAGAAGTTCATTGCCAAAAGTATCCCAGCTGTATTTCCTTTTTTCATCGATAATATTCGTTCTAAATTGCTCTTCTTTGTTGTAATGGTAAAATGAAAAAATACCGTCGGCTATTTGACGGGCATCAGGTTCCACGACATAACCAACGTAGCCATCTTGAACCAATTCCGGCAATCCCCCAACATTACTCACAATCATGGGAAGATCAAAATGATAAGCAACTTGGGTGATTCCACTCTGCGTAGCGCTACGATAAGGCAATACAACGCAATCCGCAGCTGAAAAATAACGTCCCACCTCCTGATTTGGAATAAAATCGGTATGCATAAAAATAAACTCTTCGAGTTTATACTTTTTTATAAGCTCCAGATAGGGAGCAGGATCACCATAAAATTCTCCGGCAAGCAATAATTTAACACCGAGATCGCGAACCTTGGAATGAGCTAATGCTTCCAGCAAGATATCTAAACCCTTGTATTGACGAATAAAACCAAAAAACAATACGACTTTATCCTCTTCGGCAATCTTAAGTAATCGACGTGCCTCCTTTTTACTTTGATGCGCACCATAGTTATCGTAGAGGGGATGCGGCGTATATACCGCTGGCATTTTGGGGCTTAACATTTTCAGATCTGCCAGTACACTTTTACTCATAGTGAGACAAGCATCAACAGATTTCAAAAAGTAGCGGATCAACATCTTATCCCCTATGCGTTGTTCATGAGGGATTATATTATCAGCGATACATACAATTTTAGTATGTTTATTTTTTCGAACCTGTCGCTGTATTGTTCCCAAACAAGGCCCAAAAAACGGCATCCAAAATCGCACGATAAGCAAATCGTAGTTCGCCTTCCTAAGCTCCCTACCAACCTTTATCCAATTAAGTGGATTAATAGAATTCACTATTGTTTTAATATGAAGACCGATTGGTGCAGGCTCATCTGAATATTGCGACTTCCCAGGGAAAAGAAAATTGGGATACTGTAGACTAAAGGAATAGATATCCACTTCATGACCTAACTCCTGAAAATGGGATGCCAATCGTTCATTAAAAGACGCTATCCCCCCTCCCCTCAATGGATAGGCGGATCCTAAAATCACAATTCGCATAATTATTTAGATGACTTTCTCAATTTGATAATCATTCCGATCGGAGCTGCTTCTAGAGACTAATTCTGCCAAGAAACCTGTCAGAAATAATTGTGTTCCCAAAATAATCGCTGTTAGCGCAAAGAAAAATAATGGTTGATCTGTTATATCTCTAAATGGTGTACCGCTAGCTATACTCATGAGTTTGTGGCAAATCAGATAAATGGAGATAAATAAACCTGCAAGAAAACTAATCACCCCCATAACACCAAAAAAGTGCATCGGTCTTTTCGCAAATTTGCCGACAAAAAATATGGATAATAAATCCAAGAAGCCTTTCACAAAACGGCCCGGCCCAAATTTGGTTGTACCGTATTTACGTGGGTAATGCTGTACAACCTGTTCCTGTATATTGGTAAATCCAGCCCATTTCGCAATAACGGGTATATAACGATGCATCTCGCCATAAACCTCAATGTTTTTAACAACATCTTTTTTATAAGCTTTAAGGCCACAGTTAAAATCATGCAGGTTATGAATTCCAGACATAGATCTTGTTACCCCATTAAACAATTTGGTTGGGATTGTTTTGGTCAATGGATCATAGCGCTTTTGCTTCCAACCCGATACTAAATCCGCCCCCTTGTTCACGATCCGATCATACAGTTCAGGAATCTCATCTGGACTATCCTGTAAATCAGCATCCATTGTAATAACAACATCGCCCTGTGCAGCAGCAAAGCCTACATTTAAAGCCGCAGATTTTCCATAGTTGCGTCGGAACTTTATCGCAGAAATATTCGTGTTCTTTAACTTCAACTCTTCAATAACTTTCCAAGAATTATCTTTACTCCCATCATCAACTAAAATAATTTCATAGGAAAAATGATTGGCCGCCATAACGCGGTCGATCCAAGCTGTCAATTCGGGTAAGGATTCTTCTTCATTAAATAAAGGAACAACAACAGAAATATCCATGTGAATGTTAATCATGCTAAAAATGTAGTATTATAATACCAACAAAGGTATTACTTTTTCAGTAATACCTTATAGGGTCAATTTTATTTTATTAAACACTAATTGGTCTCTTGCTTAATCACCAATTTTTCTCGTTTTGTCAAGGCTGATAATAGTAATGCAAAAACAAATTGAAACATCAATGTGATTGCCAATCCTTTGAACACCTGCCCTAAGGTTATCTTTCCTATAGCATCAACTTGTTTTTCAAGTTCTGCGATTTTTGAATCTATAACCTCATCTGGCACATTGTTTTTCTCCATGTACTCAATGGTAACGTTAATTGTATGCGTCACCACCTTTTCTTGTAAAGTTGGATTAATGAAATTAACATAGAGTTGCGTACCAATAGTGGAAATAATCGTAGAAATAGCAAGCATCATAAAGATCGATTTCAATGCTATAGAAAAATTCCAGTATCCACCATTTGCTTTCCTAAGAGAGAAGGCGAATAGCGCAGAGATAACAACAAAAATCCCCGTATTAACAATAAATGACATCGACATTACCCCCCAAAAGGAATTTAAGTCTTTGACAACAAACAAAACAACTAATCCTAGAATAAAAGAAATTATTCCTAAAATAACACCATAGATAATACTTTTCTTTTTGTCGATTACCGCATCAAATCCTACATTACTTTGGTTGAATGATTCTGCCATAAAATTATTTGTTATAGTAAGTACTAATTATTTGGTAAAGGGCGATATCAAAAGCCTTATTGGAAGAAGCGTCAGCATACTCTTCAAATTGTTTTTCAGATGGTTTCAACTCGCTAAAGAAACTCATAATAGGATAGAAAAGTTCATAAACTTCGCTTCTCGGATTTATTCCTTTTCCTACTTTTGCAATTTCGGCATACGGGCTATCTACTACAATCTGATTAGCAATGATATCTTCATAAATTTCATGCTCGTCTTGGAATTCATCTTCGTCAACCAGCAAAAATTCTTTTAGGAAATCATCCAATTCAGGTTCAATCTCATCATCCTTACATTCCCCTAAATAAAGAAAAATATTCAACAATTCTGTTCCACGATCTATTGTTTCATCTTCGATCGCTTCCCATTCTTCAGAATCCAAATAATCATCTTCCAATTTTAATACGTCATTGGAGAAAAAGTTCATCAATAAAAGATCGACATATACTTCACGAAGTTCGTCAAACAACGGATAGTCATCAAAAGACTGATCCAACAGTTCTAATTTCTCTAGATAGCTGGCCTCCGTATTGAATACGCCAATAATCTTTTCAAGAAACTCCGGGGCTGTCGAGATTCCATCAACCTTGCCATAATTTAATATACCTGCCTCAACGGCTGCTTTAACATTTGCTTCCATGGTTTTTAATCGTTTTTAATGATTTGACTATTATTGATGACCAATTCGACAGCGCCTTTTAAGATCTGTCCGAACAATGGAGAATTTTTTGATTTGGATTTATTGGTTTTCTCATCGAAGCTCCAAGTCTTCGCTGAGTCAAATACGACAAGGTTGGCTACTGCCCCTTCTTCAATAAGAGGAACTTCAAGTCCTAGAATCTGTCGGGGTCTAACTGAAAGACTATTGACAATTTGTTCTTCGTTTAATCCAGCACGAACCATGAGTGGCAATACGGTCTGTAGTCCAATAATTCCATTTTTTGCAATATGAAATTCTACATTCTTAAATTCTATTTCATGCGGTGTATGTTGCGAAACAACAGCGTCAATAGTACCATCCTTAATTCCTTTGAGTAATACCTTAAGATCTGCCTTTGTGCGTAACGGCGGACTCACCTTATAATTACTATCAAAACCGACAATATCTTCGTCAGTAAAGACCAATTGATGTGCAGCAACATCACATGTCACTGGAAGACCTTTTGCTTTAGCTTTTTTTATCAGGTCAACGGCTTCTGGTGTGCTAATGGATGCAAAATGAATTGGAGCTCCGGTATATTCCGCCAAATACAGATCACGAGAAACCATTAACGATTCGGCAAGATTGGGAATACCCTTCATCCCCAAATAAGTACTCATCGCACCTTCATTCATTTTGTTTCCACCTGCCATAGATTCATCTTCAGCATGTGAAAAAATCAACCCATCGAATCCCTTCGCATATAACAACGCTCTGCTCATTAATCCTGCCTGCTGTACACTCCTATTTCCATCACTGAAAGCGACAGCACCCGTTTGCTTCATATCAAATAGCTCGGCTAGTTCCTTTCCTTCTCGCTTTTTACTGATAGCTCCAATTGGATGTACATCAACAAGATTCCCTTTCGCTGTATTGACAATAAGTGCAACTTCAGAACGGCTTTGAATCGCCGGTTCGGTATTTGGCATTACAGCAACTCCAGTAAATCCTCCCGCTGCTGCTGCTGCGGTTCCACTTACAATGTCTTCCTTGGTTTCTAATCCAGGTTCTCCAAAATTGGCATGTAAGTCGAAAAAACCTGGCGCTAAAATTTTTCCTGCGCCATCGATGGTCTCTATGTTTTTATCAGCTACTTTGACAGATTTTCCAATCTGCGCAATCTTTCCCTTTTCGATAAATACATCAACTTGCTGCTGATGAAATTCATTACCAGGTAAAATTACTTTAACAGAAGTAATCAATAAGCTTTTCATATATGAATGTGATTGAAATTAAAAGGATACAACTTATTTATCGAAGCATATAGCGTGCGCAGTGTTAACAGACAAAGGGTGGCTTTATCACTATAAATCATATAGCTGCAAATAACTTTTTCGCGTGATGCCTGTGATTGCTTCATTTCGAGAAACAAAGTTACAAAATACAAATTTATTAAAGAACATTAAAAATAGATTTCAACGAGGAATAACTAGGCATTTTCTCCCCACTGATAATGTTTAAATTCAAACCCTGCAAGACTCAAAATCCGATCAACCACAGTTTCTGCAACATCCTCCAAAGTCTTCGGCAAACTATAGAATGAAGGTGATGCAGGGCAAATGATACCTCCGGCCTCTGTCACCAATTTCATGTTTTGAATATGTATAATACTTAGCGGTGTCTCACGGGTAACCAAAATCAATCTTCGTCGTTCTTTTAGCATTACATCTGCCGCGCGAGTTGTCAGATCAGAAGAAATTCCTTGGGCGATCCTTGATAATGTCCCCATTGAACACGGACAGACAATCATCGTATCATAGCGAGCCGATCCTGATGCAAAAGGAGCAAAGAAATCACCCTTATCATAAAATTTGAACGGTACATCCTGATAACTCTCATCGCCTAACTCCGCACGCCATACATCCTTCGCATTATTCGACATTACAATCCCAACTTCTGCGATTTGTGTTTTTAATACCAATAGTTTTTTAAGTAAAACTTTAGCATAGATTGAGCCGCTAGCTCCAGTAATGGCAATAACAATTTTTCTCTTAGACATCTCTTTTAAAATAATAAAAACAAAGCTATAAAAAAAGGGTCGTAGTGAGAAACACCCGACCCTACATCTACCTATGAAAAACATGCCCTTGGGAGGGGCTTAACAAAAGTACATCTACTTTTTAATTTACAAAAACATTATGCGCATTACTACACATTTGTGTATATAAAATACCCCAAAAATAACTTTTTCCCGGATTTTAAGATCCAATTCACCCCGTAAAAACACCCTTCTTCTAAATTTCAGTTCAATCCCAGGCAAAATTAAATACAAATATTTTCGCAAATCAAACATTTATTCTCATCAATAAAGTCTATTTTAGTGACAACGTTAGACAATTTGTTAAGACATGAACCTTTCCGTTTTAGAACAATATATTGAAGAAGGCAGAAGCCATGATATCGACTTATTATTGATTGGAAATCCCGAACTTTTACAAGAAACAACGAGTCATGGAATTTCTCCCCTCCTATTGGCTTGCTATTATAACAAACCCCAGATCATTCGGACACTTTTACAACACACCAAATCCATGACTATCCATGAGGCCTGTGCGGCTGGGTTAACCTCATACCTGGAGGCTATTATTTTGCAAGCTCCATCTGTTGTCAACGAATGGTCATCACAGGGTTTTACGCCATTGACCTTAGCAACATATTTCAACAAAGCAGACATTGTCCGTCTTTTACTATCCAAAAAAGTCAATCCGAATGTCGTAACCAAAAATGAACAACTCACCACTGCGCTACATATTGCTGCGGCAAACAACAATGAAGAGATCGGTAAGTTGCTTATCGATGCTAATGCAAATGTCAATGCCATTCAAGCCACTGGCGAAACTCCACTTCATTTCGCTGCTCAATTTGGTAATATCGACTTTATTGTTGCCTTACTCGAAAATGGAGCCGACACCAGAGTCATCAATATCTCAGGATTAGCTCCAATGGATATGGCATATGAAAAAGGCCATAAGGAGATTGCTGAGATTTTAAAGAATTAATTTCTTTTTAAAATTTCGGATCCTATACTGCAATGAAGACAGCGCTTCCTATCACAGTAAAATCTCTTTAACTGCAAAATTCCTTGACTTTGCAATGCGCTTTGAACAGGCCAATCATATTGAGTAAATTGTCTCACAACAACATTTTTTTCCGCAGGAAGCTGCTCCAAAAGATCTAGCGCTTTATCAATATATGACTGAATACTAAAATATTTACCGTATGAAAAAAGAAATACGATAATCACATTAATAACAAGCGTGTCAATAGTTTCTTTACCCAGCCGAACGGATGTTTTTACCTTCGTTTTTGTACCGAAAGAAAAATATCCCCCAAAATAATCACCCGGCGACTCTATCTTAAATAATTTTCGAGCAGCCTCCAAATCATCCACAGCCAAAATCTTAGCAACGCCCAACTCGTTCTTACTAAACAAAAGAGCTAATTGCGTGATTCGCCGTTCAGGAAAATTATAAGGTCTCATTCTCATCCTTTTCCAAACCCCATAAATAGCCTCTATACCATGAATACGTTTTTGATACTCAAATTCACCAGCTAGCCGCTCCATGTACTCGCTTTCTTGCCCTTGAATAAACAGCCTGCTGATCCCAAAGAAAAGAGCCTCTATTTTAAATAGGTTGGAACGATATTTTTGTAAAATGTTCCAAGGTAATTTTTCCCCAAGCTCCTGAAATGTATCTGCATTAACTTTTAATCCAATACATCTGCAGATCCATACCCATAAAGTTTTTTCCCAATCCGTATTAAATTGTTTTAAGATCACCGACATTTGTTGAACCTTCATTTCTAGACGTTCAATAGCTAAACTACTCAGCCACATGGATTTTTTAAAAAGATCGATAGAACCAAGCTGAAATTCACAAGGTATCGAACTTTTTGTATTCATCATCACTGAATACCGCTCCAAGAGATGCTGTTCCACATATTCCGAAAGCACCAATGTCGGTATAGATGTCCCATCATTTCGGTAAATAACTTTATCATTTTTCCACACCACATGTAAGATGACATTATTATAAACGGCATCTTCCTGATGACAATGTCGATCCCAATCCGAAGATTGGATATGCATCTCGACATGACCAAACCAATCATTATCTTTACACCTAATATGTGACATGAGAAAATCGGGGCCGGAATCTGTATTATATTGCCCCACATGAACAACGACCAAGGGTTCTCCATCAGTAGAATTCAACCCATTTGCACGGAATAGCCGAAGTTTCCAGATAAACTGCATTAAGTTTTCTGTAACTAACATAATTGTAATTTTAGAATTAAATCAACCGGCTATGGCTTATAATTCCTTAAATATACAATTTAATAATTACTGTTTCTTATAGATCTTTAAAAGATCATTGGAAACCAATTTACTTTCTAGCAATTGCCCTTTAAATTGAGGAGCCTCAATCCCATTCAATAATCTTGTTTCAGACTCAAATACCCTTGCTTCATCCCAGAGATCCGCATCTATAAACATTTGCAGAGTAGCACGCCCTCCTTCTATGATTATTGACTGCACATCCATTAAATAAAGTTGATAAAGAATATTCTGCGGCAGATACAACCCATAATTTTCAAGCTCAATATACTTCACATTTGCTGTCCATTCTGTCTTTTTAGCATTGAACACAATTGTATCAGCTTGATCATTGAGAATATTAGCATCTAGCGGGATAGCAAGATCTCTATCTAAAAGAATACGCAATGGGTTTTTACCCTGCCATTCTCTTACGGTCAGACTGGGATTATCTACGACTGCAGTATTTGTACCAACCAAAATAGCATCTTCCTCCGCTCTCCAACGGTGAACCAACTGTTGGCTTGCAGCATTACTTATCCAAACCTGCTTACCCTCTTGTCCTATAAAACCATCCTTGGTTTGTGCCCATTTTAAAATAACATAGGGACGAAATTGACCGATACGTGTAAAAAACCGACGGTTGAGCCATACGGCCTCTTTTTCCAGTAAACCAATTTCAACCTCAATACCAGCTTCCCGTAGTATTTCCACTCCTTTGCCATTGACCTTTGCGAAAGGATCCAAACAGGCTATAAAAACTTTCAAAGGTTTCAGCTCCGCAATCATATTAGCACAGGGTGGCGTCTTTCCATAATGCGCGCAAGGTTCAAGGCTGACATAAAAAGTACTTTCCGCGATAAGCCGCTTTGCCTTTTCCCCATACTTTTGCATAACCTGTTGTACAGCATTGACCTCAGCATGTGGTCCACCATACGGAGAAGTATACCCTTCACCGATAATTTTACCGTCCAAAACAATGACAGCCCCAACCATTGGATTGGGACTCACTGAACCCGCACCCATTTGGGCCAGTTCCAAACAACGATGCATATATTGCTTGTGCATATCCATAGATACAAATCTATGAAAATCGTACCTTTGACACATGAAAATACTTCAAGATTTCGAATTATTATTTCAACATGAGCTTCAGGAGTTATATGATGAGGATGAAATAAAAGCTATATTCTTAGTGGTTGTTGCCGAAAAGTTTGGGTTAAATAGAATCAATTATCAATTGAGAAAAACAGATATCGTCAATGAGAAGGATAAGGCTGAAGTACTTAGCATCCTTCAGGATCTAAAAAAGCACAGACCTATACAGTACATACTCAATAGGGCAGATTTTTATGGTGAAGTTTTCCAGGTCAATGAATCGGTCCTCATTCCACGCCAGGAAACTGAAGAACTTGTCGATCTGATCATCAAAAACCATAAATCTTCTCAAAACCTAAAAATTATAGATATCGGAACTGGCTCTGGCTGCATCCCTATTACCTTATCAAAGCATCTTAATAATGCCCTGGTAACCACGATAGACATCTCAAAAGAGGCGATAAAAACAGCACAAGAAAATGCTAAGAATTTAAAAACTCAGATTCAATTTATCAATGCGGATATATTTGAATGGGAATACATTTTCTCCGACCAACACTATAATATCATTGTATCCAATCCGCCCTATATAACCCCGGGAGAAAAGCAGCATATGAACCAAAACGTATTGGCTTATGAACCTGAGCTCGCATTATTCATTGAAGAAAGTGCTCCACTGATTTTTTATGATGTTATTTCATCCTTTGCATTGAAACATTTAGCCCCAAATGGAGATCTATATTTTGAAATCAATCAATATCTCGGTGCAGAAATGAAAGAACTTATGGTCAAAAAAGGATTTGAACAGGTCAAACTTATAAAAGACATCAATGGAGCAGACCGAATAATCCATGCAAAAAAAGCGCGATAAAAAATAATCCGTTTATTTATTAAGCAGTTAAGGCCTTTTCATCAAAATTTGCACGCAATAATTTGGCATATATCAAAAGAAATTCTACCTTTGCATCACTTTCAAAAACAGAAAGGATTCCGTAGCTCAGCTGGTAGAGCAATACACTTTTAATGTATGGGTCCTGGGTTCGAATCCCAGCGGGATCACAGAAAAAAGCTAATCGCAAGATTAGCTTTTCTTGTTTATATGCTAATTCATAGCTTTTTTACACTTCTTTCAAAGACGAGACAGTTAAATATTACTGTTAATTACTCTCTAGTCAAAGATACTGAAAATCCATTAAGAAAATCTCATTTTTCATCTCATGTAATGAGACATCATTTTCTGTTTTATATACCCCTTAATTATTTTCATGTCTCCCCCCTCTTCTATCTTATCTTTTATAGAGTATTTTAAAGACATCTAAAACTCTCAAACAATTTTAGGATAGTTGAACATCAAAATCCCTTTCCGAGCTATATAGTCTATGAATTCAAGTAATCTCTGAGACACGAAAACTTTCAGGGGGTATATAAAGTAATTTTCCGTGTCTCACCCAGTTCTAAAAAATTTATTTAATCGCTCGCCGTCCTGCGAGTTGAACGAAGGTCGTTGAAGAAAAGTGCGAAGCGCGATTCAACGATATCTATGAAATAGACGAAGCTTCTTGGCGATATTTTTGAAAAAGGGGGGGGTGACTTGGGCTTATCAAAAATAGTGACAAGAGCGAAGCCTGAGTGAACAGCAGGCGAGCCAAACTCTAAAAGCTTGAAGATTTTTAATAGGTGCCTAGCACTTATTAAAAAGATTTAGATGCTTTTATGAAGTGAAGGGATTTATAAAACATTAAGTATGACAAACAGCGAAGCTATAAATATGAAATTTTATGAAATAAGGTTTCATATTTATAAAGTTTGGCGTATCTTAATGGCATAAATTCCGAAACGGAATGCCATATAACCTCCATGTGGATTTGATCCATAAGTCTTATTT
>NZ_CAXYKD010000004.1:0-15393 GCF_964277905.1 uncultured Sphingobacterium sp.
GTCGACAACGGGATAGGCAGATGGGCAATCATCGACAAAAAAACGAACGACTTTATGGGCTGGGGCGGATTTAAATTGATAACCACGCTAACAAATAACAAGTCGGATTATTACGATTTAGGATACCGGTTGATACAGTCTTACTGGGGTAAAGGATATGCTACCGAATGTTCATTAGCATGCATCGACTACGGCTTTAACAACCTGCTGTTAAATGAAATTTATGCCATGGCTGATGTAGAAAACACGGCATCAGTACACGTTTTGGAAAAATCAGGACTGAAAAAAATTGAAAAGTTTATTTATGAAGCCAAGTCGCACTATTGGTTCAAATTGACTAAAATGGAGTGGCCAAATAAATATTAACCAAAGTAATACGCTTCTGCATTTACAGTTTATATTAAAACAACAAAAGCCGCTGATTTCTCAGCGGCTTTTGTTGTTTATATCGGATTTGAAATTATCCTTGTTGCTCGGCTTCCGGAGTTTTGTTTTCGCCATTGTTTTTGGCAGAAACTTTAATCTCGTTAGCTTCTTTGTCAAAGTCAACTTCCAGGATATCGCCTTCGGCTAATTCACCTTTCAGTATTTCTTCCGCAATCGGATCCTCCAGGTATTTCTGAATGGCTCGTTTTAGCGGACGGGCACCGAAGTTTTCGTCGTAACCGCGGTCGGCAATTACTTCTTTGGCGTTATCTGTTAACTCAATTTTGTAACCTAAACCATTGATACGGCCAAATAATGAAGCCAATTCAATATCTATGATTTTGTAAATGTTTTCTTTGGTTAAGGAGTTAAACACAATTACATCATCAATACGGTTCAGGAACTCAGGAGCAAAAGCACGTTTCAGCGCATTTTCAATCACACCTCTCGAGTGTGCATCAGCCTGGTTCATTTTAGCAGCAGTGCTAAAACCAACACCCTGACCAAAATCTTTTAATTGACGGGCACCAATGTTAGAGGTCATGATGATGATGGTATTTCTGAAATCCACCTTACGACCTAACGAGTCTGTTAACTGACCTTCGTCCAACACCTGTAACAGAATGTTGAATACATCCGGGTGAGCTTTCTCAATCTCATCCAATAAGACAACCGCATAAGGTTTACGACGTACTTTTTCAGTCAATTGACCACCTTCTTCATAACCAACATATCCTGGAGGCGCTCCAACAAGGCGAGATACCGCAAATTTCTCCATGTATTCGCTCATGTCAATTTGGATCAGTGCATCTTCTGTATCAAACATAAATCGTGCTAATTCTTTAGCCAACTCTGTTTTACCAACCCCAGTAGGACCTAAGAAGATAAATGACCCGATTGGTTTTTTAGGATCCTTCAAGCCCGCACGTGTACGTTGAATAGCTTTCACCAATTTACCTACAGCGTCATCTTGACCAATGATTCTTCCCTTCATCAACTCAGCCATATTCAACAGCTTTTGACTGTCTGTTTGACTAACACGTTGTACTGGAATACCTGTCATCATGGCCACTACTTCAGCAACATTTTCTTCTGAAACAGTATAGCGTTTAGATTTTGTCTCTTCTTCCCAAGCGATTTTCTCTTTCTCGAGCTCTTCGATCAATTTTTTCTCCGTATCACGCAATTTGGCAGCCTCTTCGTATTTTTGACTACGAACGACTTTGTTCTTTTCCAATTTGACCTCTTCAATTTTATTTTCAATGTCAATAATGGACTGCGGTACATGAATATTGTTTAAGTGCACGCGAGAGCCTGCCTCATCCAAAGCATCAATAGCCTTATCTGGTAAGAATCTGTCTGTAATATAACGTGTTGTTAACGACACACAGGCTTCGATCGCTTCGGGAGTGTAGGTCACATTGTGGTGATCCTCATATTTCTCCTTGATACGATTCAATATCTCAACCGTTTCATCATGTGTTGCCGGCTCAATTGTTACCCGTTGGAAACGACGGTCCAAAGCACCATCTTTTTCAATGTATTGACGATATTCGTCCAATGTGGTTGCACCGATACATTGGATTTCTCCTCTTGCCAAGGCTGGTTTGAACATATTGGAAGCATCTAACGATCCTGAAGCGCCACCTGCACCAACGATGGTGTGAATCTCATCGATAAATAAGATGACATCCGGTGATTTCTCCAGCTCATTCATGACCGCTTTCATACGTTCTTCAAATTGACCGCGATATTTCGTTCCGGCAACCAATGAAGCCAGATCCAATGTGACTACACGCTTATTGAATAGTACACGTGAGACCTTGCGTTGGACAATACGAAGAGCAAGTCCCTCCGCAATAGCTGATTTACCAACTCCCGGTTCACCGATCAACAAAGGATTGTTCTTCTTGCGTCGGGATAAAATTTGAGATACACGCTCAATTTCTTTTTCGCGACCCACAATAGGATCCAATTTACCCTCTTCGGCAGCTTTGGTCAAATCACGGCCAAAGTTGTCCAATACCGGAGTTTTGGATTTGATATCCGAAACTTTTTTAGGTTGGATATATTGATCATCCTCAGCAAAATCATCGTCGCCGGTAGGAGAGCCCGGAGCCTCATCCTTGATGGTCGTTCTATTTTGCTCAACTTCAGACTTGAAGATGTCGTAAGTCACATTGTATTGTTGTAAAATCTGAGAAGCAATATTATCTTCATCTCGTAAGATAGCCAATAATAGATGCTCCGTTCCGATGATGTCCGATTTGAATATTTTAGCTTCCAAATAAGTGATCTTCAAAACTTTTTCAGCCTGTTTTGTTAATGGCATATTGCCAATAGGAGCGCGTGAAACCGATGCCCCCTTCACTGCGTCCTCCACAGATTGACGTAGTGCTGTCGTGTCAATGCCTATGTTTTTAAGGATCTTTATCGCCATACCATCGCCTTCACGAATCAATCCGAGCAATAAATGCTCTGTTCCTATATAATCGTGACGCAATCTCAAAGCTTCCTCTCTACTGTACGATATGACATCCTTTACGCGCGGTGAAAATTTTGCTTCCATTGAATACCTTTCTGTTTTATATTAAGGATATATAAATGTAGTAAATTCTGCATTTCAAACCTTAAAATTATTTTAAATAATGTCATCAACAATTAAGCCATGACCGTTATACGTCCAAAATGTCAGTATAAAAGATTACATTTGTATGTTAATATAATAAGAGTTTTCGAATTTTTTTAAATTTTATGTCAGACGAGAAGATCATTTTTTCGATGGCGGGTGTCAACAAAATCTATCCGCCTCAAAAACAAGTGTTAAAAAATATCTATTTATCTTTTTTCTATGGCGCGAAGATCGGTGTGATCGGTTTAAACGGATCAGGTAAATCTTCCCTATTAAAAATTATCGCTGGATTGGATAAGTCTTACCAAGGCGAG
Source organism: uncultured Sphingobacterium sp. (assembly GCF_964277905.1). Lineage (NCBI taxonomy): Bacteria > Pseudomonadati > Bacteroidota > Sphingobacteriia > Sphingobacteriales > Sphingobacteriaceae > Sphingobacterium > uncultured Sphingobacterium sp. The sequence goes on from NZ_CAXYKD010000004.1 coordinate 3,373, forward strand.
GTGGTGTTCTCCCCAGGTTACTCTGTGGGGTATTTAGCACAAGAACCTCAATTGGATCTTGAAAAGACTGTTCTTGAAGTCGTTCAGGAAGGTGTCGCTGAAATTACAGCCATCTTACAGGAATACGAAGAAATCAACGAAAAATTTGGCTTGCCAGAGGTGTATGAAAATGCCGATGAGATGGACAAATTGTTGGCAAGACAAGGGGAACTTCAGGATATCATTGATGCCACTAATGCTTGGGAAATCGATTCGAAATTGGAAAGAGCAATGGATGCTTTACGTTGCCCCGAACCAGATGCGAAGATTGTCAATTTGTCAGGTGGTGAGCGCAGACGTGTAGCATTATGTCGCTTATTGTTGCAGGAGCCTGATGTATTACTCCTAGATGAGCCGACCAACCACTTGGACGCCGAGTCGATTGATTGGTTAGAACAACATTTAAAACAATATAAAGGAACGGTCATTGCCGTTACCCACGACCGTTATTTCTTGGATAATGTAGCCGGATGGATTCTTGAATTGGATCGCGGTGAGGGTATTCCTTGGAAAGGAAATTATTCTTCTTGGTTAGATCAAAAAGCAAAACGCTTGGCACAGGAAGAAAAACAGGAAACCAAACGTCAAAAAACCTTGGAACGTGAGCTGGAATGGGTGCGTATGGCACCGAAAGCACGCCACGCCAAATCGAAAGCTCGTTTGCATAACTATGAAAAATTAGCTTCTGAGGAAACGAAAGAACGCGAAGAAAAATTGGAATTGTTTATTCCACCGGGACCACGTTTAGGTAATTCGGTCATTGAGGCAACTAATATTTCCAAAGCGTATGGCGATCGTATCTTGTTTGAAAATTTGAGTTTCATGTTGCCGCCTGCGGGTATCGTAGGGATTATTGGACCCAACGGTGCGGGTAAAACAACCTTATTCCGTCTGATTACAGGTCAGGAAACACCTGACACGGGTTCGTTCAAGGTCGGAGAAACAGTAAAATTGGGTTACGTAGACCAAATGCACCACGACCTCGATCCTGAAAAATCGGTTTGGGAAAATATTACGGGTGGCAGCGACAATATGATGCTGGGCAATCGCTCGGTAAACTCAAGAGCTTACGTTTCCAAATTTAATTTTAACGGTGCTGATCAACAAAAGAAAGTAGGTGTACTTTCCGGTGGAGAACGTAACCGTGTTCACTTGGCTATTACACTCAAAGAAGGCTCAAATGTGCTCTTACTCGATGAGCCGACCAATGATATTGATGTAAATACCTTACGGGCACTGGAAGAAGGCTTGGAGAATTTCGGCGGTTGTGCCGTTGTGATCTCCCACGATAGATGGTTCCTGGATCGTATCTGTACACATATCCTTGCTTTTGAAGGGGATTCACAGGTTTATTTCTTTGAAGGTAACTACACTGAATATGAAGAAAACCGTAAAAAACGTGTTGGTGACGTGACACCACACCGTATTAAATACAAGAAACTGGTAAAATAAGCAACGATCATGGACGGTGGAAGGCTTTTAGCTGCTATAATAGATCACGCTATTGATGGAATCATTACCATAGACAACAGGGGGAATGTGGAAAGCATTAACCCTGCTGCCTTGGAATTGTTCGGTTATCAGGCTGAAGAGGTGATCGGACACAATATCTCCATGTTAATGCCTGAACCTGATCGTGGTAATCACGATGGTTATCTGCATAATTACCAAACCACAGGTCACAAGAAAATAATCGGAATCGGCCGTGAAGTGATGGGCTTAAAGAAAAATGGAGAAACATTTCCATTCCGCCTGGCAGTCAGTGAGGTTTGGTTAAAAGATAAGAATATCTTTACCGGCTTTATTCACGATTTATCGCGTGAGAAAGCTGCCGAGGATATGCTCAAGCAACATGCAGCCGAACTTGAACATAAAGTCAGTGAGCGTACACGCGACCTGATCTCTCTGGTATCTGAACTTGAAAAAGCTAAAGCAGAAGTCTCAAAGTCTTTGGAAAAAGAAATTGAACTTAACCAGCTGAAATCACGGTTTGTGTCCATGGCCTCGCATGAGTTCCGGACACCTTTAAGCTCGGTTCAGCTTTCGGCTTCTCTGATTGAAAAGTATTCCGAACGACCGGATGATAAGGCTAATATCATTAAACACACCAATAAAATTAAAAGTGCAGTTCAATTGCTCACAAGTATCCTGAACGACTTTCTGTCACTTGAAAAATTGGAAGCGGGTATTGTTGTGATGAATAAGCAATACATCAATCTCGTTGAGTTGGCAGAAGAGATCACCGAAGAAATGCAATTGATCTGTAAGAAAAATCAGCATATTGTATACCAACATACCGGAGAAATTGGGCATTTCACTCTAGATCCAAATTTGTTGAAAAATGCTTTGGTCAACTTAATCTCCAACGCGATCAAATATTCCGGAGAAGATACCTTGATCGAATTCACAACCTGTATCGACGACGAAGGCTGCTTAATATCCGTGAAAGACAATGGTATTGGTATACCCGAGGAAGATCAGGTACATTTGTTTGAGCCTTTTTTTAGAGCACATAATACGGGTAATATCCCTGGTACAGGATTAGGTTTGAATATTGTAAAACGATACATCGAATTGATGGCGGGGCAGATGGAATTTGAATCGGAAGTACACAAAGGGACTTCATTCAGAGTAAGCTTTAAATAAAGGTGAACTTGCAGATTCGCATAACTGAATAAATAATTGCAGATGAGAAATAAAAAGACAATTCTAATTATTGAAGATAATATCGATATCCGAGAAGGGACTACCGAAATATTGGAGTTGACAGGAAGGTATGATGTCATTACAGCCGAAAATGGGCGCGTTGGCGTCGACCTGGCGACAAGACATATTCCTGATTTGATTCTCTGTGATATCATGATGCCTGAACTGGATGGTTACGGAGTCTTATTTATGTTAAGCAAAATTGAAAGTACAGCCAAAATTCCGTTCATTTTTCTGACTGCCAAAGCGGAACGCGCAGATATGCGCAAAGCGATGGAAATGGGGGCGGATGATTATTTGACGAAACCTTTTGATGATGTCGAATTGATGAATGCAATAGATGTTCGCCTCAAAAGACATGAGCAGCTTGCAGCAGATATCCCTCAGGAAGAAGATTTGAGTTTGAGCGCCGAAGAGCAGGTATTGTTGCTAAAAGAGCTAATTGCCAACTCACGTGTGAAAATAGTGAAGAAAAAACAGTCTATTTATGAAAAAGATGATTCGCCAACGTACGTCTATTTTGTGAAATCTGGTCAGGTGCGCAGCTTTAAGTCCTATAAAGATGGACGTGAGCTGTCCACAGGTATTTTTATTGAAGGCAATTACTTTGGTTATGCCTCGGTTTTGTTGAATGATAATTATGAAGACTACGCCGAAGCTGTTGAACAAAGTGAAATTGTGTTGATTCCAAAGGATAGTTTTTTGGAGCTGTTATGGAAAAAACCTGCAATAGCCAGTAAATTTATTAAGCTCCTTTCTGTCGACTTACGTGAAAAAGAAGAGCAATTGCTGGGTTTTGCCTATCATTCTGTCCGTAAGCGTGTCGCCAATGCTTTGATTAGCGTTGCTGAAAAAAGTGGAGTCAATATCAATGAGGCTGATGCATGCTCAATTGATGTGACACGAGACGGCCTAGCTTCAATTGCAGGTACAGCCAATGAAACTGTTTCCCGTATGCTCTCCGACTTTAAAGATGAAAAACTGATTTCGAAAGAAAAAGGAAAAATATACATCAATTCCATCAAGAACCTGCGGGATGTGAAGCAGTAGGGATCAGCAGCGAATATTTAAAAATCAACATAAAAAAAGGCGTGTTCAGTTTTTCTGAACACGCCTTTTTTCTGATAGTCTATGTTTACTGATGTGTGTCTTTTCATTAAAGTATCAATGCGAGCTCGCTTTGACGTTTTATTAAACTAGTTCGGTTTCAATGACCGTGTTGTACGCGATTATTGGCCAGATAATAGCTTTCGGTTGACTTTTACAGCCGTTGGTGTTAGCGAAATCATGCAAGTTTTTGTGAATTGTGATAAATATCATTTTAAGGTGTGGTGCTATATCATCTTTTTGCCCATATGCATGATTTACTTTTGTTCTTAGGATAAACCTTAATTGGTGATTGTAGAATCAGAATGAAAGTAGTAGTATATAATGTAAGGTCATTTGAAAAAGAGTTTTGGGCATTGGCAAATGCCAAACAACATGATTTGACTTTGATTTCAAATGGATTAAATGCGGAGACACAGAATTATGCGCGTGGAAAAGATGCGGTAGTTATTTCCGTGAGCGATATTTTGGACGAGAGCATGCTACTTAATTTAAAAGGGTTAGGGATCAATAAGATTATGACCCGCAGTAAGGATACTGCTCATATCGATCTGGTAAAGGCTGGAGATCTGAATATTCAGATTGCCAATGCACCATTTGAAGATCAGAGTCCAAAAGGACTGGCAGAGCAGACCGTCCGGAATCTCAACTTATGGGGATTAGAAAAATGTGTTGGTAAAGCCTGTTGTTGTCTAAACGACTGTGCTAAAAAAATAAAATAAAATGATTACATCGCAGGTTACAATGGAAGAATTGGTGCAAAAATATAATGTTGCCGCACCGCGCTATACAAGCTATCCTACTGTTCCCTTTTGGGATAATGAAGCATTTTCTCGGGCGGCTTGGACTAATCAAGTCTACCAAACTTTCCAGCAGTCGAAAGAAAAAGGTATCAGCTTATATATACACCTTCCTTTTTGTGAAAGCCTCTGTACTTATTGTGGCTGCAATACGCGCATTACAAAAAACCATCGCGTTGAAGAGCCTTATATTGCCTCTCTTTTGAAAGAATGGGAAATGTATGTCGCTTTATTTAAGGGAGAAAGACCGTTATTGGCAGAAATACATTTGGGTGGTGGTACTCCGACCTTTTTCCATCCGGATAATTTGAAGGTACTGATTGAGGGGATCCTTAAACACGCAGACCTGGCTCCTGATCGTTCATTCTCTTTTGAAGCTCACCCTGCTAATACAACCGTCACACATTTAGAAACCTTATTTGACTTGGGGTTTCGGCGCTTGAGCCTGGGAATACAGGATTTTGATCCACTTGTGCAGTTTGTGATCAACCGACATCAAACATCGGCGGAAGTGAAAGAAGTGATGCTGAATGCGCGGAAAATTGGATTTGAGTCGATCAACTTCGATTTGATCTATGGATTGCCTAAGCAAACATTGGCTACGGTGGAAGATACGATCCAAAAAGCGATGCTGCTCGGTCCAGACCGGATCTCTTTCTATAGCTATGCCCACGTGCCTTGGATAAAACCCGGTCAACGGCATTATACTGAAGCAGATCTACCTCATGGCGCAGCCAAACTCGCCCTATATAACCTTGGGAAAAAAATGATTTTGGCCCATGGCTATGAAGATGTCGGTATGGATCATTTTGCGAAAAGAGAGGACGAGTTATTTGTGGCTTTTCAACAAGAAAGATTACATCGCAATTTTATGGGGTATGCCGATCGATTTAGTCCCTTGTTAATCGGTATCGGAGTATCTTCGATCAGCGATGCCTGGGGGGCTTTTGCTCAAAATGTGAAGACCGTAGAAGAATACCATAAACTTATTGATGCAGGGGTATTGCCCGTTGTTAAAGGACATATACTCAACGAGGAGGATCTTCTTGTAAGGCGTTATATCCTCGATATGATGTGTAAAGGCAAAGTGCAGTTGCCGACAGGTGCGCCGCTGAATGAGCAGATTATCGACGAATTGTCTGAACTTGTTGCAGATGGTTTAGTCTCCATATCCGGCGATCTAATTCAATGTACTGCTATTGGACGCTCTTTTTTAAGAAATATCTGTATGGCCTTTGATCAGCGATTATTGCGTTCAAAAGCACAAAATCAATTATTTAGTCAGGCAATTTAGAACGAAGGTATGGCAGAGCTAAGGGATGAAATACAACTCGCAGAAAAATGTTTCCATTGCGGCGATAAAATTGAGGAAACGGGCTATCAGCTCGATCATCACGATTTTTGCTGTCTGGGCTGTCAGACCGTTTACCAAGTACTGAACGATAGTGGTATGCAGCAATATTATCGCTATAATCGGCACCCGGGTAAATCGAATAAATCCAAGCAAGAAGATTTTTCTTATCTAGATGAACCACAGATTGCCGATAAATTAGTGGATTATAAAGATGATAAGATGACCATCATCACCTTTTATATTCCGGCTATTCACTGTAGCTCTTGTATCTGGTTGCTGGAAAATTTATATAAACTCAATCCCAATGTACTGCAGTCGCGCGTGGACTTTATGAAGAAACAGGCGAGCATTACATTCAATCACAATGAGCTGCCATTGAAAGACCTGGTTTATCTTTTGGTCAATATCGGTTATGACCCTAAAATCACTTTGCAGGATGTTGTAAAGGAAGGGAATAGAAATAATCTGAATCCTTTGGTCGCAAAAATTGCTGTTGCCGGTTTCTGTTTTGGAAATTCTATGTTATTCAGTTTCCCTGATTATTTTGGAATGGGGAGTTTTGAAAAGGAATATGCCAATTTCTTTGGTTATATAAACCTTGCCTTTGGTCTCCCTGTTTTATTGTATTGTGCGTCGGATTATTTCAAATCGGCCTATTGGAGTCTGAAACAAAAGCGGTTGAATCTCGATGTGCCATTAGCTTTGGGAATCCTCGTGTTATTTTTGCGTTCCGCGTTTGAGGTGATCACACAGACAGGCGCTGGTTTTACGGATACACTCTGTAGTCTTGTATTTTTTATATTGATCGGAAAATGGGTACAACAACGTACCTATTATCATATTTCATTTGAACGGGATTACCGGAGTTATTTCCCGGTGGCTGTAACAGTATTGACCGAATCGGGGGATAAACCTGTACAATTAGCTGACGTTCATATAGGTGACCGTATCTTGGTTCGGAACAATGAAATTATACCTGCCGATGCTATGCTTTTAAAAGGTGATGCTGCGATAGATTTTAGCTTTGTAACGGGAGAATCAAGTCCGGTCAGTAAGACCTTAGGCGAAATTATCTATGCCGGCGGACGCCAGACGGGGGAAGCGATAGAACTTGAAGTGGTCAAACCGATTTCACAGTCCTATTTGACCAAATTATGGAATAATGAGAATTATAAAGATTATGACAAACATTTTCAGACTTTTGTCAACTTTATAAGTAAATATTTTACTGTTGTTTTATTGGCTATTGCACTATTGGCTGCCTTATTTTGGGCCGTTGATGGGAGTGCAAGCAGGGCTTGGGGAGCTTTTACGGCGGTATTAATTATTGCATGTCCATGTGCGTTGGCGTTAAGCTCTCCATTTACCCTTTCTGCAGCGCTAAGTATTTTTGATCGAAATAAGTTCTATGTGAAAAATACGGCTGCTATTGAGCAGATGGCAAGGATTGATACCCTGGTGTTCGATAAAACGGGCACAATATCGTCGCCTAAAGCAACCTCAATTTATTTTGAAGGTAGCCTTTCGGCAGTTGACAAAAAACTACTGAATGCGGTATGTAGAAACTCTAGCCATCCGTTGAGCCGTGAAATCGTCAAGTGGCTGAATGTCTCTTCTGCTATTTCGATAGAGGATTTTAAGGAATTTCCGGGTAAGGGGATGCAGGCTAATGTAAGTGGCAAGGAAATTAAAATCGGTAGTGCTAACTTTTTGAATATCGGTAATATTAAAACAGATGGTTCTGTGGTTTTTATTCGTATAGGTGAGGAGTTAAAGGGGTATTTTACCATGGAGCAATCCTGGCGGGATGGCCTTTCGGCTTTGATTGAAGATTTTAAAGTCGAATACGACCTTCATTTAATCTCAGGGGATAACGATAGACGTCTGGATGCACTCCAGTTAATTTTTCCCTCGAATGCAAGCCTGCTTTTTAATCAATCACCAATGCAAAAACTGGAAACCATTCAAAATTTTCAGGTAGCAGGAAAGCATGTCTGCATGATTGGTGATGGCCTTAATGATGCGGGGGCATTGCGTAAAGCAGATCTGGGCATCGCCGTGAGTGATGATATCAATAACTTCTCTCCCGGCTGCGATGCGATACTGGATGGGGAGTCCTTTTCAAAAATGCCGGATTTCTTTGCTTTTAGCAAAGATGCGGTGAAAGTAATACACATGAGCTTTGGTATATCTCTTTTATATAATGTAATTGGATTGAGCTTTGCCGTGCAAGGTATTATGTCGCCATTATTTGCCGCGATTCTAATGCCAATAAGTACGGTAACGATCATCTCCTTTACAAGTCTCATGACGAGGTGGTATGCCAAACGCCGTAAACTCTAGTTGTTATGGAAATAATGTATATTTTGATCGGTTGTAGTGTTTTGTTGGCTTTGGTTTTTCTATGTGCTTTTTTCTGGGCAAATAAAACCGGTCAGCATAATGATACCTATACACCTTCTATACGGATTCTGTTTGATGATGAAACGACAGAAGGGGAAGATAAAGAAGGTGACGTAACTAAAACGTTATCGTAATTAAATCAATTACTTTTTTTTGTAATTAAGGTTATTATCAATAAAATTGGGGGTAAATACCAATTTGAAATTAAAATACATGCATAATAATCCATTTTCATTAAAAGATAAGGTAGTTGTAATTACGGGAGGTACAGGGATTTTAGGCGAAGCATTTGTTGAGGCTTTGGCCGAGGCAGAAGCCAAAGTCGCAGTACTTGGACGTAATGGACAAATCGGAGCGGAGCGTGTCCAGCAGGTAGAGTCTGTTGGTGGCGAAGCTATATTTGTTGAAGTTGACATCATGAACGAACAAGATGTCACTCGGGCGAAAGATGAAGTTTTGCAAAAGTGGGGTAGGATAGACGCTTTAGTAAACGCCGTTGGAGGCAACATTCCAGGTGCAACAATTGGTGCTGATCAAGATTTATTTGCGAGCAATATTCAGGATACCATTAAAGCAATAGAGCTTAATTTGTATGGTACAATGATTCCTACGCATATTATTGGTCGTGTGATTGCTGAAAGCGGAAAAGGTATCATCATCAATATATCTTCTCTTACAGCCAGTCGTCCTTTTACGCGTGTTTTGGGCTATACTGTTGCAAAACACGGTATCGATGGGTATACAAAATGGATGGCCACCGAGCTCGCTCAGCGTTATGGCGATCAAGTTCGTGTCAATGCAATCGCTCCCGGCGTATTCTTAACCAAGCAGAACAAAAACTTATTGATCAATCCAGACGGTACGTATAGCGACCGTACCAAACGTATTCTTAACGGAACTCCCTATAACCGTTTGGGCGACCCTCGTGAGTTAAAAGGAACTTTAATCTATCTATTGAGTGATGCATCGGCCTTTGTGACAGGGGAGACGGTTTTTGTCGATGGTGGTTTTAATGCATGGTGTGGCGTTTAATTAAACTTTAAGATGAGAAAATTAGAACAAACCTGGCGTTGGTATGGTCCCAATGACCCGGTATCTTTACAAGATATCAAACAGGCTGGAGCTACTGGTATTGTTACGGCATTACATCATATTCCACACGGTGAGGTATGGCCACTTGCCGATATTCAAGAAAGAAAACGCATTATAGAAGATGCTGGTCTTACCTGGTCTGTTGTGGAAAGTGTGACAGTACACGAGGAGATTAAGACAAAAGGTGCTAGGGTGGATGAATACCTCCAGAAATATAATGAGACTTTAACCAATCTCGCACAATGCGGCATCAAAACAATTTGTTATAATTTTATGCCGGTGCTGGACTGGACACGTACACAATTGGATTTAACCATGGCGGATGGTTCAAAAGCATTGTATTTTGACTGGATTGATTTGGCACTTTTTGATATTTTTATATTGAAACGTGATGAAGCACAGACAGCGTATCCAGAGGATGTTGTTAAACGGGCGACTTTACGATTTGATGAAATTTCCGAACAGCAAAAAGAAGAATTGGCAAATGTTGTCTTAATGGGGATCCCCGGAGAGAAGAATGTGGAATTGGAAGCGTTAAAAGCGAGCATTGATACCTATAAACATATTGGGAAAGATGGTTTACGCGATAATTTGGTTTATTTCCTTCAGGGAATTGCGGCAACTTGTGAGGATAACGGTATATGTATGACCATTCATCCCGATGATCCACCGTATCCTATTTTAGGTTTGCCCCGAATCGCCAGTAATGGTGCGGATTTCGATTATTTTTTAAATGCGGTTCCACAACGATTTAATGGTGTCTGCTTTTGTACAGGATCTTTGGGAGCCAGTCAGACAAACGATCTGCCGGCTATCTTAGAAAATATTAAAGGGCGGGTAAACTTTGTTCACTTACGGAACGTAAGGAAAGATGCGATCGGAAGCTTTTATGAGGCAGACCATTTGGATGGGGATGTCAATATGTATAAAATCATGAAAATCCTGGTTGCTGAAAATCAATTGAGATCTACAGCGATCCCATTCAGACCAGATCACGGCCATCAGATGCTGGATGATCTGAATAAAGTAACAAATCCAGGGTATTCTGCCATTGGAAGATTGAGAGGGCTTGCGGAATTACGGGGCCTAGAGTATGGTATTGTTGGTGAATGATACCAGTAATTCAGGCGAAGATTAGAGATTATGACCTGTAATAGAGGTCTAGCATAAAGACAGTCGGGAAATAGGGGAGTTAACTTCTTATTTCCCGACTGTTTTGTTTTAAGTATGTCGACTAGACTATAATCAAAAGAATTATAAGGAAGATTTGCGAATGATGAGCTGTGTTGGAAGCTCAATCGTTTCAAATTCATGTATTGGTCTTGTTTGGTTAATGGTGGCGATTAATTTATTTGTCGCCAGTTCCCCAATTTCTGTTGCCGGTTGTACAACTGTGGATAGTGCCGGATTTAAGGAAGCTGCTATCTGTGTGTTTGAAAAACCAATAACGGCGACCTCGGAAGGGACTTGAATCTGAAGCTCAGCCAAAATACCTAGTGTTCGGGTTGTAATAACATCCGTAGCACCGAAAATCGCATCTATACTTTTATGTTCAAGATATTCTTTGCGCAAAATCTCTCGAATTGTTTCGTCTATATCGGTGGTATTATTAAAACTGCATTCGATATAATGTCTATTATCAAAAGGAATCCCCGCATCTGATAAAGCAGATTTGAAGCCATTTAATCGTTCGGCTGCCACACCTAAGTTCTTTCCGGTGATATGCAAAATATTCTTTTTACCTTGTTCGATGAGATGCTTTGTGGCATTATATGAACCCTGGAAATTATTGACACCAACCTTGAATGTGTCGAGCTGGTGATTGATACGATCAAAAATAACGACTGGGATCTGTGACTTTATCAATGCTTTTAGCTCTTCAATATTTGAATCGGAAGAAACCGGAGATATCATTAAGCCATCAATACCGCGCATGCGTAAGACGTCAATACAATTTTTTTCGATCCGTTCGTCTTCCCGGCTTTGCATGAAAATAACGTCATAGACCGTCTGTTGAGAGGCTATTTGAATTCCATCGAGGATTTGTGAAACGAATGTATTGCTAATGTTGGATACAATAACCCCTATTGTATTGGATTTTCCTATTTTTAAGCTCCGTGCCAACTTATTTGGGTGGAAATTATGCTTTTTGGCATATTCCTGAACCATCTTTTTAGTCGCTTCACTTATTTCGTAGCTGTCTGATAATGCTTTGGAAACCGTCGAAACAGAAATATTGAGTGCCAACGCTATATCTTTCAGGGTAGTTCTGCTCATCGCTCTGGTGGTTATTTTAAGAAGATAAATCTACATAAAAAAATAGATAAATAGGTTTTTTATCTTGATAAGTGGACCAATGCTGCTATTATTTGGCTTTTCATATTGCTATTTTCGCTTGTTTCAGCGGCAGTTTTGACAAAAGGGGAGGCCTGTTGTTACGTCGCTTAGGCTCAAATTGTATACTGATTTGTAATTAACAGCACTATAGTACCGTTTTAACAGGGGGTTAATAGGGGTTGT
>NZ_CAXYKD010000005.1:0-222439 GCF_964277905.1 uncultured Sphingobacterium sp.
CTATTCGAAATAATTGTTAACAAAAAGAAAACATTAAGTTAAAGCAAACTTTTTGTTAGGGATATATTTTTGTGCCAAATTGAAAATTAACAATTTACACCAATAACTATGTTTAGTATTAACCCTATCCAAATTAATCTGAGGCACTCCTCCTCGAAAGTGCTATTTGCGGCATTAGCAATTGCCTGCAATATGGATGTAGCTGGGGCAGCGGTTCCGTTAGAACAGGGCCACGGCGTTTTTCATTATTTTAATCAAGGGAAGATTAAAATCAAAGGAAAAGTTGTTGATAATAAAACTAAGGAGCCACTGGCTTCAGTATCGATACTTTCAGGTGGAGTGACGAAGGGTTCTACGGATCGGAATGGTAATTTTGAGGTAGATATAGAAGTCGGAGGGAAAATCCGTTTTCAGATGATCGGTTACGAGGCTCAAACGCGTACTTATGAGGCCGCTCAAGGCAATGTTCATATTGGGTTAAATCCAACATCTGAAGCACTTGATGAGGTTGTGGTCACTGCATTGGGGATTAAAAGACAAGAGAGAGAATTAGGGTATGCGACAACAGTCGTGAAAGGCGAACAATTGACTGATGCACTTTCCAATAACTGGAGTGATGCATTGTCGGGAAAAGTGGCTGGATTGAATCTGATGCGTTCAAATGCTGGTCCTACAGGGTCTACCAAAATTATTTTAAGGGGTGAGACGAATTTGAATGGCGACCCTGGCGCATTGATCGTTGTCGATGGTGTCGTTGTAAATGAAGGAAGCGGACGTAAGACGGCAAATTCGGGCGAAAGTGCTTATGGTACAGGATCCGATAATATGCCTGCCGACTACGGGTCGGGTATAGATGATCTCAATCCGGAGGACATAGAAAATATAACGGTGCTAAAAGGTGCCAGTGCTGCGGCCTTGTATGGACAACGTGGTGCAAATGGGGCTATTATGATCACAACTAAGTCTGGTGCAAAAGGTAAAAAAGGTATCGGGGTTACAGTAAATTCCAATACTTCGCTTGAAGCCATTAACCGTATGCCCGATTTACAGTACGAATATGGACAGGGATTGGATGGTGCTGATTATTATTCTTATGGTACAACAGAAGATGGTACAAGCACTTCGGGGACAAGTTCCTCCTATGGGCCGAAATTTGATGGTCAATATTTCTACCAATACGATCCAGTTACGCAAAAAGTCGGAACGGAACGGACGCTTTGGCGTCCGTATAATAACTTGAAGTCTTTTTTTGATGTCGGAAAAACATTTACTAATTCGGTGAGTATAGATGGTGGAACAGATAAAACATCGGCCCGGTTTTCAGCGACCAATGTAAATAATACTTGGATCGTTCCAAATACGGGTTATAAAAGGAACACTGTAGCGTTGTCGGTGAATTCAAAAGTAAGTGATAAGCTTCAGATCAATGCGAAGGTAAATTATACGAATAAATGGTCTGACAATCTGCCGGGAGCTGGATATGGAAACCAATCTTTGATGTATTGGTTTATTTTCTGGCAGCCAAATGCGGATATGAATTGGTTGAAGGATTATTGGGTACAAGGGGCAGAGGGACAGAAAATCAAGTATCCATTTTCTTCCTATCCTGAAAATCCGTATGCTATATCTCGAGAGTTTATCAATGGTACTGATCGCCAGGGTGTAACGGGTAACGTTCAAGCCAGTTATCAGTTTAATAAACATTGGAATTTGATGTTGCGAAGTTCTTTGGACATGGCTTATGAGAATAGAGAACAAAAAAGGCCTTACGATGCGGGGGCGAAAATGCCCTATGGTAGTTACCGAACCCAGTCCATTTCATCGCGGGAAACCAATTTGGATTTCTTATTAAAATATGAAAATGAGATAAACAAAGATTGGAAAGTGTCTGGAACAGTTGGTGGTAGTACAAATGATAATCGTTATCATAAAGATGAAATGCGTGCAGACTCTCTCACTTATCCAGGAGTTTATGTTATGGCCAATGCAAAAGGACCTATTCTTAACTTACCTTATAAAAGTCAAGTGCAAAGAAATGGTGTCTATGGACTTTTTACCGCAGCTTATAAGAACTTTTTATATTTAGACGGGACTTATCGTATTGACTGGGCAAGTACATTGGCGTCTGCAATGGCACCAGATAAGAAAAAATATTTTACTTACCCATCCTTAAATGCAAGTTTAATCGCTTCAGAATTATGGAAATTGCCAAAGGCTATTAATTATGCGAAACTGCGGGGCTCGATTTCTGGTGTGGGAAGTGGTGGCAATGATCCCTATATAATTGATTTTTCTTATGAAAATGCAGGTGGCCAATATCCTGGCGGGCTACAGGTTCCAACATTGATTGTAAATCCTTACTTACAACCGTTACGTACACAATCCATCGAATTTGGTACAGAGGTGCGTATGTTTAAGGATAGATTTGGTTTTGATGTTGCTGTTTATCAGAGTAATACACGGGATCAACAATTGAAAAGGACTATTGATGCTTCTACCGGTGGTAGGCAGAAAGTTGTCAATGCAGGGGAGGTTAGAAATAAAGGGATAGAATTGGCCATGGATGGTACTCCAATTAAAATTAAAGATGGGTTTAATTGGAAAGTATTCGCGACATTCTCTATGAATCAGAATAAAATTATGTCCTTGGCAGACTCGGCTATGATTCTTCAGACAGGACCTGTAGCAGGTGGTCAGTTAGTGGCAAAAGTAGGTGGGTCAATGGGCGATTTATATGGTATTGGTTATAAAAGATCTCCAGATGGACAAATTATTTATGATAGTAAAAGCGGTGTAGCTTTGTTGACCGATGATGTGGTTTACTTAGGGAATACGATTCCTAAAGGAAAAGTAAGTTTAGGTAATGAATTTAGATATAAAGGTTTCCGACTAAATTTATTGTTTGATGCACAATTTGGTGGGGTTGCCCATTCCTTGACGCATTATAAATTGGCCGAACAAGGAAAAACAAAAAATACCCTACCGGGACGTTATAGTGGAATTATCGGAAATGGTGTCGTGCAAAATCCGGACGGTACTTATCGTAAGAATGATGTCATTGCAACCAATGTGGATGAATATTACCGCTCTCATTACGGGCAGGATAATGCGGAAGGAAGTACTTTTTCTACAAACTTTATCAAGTTTAGGGAAGCTCGATTTGATTACTCCTTTTCAAAAGCTTTTGTTAATCGCTTGAAATTACAAAAAGCCTCAGTTGGTGTTTATGGAAGAAATCTTGTGATTTGGTCAAACTGGCCGAACTTTGATCCGGAATTTGGTACGTTGTCGGGGACAGATATTGTCAAAGGATTTGAAATTGCTCAATTCCCTTCTACGAGAACTTACGGTTTTAACTTAGTTGTAGGCTTTTAATATTATAGACAATGAAACAATCTTTCAATTTCATAGGCATGATCCTAATCGCCCTTGCAATGTTTTTGCAATCGTGCGATAAAAATTTCGAAGACATTAATACAAACCCAAATAACAGTGTGAACGCTTATCCATATCAATTAATGCAGCCTGCATTTAGGGATCTCGTTGCATCTAATATGTCTCGTAATCGCTCATTAAACAATGAGTTGATGCAGATAACGGTCAGTATAAGTGATGGTGAGTACCGCATATTCCGTTATGATATACGTAATACAGTTTCTGATGGTCCTTGGAATTCAATCTATCCAGAACTGAAAAATGTGAAAGAAATTTACAAATTAGCGGATGGTGGGATCAACGACAATGCATCCTACCGTGGGATATCTTTAATTATGCAGACTTGGGGATTTTCTATTTTGACCGATACTTATGGCGATATTCCTTACTCGGAATCCTTAAGAGGATTGGGCGAAGACATCTTAGAACCTAAGTTCGATACGCAAAAGGAAATTTATTTAGATTTCTTTAATAAATTAGATTCCGCCAATGTGTTGTTGTCAAAAAATACGGCAATCAAAGGAGAATATGATCCCATTTACAATGGAAATGTTAGCAAATGGCGCAAGTTTGGAAATTCGTTATTTTTACGGTTATTACTCAGGGCTTCTGGACAATCAGATCCGGCAGTTGCTACATTTGTTCGTTCAAAAATTAATGACATTCTAGTTGATAATGCATCTTCTTATCCCCTTATGTCAAGTAATGATGATTCGGCTATTCTGCGCTGGACGGGTATGTCACCCTTGATTTCTCCATTCATGGATGTTAGAGCACAGGACTTTCGCCAGGCATCTTTAGCAAATTATTTTATTGATCATCTGGTTGCTTGGAATGATCCACGGATTAACATTCCTACATACGGTTCAAACGGTGTGAATCGTTTGGGAATTGCACCGGTGAGTGGAAATTTTGTCGGTATTCCAAGTGGTTATGCTGCTGGTGAGGGTTGGGAACGTCAGTCCTATTTCTATTCGTACGATCAAACGGTGAATAACCTTCCCGTAAAGACAATGATGAATGAGCCGTTGACAGGAATGATTATGAATTGTGCAGAATTGCAGTTTATCAAAGCGGAACTCGCATTGAAAGGATTCTATACGGATAAGGCGGGCGATCTTTACAAAGACGGTGTTATGAAAGGTATTACGACTTGGCTTCCGACTTATACCGAATCTATCGAGGATTATTTAAATAATGGCGATATAAATTGGGACGAAAGCTACGGTTTTGAGAAAAAGATGGAAATGATTCATCTACAAAAGTATTATGCGCTACTATTTGTAGACTGCCAGCAATGGTTTGAATTTCGGAGGACAGGCTATCCTTTGTTGCCAAAGGGAACTGGCTTAAAAAATGGTGGGGAGATGCCTGCCCGCTTGAAGTATCCTATTTATGTTCAATCGGCAAATCCGACAAACTATAAGCTAGCTATCGCACAGCAAGGTGCTGATGAGATTAATACGAAAGTATGGTGGCAGAGACGATAATGGCTTTTATAATTTTAACGCGTAGATAATGAAAAAATATATTTTTTACATAATAACAGGATTCATGAGCGCGCTAGCTCTCGGCTCTTGTAGCAAAGACGGAAATTATCCGGGTGGGGTAGTTAGTTCGTATATCGGTATTTTTGACCTCAGGAACATTTATAAAGGACAGCCTATACAAATCAATCAAGATAATTTGGATGGATCTACAACAATTGCTGGTGTTGTTGTTTCCGATCATCGGGAGGGAAACTTTCCGGACGGATATTTAGTAATTCAAGATCGTAGGCGCTTGCGGCAGCTGCGTGGTATAACAATATCCTTGGGGAAGGCTGCTGAAAATTACGTGATAGGTGATTCGTTGGAAATCAATATTGTTGGTAGCGAACTAACCAGAGAAAATGGTATTCTTCAACTGAAAAACGTTTCTGAGTCAGATATTGTAAAAATCGCTTCGGATAAGCCAATCCCCAATAATCGTGTAACAGCAAAAGATATTTTGGCAAATCCAGATAAATATGAAAGTACGTTGGTTGCGATCGTAAAGGGCGGTTTTAACCCATTGCCTGCAGCCGGAGATATTCTAGAAGGGCAGAAAACCCTGAATGATGGGTTTGGTAATTTAAATTTGGAGACTAAGTCATCCGCGAAATTTGCCAAGAGAAATTTAAGTGTTTTGGCGAATTATTTTGGCGTGATCTTTAGTAAACAGGATACTGAAGGTAAACTCATTCCTTATGAGGTGTTACGTAAAGAATCGGATATTCAGGAGCTGAGTTCGGTGATTGAACACACCCCTGCGGCTATTTCAGGTTTTGCCAGCGACGTAAAAGGTGGGGATGGGAATTATGAATATATTCAGCTTCTGGCAATTGAAGATATTGACTTCTCGAAGACACCCTATGCTGTCATTGTCAGTAATAATGCCAATGCATCTACGCCGACAGGTGTTCCTGCAAAAGGTTGGGCAACCGGAGGAATGCGGACCTATAAGCTGAATATTACTTCTGGAACTGTTACAAAGGGACAGTATTTCTATGTAGGTGGAAAATATAAATTGATCAATGGCTCAAGCTCAACAGATATTTCTAATGCAAAATGGGTCGTAAATTATGATTACGTTGCAAAAGATGGTTTTGATGGTATAGGAACCAAAACCGGTGGACTTATGGCGAATAGTGGTAACGCATTTGGTATCGCCGTATTTAATACCACAACCGTGACGGAAGCAACAAAACCGGTAGATGTTATGTATATCTCAGGGGGCGGTGCATTGACGGATGGAACGAAAGGTTACCGTATTACAAATAATGATTTTTACGATGTTATCGATCCACTATCTTTAAAGTCCCAACCTTTTTTTATGGGGGGAACCAATAATATCTTTCTAAAATATAATACAGCTGATGTGGGTTATTTTGTGAGTTTGGGAGGGGTATATAATACGTCATTAGCGAGATGGACATCTGCACGATCCCAGAATAATATAGAGATGACCAAGGCTTCGACGCTGAGTGAAATCGAAAATGAATTGTCAACGAAAATTGAACAATAAACGATATAAATAAAGGGGCTACGGCCCCTTTATTTATGATATAGATGGCATGCAGTTAGCTAAATATTGGTAGAGCTAAAACATATTTTTGTTATCTTCATTATATAACTATAAACGAAGACTTATGAACTTAACAGATTTAGTTACAGGTGGAGTAGGCTCTAAAGCGATAGAGACTATTTCAAAAATTACTGGTGTCAGTGAATCTAAAGCAAAATGGATAGTAGCGGCGGCAGTTCCTTTGATGATTGCAGCATTGAACTACAATGCGAAAAACAAAGGCCAGGCAGAAAATATTGACAATGCTATTGATCAGCATAGCAATAGCGGGATACTCGATAAAATTGGTGATCTATTCGGACAGGGAGGAGCGGAGCAGAATGGAGCTGAAGATGGCAATAAAATTGTCAACCATATGTTTGGCCAAAATACCGAAGTCGTGACACAGAATATTGCGGATAAAGCAGGCTTGAGTTCTTCTCAGGTCACCGGAGTATTGGCCACACTTGCTCCAATCGTAATGGGGTATCTAGGACAACAAAAGCAGGCTTCGAGTGGCGGGGGGATTGGTGACCTAATCGGTTCTGTACTAGGTGGCGGAACATCACAAAATGCTGGTGGTGGTATGTTGGGCGGTATTTTGGGCTCTTTTTTAGGCGGTGACCAAGAAGAACAGCCCCAAACAACAGAGCAGCCAGCAGCGGGAGGTAGCATTACGGACATGCTTGGTGGATTGGCAGGTAGTTTTTTTGATAAAAATAACGATGGACAGGCGAAGGGAAATATTCTTGATTCGATAGCCGGTATGTTTGGGAAGTAAGCTATGTTAAGCTATTATTTGTCCTGATAAAAAGCTAGTACGGGATTAAGCTAAGATGACGCAGATCTTAAAAGAATGAGGTCGGAAGTTCTACTCTTCCGACCTCATTCTTTTTGTCCAATTCGTATTAATCTTCGACCGATACTTTCGGTGGGAAATTTTTATGTTTTCTTTTGCTGATTTTGTCAATATTGACGGGTTGAGGTACCTTGACATAATATCCTGTTCCGTCATATTCACGTTTATTGGGATTTTCTTTACATGCTGCCGAACAGCATCCATCCATCTCCCAGCCGCACTCATCACATTGTGTGAAATGTTCATTACAAGTCGGGTTGGCACAGTTGATCATTTTAGTGGTTTGCTTACCGCAATTAAAACAGGTCGATACCACGGAAGGGTTGACAGAGTTTACATCAACTGTAACACGATTGTCAAAAACGTAGCATTGGCCTTCGAAATCTTCGCCACCAGCTTCCTTCCCGTATTTGATAATTCCGCCATGTAATTGATAAACATCCTCGAAGCCTTCTTTTAACAAAAGAGCAGATGCCTTCTCACATTTGATACCCCCTGTGCAGTATGTCAATATTTTTTTTCCTTTATATTGTTCAAGCTCTTTGATTTTCTCAGGGAACTCGCGGAAATTGTCAATATCTAAGGTAACAGCATTTTTAAAATGACCAACATTGTGCTCGTAATTTGAACGTACATCCAATACAACCACATCCTTTTGGTCCTTCATGGCTAAGAAATCTTTCGGTTCAAGGTGAACACCGGTTTGACGGTTTGGATCAATTTCTTTTGGATCACGCAAACCGGAGTGAACAATTTCGGCTTTATAGCGACAATGCATTTTAATGAATGACGGTTCATCTACAGCGTCAATTTTGAACTCTGTTTTGTTGAAACGACCATCGGCATAGATGGCATCCATATAGCTTTTACAGGCCTCTACAGTACCTGAAACAGTTCCATTAAGACCCTCATCAGCGACAATGATACGGCCAACTAAGTCCAGAGATTTACAAAATTCTAAGTGATCTGATGCAAATTTTTCGGCATCCTCGATAGGGCTGTAACAATAGTACAGCAAAGTTTGATATTGTGTCATGATATTCATTGATACCGCTGCAAACGGCGTTTAATGCTAAAAATAAATTTAGTGCAAAGCTACAAAAAATAATAAGTGGAATAAAATGACCTTCGTCACCTTTTCTTTAAAGGTTCGAGCAGGTATTCCAAGCCATTAAGCTTTATTTCATAGAGTGTCGCTAACTGCTGGCCTAGCTTTCCCTTTGGAAAGCCTTTTTGGTTATACCATACAAGATAGGGTTCAGGAAGGTTACATAAAGTGTAGCCCTGATATTTACCAAAGGGCATCTTTACTGTAACAAGCTCGGTTAAAATTTCAGGATTTAACATTAGTCTTGGGGTTTTCCATAATTAAGACGGTACCAAATAGCTTTTAGTGCGATGATGCCATGATTGAATAAATTGGGAATGGTCCCATAGTAGTGCTTGAAAATAGCAAAGCGCTCTTTCAAGGATTCCTTATGTCTTTGTTTTGACATCCCGCCCACAAGATACCGGGCTACATATTGCTGTGCATTGATTGTTTTTTTAGCCTTTTTGGCACAACGAATAACCCAGTCAATATCAGCACATAATTTATAATTGAGATCGTATGGCTCGGCAATTTCCCGTTTGATATAGATGGCCTGATGGCATATATTCATACCATATCGAAAGCTTTTCCAGTCGAAATGAGCCGGAACTTTATGCCTCCGTTCACCGATAATATTCCGGTTATCGTCTACGAGGATAGTTTCGCCGTAAAGAATATCGGCATCATCGCTCAGTTTGGCAAGATTCTCAATGCTGTTGAGATCATAGATCTCATCTCCCGAATTTAGAAAAAGAACATAATCACCTGTTGCTAATGCTAATCCCTTATTCATTGCATCATAGATCCCCTTATCCTTTTCGGAGAGTAGAACGGTGATTTTATCCCTGTATTTTTGGATGATCTCCAATGTCCCATCAGTTGATTGTCCATCAATAACAATATACTCTATATGATCATAGCTCTGATTGACAACAGATTTCAGGGTGTATTCTATGTCACGCACATTGTTGTAAACGACAGTTATAATCGAAAATTTAGGATGAGCAGACATGTTTTTTATGTATTGAATTTATTCATTTTTTTCTTCAGGAATCGGATGCCACGGTTGAATAAAGATCCTTTCCGATGTGCGTAGAAATACTTGATGGCCTCATAAGCTTGCTTGTTTTCTGAAATTTCCATCGGAAAATACTGTACAGGGCTTTCTGCTAGTGTAACCCGATAAGTTGCTTCCGCAGCTGTATGTGTACCCGAACCGTCGTTGCCAATATTCTGTGTCATCGAATTCCTTGGATACAAAACTAACCCATTTTTTTTGAATACAGAAGCATACCAGCGTATCGCCCAAGAGTTGATCTTTCCGGCCTTAAATTCCTGCACTTGTTTCCAGAAGTTTTCTTTTCCCTCGATACTGAATTGATGTATCTGCTCGGCCGTAAAATCCGATACAAGTTCATCAATATTCGGATTGAAATGTTGCCAGGCGCGGTCCCAGGTTGCCCAGCCCCAACTATTGGCGACCCGAAAAAAGAAGGTCTCAGGCAGTTTATTTAAATCTTTTAGTGGATAACTATAACCGCTGATCTCCATGACCTGATTTTGATCTTTATAGCGCTCCAGTGCTTGATTGAAATAATCTAGGGCAAATACAGCAGTTTCCAGATCGTCCTCCAAAACAATAATCTTTCCATGTGCATTAACCACTTTTGTAACTCCGTCGATCACATTGGCTGCCAAACCCCAATTTTCTGCTCGTTCGACAATAATAACTTCTTTAAAGTTCCAGGACTGGTTGATAATCTTTCGGACTTCAGTAACAGCTTGAACAGATTTTTCGTTTTTTGCAGCATCCGAATAAATGTAAAGCGTAGTCTGGTCTGCAAGCTTGTTCTGTTCTAAAGCTGAGAGTGTTCTTATTGTATGATCAGGACGATTGTACACAAAAAGTATGACTGGAGCAATACTGTTCATTTATCAATAGATTTTGTTGTATGCTTTTTTGTTGCTTAGACGAGTACGATAAACTGCTCCCGATTTGCCCAGCAATCTAAAAGCAATGTTTAAGTAGCTTTTTGCTTCAAAAATATGACCTTTAAAAATTGAAGCTCCCATTTTCTTCAGACTCGCCAATATGGCCATCGAAAAAGATCTTACAAAGGTATAATTGATATTGCAATACTCTGTCAAATGATAGACAAATTCGCTTTTCAGAAAGGCTTTTCGGTCTGTTTTACGCTGTTGTCTATCGTGATAGGCCTTGGCTCTGTCGGCGAGAATGATGTTTAATCCGTAGTACTTGATGCGATTGGCATAATCCTTATCTTCTCCATAATGGAAAAAGATCGGCGCGAAACCACCGACTTTTCTGATCACCGGATTAGGGATAAACCAAAATGCTGCGTTGACGAAAGAGCAAATGCGATGCGAATTTTCGATAGTAGCATTTTTTGTATATACAGCAAAACCATGGTCTAGTGTTGTTTCGGTTCCATCGTAGTGAATAGGCGAGATAATTCCGATATTGTCTGCGTTTACTTTCACTAGGTTGGCAATACAGTCCCGATCCAGCCAGGCATCCTGGTTGACCAAAAATGCATAATCATATTCTTCCTTCAAAACAATGTCAAGTCCGATGTTGTTGGCCTTTCCAAAACCCAGATTTTCGGAACTTTCTATTAGTCTTATTGTCGGATACGTTTCTTTTATGATCTGTGCGGTATTGTCTCCCGAATTGTTGTCAACAACTAAAATATCTGTAGGGTAGCTCGAATCCAATAGACTGGGTAAGCACTTGTGGATCCAAGGCTCAAAATTATAAGAGACGATTATGGTGAGAATCCTGGCCATCTATTTTTTTCGGATAACTGTTAGGAAATAGTTGAATAATTCCAACAAAATGCTGGGTTTAAAGATTCTATTGATAATGATATATGCGCATACGGCCACTCCAATTGTACTTGCAAACCGAAGATAGAGGTTGGCGATAGATGCGGTGGCATAATGAGCTGTAATACAACTGGCAGCTGCCAATAATGCATAAGCAAAAATATCTGCCAGAAGATAACGAAATGAATAATTCATATAAGGTTTAGCGGAAGCATACCAAACGAATATCCAGAGGGCATTTAATGCCGAGGTTAATCCAATGAGCAGTTCAAGACCTAATGATTTGCCGAAGAATAGAATAGCGATTTGGAGCAGACCAAACACGATGATATTCCGCATATAAACTTCAGGTTTTCCCTTGCTAATGATGAGGTTGGAAAAAACATTGCTTACAGAATCAAATGCGGCGCCAATACAAAATATTTGAAGAAATATGGCACTTTGTGCCCATTTATCGGTGATCGCAATAGTAATGAAATCTTGTGCTACAGTTGTTAAACCAAATAATATCGGAAAGGCTAAAAAGGCTGTAAAGGAAATTAGTTTTCGAAAAACCCGAACTTGTCTATCCTTATCATCTTCTATTTCCTTTAAAATGGGCTGTGTCACATTATTGACCATGTTGGTCAATATATTTTGGGCCATGATGCTCCAACGATTAGGATTCACGGTATATCCCAGTTCTTCAGCGGTATAATGCCGGCCTAAGATCGCGGCATATATATTTTTGTTGATGTTGATGAAAATATTGGTGACTAGTATTTTACTGCTAAATCCTAAAATGTCGCGAATAGGTCGGAAATCGAACTGGAAAGTAGGCCTGAATTTGGAAAAATACCAGAATCCGAGCATATTGAAACCACTATAGGAGACAATTTGGATCGCGTATGCCCAATAGGCGTAGTCCTTATAGGCTAAATAAACCCCGACTATATTTGATGCAATAAGCGCAAAGGTGCCTGTGATGACTCTTTCTTTGATTTTTAAATTGCGGAAGAGGTAAGCATTGTGCGCAATACCAAAGCTACCTAGCCAAAAGGATAAAAAGGTAAATCTACTAAGTTCTACAAGTACTGGTTGATTATAGTATAAGGCGATAAACGGAGCCGCAAAAAATAAAACAATATAAATAAATGTTCCAATTCCTACACTTGTCCAGAATACCGCGTTATAATCTTTATGTTCGACTTCTTTTTTATTGACAATTCCATACACAAATCCACTTTCTTGAAAAGCAGAGGCGAGAACAGAAAAGATGGTGATCATAGCTACTAAACCATAATC
Source organism: uncultured Sphingobacterium sp. (assembly GCF_964277905.1). Lineage (NCBI taxonomy): Bacteria > Pseudomonadati > Bacteroidota > Sphingobacteriia > Sphingobacteriales > Sphingobacteriaceae > Sphingobacterium > uncultured Sphingobacterium sp. The sequence goes on from NZ_CAXYKD010000005.1 coordinate 12,600, forward strand.
TTCTGCTGTTAGCTTACGGTTTAGTAGGATGCCGAAGCCGAAGCCCAAAAACTGCTGGATGATACTGGCCATACCACCCCATAGCAGTCCTTTTGTTGTTTTTGATTTTAAAGAGTCATTTTTCGTTTGCGATGACATGCTAAATTAAATGAGCGGCAATATTAAAGTATTGCAATTGTATTCGCAAATTCTTTTAGGGAAACATCAGTTGGATTGACATCGGTAATCAAATAAGAAATATCACGTAACGGCACAACTTTCATTTTTTGAACTGAATTTAGTTTCTCAGCAATACTTAAAATAGCCACTTTTTTTGAGCATTTAATCATCGCACGTTTGATTTGTACCACCTCCCAGTCTGAATCGGTCACCCCATCTTCTACTGAAAGAGAATTTGTTCCCAACAAACAAAGATCGACTTTAAGATCTGCCAATTCATTAGCGACTTGGGCTCCGGAAACAATGTTTGTATTGCGTGAAAGTTTTCCGCCAACTAAAATGACTTCAAGATTTGGCTTTTCAGCCAATTCCAGTGCAACTAACGGACTTATAGTGAAAAATGTACACTGAAGATGATCGGGTATTGTTCTCGCTAATTCAATTAAGGTTGTCCCGCCTCCGACTAAAACAGTCATTCCATTGGAGATTAAAGTGCTTGCTTTCTTGGCAATTTCTTTTTTTGCCTCCTTGGCATATACGTTTCCATCCTGAAAAGGGAATTGAAAAGATTTTGATAATGCCCCACCATAGACTTTTAGAACTTTTCCATTCTCGGCGAGTTCGTTTAAGTCACGTCTAATTGTATCTTCAGACACATTCAGTTGAACACTTAGATCTGACGATAAAACTTTGTTATGTAGGTTAATCTGATGTATAATGAATGCTTGTCTTTCTTCCTTTAACATTGGTCTTTGGTTTTTAATCGGAATTTAAAAATAATTAAAAAAATCAGTCTAAATGTAGTGAAAATTATTCTTCCTTTTTGTCAATTTTTGTTATGCCAGCTTTGAACCTCGGTTTGAAGCCCATAGGTTTACTGGCAGCTGGTTCCTGTGTTTCTGTGCTGCTGTTTTCAGGTTCGGCCTTTACGCTGTTATCTAGCTTAATTTCGTCTTTCGTATCGGGCAGCTGTGTCTGTTCAGACGTTTCCATTTTGGTTACTCCAGCTTTGAACCTCGGTTTGAAGCCTGTGGGTTTACTGGCAGCGGATTCCTGTGTTTCTGTGCTGCTGTTTTCAGGTTCAGCTTTTACGCTGTTATCTAACTTAATTTCGTCTTTCGTATCTGGCAGCTGTGCCTGTTCAGAAGTTTCCGTTTTGGTAACTCCGGCTTTGAACCTTGGTTTGAAGCCTGTCGGTTTTGGAGCGGAGTTTGTTGTCTCGTCGGTCGTTTCTTCGGATACAGATGTGCTTGCAGCTGCGTCAGGAGCTTTGGTTACCCCAGCTTTGAATCTCGGTTTGAATCCTGTCGGTTTACTGGCAGCGGGTTCCTGTGTTTCTGTGCTGTTGTTTTCAGGTTCAGCCTTTACGTTGGTATCTAACTTAATTTCGTCTTTCGTATCATGTAGCTGTGCCTGTTCAGAAGTTTCCGTTTTGGTAACTCCAGCTTTGAACCTTGGTTTGAAGCCTGTGGGTTTTGGAGCGGATGTTATTGCCTCGTCGGTCGTTTCTTCGGATGCAGATGTGCTTGCCGCTGCATCAGGAGCTTTGGTGATTCCTGCTTTGAACCTCGGTTTGAAGCCTGTCGGTATTGAATCAGGAGTGGATCCAGCTGAATCAGTTATTTCCTTTTTGGATGTTTCCTTGACTTCATCTTCTCCGGCTATAGGTGGTGCCTTGAATCGCGGTTTAAAGCCTGCTGGTTTTGCAGTATGAATACTGGAGGTCTCGGATGCTGTATCAGCGATAACCTGCTTTACAATAGGTTTTGCAATAACAGTTTCCTCCTCTGCTAGATGGAAACTTTTTCGGAGCTTGTTGAACCAAAACTTTTTACTGTGGTCAAAACTCTTTTCCCCCATAGCAGAATAATGTGCTTTGAACTCTTCAAATAAAGGTCCATCTGCAGCTTGTAAAGCTTTTAAATCAATTTTCTTTTTTATGAAAAATTCTTCAAAAGTCATCCTGTTATGAGTTTAATATAGTCTATTACAAATGTAGTAATTTTTCTGACGCAGCTGGGAGGCCTAAATTAAAAAAGAGCGACTAGCGCTCTTTTTTATTGTTTTATAGGTTCAATAGCTTAAGCCATGTTATGGTAAACTGCTTGAACATCGTCATCTTCTTCGATTTTATCGATCATCTTCAACACATCAGCAGCTTGTTCTTCTGTAATATCTGAATGCGATAAAGCGATACGTTCCAATTTCGCAGATGTTACTTCAATTCCCTTTTCTTCAAGTAATTTTTGCATGTTACCAAAGTCTTCGAAGGAAGTTTGAACGACAGCAATATCATTGCCTTCTTCATCAGCTTCTACATACAATTCTTCCAAGCCTCCATCGATCAACTCTAATTCAAGCTCTTCTAGGTCCAGTTCGTCTGTTGCAGCAAAACGGAAAATGGATTTACGATTGAAAATAAAATCCAACGATCCTGTTTTCCCCAATGAACCACCTGCTTTTGTAAAATAGCTACGGATGTTTCCTACGGTGCGGTTGGTGTTATCTGTTGCAGTTTCAATTAAAACAGGTACACCATGCGGGCCATAGCCTTCGTATACATACTCTTCGTAACCTTTTGAATCTTTTTCTGAAGCACGTTTGATTGCGGCTTCGATACGATCCTTGGGCATATTTACTGCCTTGGCATTGTGTATTGCTGTACGAAGTCTCGAGTTAGTTTCAGGGTGAGGGCCGCTTTCTTTAACCGCCATGGCGATTTCTTTACCTAAACGTGTAAATTGAACGGCCATTTTGGCCCAGCGTTTGAATTTCCGCTCTTTTCTGAATTCGAAAGCTCTTCCCATTGTTATATTTTGTTTTTAAGATTTTCAATCATGTCGACTGTCATCTTCTGGATGTCAAATTCCGGCGTCCAGTTCCAGTCTTTTCTTGCATAAGAATCATCTAGACTAGCAGGCCATGAATCAGCAATCTGTTGTCTTGGATCGTTCTCGATGTAAGAGATTGCAAAATTAGGAAGAATTTTTTTAATTTCTTGTGCAAGTTCTTTTGGAGTAAATGTAATACCACCAAGGTTATAACTGTGGCGAATGCTTAAGCTTTCTTTCGGTGCATCCATTAATTCGAGTGTACCACGGATGGCATCCTCCATATATAACATGGGTAATGCTGTGTTTTCAGATAAGAAACAGGCGTATGTCCCGGTTTTCAATGCTTCATAAAAAATATCGACTGCATAATCTGTCGTTCCACCTCCTGGTTCAGTTTTCCAGGAAATGATACCCGGATAACGGACACTACGAATATCCAGGCCACGGTGTTCTTGATACCATTCGATGAGACGCTCACCTGCAAGTTTGCTGATGCCATAAATCGTGTTGGGATCCATTACGCAATATTGTTCGGTATTTGTTTTCGGAGAGTGTGGCCCAAAAACAGCGATTGAGCTTGGCCAGAATATCTTGGAGACTTTATAGTTCACGGCTAGATCAAGAACATTCAATAAACCATTCATATTCAGTTCCCAAGCCTTTTCAGGGTATTTCTCACCTGTAGCCGAAAGCATGGCAGCTAGTAGATAGACTTGAGTAGGTTTGTATTTCTGAAATAATGTCTCGAGTCCACTTTTGTCAAGAACATTAGCGATTTCGAAATTCTCGTCAGGGCTTTTAATCTGCGGTTCTCTAATGTCAGTGGTTACAACATTCTCTGCACCAAATTTTTTGCGCAAGGCAATAGCTAATTCTGTGCCGATCTGGCCATTTGCACCAATGATAATAATGCTTTCTTTCATTTGTAAGTTTTATTTTATGAAGCTCCCGCTTTCACTATATTGAGGATCTATACTCAAGAATATAAATGAATCGCTTCGCTCGTTTCTTCCTATCGATATAATAGGATCTAGCCTGACATAATTTACGTTTCATCATGTAATGAAAAATGAAATTTCAACCATGGCGGTTTATGATGCAAATATAAAGGCTTTTCAGTATCTATCAACTTTGTGGCCTTTTAGGAAGTAGGGAAAAAATGCTAATTTTTAGACTCTTGGGACTGTTTTTATGAGATTTTAAACTGTTTCAATCGTTTGTTCTTTTTTTTTGAATAAGCAGCGAAAATTTTTATTTTTTTTGAATTACTTTTAATCCTGATTTTTAGCAATAGTTATGGGATGCACGGATTCCTTTTTTAGCAATTATGGAGGAAAAATTCTTAATGTTATGATATTTTTAGCAGAGGGAGTAATATTTTATTATTTTAATAGTGGAATTAGGGAATATTTTTTAAATTTGAAGAATTCATTCTTCGAGAATCAACTAAAAACAAAATCAAATAACAATTTTATATACACAATTTAAACACAGACAAAAATGAAAGTGGCAGTAGTCGGCGCAACAGGCCTTGTAGGTACTGAGATGCTAACCGTGTTGGCGGCGCGAAATTTCCCAGTAACAGAATTAATTCCAGTAGCTTCAGAGCGTAGTAAGGGTAAGGAAATTGAATTCAAGGGAAAGAAGTATAAGGTGGTTACACCATCTGAGGCTATTGCTTTGAAACCTGATGTTGCGTTATTTTCTGCTGGTGGTGATACCTCTAAAGAATTCGCACCTAAATTTGCTGAAGCTGGAATTACAGTGATCGACAATTCTTCGGCATGGCGTATGGACCCAACGAAAAAGTTGGTTGTTCCAGAAGTAAATGGCGATGTGTTATCTGCTGAAGACAAAATTATTGCAAACCCGAATTGTTCAACCATACAAATGGTGGTGGCTTTAAAGCCATTACATGATAAATATAAAATCAAACGGGTTGTAGTTTCTACCTACCAATCTGTAACAGGTACTGGTGTTAAGGCCGTTAACCAGTTAATGGATGAGCGTGCTGGAAAAGATGGTGAAAAAGCTTATCCTTATCAGATTGATTTGAACGTTATTCCGCATATTGATGTTTTCCAAGAAAATGGATACACGAAAGAGGAAATGAAGATGATTTTGGAAACAAATAAAATCATGCGTGATGACTCTATTAAAGTAACTGCAACGACAGTGCGTATTCCGGTTATGGGAGGACACTCTGAATCATTGAATATTGAATTTGAAAATGACTTTGATTTGAATGATGTACGTGCAGCTTTAGCGGCGCAAAGTGGCTGTATTGTTGTTGATGACCCTGCGTCACTACAATATCCAATGCCAAAGGATGCGCACGGCAGAGATGAGGTTTTTGTAGGACGTATCCGTCGTGATGAATCTCAACCAAATACCCTTAACATGTGGGTAGTAGCAGATAACTTACGTAAAGGCGCTGCAACAAATGCAGTTCAGGTAGCGGAGTTATTGGCCGAAAAAGGATTGATCTAACTCAAGTAGATTCCATAATAAATATTGAGCCCCCACGAATTCGTTCATGGGGGCTCTTTTTGTCCTATCATCAAATCACAATTTATACACTTATGATTTGACCCTTTATACAGGGGCTAGAAATCATGGTGTCAACGTTGTGGGTTGGATAGAAAATTCTATCTTGTCATTCAACGGCGCATAGGCTTCTTTGCTTTGCTCTTCCAGCCGATCTGGAAATAGAATGCCAAAAAGATGATCCGTTTCGTGCTGAAAAATAACCGCAGTAAAACCCTCGATATTTTCTTCGATAACTTTACCTTCTTTATTGATGTATTGTAAGCGGATAGCATAACTCCGTAATACATCCTCTTTACGATTAGGGATAGAAAGACAGCCTTCGGCGCCTTTACGTTTCAGTTTGGAGCGCCATAGAATTTTAGGATTTACATAAAATTCAAATGGTTGATCTGGTTTGTCAAATCGCTGTACCCAGATTAGATTTTTATTTATACCGATTTGTGGCGCTGCGATGCCTACACCGGGGTGATTGGGATCACGTACAGTTGCGAACATTCTTTTGGAAAGTGACTCAATCAATGGGTCGTTGTATTTGACATCACTGCTTGTAGCTTTTAAAACTTTCAGATCTTTATCGTCTGTTGTTTGCAATACGCGAAGAATTGCATTTTCATCTCCTGATAAAATGATTTTCTTGTCGGTAGCACTGAACTCCTGTCCTGCATTAAGGTTGACTGGTCTTTCATTCTTTGACTTATGAAATGCTTTTTCTCCGGTCATAATTTTTGTTTCTAAATTGTTCTCAACTGGTGGGACTGGGCAACGGTAGCCATTGCTATAAGCGCAATACGGATTATAGGCTTTGTTAAAGTCTATCTCAACATTGTTTCCTTTAATGTCGTCTGTAGATAAATCAATATACCTGCCCCCACTATAGCTTTCCTGACCATTTGTTAAATCTAAAAATGGTAAAAATAAATGGTTTTTGTATGCAGGATTTTGAAATAATGCGACACTCTGGTAGACATTCAACGTATGTTCTTTTCCATGAAGAGTAAAGGTTATGATGGCGTAACGTTTGTACTCGTTGCTTGTGCCATCGTAGGTTGGCATCCGGAATACCGGTTCGTTAAACAAAACTTCAATTTTGGCGTTGACTTTATACCCCGCATCTATAGGAAAGTAATCCAAAAACGCTACTTGATCTGATTTCAATGGACCATATTGTTCTTTCGCCAATTCAGTGGCTTTTTTTTCACGAAGAGCCGTAATTTGTTGCTCATATTTACTTTGAGCATGCGTATTTAAGCATAAGACCAAAAGGAAACTGGCAATAAGTGTTTTTTTCATTTGTTTAAATATTTATTCTTCCGATTTCGCACAGCCAAATGCTGCATCGCCTTTGGTGTTGCCTTGATCAGTGTGCCTATAGGGCAATTCTATTGGCCCGCTATGATCAGATCGAATTCGGTGATCTATTGCCTCAAAAAGCAAGTTGGCTTGTCGTTGTGAAATAGTCTATCAAAGTTATAGTTTTTTTTGGTTAAAAGATCAAAAACGAGAAGAGAATGTGTTAGAAAGCGGAGTCCAATTGAAATATTAAATCTTCCTGTGTAATACTCAGTACTACTTTGTATTTTTGTGAAAAATATATATCCATGAGATTGATGGCCTTTGATTACGGTACAAAACGAATAGGGGTTGCGGTGACCGATCCAATGCAAATTATCGCTACAGCATTGACGACAGTACATCCGCAGGATATCTGGACATACTTAGCTGATTATTTACAGACAGAACAGGTGGAAACCTTTGTTGTAGGCAAGCCACGGCAGCTGGATGGGACAGACTCTGAATCCGCACAGCATGTTGTCGGTTTTATTCGGAAACTGAAGAAAACTTACCCCACGATTGCTGTCGCCGAAATAGATGAGCGTTTTACTTCTAAAATGGCTTCTGCAGCGATTGCACAAAGTGGAAAAAAAAAGAAGGACCGTCAACAAAAAGGACTGATTGATACCGTGTCTGCAACGATCATTTTGCAAAGCTATATGGATAGCCGTAATTTTTAGATACACAACGACTGATAAGTCAAACAAAAATGAATAAAAAATAGAAGGATGAAGAGCATATTATTTTTTACCGAGGATACGGATTTCAAATTAAAAGAAAAGGGAAAGATTCGTCAATGGATTGCTGATGCCATCAAATCCGAAGGATTTAAACGTGTGGGCGAATTGAGCTTTATCCTTTGCTCGGATGCTTACTTACTAGAAATCAATAAGCAGTATTTAAATCACGATACCTATACTGATATCGTTACCTTTGATTCTTCCGAATATGATGACACCATTGCTGGTGATATTTTTATCAGCGTGGAACGTATTCAGGAGAATGCTGAGAAATTTAAGGTTGATGTGCGTGACGAGCTTCATCGGGTTATCATTCATGGTGTAATGCACCTGTGCGGCTATCCGGATAAAAAGCCGGCAGATAAAGCCAAGATGACCGCCAAGGAGGATGAATATCTAGGTCAAAGAAACTTTTAACATACTCCTTCGTGCTGTCGTTAGGGCCGGCGGTTCGGTGAACCGATAGGGGGTATATTTTACTTGGGGGAGAGGTCGCATAAAAAAAGCGCTTTACAATTTGTAAAGCGCTTTTTTTATGTTGTTTCTAACGACTAGAATCTTTCAAATTGAGAGAAGAAGAAGTTTCCTTCGATAGCAGCATTCTCATCTGAATCCGATCCATGGATAGCGTTTGCGTCAATAGATTTAGCATATTTGTTACGGATTGTACCTTCAGCTGCATCAGCGGGATTAGTCGCGCCGATCAATGTACGGAAATCTTCAACAGCATTATCTTTTTCCAAGATTGCAGCAACGATAGGACCTGAAGTCATAAATTTTACCAACTCACCATAGAAAGGACGCTCTTTGTGTACTGCATAGAATGCACCAGCTGTCTCTTGAGAAAGTTGGATGTATTTCATTGCAATGATTTTAAAACCACCAGCAATGATATCGTTTAAGATTGCACCGATGTGACCGTTCGCTACTGCGTCAGGTTTGATCATCGTAAAAGTTCTGTTAGTTGCCATTATTTTAATTTTTTTGCAAAATTAGATAAATTGCTTTTCATATGCAATATCATTACGCTTCATATAGACACAATTATTGATAAGCCAACTGGCTGATGCAACCCTTATCGCTAAATCTTATACGCCTCGAAAATATATTTATATTGAAATAGACGTTTCGCATGCTCCTAATCAGCTGTTTTTTCTAGATATGTAACAAGACTTTGTATCCGGCCGTTTATAGAAAAGTAAAAAAACAATTGATCTAAGTTCAATACGAATATGTAACTTTGTGATATTATGGCATTAAATCTAACAGTAGACATCGATAAAGATTCAGGCTTTTGCTTTGGAGTGGTATACGCTATTGATATGGCGGAGGAGATCTTGGAAGAAGAGGGATATCTTTATTGTTTGGGAGATATTGTTCATAATGATGAGGAAGTTGCTCGATTGAAAGCAAAAGGCTTACGTATTATCGATCATGCCGCTCTGCCAACGTTAAGCAATGAAAAGGTATTGATCCGTGCCCACGGTGAAGCCCCAGAGACTTATCGTGTTGCTTTGGAAAACAACATAACCTTGATAGATGCTTCTTGTCCAGTGGTGCTCAAACTGCAGAACCGTATAAAAACATCGTTCGATCAAGAGGAGAAAATTCTAATCTTTGGTAAGCATGGACATGCTGAAGTGATCGGTTTGCAGGGGCAGACAAATAATGAAGCCTTAGTTTTTCAGGATATTACCGAATTGGATCAGGTCGAATTGCCCGCCTCATTTACGCTATATAGCCAAACAACAAAAAGTGTAGATAAATTTTATGCGATCAAAGATGAACTGATCAAGCGCGGGTATGAAGTAAAGGCCAATGATACCATCTGTCGACAAGTTTCCAATCGATACGAAGATCTTGGCGCTTTTGCCAGACAATACGATAAAATCGTCTTTGTATCGGGCAAGAAATCCTCCAATGGAAAGGTGCTGTTTGAAGTTTGTCAAAACGCCAATCCCGCTAGTTATTTTATTTCTGATCCAGCAGAATTAGATGCTTCGGTCTTTGCTGAAAACGATCGTATTGGTATCTGTGGCGCTACTTCTACGCCAATGTGGTTGATGAAAGACGTAAAAGCAAGTTTAGAAGCATTATAAGCACAATTACCCGTCACAGATATTTCATAATTCCGCGGTTTAGATCCCGAGTGCATTCTTTTTTGCGTAGCTTTGTAAGCTATGAGCAATAAAGGCAAAAAAGGTATTCTTTTAGTACAATTGGGTACACCTGATAGTCCCACTACTCCAGATGTAAAAAAGTATTTAACGGAGTTCTTAATGGATCCACGCGTCATTGATATTCCTTATTTTCAACGAACCTTATTGGTAAAGGGAATCATTGCACGTACCCGTGCTCCCAAATCTGCAAAAGTATACGAAACGATCTGGGATAAAGAAACGGGATCACCTTTGATGCATTACAGTATTTTGCAACGTGATCTGCTTCAAGAAGCATTGGGGGAAGAATACCATGTCGAATTAGCGATGCGTTACCAAAACCCATCGATTGAGGCTGCATTGAAAAATATGGAAGGTCTATTTTTGGAGTCCATTCGCGTAATCCCTTTATTTCCACAGTACGCTTCAGCAACATCGGGCTCGGTTATTGATCGTGTCATGGAGCTAATCCGCAAATGGAATTATCTACCGGAAATCAGTTTCGTAAGCAATTTCTGTACTGACGATTTGATGGCAGAAACTTATGCAGATCATGCCCGCAGGCACGATTTGGAAAGCTTTGACCATTTTGTTTTTAGTTATCATGGCCTTCCTGTGCGGCAGCTAGGCAAAGTGGATCCGACAGGTCAACTTAAATGTCCCGAAGCAGGCTGTGATTCCTGTAAAACGACAGCCAATTCATACTGCTATCTCTCGCAATGTTATGCAACTACACGGACGATAGCTGCAAAGCTTGGTTTAAAAAAAGAACAATATTCGCTTTGCTTTCAATCCCGGTTAGGTAAAGAGCCCTGGATACAGCCGTATACCTCGGATTTGTTGCACGACCTTGCCGCGAAAGGTTATAAGAAGTTATTAATTTTCAGTCCTGCTTTTGTAGCGGATTGTATCGAGACCATTGATGAAATTGGCGTGGAATATGCTAATGAATTTAAGCACTTAGGTGGAGAAGAGGTTTGTTTGGTAGAAAGTCTTAATGATGATCCCAAATGGATCGAGTCTTTAAAACAATTGGCACTCAATGCCAAAAACTAAAATAGGTAAATGATGTTGTTCGTAAACGCGTGTGTATTACTCATATTGGATTTTTATATTTTCTTTGCCCTCCGCGCAACGAAGATCAAATTTCCCAAAACAAGAGTATTTTCCATCCTCTGGTGGTCTTATTCTGTTTTACTGCTATTGGGAGTTTTTATCTCAGCACAATATAGTATTCCTTTAATCGTACGGTCGGTTATTTTAGTCGCCTTTTTTCTGACTGCCGCATCAAAGATATTTTTCTTTTTGATTTTGTTGATTGATGATATCCGACGCGGTGGTGTGTGGTTAAAACGGCTATTTACAAAAAAGAGATCTATTGAGGATTTAGTTGAAGATGCCGGAGACCCTTTACCGGAGAATCCGGTGAAAGGGATTAGCCGATCCGAGTTTTTGACCAAAGCTGGTATTTTAGTTGGTGCCTCACCCTTGATACCATTGAGCTGGGGTATTATTTCAGGAGCCTATGACTATCGTGTAAGGAGAGTACCGTTGTATTTGCCAAATTTGCCTAAAGCATTCCATGGAATGACCATCGCGCAGATTTCAGATGTGCACTCGGGATCTTTCTACAATAAAAAAGCTGTCAACGGTGGTATTGATATGCTTTTAAAGGAAAAAGCTGATGTGACTTTTTTTACCGGTGATATTGTGAATGCCCAAGCTTCTGAAATGCGCGGCTATCAAGATATTTTTGCTCGTGTGAAATCTGATTTAGGTGTGTTTTCTACATTAGGTAACCACGACTATGGTGACTATTATTATGGTAAAGAAGATTCTCCTGCAAAACGCAAGAACCTCAAGGATGTGATTGATGTTCATAAAATCATGGGCTGGGATCTGTTAATGGATGAAAATCGTAAGATTAAGGTTGACGGTGAAGAGCTTTGTATTGTCGGGGTTCAGAATTGGGGGACAGGCCGTTTTCCGAAACATGGTGATATCAAGAAAGCGTTAATGGGTACCGAAGAGCAGCCTGTTAAGTTGCTGTTATCTCACGACCCGTCGCATTGGCGGGCTCAGGTATTGGATACTGACGTGGATGTGATGTTTGCCGGACATACACACGGTATGCAATTTGGCGTAAGATCCGAGATGTTGCAATGGAGTCCAGTACAATATATCTATAAGGAATGGGCAGGGCTATATCGTGAACAACAGAACAAACGATTATATGTGAATGTCGGCTATGGTTTTTTGGGTTATCCAGGACGCGTTGGAATTCTGCCTGAAATTACCATATTCGAATTGCTAAAAGCGCAAGACCCAAAGTTTAAAGCCTAAAAAATCCCCTTTGACTTTTGAGTTAATATAGCTATAATTGTGTATTCTGTACACCAGTTATACAAAACATGCAATCAACTTTAAACTTTGGGGACTCTCCCCACACACGTGTTAATATTCTTACCGGGGAAAAAGTACTTGTGTCTCCGCATCGTAGTAAAAGACCATGGCAAGGGCAAGTGGAGGATCTTCCCGGGGATAATAGACCCGAATATGATCCACAATGCTATTTGTGTCCGACAAATAAACGAGCAGACGGTGATATCAATCCAGATTATAAAGAAAGTTTTGTCTTCGTGAACGATTTCTCTGCTTTATTAAAAGATACAAGCCAGCAAGAATTTAATGAAGATGAATTATTTGTCGCAGAGACCGAAAGAGGGATCTGTAAGGTAATTGCATTCACTCCACGCCACGATCTTACACTACCCGAAATGGATCAGGCCGCAATCAAATCAGTGATTGATCTTTGGCAGAAGGAATTTGTTGAACTGTCCAAGGTTGACTGGATCAAATACATTCAGATTTTCGAAAATAAAGGTGCGATCATGGGCTGTAGTAATCCACATCCCCATGGACAGATCTGGTCACAAAATCATTTGCCAGTAGAAATCCAAAAAGAATGCGTTCAGCAACAGCAATATTTCAATAAATATCAACGTACAATCCTGTCAGACTATGTTAAAGCGGAGTTGAGAAAAGAGGAGCGCATTATTGACGAAAATGATTCTTTTGTTTCTCTAGTTCCTTTTTGGGCCGCATGGCCTTACGAAACGATGATTGTCAGCAAACGATCTATCCAGAACATTGCCGGGTTTGACGAGAAGGAAAAGACGGATTTTGCCGCTATCCTCAAGTTACTGACAACGCGTTATGACAATCTCTTCAAAACATCCTTCCCCTATTCTGCAGGAATGCATCAGGCCCCGGTAAATGATGGTGATCACCCAGAGTGGCATTGGCATATGCACTTCTATCCACCACTGTTACGTTCTGCTACCGTTAAAAAGTTTATGGTAGGTTATGAGATGCTAGCAAATCCACAACGTGATATCACACCGGAAGTTGCCGCAGAACAGTTGCGAAATTGTTCGACAGTACATTATAAAGCTAAATAAGATGATAACAAAAGATACAATTGTAAACAAATTTAAAGAACTCTACCAGGAGGAACCTCTTGTCGTTACTTCCCCCGGACGGATTAATATTATTGGAGAACATACGGATTATAACGATGGATTTGTATTGCCTGCTGCAATTGACAAAGCAATATACGTTGCTGTAAGTAAGCGATCGGATGATAACATTGTGCTTTATGCGGAAGATTATAAAGAACGTCATGAGGTAAAACTAGCAGATATTGCAATCTCAGAAAAACATTGGCCAAACTATATTCTTGGGGTAGTTGATCAGTATCAGAAACGTGGGGCAACGCTAGGTGGATTCAACCTTTATATCGATGGCGATGTGCCACTGGGGGCCGGATTATCGTCTTCAGCGGCCGTTGAATGTGCCGTTACCTTGGCGCTCAGCGAGCTTTTTGAGCTACATGTAGAGCGACTTGATATTCCACAGATTGCACAAAAAGCTGAACATACCTACGCTGGTGTGATGTGTGGTATCATGGATCAGTTTGCATCAGCCTTTGGTAAAGAGAAAAATGTCATCAAACTGGATTGCCGTACTTTAGGATTTGAGTATGTTCCGCTTGATCTTAAGGGTTATGAAGTTGTGTTATTGAATACAAACGTAAAACACTCATTAGCTTCTACAGCTTACAATACACGTCGTGAACAATGCGAACAGGCGTCTGCATGGGTACAGGAAAAATACCCGGAAGTCAAGAACCTGCGTGATGTAAGCATAGCGATGCTTGATGAATTGGTGAAAGATAAAGATGCCGATATTTATGCGAAAGCTAGCTTTGTGGTCCGTGAGAATGAACGCGTAGAGAAATCTTGTGATGCACTACGGTCAGGAGATGTTGTTCAGCTTGGACAGTATATTTTTCAGAGCCATGAGGGATTAAGTAAAGTGTATGAAGTCAGTTGTCCGGAACTGGATTATTTAGTGGATTACGTCAAACAATTTCCTGAGGTGATCGGTGCCCGAATGATGGGGGGCGGTTTCGGTGGCTGTACAATCAATATCGTCAAAGAAGGTGTATTACCTTCAATTTTGCCAACACTCGAAAAAGAATACAAACAGAAATTTGATAAAGAACTTTCGGTTATTCAGGTCAGGATTGCCGATGGTACCCGCGTACTGTGATAAAAAAGTAGGTACAGTAAGGGGAATAGCATGTTCATGCTATTCCCCTTATTTTTTGTCTTTTTTGATAACGACTTACTACACAAGTCCTAGTTAAGCAGGTCTAATGCCTGTTTTAAGTCGGCGATTAGATCGTCGGCATGTTCGATTCCAACAGAGATGCGCAACATGCCTAGCGTGATTCCGGAAGCTTCTTTCTGTTTCTTCGTATGATGACCGCCCCACATACTTGCGGGGTGTACAATAAGCGATTCGACCCCTCCCAAACTGGCCGCGTTGATAAATATATGCAGCCCATTGATGAGTTTCTGTGCATTTAAAAATGCCTCTTCTTCATCTTTACCATTGACATCGATGCAAAGCATACCGGAGAAACCGTTCATTTGTTGGGCCGCGAGCTCATGTTGTGGGTGATTGGGTAATCCAGGATAACTGACTTTTTTTATTTTTGGATGTTGATCCAGAAATTCGGCCAGCTTCAGCGCATTTGTATTGATCTGTTTGACCCGTAGACTTAATGTTTTCAATCCCCGTAATAGTAACCAGGAATCAAGCGGTGCAAGTGATGCTCCCAAAGCGACGGATCGTTTCCATACGCTGGCGATATAGTCCTGTGTACCGCAGACGATACCCGCAGTGAGGTCGCTGTGTCCGCCCAAATATTTCGTGGCGCTGTGGACAACGACGTCTATTCCAAAATCTGTCGGTGTTTGATTGATAGGGGAGGCAAATGTATTATCGACCATACTCTGGATTCCATGTTTTCTGGCAAGCTCTCCGAGTGCTTTTAAATCGCTAATGTTGAGGTTTGGATTCGATGGAGTCTCAATATAAATCAGTTTGGTATTTGTTTGAATAGCCTTTTCAAAAGCTGAAACATCTGTTTGATCCACAGCCGTAACCGTGATGCCATAATCCGTTAGGAACTCTTTAAAGAAAATAGCTGTTCCGGAATAATGTGCATGTTGGGCGACAATATGATCGCCCGATTTAACGATGGCCAATATGGCTGTACTGATCGCTGCCATACCTGTTGCAAATACAAGTGCATCCTCCGTTTTTTCCAATTTTGCTAGGATGGACGCTACTTGGCTATTCGTTGGGTTGCCATGGCGATGATAAAAATAAGGGTGTTTCGGTTCGGTAGCAGCCTTGATGTATTCCGTTGCGTCAGGATCTGCAATGTATGTGGATGTCTGATAGATTGGAGTAGTTACTGCAGATGTTTGGTTGAATTGCTGTCCTTCATGGACGAGTATCGTTTCTGTATTGGTAGCCATACTAATAATATTGATTGATGCTTGTATCGCCTTAAGAATCCATAACTCGATCTTGTCGAATCTTTGATCGTAAGGAACCCTTAGCTCGTTTGAAAGCACTCTTGGTGCTAACAGCTCGAAGAAGGTTTGTCTTGTATATCAAATATAAATAAAATCTACTCAATATGTAGATTTTATTTATATCGGATGCATCAATATATCTTACAACATTTCTCTTAGCAGGCTCAATGCATACCCAATGGTATTCACATTGTTTAATGCTAAACGAAGCTGGCCTTTGACTTCTTTGAGGTTGCTGATCTCCGGATGGCTTTGTACAAAGGACAGTACTCGGCCGAATTGATCAGATTCAAAGTAGCTCGACTTGGGGTTATTGACAAAATAACCTTTCAGTGTATGCTTTTTATACGCTATTTTTTCGAATCCGATCGTTTTGCCAAACCACTGTAAACGGAGTGTATTGAATAATTCAAATACTTCTCGTGGGATAGGGCCAAAGCGATCTTCAAGTTCTTTTTCAAATGCTGCCAATTGCTGCTCGTTTTCCAATTTAGAGAGTTCCGTATACAGATTATATCGTTCAGTGATATTGGTTACATATTCATCCGGGATCAATACCTCGAGGTCGGTGTCAATCTGTGTAAAGGACACATATTTTCGTTCTTTCTCATCAGCGAATACTGCTGAGAACTCATCCTCTTTCAGTTCCTGAATAGCTTCGTCCAAGATTTTATGATACATCTCGAAACCGATCTCTGCAATAAATCCTGACTGTTCGCCACCTAATAGGTTGCCCGAGCCACGTATATCCAAATCGCGCATGGCAACATTAAATCCAGAGCCGAGTTCAGAGAATTCTTCTATCGCAGAAAGTCGTTTATAGGCCTCCGAAGTTAAAGTCGACAATGGCGGACTCAGTAGATAACAGAAGGCCTTTTTATTAGAGCGACCGACCCGGCCCCGCATTTGGTGCAGGTCACTCAGTCCGAACATATGTGCATGATTAATAATAATCGTATTCGCGTTTGGAATATCAAGACCCGCTTCAATAATTGTTGTTGCGATTAAGACATCGAAATCGTGATTGATAAACTTAAGCATCACATCCTCGAGTTCATCACCCTCCAATTGGCCATGTGCAACACCGACCCGTGCTCCTGGAACCAGCTTGCGAATCAAATTGCCCAGCTGCGGAAGATCTGCGACACGATTATGGATAAAGAATACCTGTCCACCACGATCAAGTTCGTAACTGACGGCCTCTCCGATCAGTGTTTCATTGAAAACGTGGAGTTCGGTCTGTACAGGCTGGCGGTTGGGTGGGGGAGTCGAGATGATACTCAGATCGCGGGCCCCCATTAATGAAAAGTGCAATGTTCTTGGAATTGGCGTTGCTGTCAATGTCAGTGAGTCTACATTCGCACGCATGACCTTCAATTTTTCCTTTACTGCAACCCCAAACTTTTGTTCCTCATCGATAATCATTAGACCAAGATCTTTGAACTTGACATCTTTGCTAACAAGGCGATGGGTACCAATGATAATGTCTATTTTTCCTTCAGCGAGCCTGGCTAAGGTATCTTTGATCTGTTTGCTCGTTTTGAAACGATTAATATAGTCGATCGTGCATGGAAGGCCCTTTAGGCGCTCCGAAAATGTCCGGAAGTGTTGTAATGCAAGAATGGTCGTCGGTACCAGGACAGCAACTTGTTTACTGTCTGCGACAGCTTTGAAGGCTGCACGGATGGCAACCTCCGTTTTTCCGAAGCCAACATCCCCACAGATCAATCGGTCCATCGGATGCGGCGATTCCATATCTTTTTTTACATCGGCAGTAGCCTTTTCCTGATCGGGTGTATCCTCATAGATAAAGGAGGCCTCCAGTTCATTCTGTAAGTAGCTATCCGGTGAGAACGCATTTCCATGCTGGGCCTTTCGTTTGGCATAAAGCATGATCAGGTCGCGCGCAATATCCTTAACTTTTTTCTTGGTTGTCTTTTTGAGTTTGTCCCAAGCGTCGGTACCCAGTTTATTCATTTTGGGAACAGTACCCTCTTTGCCGGAATATTTGGAGATACGGTTTAAGGAGTTGATGTTCACATACAAAAGATCGTTGTCTGCATAGATCAGGCGGATCATTTCCTGAGATTTACCGTTGACGTCCACTTTTTCCAACCCTCCATAGCGACCAACACCGTGGTCAATATGGGTAATGAAGTCACCAGGTTTAAGATCCCGTAAATCTTTGAGCGTAATTGCCTGCGAACGCTCGTAAGCCTTCTTGCGTTTATATTTATAATAGCGGTCAAATATCTGGTGATCCGTGTAACAGGCCAACTTTAAACTGTCGTCTCTAAAACCTTCGCGTAAAGCTTTATGAATTGGAATAAAGGTCGCTGATTTATCGAGATCTTCTAGAATCGTATAGATACGTTCGACCTGTTTGGTTGAATCTGAAAAGATCAGATTCTGGATCCGCTGGCCCTCATTCTCCTTGAAATTATGGATTAAGAGATTAAAATCCTTATTGAACGAAGGTTGCGGGTGGATATCGAACTTGAGTGTTACCTCAGCTTTATAAAAGAACTGTTTGCCGAATTCGATGATAGGGAACTCAAAGAATAAGGCATTGAGATTCTTCTCATCTGTAAACTCATAGGCTGGGTTATGCCATTCGGGATTATCCTTTTTCTGCTTATCTGTTAGCCCCGCCCATAATTTTTCCGCTTTTTTTAACCCATCTTTTACAATATCTAACGTAAATTGAGCGTCTTTGATCCAGATCGTAGCGTCCTGATCTACATATTCCAATAAGGAAATGTGTTGGGATGTCAGGAATTTCGCTTGGACATTCGGTACAATGGTTACTTTGTGGATTTTTTTGACAGACAGCTGGGACTCAATGTCAAATGTACGTATGCTTTCGATGTCATCGCCAAAGAATTCAATGCGGTATGGGAGGTCATTCGAAAAAGAAAATATATCCACGATGCCACCGCGTATCGCAAATTGCCCTGGTTCATACACAAAGTCTACACGTTCGAAATCATATTCGATCAAAAATTCGTTGATGAAATCAATACTTAGAGCGGTGTTTTCTGTTATTTCCAACGTGTTTTTATCCAGGTCGTTGCGGTTGATCACTTTCTCAGCAATAGCCTCTGGATAAGTCACAACCATTTTCGGTAATTCCGAAGTATGGTTGAGTGAACTTAAAGTCTCCGCACGTTGCAATACATTGGCAGAGTCAGTTTGTGTAAAATCAAAAGCTTTGCGATAAGACGAAGGAAAAAAAAGAACCTGCTTATCCAACAGGCTTTCCAGATCACTTAAAAAATAAGAAGCGTCTTCATGAGTCGGTAAAATAAAGACCATTGGACGTTCCTGTAAGTTGTAAGAAGATACGGCTATGAACGCATCCGAAGATCCAATAAGCCCTTTCAGCTGAATCTTTGGGTTTTTGGATTGTATAGCCTTGGTAAGCGACTGGACAGATTCGCTTTGGCTGTATTTTTCTAATATTTCTTGAATTCCCACGAGCAAAAATTTCGAATAATTGCGAATTTAACGAAATAGTATCAAGTATTGGGTATGAAGTACTAAATTTTTTGGTAAAAAAAATGGCTGAATCCCTCATTAAGAAGGGTATTACTTTGGGTAGCTCAAAAGCTATAACAGATTGATCTGTGCAGGAGTTTATTTCGCGAGGTAAAAGGTGTAGGCAAAAGCGAGCAACACCAATAATGTGGCCAAGTAAATTAATTTATATTGCTCATAAGCTGTAATATGAAAGGATCCAATTTTAACGCGGTTTTTGCTATTTCTCATGACTAATTTAGGTCGAGGTCAATCTTCTGTTCACTAATATAGCTTTTAAGTGTTGTATTACCAAAAGCATCCAGTGTATTTTGAAAATCTTCCCGATAGTCAAACTGAAAGTCCTCATGAAGTTTACTGTATTTACCCACCGCATGCTTTATACGCCCTGTTATATATTTATGCAATTTGTGGGCGGCAGACTGATAAGAGGAGTCGAAAAGCCTGTCGTAATCAGCAATGGTTCTCTTCAGGATATAGCATCTAAATTCTACTTCACTGATTTTGTCCTTGGTGACTTTTTCGTGTTCATTCACTAAACCGCTTGCTTGTTTCACCAGCTTGCTAAGTGCAATAAAATGACTGTGTTGTGGCGTATTGCCAATTTGACTTAAACCAATATCGAACAATTGCGCCAGTTGCTTTCGTAGTTTTTCAATCCGTTCCTCTAAATCGTCCGCATTTTCCAGTAATTGGAAATGCAATTGTTTGATTAGCATTTTGTCCTTGCTTATCAGGCGTACAAGGAGTTTGTCTTTTTCCTTCTGTGGTAGGTCAAGTACAGCTTTCTTTAATTCGGCATCTTGATGTAAGGACATAATCTATGTTTTAGTGTAAAAAGAATTGTTGAGCGAAAAGTCAGGCACACTGAAAGTGTGCCTGAATAAATTTCTCGTTTCATAAGCCGGAATTTAAGCAGGCAATAGCTGCCGCCCATATTTACGGCTGTTTGCTATTAATACAATATTCTGAACTTAATTGTATTGTCGATCTGTTTGAGTTGTTTCAATAGATCTTTATCATATTCACCTTGTATATCGGTTACCGCATAGCCAATATCACTTTTGGTCATTAGAAATTGGGCAACGATATTGATGTTATTTTGGGCATAGACCTTATTGATCTGCGCCATAATTCCGGGAACGTTTTGGTGGATATGCAATAATCTCGTTACCTGTTTTACTTTTGGTAAAATCAGATTTGGGAAGTTGCGACTTAAATAAGTATCACCATTGTTGATAAAATCGGCCATCCGCCGAGGTATAAACTCGGAATTTTTCTTTTTATTTTTTTTATCATCAAAAACGACAATACCTTTAGCATTGCAGATATCCTTATTAATATGCCCTCTGATATCACCTAAATATCCGATCGTTTTTAATTTGTCAGCATGTTGGAGTTGCTCATCACTGATATCGATATTGTCCCCTAATAGAAGCATCCCTACATCTTTCACATACTTTTCTTCGAAAGTATCTTTTGTGCGGATAGAAAAACCGTCTCTTTTTAAGATATGAGCCGCTATTTCTGGTACATCGCCCACGATCAAACAAAGGATACGGTTTTTGGGATAGGATATTGCACGGGGCAGATCATTTACATATAAGAACTCATCAAAACTAGGTGTGATGAAGTCTGCTTTCTCAGTGACACTTTTACGTTGGATATTCTCTGTAAATGCAAAGAATTTTTCAATTAATCCCGATTCTTTCAGTTGAAAATCTGAATAACCGTCACCAATACCAAATAGCCTTCCTTCAATATTTAATTGCTTTAATAATTGCACCTTTCCACCTTCATTTGATAGGGGATTTTCTTCATCAAAACCGATAATATTACCTTCTTCATCAAATCGGAATGTATTGGCGTAGATATTTTCAGTCTTGATATGATACGGAGTAACTACAGGAGTAATAAACTCCTTAAAACCTCCTGAAACAATCCATGCGGTGTCTGCGTGTTTTTTGAAAAATTCACGATTTCGGGAAAAAGAGGTTGAAACCTTTTTCTTAAGATGTGAAACAAGTTTATCCAGATGAGATTTATTGGCATTTAAGAGTTTAACGCGACCAGCCAAAGCCTCACGAAAAGATAGTTTACCCTCCATGGCAAGATTGGTGTACCGCTCAATTTCGTGATAGATAGATTCGCGATCCGGATGGTTCTCAAGGGAGATCCGTGCAAGTTCATCAAGTGCCTCTACTTGCGTAAATGTACTATCAAAATCAATGATGTAATAGTTTTTCATCTTGTTATTTTTTTATGAAACGATCGTGAGCAATAGCGCTGAATGCTGATCTCCGATATCGGTAGGTTTCCGACGGTTTCAAGGTTTGGTTGTTTGTTATGTTATAGTTTTACTGTTTGTTATATAAATCTGCAATTTCCTTTAGCGTTTGTTCCAAAGGTCGATAACTGTGGTTTAGAAGTTCCTGGATTTTAGCATTGGAATACTGTAATTTGGCACTTGACGCTGCCGCTGTTTCCTTTGTCAAAGTC
Organism: uncultured Sphingobacterium sp.; assembly: GCF_964277905.1. NCBI lineage: Bacteria > Pseudomonadati > Bacteroidota > Sphingobacteriia > Sphingobacteriales > Sphingobacteriaceae > Sphingobacterium > uncultured Sphingobacterium sp. Next base: position 34,364 of record NZ_CAXYKD010000005.1, read on the forward strand.
GTATCCGATTTTTTAAAGACGGAAAGCATGCTGGAAACAGTAGAGGCAATTTGGAGTAAGGTTTCGGAAACTTCGATTGTCGGTTCAGGCCTATTCATTAATACACTTGCCACGCTCAGCAGATCCTTGTTGCTTATGTTGAGATGATTGATGATATAGCGCTCAGCCGTGATATCATCTCTTTCCATTAATTGAATCATGATCGCAGCAACATCTTCAACGTCAACAACGCCGACACTTCCTTTCGGATAAAATCGTAGACCTTTATTGATCATCGAAAAAATAGCTCCAGAGCCTTTCTCGTTTGCCGAAGCACCTAAAATTACTGAGGGGTTGACAATAACTGCACTTAAACCTTCGGTGATGCCACGCCAGACCTCCATCTCTGCCTGATATTTTGATAACGAATAGTTCGATGTCAATGAATTGTGTTCCCAATGGTCTTTCTCGGATACCGGAAGGTTGTCTCGATTTGTCCCTAAAGCTGCGATCGAGCTGACATGAAGTAGGCGAATGCCCTTTTCAAGGCAAAGATTGACCAGATTTGTCGTTCCTTCCACGTTCACTTTAAAGAGTGCCTTAGCGTCTTTCTTTTGGTAGGAAACCAATGCTGCACAATGGAATACTTTAGTAACCCCATCAAGAGCATCTTCTAATTCAAAATAATTGTTGATATCAGCGTCGATCCATTGGACCAACGAAGACGATAACAACGAGGCCGGAATAGTCGATTGAGCTCTTTTGATGGCAATGACGTCAATTCCTTGGTCTATCAACTGTCTGATTAGTGTAGACCCTAAAAAACCTGTTCCTCCAGTTATTAATATCACTTGATAAAGATACTGTTAAAAATAATGTTTTCAAAAGTTAGTTAATAAATGGATATTTGTGTGAATTGCATCCTGAAAACCTTCATGCTTTCGCGGGTATCAAACGCCAGAAAGCCTAGGTAGATTCTTTCAGTCCAATTAAAACAGTCGTTTTCAGAACAAATAGGAAATTTTACAAATTATAGCTTATGTCATCACTGTCCGTATTCTTTAGCCCGATTTCAATTACAGGTTTTGCTCCTGAGCATGGGTTCTTGAGTTCTCAACTAGGAAACATTATTCAAGCCTATGAAATAGATTTTCCGAGCTGGGAAGTAGATAAACAGCCTCAATTGGCTATTGTTGGTGTGGAGGAAGACCGTGCATCCATGAATAATAACGGAACGGATAAGGCGCCGGATGCAGTACGAAAACATCTCTATGCGCTATATCAGGGCGATTATAAGATGAATATCGTTGATTTGGGAAATATCAAAGCCGGTAATACAATTCAAGATACCTATATCGCTTTAAAATCTGTCGTAGAGGAACTGGTCAAAGAAAATATTCTTCCGATTATCATTGGTGGTGGACAGGACCTTACCTATGCACAATATTTGGGGTATCAAAACTTAGAGCGAAAGATAGAGCTGGCAATTATAGATGCTCGTTTTGACCTTGATGAGGAAAATGCTGAAAATGTAAGCCTGAATTCCCGATCTTATGTGAACCATATTATCTTGCACCAGCCAGACTATTTATTCAATTTAAATGCCATAGCCTATCAAACCTATCTCGTAAGTAAAGAGTCTATCAATATGTATGATAAACTATTTTTTAATGCAACACGAGTCGGTATGATTGCCGGTAAAATGGACCAATCAGAGCCTTTGATCCGAGCAGCGGATTTAATTAGTTTTGACATAGGAGCCATTCGGGCCTCTGAAGCACCTGGAAATGCCAATGCAATGCCCAATGGTTTATTTGGCGATGAAGCTTGTCAACTCGCCCGCTATGCCGGGATGTCGGATAAATGTTCTTCCATCGGTTTTTATGAATTCAATCCAACATTTGATCCAATGGAGCAGACGGCTATGTTGGTCTCCCAAATGATATGGTGCTTTATTGATGGTTACTATAACCGCAAACAAGATACGCCACTGTACCCCAAATCATCTTATATCATTTATCGCACGACACTGGAAAATGAAGAGCATGAATTGGTCTTTGTGAAAAGTAAAAAATCAGACCGCTGGTGGATTCAAGTGCCTTATTTTGGATCTAAATCAGTCAATGAACGCTATTACCTCGTGCCTTGCCGTTATGAAGACTACCAATTGGCTGTTTCAGGTGAAATGCCTGATCTATGGTGGAAAACACACCAAAAGTTACAATAATGTACCACTAAGTGGGGCATTGGTATTACGCCTTACCATAGAGAAGTGTGTAATAAATCGTGCAAACTGATAACAGATTGGAGTTATCTGTTTTTTAGTGGTGCCGATTCATTATGATTGAGATGTTATAGGTTTAGTTAAATGCAGTGATGGAAAAATAGACCTGCTCAGGTAAGCATACACCATCTTCAGAAAATACAAATCATGGAAATATTTTTCTTTGCGGGAATCGTATTGTTATTGGTCATTTTGATCGTATTGGTACTAAAAAAGAATACCGATACCAGTACCGGTCCCGCGTACAATAAAGAGGTTGAAACACTAAAAATTGAGCTTGCTAGATCGCAACAGCGGGAACAAAGTTTGCTGGAAGAACGTCTTATGATAAAAAATGAATTGGATAAGGAACGGGAGAATCTTCTGGTCGCAGAGCGGTCTTTAGAGAGTACACGTTCTTTTTATGAGGCGCAGCTCGATAAATTTCAGGAACAGAAGAATGAAATCGCAGAGATTAAAAGACAATTCAACAATGAGTTTCAGGTTATTGCCAATAAAATATTGGAAGAGAAGACACAAAAGTTTACAGAGACCAATCATCGTTCCCTAGGCTTGATCTTAGATCCATTGAAGGAAAAAATCAAATTGTTTGAAGAGAAAGTCGATAAAAATTACAATCAAGAGGCCGCGGAAAGAAATTCTTTAAAGGGAGTTGTCCTTCAGCTGGTCGAACAGAGTCTTAAAATTAAAGACGAAGCCAATAGCTTAAGCAAGGCATTAAAAGGGGATACCAAAAAGCAGGGCAATTGGGGTGAGGTAATTTTAGAGCGGGTTTTGGAGCGTTCGGGACTTATGCGCGATCGCGAATTTAGATTACAGGTCTCTCTGATGGATGCCGAAGGAAGAAGAATGCAACCCGACGCGATTATCGACCTTCCTGAAGATAAACATCTGATTGTAGATTCAAAAGTTTCGCTGATTGCCTACGAACGTTGGGTCAATGCTGAGACAGATGAGGACCGCGCAATTTTCGCAAAACAACATGTACAGTCTGTGGAAAATCACGTGAAAGAACTTTCCGCAAAAAACTATCACGAGTTATATGGTATAGAATCGCCAGAATTTGTATTGCTGTTTATGCCGATTGAATCTGCATTGAGTATGTCCGTCGCTGAAAAACCGGATCTATTCAGCGATGCTTGGGATCGTAAGGTTGTAATCGTTAGCCCTTCGACATTGTTAGCGACATTGCGTACTATCGCCAGTATCTGGAAACAGGAACGTCAGACCAGAAATGTAATTGAAATAGCGAAAGAAGCAGGGAGCCTTTACGATAAATTTGTGAGCTTTCTGAATGATATGGAACAGGTGCAAAATCAGTTAGAGCGCGCATTAAAAAGCCATGAAGATGCAACTAAAAAGCTCTCTACAGGCGCTGGGAACGTGATCGGAAAAGTGGAGAAATTAAAACGTTTAGGAGCCAAAGCAAATAAACAGATCGATTCCAAATTTTTAGATGAGGAAGATTAACAAAAACGGGCTTACCTTTCGGTAAGCCCGTTTTTAATTTTTAACCGTGCAAAGCAAAGCCTGCTCTGCTAACTTATGCTAGAGGTTCTGCTAAAGCTCTTTCATCCGTTTATTGATGGAAACATCCACATACGTATCCTTTAAACGATCTACAGCTTCTTTTTGAACAGTGACATTGGTGTCTGATTCGTAATCATGAATAGTCCTTTGGTTTTGGACTTCGTTGTCATAAGGATCCTTTCCTGCCAGGAGCTTGACGATTACCGGAAGACATTCGAGGAAGACAAAAAGCAGCGCAATAAAAAACACAGCATTTGCATTGGATTCGTTGACCTTTCCATTGGCATCGTACCTTAGATTGCCCAGCGCAGAATTGCGGTCTGCAAAACCAGCGACATTGACTGCGCTGTCCAACGAAGCGTTGGATAAGACTTTTTGGTCCAATATCCCTTCAAATTTCTGTTTCTGACGTATTGCGTTTTGTTGGGTCGTTATCTTGTTCCGTAAAGTGTCCAAATAGCCCTCTTTTTTCTTCAGCTCTTCTTCTTTCATTTTGGCATAAGGGCCATATCCCATGACACCGGATGTTTCAGTTGTTTTGTTCCCGAATATCTCGTAATTCAATTTTGTACGATCATTTTTAATACTGGCTTCCAATGAATCACGTTCGACCGTAATCGCTTTTAAAAGCGAAACCTCATTGGCATATTTCTTATTGAAAGTACTGTTGAGCGTGTCGATTTTAGCGCGTTGATCGGCGAGAAAACGTACACGGAGGTTTTCTCGAATCTCTTTCTCGAAGATTTTTAACTCCAACGGCCTAGAGATAACCAAACCAATCAAAATTGCCAATAAAATTCGAGGAAGAGCCTGCAGAAGCTGCATAAGGCCACTTTTTGATTTATTTATACTGAGTACAATATAGCGATCCATATTGAATATCGCTAAACCCCAAATGATGCCAAATACAATGGCCAAAAGCCAGTCAAATGCCCCACCACTAAATACGAAATACATGGCATAGCCGCCCGAAAGGCTGGCAAACAATCCCGTAAAAAAAATAGTAGCACCTATGGCTGTGTACTTACTATGCTCTTCCGGATATTTTTCAAGAGTTTCTTGATGTACCCCCGCACATCTCCAAAAGAAACGGTTAATATCGCTCATTAAAATATTTTTACTCAAATTGACAGATTATTTTTAACAAGGTTTATGAATAAGTTTTTGTTTTACAATACGATGACTGTTTTCATGTTCCTCTGCAACCCCTCTCCAACAAGGCCGACCATTTGCCTAATTTTATTATCTTTGAAAAAAATCAGGAATAATCAGATAATATGAAGAAAAGACAACTTTTGCCATTTTTTGCGATAGTGGCAACTGCATTTGTTGGTTGTGAGGAAAAAAAAGTGATGACAGATAATCCTCTTTTATTGGCTTACGAAACCCCATTTAATGTACCGCCTTTTGACAAGATCAAAACAGAGCATTTTAGGCCAGCTTTTGATGAAGCGATAAAAGTACACAATTTGGAAATTGACACGATAGTCAACAATTCGGATAAAGCAACATTTCAAAATACGATAGTCGCTCTAGAAAATGCAGGTGGATTATTGAATAATGTATCTACTGTATTTTATAATCTAAATAGTGCCAATACAAATGACAGTATTCAGGCGATAGCAAAAGATTTGGCTCCCATCTTATCGAGTCATTCTGATGAAATTTCGATGAATACCAAACTATTTGACCGCATCAAAACAGTTTGGAGCAGTCGAAATACACTTGGATTAGACGAACAGGACAATAAACTGTTGGAAGAAACCTATAAGAGTTTTGTACGTTCCGGAGCGAATTTAAAGGATGCTGATAAGGAAAAAATGAAAAAAATTAATGCTGAGCTTTCAACATTAACAACGCAATTCGGACAAAATTTGCTTGCTGAAACCAATGCTTATACACTGGTCGTTGACTCTGCTAGCCAATTGGAAGGCTTGCCTGAATCGTTGAAAACGGCAGCAGCTGAAGAAGCCGTAGCAAAAGGAAAGAAGGATAAGTGGGTGTTTACTTTACAGAATCCTTCCATTATGCCCTTTCTTCAATATGCAAAAAATCGTGAACTGAGAAAGCAACTTTGGGAGGCTTATCAGCTACGCGGTAATCAAGATAACACCAACGATAACAAGGCGATCATTCAAAAAATTGTAAACCTTCGCCTTCAAAAAGCAAAATTATTGGGTTATTCTTCACATGCGGCCTATGTACTAGAGGAATCAATGGCGAAGAATCCGACCAATGTCTATGCACTGTTAAATAAACTTTGGGCTCCAGCACTCGCTAAAGCAAAAGGTGAAGAAGCAGATATAGCAAAGGAAATTAAGGCTGAAGGAGGTAATTTTGCTGTGGCCCCTTACGATTGGAGATATTATACAGAAATTATTCGCAAAAAACGTTTCGCATTGAATGAGGACGAAATTAAACCTTATTTGAGTCTTCCTGCAGTTCGTGAAGGTGCGTTTGCTGTAGCCAATAAATTATATGGTTTGACGTTCGTAGCCTTAAACAATGTACCAACTTACCATAAAGATGTGGAAGTGTATGAAGTTAAAGACAAAGACGGTTCACATTTAGGTCTGCTATATGCCGATTTCTTCCCACGTGAGTCGAAAAGAGGGGGAGCCTGGATGACTTCTTACCGTAACCAGTCGACAAAAGATGGCAAACGTGTTGCTCCAGTAATTTCCATCGTATGCAATTTCACAAAACCAGTGGGAAAAAATCCTGCCTTGTTGACATTTGATGAAGCGACTACTTTGTTCCATGAGTTTGGACATGCTCTGCATGGTCTTCTTTCCAATGTGAGATACCGCTCAATGGCCGGAACTTCTGTACCACGTGACTTTGTTGAACTACCTTCACAAGTGATGGAAAATTGGGCAGCAGATCCAGAGGTGTTAAGAACATATGCTAAGCATTATAAGACCAAAGAAGCAATGCCAGATTCATTGATTCAAAAAATGGAAAAGGCCGGTACCTTTGATCAAGGATTTGCAACGGTTGAATACCTTTCTGCCGCGTTGTTAGACATGGATTATCATGCTACCACAAAAGAAATTTCAAAAGACATTAATGGCTTTGAAAAAACAGCAATGAAAAAAATAGGTATTATTGATGCTATTATTCCGCGCTATAGAAGTACATATTTTCAACATATCTTCGCTGGTGGATATTCTGCAGGTTATTATGCCTATATCTGGTCTGAAGTATTGGATTCAGATGCCTTCGCAGCTTTCAAGGAAAAGTCGTTGTACGATCAAATGACAGCAGACTCTTTCCGTAAAAATATCCTTGAAAAAGGAGGTACTGATGATCCTGCTAAAATGTACCGTACATTTAGAGGTGCAGATCCAGATCCAAAATATCTATTGAAAAAGAGAGGTTTGAACTAATGCTCTCTAATTAAAAAAAGGCGATATAGAAATATATCGCCTTTTTTTTGTTCAGGTACTTGTTATTCTAAAAACTATTCTTACATTTGAGTATTATTTATAATGAGTCTAAATAAATGCAGGTAGTATGTGTGACACAAAAATTCTAAGCCAAAGAGGAGATACCCATATTAGTGTTTGCCATAAGTGTCAAACATATTATATCTGGCAACAAAGTTTTGTACTGACATTTACGAGGAATAAATTCTTCGATTTCTTGAATATTACGAAAAGTAATGGTGATGAGCTCTTTTTTAGCACATTCCCAGATGGTGAATTTCGGTTGATTATGAAAACACCTTATCCAGATATCGTATTTTCATTTGATGAAGAACAATGGCAGAATTTCAGAGATGCACTCCAAGAATCTTATTACATGAATGAGTTTTATGGAATGCTGAATAATTAAGATAAAAAGTCCTGTTGCATCGCTTGTGTTTCATCTCTCTTTCCTTACGCGTTGACAACAGGCACAAACAAAACCCTCAGTTATAGTTGCATACACTTATGCGACTATATGCTGAGGGTTCTTTTTATCTATATATTGATTACTCGCCTATCGCGTACTATTTAAAATCAAGGTCTTCAAGTTCCTTACGGTTCAATAGTTTACGGCCATCGAACACAAATGCAGGTTTTTTCATATGCTCCTTAATTTTGGCCCAATCATAATGCTTAAATTCATCCCATTCAGTCAATACTGCAATTGCATGTGCATCATTGCAAGCCTCATAGGCGGTATTGACAACCTTTACCAAAGTTCGATTTTCTTCCGAAGAGCGCGTATTCAGATAATCTAGGTCGGCATAGATGCGTTCAGCAGACACTTTGGGATCATAGACCGTGATTTCAGCTTGTTCACTCAATAGATAATCTGCAACATAAATCGCTGCAGATTCACGCGTATCATTGGTGTCTTTTTTGAATGCCCAGCCTAAGAATGCAATCTTTTTGCCCGATACAGTATTATACAATGTTTGGATAATGTTATCTGCAAATCGCTGTTTTTGATAATCATTCATCAAAATCACTTGATCCCAATACCATTTCGTAGTGGAGATACAAAAGATTTATTCTAATTTTACATTAAAAAAGAAACGGTTTGATAAAGCAGGAAGTTATTGATAAAGTACTGGAAACAGCACGGATAGAAGAGGTGGTGGGGGACTTCGTTGATTTAAAGAAACGGGGAACTTCTCTGATTGGAAATTGTCCTTTTCACCATGAAAAGACGCCTTCCTTCCACGTTTCTGTTTCAAAGGGTATCTATAAGTGTTTTGGTTGTGGTGTTGGCGGAGATTCCCTTAAATTCGTCATGGAACTGGAAAAGTTCTCTTATCCGGAAGCCATCCGTTATTTAGCCGATAAATATTCGATTCAAATTGAAGAAATCGAACGTTCTCCGGCCCAGCTTGCGGCGCAGGATAAACGGGAAAGTCTATATGTCCTGAGTGCTTGGGCCAGTAAATTCTTTGCCGAACAACTCTGGAAAACTGAAATGGGTCAGGTCATCGGACTCAACTATTTCAAGGAGCGTGGCTACCGGGAGGATATCATCAAAAAATTTGAATTGGGCTATTCGCCTGAAGAATGGACTGCATTGGTCGATAAAGCACAGGTAGCTGGTTTTCACCCAGATTATTTGGCTGCAAGTGGTTTGGCTATTGAACGTGATGATAAATCTTTATATGATCGTTTCCGTGGCCGGGTCATGTTTCCGATTCATAACCTGACAGGGCGTGTAATTGGCTTTGGTGGTCGGACACTAAAGACGGATAAAAAGGTCGCCAAATATGTAAACTCTCCCGAAAGCGAAATCTACCATAAATCCGATGTGCTGTATGGATTGAATTTTGCCAAAAAAGCAATTATGGAAGAGGATAATTGCTACTTGGTAGAGGGCTATGCCGATGTTCTTTCGGTACATCAAGCTGGAGTCGAAAATGTTGTTTCCTCCTCGGGAACGTCTTTGACAACAGGTCAGATCAAGCTTATTTCCAGATTCACAAAAAATGTGACCATACTTTATGATGGGGATGAAGCAGGGATCAAAGCCTCCCTACGCGGTACAGATATGCTGCTCGAAGAAGGCTTAAACGTTAAAGTGCTGCTTTTTCCCGACGGTAATGACCCCGACTCTTATGTTCAAAAGTTTGGTGCCACGGCTTTTAAAGATTATGTCAAATCCAATCAGCAGGACTTTATTTTCTACAAAACGAATATTCTGCTTCGCGATGCCAGTAACGATCCAATAAAAAGGGCTTCGGTAATCCGTGATGTGGTCGAAAGTATTGCATTGATTCCCGATGAAATTAAGGTTTCTGTTTTTATCCGGGAATGTAGCAGCCTTTTGGATATCGAAGAGCGCATTTTATTGGCTGAACTCAACAAGATTAGGCTCAATCGGGCAAAGAAGGCGGATAAGGATGCCGCTCGTAAACCCCAGAGCCCGCCGCCTAATGCAGGGATGCCACCCTTTGGGATGGATGGTCCACCTCCGGATTTCTTCATGACAGATGATGAAAGAGGGGGAGTAGCTCCTATGGAGAATGTCGAACAACCGGTACAACTGACTTCGGAAATTCTTCAGGAACGAGAGATTGTCCGTATTCTAATCAACTATGGGGATTATCTGGCAACCTGGGAAGGTGATGGGGATATTCCCGTTGCAGGACTGTTACTGGGAAATATCAGCGACATCGAATTTAAGGATAAAGCTGCGGCCTATATTTTAAAAGTCTATAGAGATGCTGCAGAAAATTACGAAATTCCAGATGCCAAGCAGTTTTATTCGAATTCGGATACAACCATATCCGATTTGGCGATTAATAGTGTTGCCAGCAAATATTCGCTCAGCGAAAATTGGAATGACGATAAGCGTAAAATTTATGTAACGCAAGAATATGAGCATTTAAAACAACTTGTTGTTACAGCGATTTATCGGATTAAGAAACGTAAGATTGAGGCGGAAATGCATCATATTCGTGAAGAAATGAAACATGAACAAGATGTGGCAAACCTAGAAGTCCTTATTTTTAAATATCAGAAACTTAAAGAAGCCGAACGGCTCTTGGGAGGCTTTCTGGGAAATACGATTGTTAAGTAATACTTGATATGGCCAAGCATCTTGAAACGGGCGAATGGGGTGAGCAAATGGCCATGGAATACCTCGTGGAGCAAGGCTATAAAATAGTGTTAAGAAATTGGCGATTTAAGAATTTAGAAGTAGATTTGATTGTCGTGGACAGGGATACCTTGGTATTCGTTGAAGTAAAAACACGGTCGGGAACGGATTTCGGCGAACCTTACGAATTTGTAGATCGCAAAAAACAGCGATTGCTAATTCGTGCAGCACAGGCTTATATCCTTAAAACAGGTTATGTCGGTGAAGTCAGATTTGATGTTGTCGCAATAACAAGATCCCCCAAAACAGTACTCAACTATATCAAAGATGCGTTTTGGGATAGCTAAGGATACGTACTTATAAATAATTATATATAAATGAGAAAAATCACTTATTTTATGGCAATTGCAGCGCTAGCTTTTGCTTCTTGTAAGTCAAAAAAATCAAGTTTGGAATTTGCATCCCCTGGAGCAAATCAAGCTGTTTTAAAAGGTGCTCAAGTCCAGTTGAAATTGAAATTTGAATCAGTATCAATGGATTCTGTCGCTTATTTTGTCGATGATAAACATGTGGGGTCATCAACTGATACTACGGCAATTACGGTGGATACCAAAGACATGGCCTATGGTACACGTAATATTTCCGCCTTGGTATACAATGCTGGAAAACCCGATTCTGTTTCAAGTACATTTTATGTTGTACCTGAAAATGCGAAGAACTATGGTTTTGAGGTTGTCAACAAATACCCGCACGATACGACAGCTTTTACACAAGGGCTACAGTTTGCTGATGGTATTCTCTACGAATCTAATGGCCGTTATGGTGAGTCAAACTTGAGAAAGGTCGACCTAAAAACAGGTAAAGTACTCAAGGAAATCAAATTTGATGAAAAGACTTTTGCCGAAGGAATGACATTGGTAGGTAATAAGTTATTTATGTTAACGTGGCAACAAGGAGAGGGATATGTTTTTGATAAAAACTCTTTTGTAAAGGAAAATTCCTTTAAATATGAAAATAGTAAAGAAGGTTGGGGCTTGACCTACGACGGGCAGCATTTGATAAAGTCTGATGGATCCAATAAATTGTTCTTTTTAGATGCAACGACCGGTAAGGAGCTAAACGCTATCGGAGTTTACGATGAAGCTGGGCCAGTGGATGAACTTAATGAACTGGAATATATAGACGGCAAAGTCTACGCAAATGTCTATCAGAAAGATGTTATTGTTATAATCAATCCGCAAACAGGAGCGGTAGAAGGACGGATTAATCTTGTGGGTATCTATGAGCATACTTCCGCTTATGACAATGAATTGAATGGAATTGCTTACGACGAAGCTGGAAAGCGTCTCTTTATAACAGGTAAGTTATGGAATACATTATTCGAGATCAAGACAGTTGAAAAATAAACGAACTTCAGATCTTGATCCTTCTTTGTGAGGGCGACAGTATTGCATATTCGAATAAAATGGAAACCTTGTCAGAATCATCTGACAAGGTTTTTTATTGTGCCCCCATTCTTCTTTGAAGTATGGATGTTATCATGTGAGGTTTTCAATTCCATCTTTTTTATACTAGCGGCCCCGGGGCTGAGACAAATCGGTTTTAAAACTGTATCGGAAGCTTTTAAAATTGCATGGAGAGAATGAAACATTATGACGAGCAGATATCTCGTCAGGTGCGCCTCAATTAATGAAGAACAAGAGAGTTGCCATATATTAGTAAATAGCAGCTGGATGTATGCTATTATTGATGACTGATTTCGCTATAGCAGACAGCCATAAAAGGAAGCTAGAAATCTTTTTTAACCAATAGAAACAAAATATTTGAAGCAAAAAAAAGGAATGAAGTTTGAAACTCCATTCCTTTCTTTATATTGATTTTATTTCGATTAATAAATCGGAGTAAACATCCAAGTATCGTCAAAACGAGATGAACCATTAAGTCCAGTAGTGATGAAACCATTGTTTCCTACTGCAAAACCAACAGCATCTTGGCGTGCTGAACCAGCGAAAGCGCCGTTGTCGTTTGTCCAGTAGTCACCAGAAATATTATATTTCCATGTGCTGTTGATTACTGCATTTTTGTAACCACCAACAACGAATGGAGTACCATTGATTGCGAAAGCAGAAGCATTTGAACGAGTCAAATCGTAAGTATATGAATCATCTGCTCTGTTTAGATCGTTCAATTTAGTCCATTTGCTACCATCAAATTTATAGAAATCTTTTGGGTAAGAACCGTTAGAGATACCACCACCTACATAGGCTACATTATTGACAACAAAAGAGAAAGCTGCTTTTCTTTTCGCTGAAAAAGGAGCATCACTGATTGCTTGCCACGTATTAGCAGCTGGATCATATTTGTAGAACTCATTGGTATTTGTTGTTCCACCACTAACGACAGTTTCACCTGTTCCAACATAAGCAGAGCCATTTAACGTAAAAGCTACTGCATTTGATAAAGCAATAGGAAGTGGAGCAATGCTTGACCAAGCACCTTTTCCGTCGTTAGCTGTAGGATCGAATTTGTAGAAATCTGTTAGGTTGTTTGTTCCGTCATTTCCACCACCAACATAACCGATATTACCAATGGAAAAACCGATGGCACCGTTTCTCTCAACACCTGTGAAAGGCGCTTTTTCAGCCCATGTATCTGATGCTGCATCATATGCATACGTGTCTTTCACACGAAATGGCTTACCACCAGCATTACTTGCTAGACCAGTAGTAACATATGCAACATTATTTATCAAAAAGCTAGCAGCAGATGAAGTTTGTGGGCCTTTAAAAGCAGCTTTTGCAAACCATTCGTCTGATTTGTCTTCGCTGTCGTCACTTTTTTTACAAGAAGAGAAAGTTGTAACTGTAAATACAAAAGCTAATAAAACGAGTAGCCAATTTTTCTTGTTCATAAATTATTGAAATTTAGTATAAAGGATGTTTAATTTAATTTTCGGATCATTCTCATTATCTTTTGCCAATATTAACCTATTTCCAGTTGAAAACAAACCCGATGTCGGTAAAGATAGATATAATGAAGTATTATTGTATGCTGTTGTTTTAATTTTTGTTAAATATTCAATCAGATTGAATGTATATGTTCCATTCGAGCCAAAATCATTTCCACGCACTAATGTTGCTTGTTGTGTTGTTGTCGAATAAGGTGAAGTTACCAAACTAATCGGATTTCCATTATTACTTGCCACCATTAAGACCAAACTCTGAGGCTGATCAAAAATCGAGGAAGCTCCGTTAGGGACTTCAATGACAAGTTCAGCCTTATTAATCGCAATTGATGGATTGTTCACCAATTCTAATAACGTTGGAAACTCAATTTTTGCTACAACACCCGTTGAGCCTTCTAAGAATACATTTCCATCAGTTTGTTGACTCGCAATTTGAGGATTTTTTAAGCTCATTGGCGCAAACTTTGTTGCAGAGCGATCTGCTTCAATCTGATTGTACTGATAGGCCTTGTTATCAATGGAAAAATATTGCTTACCAACAGATTTCGTTCCTTCATTATTCAGGAATGAATAGTGAACTTGTAGAAATACAGTGTCTTTAAAACCGATCAAAGCCGTGTTGCCGTTGTCAGGAACAAGTGCCAACCCTTTGAAATACTCTTGGAAGCTTGTGCTGTTCTGAATCCGGTTGTCATTATTTTTGATCATCGTAAATAGCTCATTGCTAATGGTACTGTTGAATCTAAAGAATAATGAATCTGCTGATTGTATACGTGGTTTAAAGGAAAGTTCTGCCAATGGCGTATTTTCATAGGCAAACTTTTGCTTACTGAAGATTGCCGCTGAAGTGACAAAAACAGGACGTTCATCAACCGGTTTGGTTAAATCAATCTGTGTTTGCGTAATTTCTTCCGTTACACGGTGTACCGATATCTTTTGTACTTTCGTTGTATCACCGTAAGAATATTTGTTTGGTGTTAATACCAAAGTCACAGAATCCAAGGTAGCGTCATCTGGAATAGAAGCGTTACTTATTGTTCCTACTCCGAGGCGCATATAAGCGGTAGACTTCATACTGCCCGTAACAGCATTACTGTTCTTTCCAACGAGCATTGTTCCAGTAGAGGAAGTCGGAATATCGTCCAATTGATAAGTCGAAACTTTGGCGGAAACCGTATCAATTGGTACTAAACCGATTGTTTCATCTCTTGAACTATCCAATGAGAGCGAAATGTCTTTATTACAACCAACAAAAGCGGCCAATGTAAAAAGTGGAAGTAAAAGTTGAATACTACGTCTCTTAAAGTCTTTAATCATATTAATTTTTGAATAGTGCAAAAGTAATCAATGCGAACTGTTAATCAGTGTTATATTTTGTTAAATATGGTTAATTACCACAGCGATTGCAAATCTAGTAATTTAAATTTGTTTTAGTTATGGGTAGAAGATTTAAATTACTGATCAGTTTGATCGTTTTAATAGGGGCAGGAATTACTGTAGTACTGGGGATTTGGCTTTATGGAAGTTATACAAATCGTCGCGACCTGTTTCTTTCTACCGCTGAGCGTTCGCTCTTCAATGCGGTCCAGGAGGCATACCAAGCGCGCAATGGTGATCGGCAGTTAGATGGGCCGGAGGCTGATCGGAATCGCCTCCTGCAAGATGTAAAACGGGAGCTCTCGGCTTTAGTGCCCGCTGCTGAATTGGATAAGGCTTTACAACGTGTAAACACCGAACGACCTAAAAACGAGCGATTTGATCGCGAGAGCCACAACAGACGGGAGAAAATGTTTCCCAAAGACCGCGAAGGGCAAGGCGCAATTATCCCGCCCTTTCTGTTCCGGGACTTTGAGATGAACAAAGCCAATCTGGATTTAATCGAAAGAAAGTTTAAAGAATCCTTGAGCAATAAAAGCATATCAGTGCCATTTGAAATGGCTATTGTCACGATTCCACACGATCAAATCAAAGATGCGCGCCGCAAGTACCGCGAAGCAAATCTTGCTTGGACGAGACCCATGATGGTCAACCCATTAAAAAATGAATTTCTTGTGATCAAGTTTCAGGAGGATTGGAAGTATCTGCTGTATAGCTTAAGCTGGCAGCTGCTCATCTCACTGCTCTTGATTGGACTGCTGCTCGGGACGTTCTTCTATTTGATGAAAACCATTCTCAACCAAAATAAGATGGCCGAGCTGCGTAAGAACTTCGTTGATAACATGACACATGAACTCAAAACGCCGGTATCTACGGTTATGGCAGCCATAGAAGCGATACAGTTGTATGGTGTACAGGATGATAGGGAAAAGATGAATCGCTATCTGAATATCTCCAAAAAAGAACTGGAACATCTGTCCAATATGATTGAAAAAGTACTTCAAATGGATATCGATGCATCAAGGGGCATTGTTTTGCAACGTACTGACTTTGATCTTGTCGCCATGGTGAAGGGAGCCATTGAAGTTGCTCAGCTGAATAAAACTAAGCAAGTGGGCTTTAAGCTTATTGCTGTTCCAAGTGAAATACGGATCAATGGCGACGAAGCCCATTTAAAGAATGTGATCAATAATTTACTGGAAAACGCGATAAAATACGCTGGGCAGCAGGTTTATATTGAAGTGGAAGTAAAGGAAATGAAAGAAAATGTCCATATTCGTATTACAGATAATGGTAAGGGAATTCCTTCAGAATACCATAATCAGATTTTTGATATGTTCTTTCGGGTTCCTTCGGGTAATCTACACGATGTAAAGGGCTTTGGTTTGGGGCTTGCTTATGTCAAGCAGGTGGTAAAAAGGCACGATGGCAAGATTACCGTCGATAGTGAACTGGAAAAAGGAAGTACCTTTAATATCCGATTACCGTACGAATAAACAGCATTATTTATTTTTCTGAGCGGAAATAGGGATTTTTATAGCGCAGTAAATAGGCTGATTTATCCGAAAGATGTCTTTGAAACAAGGCCGAAATATATTTTGATTGAATGACAACCCTATGATTGAAATTTTATATGTAGAAGACGAGCCAAGTCTCGGAATGATCGTTGCCGATAGCCTGGAAGCTAATGGATTTCATGTTACCCATTGCAGTAATGGTCACGAAGCTTTGGAAGCATTTACCGCGGCTCGGCCAGATATTTTGGTCGTCGATGTCATGATGCCCGTCATGGATGGCTTTACATTGGCGACAAAAATACGCGAATCAGATACGCAGGTGCCCATTATCTTCTTGACAGCCAAAGTGCAGACAGAGGATGTTGTGAGGGGATTTCGTTTGGGCGGGGACGATTATGTCAAAAAGCCGTTTAAGATTGAAGAGCTCGTTGTGCGGATAGAATCCTTGTTGAAAAATAGTCCTAAGATGTTATTCGGCCAAAAGCTGATGATAGGAGACTATAGCCTCGATAGCTTAAAACATCAGTTGACTTATCAGGGTGAGGTACTTAAGCTGTCTTTCCGCGAAAGTGAACTGCTGCGGAAGCTGTATGAACAAAAAGATAAAGTCATACCGCGGGAGGATATCATGCGAGCCTATTGGAGCCATGATAAGTATTTCACGGGACGGAGTCTGGATGTGTTCATCAGCCGTATACGGAAATACCTCAGTCAGGATGATCGCATCAAGATTATCAATGTCAGAGGAGTGGGCTACATGCTTACCGTCGATTGAGAGGTGTTCCACGTGGATTGGCGATGATGGTGCATATTAACGACGGGTTTTCATTTCTCCTTTTCCGCCAAGCCCCCGGATATGGTAGGTAAAACTTAATATGGCATAGCGCGTTATAGCGTTGGATTGCGAAACTCGTACCCAAAGATCATTGACCTGCTGATTGATGTTTTTATTGTCATTAAATAGATCAAAAACCGTGAGATTGATTTCGGCATTCCTACGCTTGAACAATTTCTTGCCTATAGAGACATTCCATAACAAACTTGTTGTACTTGGTGAATTCAGAATGCTGCCATTGTAAAGGTAGTTGAATGTTGAATTGAGCGTCCATGTTTTTAACAAGGTCAATGCAATGGAATTGCCAATGGTATGTTTATAGACCGAATAATTCGATTTCTCGCTTGCGGAGTTCTTGGAGAAGGCGATGTTTCCATTGTAATCCAATCCGATGATGATATCCTTGCTGAATGCCGTGTTTACACCGCCCCGTTGACTTAGGCCGTAGGTTTGCGCATTGACTTTTTCCAGATTCAATAAGGTGTAATTCTGGTTGAAATAGAGGTTATTGTTTAGGTTGAAATTAAGTTTCAATGGTTCAAAGCGGTATCCAAGGCTATTTTGCCATTTGAGGTTATAGACACCATTGAAATTTTCAGGCCTGATGTATTGCCCACCTGGACCGAGTATAACATCCGCTGTGATCGTAAAGGCTGAATCTGTGGTGAAAATGGTATTGGAGATTTTATGCTCAATAAAATCTGCTGTAAAGTCGGAGGTAAAACTTCTGCCCGAACCTTTATTGATTGATCTAAATTGTACCACAAGGTTATGGTCATATTCTTGCTTTAGATCCGGATTCCCCGAGCTAATGCGTAGTGGATTTTGATTATCTATAAAATCCTGTAATTGTTCGATAGAAGGAGTGTTTGTCTTTGCATTATACCGAAACTCGACTCGTGTATCCTTATTGAAATTATACTGGAAGTTTAGATTGGGCAGCAGACTATTGAAGTGGCTTTTTGTGTTCAGTGTATTGGGAAATAATTTATCATTGACCTGTGAAGCCGTCTGATAATCTACGCCAATCTGAAATCTTATACTGTCTTTTTTGTTAAATAAGTAGGAGAGCCCACCGCTATGGTAAACAAAATCATTACGAAATTCATTGGAAAGACGGTTTTTTAATTCACCTAACTGGCCTGTTTCAGCCAGAAATTCATAGGTCTTGCGGTCCGAATAGCGTGCCGTATTCCGAAAAATATAATTCCCTTGCAGCCGTGAATACTTACCAAGCATCTCGGTATAAGCTATCTTTGAGCGAAAACCATTATTATCACCAATGGAGTAATTCCTGTTGTTGACGGTATCGACCCGGTTAAATAGACCATCTTTATAATAGGAATTCAGTGCGAAATTTTCAGCATGGCTCTTGTTGCTGCTAAATGAACCATTGAAATTAAAACTGATCGTGCGCCCCGGTTTGTTGAGCCTCCGCATGTAAGTGAGGTCTCCTCCCCAGTTGAAATTTTCTCCAAAGCTGTTGTTCCTACGATCAGAGCTATTAAGTATTTCTGTAAGATTTAATAGCGTATTGCCTGTAGAACTTGTATTCCTGTCATTACTCTGATAGGAAAAATTAGGTTGAAAGTCCAGTTTTTGAATAGAATCTATCTTCCAGTTTGCGCGGATAGAGAGAGCATGATTGTTGCTGTAGGTGCTGTTTAATTGATTCTGATTGTTGATTTGGTTGGCCCGGTTGCCTGCTGTATATTCTGTTTTACTTTGGCTGAGGATATTATTGTCCGTGTAGTTGTACGTGTAATTCGCATTGAAATCCATTCGGTCATCGAAAAAACGATCCAAATAGTTGAACCCGGCGTTGAAGCGTGTTGTCACTCCCTGTCCGGTACGTCCTCTTGTGTTTCCACGTGGAGCAAAGCCGTTGGGCTGATTGACATTGTTGGTATTGATGTCGATAGCATACTGACGTTTGGGATTCATTTTGGTCACCTGGGTATTTATAGCATATTTCTGGTCGGGACCTACTCCTCCAGAGAGCTTGCCAAAATATGATTTTCTTTTATCGGGCTTGGTGACGATATTGATCACTTTCATACGTTTTCCATCGTCAAAACCACTAAACTTGGCCTGCTCGGTTTTGTCATCGATAATTTGGATCTTAGCAATAACATCAGCCGGAAGGTTTTTTAAAGCAACCTTCGGATCGGTGCTAAAAAACTCCCTGCCGTCAATAATAATCTTATTGACAGGTTCTCCCTGTGCTTTTACATTGCCATCGTCATCAATTTCAACGCCGGGAATCTGTTTTACCAATTCGTCGGCATCTGCAAAATCCTGTGTGACATATTTCTTGGTGTCAAATTCAAGTGTATCCCCTTTAACCTGTATACTGCTCGAAGAAATGTTAATTTCATCCAGTACAATTTCGGCATTAGTGAGTTTAAACGTTAGATCGATTGTTTGGCCGATTAGTTTTACACGCCGAATATCCATGCTGTAGCCCATCGGCTGTGCACTGACTAGATAATCTCCATTGGGAAGTGTGCTGCTGCTGAACCTGCCCAAAATATCTGTAGGAACCTGTACTTTACTGGAATCTTTTACCGCGATAATGGTGATGCTTGCACCTCTGATAGGCTGCGAAGTCGTATTATCGAGCAACTTGCCCGTAATATATTGTTGGGCTTGCGCGTTTGTAACCAATAATAAGCAGATAAAAAAGATCAAAATGTTCCAAAGTTTGGTCTTCATCGGTCGAGGTACAAATGTGTTTTAATGTGCTGTTGACGGTTATATAATTTTATTTCCCAAAAATATGGCACTATTTGTTACGAATTATTATCATTTTAGTTACAATAACCCCAAGTGAATGGAAAGATTAGATATATTTGCAGTAGAATTGTAAAATCAACTGAACAAATCCGTATAACGATCTAGTGATATGCGGATATAGATAAAAAAAATAGAAGATGAAAGAAAGTGTTTTGAGTAGAAAAGAGCGTATTATGAAAGAAGCATTGTTGCTTTTTTCAGATCAAGGCTATACGAATACCTCTACCAAAACGATTGCCCAAAATGCAGGAGTCTCCGAAGCATTAATCTTTAAACATTTTGGGAATAAAGACGCTCTGTTGGTTTATCTGATTAAATCAGGTTATCGTAAGGTTCTTACGCATCACCGTGGTATGATGACTTATCGTGAACCGAAGGAATTTCTGCGCACGATGATAAACCTCCCAGGCAAGTTGGTCAGTGCAGAACCCATATTCTGGAGATTGCAGGAGCGTTTGTCTCATCATCCGTTTTCCAAACAGCAGCATGAACAATTTATGAAACCTGTTCAGCCTATTATTCATCGTGCTTTTAAAGAGCTGGGCTATGAGAGTCCTGAGTTTGAGACAGAATTTTTGCTGCTGATAATCGATACCCTATGGAAAAAAGAGGCCATTGGAGAACTCGAAAATACCATGGAGTTGACACTCTTTCTCGAGAAAAAGTATCATCTGATTTAGATTTTAAGGCAAGCTTTTAGCCTGTTTCCAAAATGTCGTTTCCGCACTTATGGTGTTGTTGTATTGTGCCAACAAATCTAATTCACTGTAATCGTTGGGAACAACAATGTCCGAGATGGCTACTATTCGCTATTTTACCGCCGCACAGAATGGCTTCATCGTGTTATTATTGCTTCCACCAATTAGCATGCGGTATGTTTCAGCTTTGTATGCTAATGAATTGCTGTTTTATGCATGTTTATATGAAATTGTTGCAAAAACAATTTCATATTGTCCAAAATAATAACGTTCTTAGTATTTCTATTTTAAATACATTATACAAACTAATTTATGTTCAAAAAACTCGGTCTGGGAATATTGGCATTAGTCGGTACAATTTCTTTTTTGAAAGCTCAGGACAAAAAAGATTTTGTGAAATACATCAACTCCCAGCATGAATGGGTAGATGCGGTATTCAATACCTTGACGCCAAAAGAAAAAGTCGCTCAGTTATTTTTGGTTAGAGCACACACCAATCTAGGGCAGAAGTATATTGACTCGGTAGCTCAGGTGATACAGGACGAACATTTGGGTGGTCTAGTTGTTTTTCAGGGCGGTCCCGTACGTCATGTCGATATGTTCAATCGCTATCAATCCCTGTCCAAAGTACCTTTGATGATGACTTTTGATGGCGAGTGGGGATTAGGTATGCGCATGCCGGATTCAACATTGTCGTTTCCTTATCAGATGACTTTAGGAGCTGTCCAAGATAATCAGTTGATCTATCGCATGGGACGTGAGGTTGCCTTAGATTTCCAACGTATAGGTATGCATTTCAATTTTGCACCCGATGTGGATATCAACAATAACCCTAAAAATCCGGTAATTGGTATCCGCTCCTTTGGTGATAATAAATATAATGTAACCCAGAAAGCAAAAGCGTATATGGACGGTATGGTGGATGGAGGTATATTAGCTTCCATTAAACACTTTCCGGGGCATGGAGATACAGATGTGGATTCTCATTATGATCTGCCACAACTTCCTTTTGACAAAAAACGCTTGGATACCCTGGAAATGTATCCGTTCAAAGAACTTATCAAAGCTGGAGCACCCGCTGTCATGGTGGCACACATGAACATCCCGAGTTTGGACGATACACCTAATATGCCATCTTCCATCTCTAAAAAGGTAGTTACGGATCTTTTACGCAACGAACTTGGCTTTAAAGGGCTAGCAGTCACCGATGCAATGGATATGAAAGGCGTAAAGAAGTTTTTCCCAAATGGAGAAGCCGACGTACAGGCGATTATCGCAGGACATGACTTACTTGAAGTATCGGAGAATAGCAAACGTGCGATCGATTTGATCCTAAAAGCCATTGAAGAGGGACGTATAGCACAGGCAGATATTGATGCGCGTGTTAAAAGAGTGCTGGCAGCCAAACTATGGCTTGGTTTAGATAAATATCAGGCGACAGCACAACAGAATCTATACAATGATTTACATCGTGCCTCAGCGGTTCAGCTCATTGACGAACTGTCAAATGCAGCGATCACAGCATTAAATTCTACCGAAAAAATAAAATCATTCAAAAAGGATTTACCTACCGCTATTATCAATATCGGAATTACGGCTAATCAGACTTTCCAGAATGAATTAGCGAGTGCGCTGACCAATGAAACACAGTATTTCATCACAGACAGCATGAGTAAGGATGATATCAAACGTATTACCAAAGAAATCAAGAAAAATAAACAATTTATTATCGCCGTGCATGACACGAGACTTCGTCCGCGTCCGACCATGGTATTGAATAAAGATGTTCAGGGCCTGATGAAGAAATTTGCGAAAAAATCGATCTTGACCTTATTTACCAATGCCTATGCTTTGGATGGTTTTGAAGCGACGAAAAAAGCAAAGACAATTTTGCTGGCTTATCAAAATGATGCCTTCATGCAGAAAGCAGCAGTAAAAACGATTTTGGGGCAAAATACGCCGAAAGGAAAACTTCCCGTTACGATCAACAAAAAATTTAAATACGGACAGGGGAAATAACGTATTATAAAATCACACAAACAGGATGCCTCTTCCGAAAATGGTCCCATTGCATTAGCAAAGCCATTTAGGAAGAGGCATTTTTTGTCAAATTCTAAATTTCTTCGTTAGCACTCCTGCTATCTGATGGCTTACTTTCATTTTTCATGCGATCAATAGCTGTAACGACATATTTGTACTGTTGATGCTGCTTGATATCGTCATCCGTATATTGAAGCTTATCGCCATCAAAGGTGATAAAGATGATTTTTCCAGGATCCTTAATGTTCACTTTTTCATCGAGGTTGAACCGATAGATCACATAGCCATAAGCAGACTCCCCATCAGTGGCCACATCTGGTTTTTGCCAAAATAAGGTGTTCATTTTACCATTGGCCGAATTTTTAACCAGAAGACCGAAAGGTGCATTGGGTGGGATGCTATCTAACCACGGCATTGTAGGGGGTAAAGCTGGCGTACGATACAGATCATTTCGCATGGAATCCTGCAGTCCAACAAGATTGTCCGTGAGTGATTTGGAACTGAAATAAATACTTCCCTCCACGTCGTGCTCCTCTCTTAAGTGGCGTACCTGTCTGGGAATTTGGCTGCGGTCTGTCCAGCCTATTTTATTTTCTGTAACACGATAAGCCCCATGCCCCACATAAAAGTGACGGCCATAGGTGTGTTTCTGCCACCAGTCAACTAAGATCTCATATGCTGCAGCGCGATTTTTGAAAGGAAAGTAGATCTGGGGATTGATGTAGTCTATCCAGCCTTCCTGCATCCATTTTACACCATCAGCATATAGTTCACGGTAAGCACTCAGACCACGGGTATCTGAGCCAGCAGTATTATTTTCTTTGTTGTCCCATACGCCACAGGGGCTAATGCCATATTTTACATAAGGTTTTATCTTTTTGATGGCAACACCAAGATCGTGTACCAGTACGTTGACATTGTTGCGTCGCCAGTCGTCAATTTTCTCTATCCCGTTGTTATATTGACCAAAGGTAATCTGATCCGGTACCGGTGTATTTCTGCTATCAGGATAGGGGTAAAAGTAATCATCGAAATGAATACCATCTACATCGTAGTTTTTGACGACATCCATAATCACATCAATGATATATTTACGAACTTCCGGAATACCTGGGTTGAAAAGCTTCTTGCCAGCATAGGTGAAGAACCATTCTGGGTGGCGCTTGGTAATATGGTCATCCGAAAAATGGGCCGGATTTAATGTTGTTGAAGCGCGATACGGATTGAACCAGGCATGTAGCTCCATCCCTCTTTTGTGAGCCTCGCTGATCGCAAATTCCAGGGGGTCATAAAATGGTGACGGCGGCAGGCCTTGTTTTCCGGTCAGGTATCTACTCCAGGGTTCTCTACCCTTTGCATAGAAAGCATCGGCAGCAGGACGCACCTGCAAAATAATCGCATTCAGCCCCGCGCTGCGGTGTTGGTCCAGTAAATCAGTAAACTCCTGTTTTTGCAGTGCGACATTATTGCCCGCTTTGACAGAGGGCCAGTCTATATTACCTATGGTTGCAACCCACACTCCACGAAACTCCCGCTTAGGTAGTTGTTGGGAATACGTTCTAATCGAAAATAAACAGATAACAATGGTAAAAAAAGAATATAAATATGTTTTTCCCGTCATGCTATAAATTATAGCCAACAAAGATAGGGAAGCATTTCTTACTTTTTCCCTAAAAAATGTAAGATGTTTGTTGGATACTTGTTAAAAGAACCTGAGCTTGGTTTTCAAATTGATAATAATGCAAATACAGGTAACATTGTACTTTATTTGTGCTAATTTAGATGCGGTTTTCACAAAAGCAATAGCTTGATCAGCTAACCGCAATAAAAAAGATTATGAGCAAAGAACAAATATCCGTTTTTGACATGTTTAAGATTGGTATCGGCCCCTCGAGTTCGCATACCTTAGGACCTTGGCGTGCAGCCCAGCAATTTACCGCTGTGCTCAAGTCAAAAGGCCTATTGCATGAAGTCGAACAAGTCAAAATTCTGCTATATGGTTCTTTGGCGAAAACCGGTGCCGGGCACGGTACTGATATTGCTGTTCTACTGGGGCTAAGTGGAGATGATCCGGTTACCTTTGATGTCAATAGAGTGACACCCAAAGTCGAACATATCAAGGCGGTCGGTGAACTGGAAGTCGCTGGCGAACGGACGATTCCTTTTTCCTACCAGGAAGACCTCCTGTTTCTATATGCCGAAAGCTTACCTTTTCATCCCAATGCCGTTACCTTTCAGGCCTTCCTATCCAATGGTAGGGCAATTACCGAAACTTATTATTCTATAGGTGGCGGTTTTGTGGTCCAGGAAAATGATACGGAAAGTGTCTTGTCTGAAGTAGATCTTCCATTCCCTGTGGATACTGCACACGAACTCTTGCATTGGACGATGAAAACGGGGCTGAAAATCTCTGAGCTGGTCCTTGAAAATGAATGTGCATGGCGTGAAGAAAGTGAAACCGTAGCAGGCGTATTGAATATTTATAATACAATACATGAATGTATCTACCGGGGCTGCCATACAGGCGGGACATTGCCGGGGGGGCTAAACGTTGAGCGAAGAGCAGCCAAGCTAAATAAGAAATTAATGCAGGGACGTACCTATCAAGATTACGAGTCCTGGGTAGCGGCCATTCGTGAGGGCGGCCAAAACTTTCAATATATTCTGGATTGGGTAAGTTGTTTTGCACTTGCCGTAAATGAAGAAAACGCCTCTTTCGGACGCGTGGTTACAGCGCCTACCAATGGAGCTTCGGGCGTTATCCCGGCTGTATTGCAATATTATATCACTTTCCATGACGGAATGCGTGAGAATAAAATTATCCAATTTATTCTTACAGCATCTGAAATCGGTTCGATCTTTAAGAAAAATGCAACGATCTCTGCTGCAATGGGTGGCTGTCAAGCGGAGATTGGCGTTTCATCAGCGATGGCTGCCGGAGCGCTGACAGAAGTGCTGGGTGGATCGCAGCGTCAGGTTCTGATGGCTGCCGAGATTGCGATGGAACATCATCTTGGATTAACATGTGATCCAATTGGTGGATTGGTTCAGATTCCATGTATTGAGCGTAATACTATGGGGGCCATTAAGGCAATTACTGCTGCGCAGTTAGCACTGCAATCGAATCCAGATAAAGCAAAAGTGAGCTTGGATACTGTGGTTAAGACCATGTGGGAGACTGCTTTGGATATGAATGCTAAATATAAAGAAACAGCAGATGGTGGACTTGCCGTCAATATTCCATTGAGTTTGCCAGAATGTTAATGACTGTCTGAGTTTTCTCGTTTTTCGTATCTTTGACGCGGTAAAATAGATATATTCTTATAAATAGCGTAAACGAATGAAATATTGTGCAATCGCCTCCGGAAGTAATGGAAACTGTTATTATGTGGCTAAAGATGATTCTGCTATTTTGATAGATGCCGGAATCAACAGCAAACATATACACCTTCGAATGTACAATCTGGGGCTTTTACCGACTCAGATCAAAGCAATTTTCATTACCCATGAACATTCTGATCATATCAGAGGCCTATCTGTATTTGCCAAAAAATATAATCTACCGGTTTATATCACCAAGGGGAGTTACGATGGTACCCGATTGCATCTTCCGTCCCATTTGGTCCATATAATCTCTCCGGAAGAAGTCGTTGAAATTGGAGGTCTCAAGGTGTATGGTATTCCCAAATATCACGATGCCAAAGAACCCTGTAGTTTCCTTGTTTCAGATGGAACATACAATATCGGGGTATTGACGGATATAGGACGGCCTTGTGAAAATGTACAGCATGTTATTCAGCATTCGGATGTATTGCTTCTGGAATCAAATTACGATGAGGAAATGTTGCGTACAGGACGCTATTCGTATTTTCTGAAAAACCGGATCAGCAGTGGTTGGGGACACCTTTCAAATCGTGTTGCCGTCGAACTGTTTAACGCTTATAAAACAGATCGCCTTAAACATCTTATCTTAACTCACCTCTCCGGTGAGAATAATACGGTCGATCTGGTGCAACAAACTTTCGAACCACACTGCGAACGTATCCAGCTTCATGTAGCGACACGTTACCAGGAAACAGAATTATTCGACCTGAAAGTTGTGCTAGAGAATCATGTAACAGCTTTTTCAGTTTCTTCTGCACTCTCTTCCTAGTTTAAAACGCTCTTTTTGTTCGTTGTATGTCTTCAACTAAAGCGTAAGAATACTGTAAAATAAAAAAATTAGTTGATTTAAAAAGATTTCCTGTTATATTTGCTTTGTTTTTAATCAGTCTAAATAACTCATTGTATGCTTATTTGGACAAAGAGAAACAAAAACACCATGTAATAGACGGCAATCTATCACATGGCGTAAATCTGCATACAGCGGCAACTGGATGTAGATGACTGAAACAGCATGCTGTTTCAGTTACTCCCGATATACGATATGGAAGAACTTGCAAGATAACGAATTTTATTGTCTTATTCGTTGTAGAGCTCGCTTAAACCAGCAAATTCTCCCATAATAAGTTGAAGAAAACTAAACATCAATCAACATATTATGAAAATTTTAATTTCATTTTTTACATTTCTTGCGGTATTACTGTGTAGTCATACCAGTCATGCACATGCCCTTTGGATTGAATCATCTTCTTATGGGACGTTAAACCAATCCCATGAGGTCAAAGTATATTACGGTGAGTTTGCAACGAATGAAAGAGATCAGGTCGACAAATGGTACTCCGACGTGAAGGACTTCTCATTAATGTTGCATGCCCCTGGAAAGGAGCCTGTCAAGCTTCAGTTGACGAATAAAGGCGATCACTTTAGCGGTTCATTTCAACCTACAACAGCAGGAACCTATTTCCTATCAATAGTTAAAGCAGCTAAAGATCTCGGCGGCAAAACGAAGTATGAATTTTCTTCCTTAGTACCTGTTGTCGTAGGAAAGTCTGCAACACTTGATTATAAGACCGTAAAAAGCCCATTGCAGATTGAGTTGCTTGGTGCGGCTAACGCAAAAAAAGGACAAAGCGTACAAGCAAAGATCACCAGCTTCGGCAAAGTTGTGCCTCAGGCCAAAGTTTCTGTTTTTTCGGCTACTGGTTGGGGAAAAGAGTTTGTTGCTGACGAGAATGGTATCCTGACATTTGATGCAATCTGGTCGGGCCCATACGTTTTGGAAGCAAGCACGTTTGCTGAGACAGCAGGTGAACATGAAGGAAAACCCTATGCTTCGGCATGGCAGGGAAGTACAACTTTTATTACCATCAAATAACTGCAGATTCAGCGCAGACAAAGTGATAAAGGGTTCATATGAAACAATGGAAACACCAATGGACCCTTGCAAAAAAATATCTAAAAGATATCTACTATAAAAAACATCTACCACACTACATTCATGAATAAAACTTTATCCTTTCTGGCTATTCCTATGAT
The DNA here is from genome assembly GCF_964277905.1 of uncultured Sphingobacterium sp. Lineage (NCBI taxonomy): Bacteria > Pseudomonadati > Bacteroidota > Sphingobacteriia > Sphingobacteriales > Sphingobacteriaceae > Sphingobacterium > uncultured Sphingobacterium sp. Next base: position 62,355 of record NZ_CAXYKD010000005.1, read on the forward strand.
TAGTTCTGTTTTTTCTGTTGCACAGGCACAGACGAACAAAATAATTGAAGGAATTCTTATCAATGAAAAATCTGAACCGATCACAGGGGCAACAGTAAAATTAACTAATACGGGTGTGACCACCAGTACCGATAGTGAGGGGCATTTCGCTTTTCATAAGCTTTCATCCAAAACTTATCGTATCGAGATTAAAGCGATCGGTTACAGTAAGCATACGATGGAGGTGAACGTAAATGATGAGACGACAAACCTTGGCCCTATCATCTTGAAAGACCAATCGCAAGCCATCGACGAAGTTGCGGTTTATGGTAAATACTATGAGCATTATAAGTTTGACAGCATCTCCGGATCGTTACGTCTTAAAACACCAATCTTAGAGTTACCTCAAAATATACAGGTTATTTCTGCTGATTTAATGGCCGATCAGCAAGTTTTTGATATTGTGGATGGTATTACCCGTAATATTAGCGGGGCTACACGTCAAGGCCATTGGGACAACCAATATGCCAATATACGCATGCGTGGCTCTAAGATCCCAGCATTCCGTAACGGGATGAATATCGAAGCTTCTTGGGGACCTACAGCCGAAGATGCGAGTATGATCGAGCGGATCGAATTCGTAAAGGGGCCTGCTGGATTTATGTTAGCCAATGGCGAACCAGGAGGGTTCTATAATGTTGTGACTAAGAAACCGACAGGAAATACCAAAGGATCTGTGACGTTGAATACAGGTAGTTTTAGTACGTATCGTGCTGCTCTTGATTTAGATGGTAAATTGCGGAAAGATGGAAAGCTACTTTACCGTCTGAATGTAGCTGGTCAACAGAAGGATTTCTATACAAAATATAACTATAGTGACCGTATTGTGATTGCTCCTGTCGTGACTTACAAGATGGATTCATTAACTTCATTGACATTTGAATATACCTATCAAGGTTCTACCTACTTGTCAAATGGTAATTATGCATTTTCGCCAAAAGGTTTTGCCGATCCAGGTATTTCAAATGATTTTTTTGCAGGAGATCCTTCATTTGCGCCAAATAAAATCAAAGATCATAGTGCATACGTATATTTTGATCGAAAACTAAATTCCAAATGGAATTTCCATGGGCAGCTTGCTTATTTTAATTTTAAAATGATCGCTACCAGTTCGTGGGTGGGTGCGATGCGTGCCAACGGTGACATGTCTCGAACCTATAATATGGCTGATGAAGCAGGGGAAAACAAATTTGGCCAATTCTCGTTTACAGGAGAAGAATATACCGGTAGCGTTCGTCATCGTATCTTGGCTGGTGCTGACTTTGGTACTAAAAAATTCTGGGGTGATTTTTCGCCACTGGCAAAAGATACATTGGTCACAAAACCATTGAATGTCTATAATCCCGTTTATGGAATCGCGGAAGCGGCAATACCTAATCCTGACAGGTCCAAAAGTATTAAAGTAAGGGCAGGGGGACAAAATTATGTTAACTCGGTATCGTATTCGTCTTTGTATGTACATGATGAAATGGCATTTTTGGAAGAAAAACTACGTTTGTCTTTAGGATTGCGTTATACAATAGCCCAAACTGTAGGGAAAACGTCTGTAGCGGATCGGACGGATAAAGCATTTACACCACGTGTTGGATTAAGTTATTCCATAGACAAATCAACAAGTGTGTATGGATTATTTGATCAGTCTTTTGTTCCGCAGGCCGGTACCGATTGGGAAGGAAATGCTTTTAAGCCCGTCAGAGGTAATGATCTAGAGGCAGGTATTAAGAAAGAGTGGGGTAATGGAAAATGGATTTCTACGTTAAGTGCATACCAAATCAAACGTAAGAATGCTTTAACAGATGATCTTGACCATCCAATTGCAGGTGGTAATAGTTTCTTTAAAATCGCCCTAGGTGAAACGACAAGTAAGGGGATAGAGTTCGATATTACGGGTGAAATTGTCAAGGGATTAAATGTTAATGCCAACTATGCATTGACAGATTCCAAAATATCGAAAGATGGAAAAGAAGAAAATATCGGAAATATCACACCGAATACAGCGAAACATACTGCAAATGCTTGGTTAACCTACCGTTTGCAGCAAGGACCATTGAAAGGACTGGGGCTAACAGGTAGCGTTCAGGGAATGTTCGATCGTGCTATTGGTACGACAAAAGAAAGTAACTTTAAGAATTATATAAGAACGGATGGTGGAATCAGCTATCAAAGTGGGAAATATAGTATTTCTGTGATGGTAAATAACTTGTTAGATAACAGGAAGTTGCTGACCTCAGGTTCTACGACTGCAAAAAATGCGAGTGTTACAGAAAGTGTTAGTTATTACACCTATATCGTAGAAGCTAGACGTAATTTCCGTATGGGCGTTACCTATAAGTTTTAAATAAACGATCTCGATAAATTATAGAATCGATGTATAGTACATTACTAATCGTTATACTCTTTGGAGCATACCTTTTTTACAACACGAGCAAAAAGGTGAAATTTGGCCCTAGGCCACAATGGTTGGGAAAATTGTGCGCACAAACTAAGTTTGTGCGCACTTTGAGCATTTTGCTGCTGCTCTTTCCATTTAGCGCCGTTCTCTATATGCAAGGATTTGGCGCGGGCTTTTTTGCTTTTTTTGCCTATTTCATGTGCATGATGTGTCTTGTAGTCCTATTGAATCCTTATCGCTATTTCAAATTATACCCAATTGTGGGATTGTATGTATTTAGCCTTTGTGTTGAATTATTGATTTCCTAACCGATTAAAATATGCCTGCTAATAAAAAATACCTCAGTACGCCCTTTCAGCGGTTCCTGAAAATTACAGCCGGATTTATCGGTGGTTATGTTGTCATGCTCTCTTTCCACGTCTTGGTCACACATATTTTTGAGAAAAAGGATGTAGTTGTCACGGCTTGCTTCACGGGCTATCTCCTATGGGCAGTACTCTTACTGTTTGCTTTCCTTGCAAAGAACGGATGGAAAATATGGGGGCTATACTTACTCTTAGCTGCAGTTTTTTCGCTTCCTTATTTTTTCAACATGTAATTGACCATGAATAACCGAAATTATAATATCTATTTCAATACGCATACCATTAGTGGCATTATCATTTGCGCTATCCTGTATGTGATATTTTTTGCGGGATCATTTGCATTTTTTAGGAATGAAATTGCTGCCTGGCAGAATAATACGTCCTATAAGACCTATCGCGAAGATCACCAAAACTTTGATCGTTTGCTCGATTCGCTCAAAGGACAAACAAATTTGCATGGACGCGATATCACGTTTTATATGCACCGGGAAGGGACCTCAGCTTATGTAGGCTTGAGCGCATCTAACGATAGTATCCTCAACAAAGAAAATCTAGCAAAGGTAACGCCAGAACAGAAAGCAGCAAAACAGAAGGGTCGCAGAAGAGGTGGAGATGATGATTCAAAGAACTTTACCTATAATTTTGCAAATAAGAAGTCAGGTGACTATACGCAGAATTACGATATGGGCGAATTTCTGTTCCGCTTGCACTTCATGGCTCAGCTTAATCAGGTGCCAATTCGCGTAGGTATAGCCCCCTTTGGTTATCTTATTGCTGGAATTACCGCTTTTATTTTCCTATTTGCTCTTATTACAGGATTATTGTTGCATTGGGACAAAATCGTCTCAAATTTCTTCGTGTTCAGACCCTTTAGTAAATGGAAAACGGTATGGACCGATATGCATACGGCATTGGGTGTTATCGGTTTTCCGTTTCAATTTATCTTTGCGGTAACAGGTACGTTTTTGATCATTAATTCTGTCCTGGCTTTGCCGCTGAGCAAGTTGTTGTATGATGGTGATCAACAAAAAATGTATCAAGAGATGGGGGTTAGTGTCGAGACCGATTTTCCTTATACCTACAAACCTTTAAAAGCAGACATTAAGATTGCTCCATTTTTGGATCTGGCAAAATATAAATGGCCTGAATCCGATTTTCAGCGCATTACGATCAAAAACTATGCAGATTCCAATATGCATGTTGTCATGGAGCTGGATCCGCAGTTTAATAAGAGCTTTGCTGGATCCGGTATATTGTCTGTGAGAGCTATCGACAATAAAATTGTGGCCGAAAAATCCCCGATCAGTGATGCTACTTATGCCGATGGTGTCCGCAGCCTTTTATATCGCCTGCATTATGGTGATTATGGCGGTTATCCGCTTAAGATGGTATACTTTATTTTAGGGGTTATGGGCTGTTTGGTCATTATCTCTGGTATATTAATCTGGCTGGTAGCACGTGACAAAAACAACGTAATTCCACGAAAGCGAAAATTCAATTTCTGGGCGGCCAATATCTTCACGGCAATATGTCTGACGATGCTGCCTGTCACAGCATTGACTTTTATTGCCATTAAATTGAGCCCAGAGGTTAATCAGGATTTTATTTACCGTGTGTATTTCTATAGTTGGCTCGTATTTTCACTGTATTATATTATCAGGAGAAGCATCCGAAGAACCAATCGTGAGACATTGCTGGTTGGAAGCATATTGGCATTTTTTATTCCGCTTGTCAATGGATTTATAACTGGTAATTGGATTTGGGATACATTTCGCAATGGACAGCGGGATATTTTTGTCGTCGACTTTCTATGGCTTATGATCGGTATTATTGGTGTAATCGCGTTTAACAAGACTAAAAAATTCTTTGAGACTATTCGTTAACAAAGATTCTTTTCTCTCTGCGAAGTAAGTATACTTCGTTTCTTAATTCCAAGGGCGCCCACAAGGTGCCCTTGGAACGTTTATAGGGTAAGGCTTAGGAAAAATCTTTGATGCCATGTTGATCTTTGATGGAAAAGTGGTAATTTTTCCAAAGAAGGTCCCAATGATATTCCTCCTTTCGTTCAGGCCGATGATGTTGATGAAATAGACTGGGATTGATTTACTTGGAGTATGGCTTTCTTAGCGTACAGCTTTGAAAAATCGCCCAAGGCGCATCAGATCCTGTGCAGTCTTTTCGTTCCAGTCCACGGCATAGTTGAGCCGAATACAGTTCTTAAACTGATCATGCTGCGTAAACATCCTTCCTGGAGCAAAACTCAACTTTTGCCTAAGGGCATAATCGTAGAGCAGGGTCGAGTCTATTTTAGGGTCCATCTCTAGCCAAAGTACAAACCCACCCTCAGGCTGTGACATTTTTGTGTTTTCTGGAAAATGGGCCTCAATGCTGTTTCTGAAATTGATATAATTGCTGTACAGTTTTTTTCTGAAGCTATTGAGGTGATGGTCGTACCTGCCGATCTGTAAGAATTTGGAAACCGCCTCTTGATAAATTGCAGGCTGCGAAATCGTCTGTATGAGTTTTTGTTTTAGGATTTTATCCTTGTATTGCCCGGGCTCAACCCATCCGAGCCGAAAACTTGGCGCCAATACTTTGGTAAATGATCCACACCACATCACCAGTCCCTCTTCATCAAAATATTTGCATGGCTTGGGCCGTGACGAACCGAAATAGATGTTTCCATACAGGTCGTCTTCAATCAATGGAATATGGTGGTGTGCGAGCAGTTTGACCAGTTCCTTTTTATGCTCATCGGGCATGAGCGCGCCCAGTGGATTGCTAAAGTTGGTAACAAAGCAACAGACATCAATTTTATGAATAACTTTTTTCAGGGCATCTAATTCAATTCCCGTAATAGGGTGGGTCGGAATCTCGATAGTTTTAAGCCCCAGTAGTTGAAAGGCCTGAATAAAACCAAAATAAAGGGGGCTTTCCACCGCGATGGTGTCGCCGGGCTTAGTGACAGCCCGAAGGCAGCTGTAGATTGCATTCATCGCTCCCGAGGTGATAATAAGATCCTCATCACTTATTTTTCCTTCAAGTACCAATGACCATTTGGCAATTTCTTTCCGCAAGCTTGGACTCCCCTGTACCTGTCCGTATTGATCACCGTAATCATGCAGTTCATGAACCGAATCTATAATGCATCGATTGAGTTTCTGAATCGGAAGTAATGATGCACTGGGTAAACCCAGTGAAAAGCGTGTAATTTCCTTGTCTTCCAGGGAGTGAAAAACTTTATCGATCAATGCTGCAGGATCTTGTTTCTTTTCGTCGATTTTAAACGTGGAAATAGACGGAATAGCCATCCGACGAAGCCCCGACCTGCTAACGAAATAGCCTGATTTTGGTCGTGACTCAATGAGAGATCTACTCTCTAATTCCATATAAGCGCTTTTTGCTGTATTTAAACTTACATTGTATAGCTTCTGAGCGCTCCGGACAGAGGGCAAACGATCTCCATAGACCAAAGAGCCATTTTTGATCTGGCTTTCAACAATATTGGCTATTTTCTTATATAACAGTTGCTGCTCCATGCTTATGCTAATTTACTGTTTCTGTTTTGATTTAACCAGTTGTTATATCGATGGATTCCTTTTCTGAGCAATTCTTCCGAACCAAATAGATCAATCAACTGGTGCTCGAAGAAGGATTGTGCTTTGTCCCTGAATACTTTGAAGAGCGTGTCTGAAATAGGCGCTTCATAAGTAATTTCGATCGATAACAGATTTTTTTTGCAGATCGTTACGGACGAAAAAGCTGTTAATTGATTACATTGATCGAGTGCCATAAAAGGCATGCCTATGGAGTCTGAATCCAGTTGTTTTTTGTTGAGTATTTCTTTGATAAGTGCTAAATCAGAAAGATCCACTTGTCTGATCAGATACGGTTGATTTGCAGTTGTCGCCATAAGAATAAATCTTTTTGCTAATTTAAGAAGGGTACAGGATGCTGTTTAGGTACAGAGTGCTGTTAAAATAAGGGTACAGAAAAAAATAAGATGACCATGAGTTTTTTTAATTTCCATTTGAGATCTTTACACTAGGAAAAGGATATCTCTGGATCCATAAATTATGAACTCGTATGCATAGCTTGTTTCCTTTATTTATCGCGATGATCGCGATCATCGTATTGATCGAAATGTGGGCCACCAGACTACGGATAGCCTATCCCATTCTCTTGGTTCTGGCGGGGCTATTGATCAGTTTTATTCCCACTTTGCCCGTAGTGACAATTGATCCGGATGTCATCTTCCTCATTTTTCTACCACCACTGCTCTGCGAGGCCTCTTGGTCTATTTCGTTTAAGGAGATGAAGAAATGGTGGCGTATTATAGGGAGTTTTGCCTTCTTGGTTGTATTCTTTACCGCACTTTCCGTTGCGGTGGTTGCCAATTATTATATACCGGGGTTTACACTAGCACTGGGTTTTCTGTTGGGAGGCATTGTATCACCGCCGGATGCTGTCAGTACAGGGGCAATTATGAAATTTGTAAAAGTTCCCAAAGCCACTTCTGCTATCTTGGAAGGCGAAAGCCTATTAAATGATGCTTCTTCCTTGATCATTGTACGTTTTGCCCTTATTGCCGTTGGGACGGGGCAATTTATATGGGGACGAGCTGCGGTATCCTTTATCTGGATGCTTGTCGGTGGTGTGGGTATTGGCTTATTATTGGGTTGGTTCTTTATTCAGGCACACAAACGTCTACCTACAGATGCACCGTCGGACATTGCACTTACCTTGATTGAACCCTACTTTATGTATTGGATTGCGGAGCAATTCCATAGTTCAGGTGTGTTGGCTGTTGTTGCTGGAGGTCTTTTGATGTCCGGTCAGCGGTTGACATTTCTCAATAGTACGAGTCGGGTACGTGGTCTGAGTGTCTGGGAGAGCTTTGTATTTATCTTAAATGGTATTGTATTTTTTATTATTGGATTGGATCTTCCGGAGATTGTTGATGGTCTGCGATCCAATGGAACTTCACTGCGGGAAGCTATCGGGTACGGTCTTTTGGTAACGGCAGTATTGATTCTTGCCCGTATCATCAGCTCATATGCGGCAATGATTGCTACCCTAATTTTCCGTCCTGCTGTCGCGCCAAGGTCACGGTCCCCTAAACAGCGTTTTCTAATGCCCCTTTTGTTGGGCTGGACCGGCATGCGCGGGGTTGTATCACTGGCAGCAGCATTATCTATTCCTGTTGTTATGAACGGTATGGCTGTTCCGCAGCGAAACCTGATCTTATTTATCACCTTTGTGGTGATCTTATCCACGCTCTTGATACAAGGACTTACCTTGCCCTACTTGATCAAAAGGACCAGGCTATTTGAAACTTTTGAAGAAGAGCCCGAGGAGCTGGTTCGTACTCGCATGAAACAAGGTTTAAAACATCATGTTTACCAATTTCTAAAAGATAAACATGAGAAAGAGCTGCATAATCGCGATGTTATGGACCGTATTTTGAAACATTGGGAGGAAAAGGTGAATGCGGCGGATGATTCCTGGATGAACGAAAAAACGAAAGTGATATTTATGGAGCTTTTGGATGTGCAACGGGAGTATCTTCAGAAGCTAAACTGTGAGTCGACCATTGATGAGGGGATTGTTCGTTCGCAGTTATATCAACTCGACTTGGAAGAAGAGCGATTGCGGCGGATCTAACCATGTAATTGTGTAAAGCGACCGACGAGAATAATACTTGTATAACAAAAGGCTCCAAAGGAGCCACGATAAAATATGAAAGTAATCATAACAGGAGCCACCGGAATGGTTGGCGAAGGCGTTTTACTGGAATGCCTCCAAAACGAAAAGGTAACAGCTGTGCTGAGCATTTCGCGTCGTACCGCGGCTATTCAACATCCTAAATTGAAGGAACTTTTGGTCGAAGACTTTACTAAACTTTCCCTATTTAGAGATGCCATTGCAGGGTATGATGCCTGTTTTTACTGTGCTGGCGTGAGTTCTGTGGGAATGAAAGAAGACAAGTACCGTTATATTACTTATGATACGACACTGGCTTTTGCAAAGTCCCTGCTGGAAATTAATCCGGAGATCAGTTTTATTTATGTGTCCGGAGGAAGCACCGATAGCACGGAGCAAGGCAAGGTGATGTGGGCTAGGGTTAAGGGTAAGACAGAAAATGATCTGGCCAAATTACCGTTCAAAAAGGAGTATAACTTTAGACCGGGGGCAATGACGACTGTTGCAGGGCAAAAGCATGCCAATCCCTTTGCTTTTGTGGCCAAAATCATCAAGTTTTTTGCCCCTTCGGCAGTACTATCCTTGCATGAGGTCGGAAGGGCGATGATACATGCTGTGGAAAGAGATGGTGTGAAGAATATATTGGAGATTAAAGATATTCGCGCTTTGGCTTAAACCGTTCGGGATGTTATGGCTATGCCCATTTCCAGTTTAGTTCTTCCCGATAGTCTATTTGAAGGCGCTGACAAAGTTGCTGCAGGAAAACGTTGAATTCAGCGATATCTGATAGTTGATTTTTTGGAAAAAATAATTGGTCAGCCATTTTTAATTTTATAAAAAATGCCGAGGACGTTTCCGTTATATATTCAAATTGGGTGAATTGATATTTAGCTTCCATTTGATCACTTTTGATTTCCAGACAACCATCTTCAAAAGTGATGGTATGGACAAGGCCGATGCGGTTTTTGAACTCTTTGCTCCTGACATATCTGGTGCCGTATCTCTTATAGTATATTCCCAGGTATTTTTGAAAAAACAGGAACGCGAGTAGGCCGACAAGGATAATTAGAATTGCCAGAAATTTTTCATAATAAAAGAAGGGAACAGCGAGGATCAGCATCAGCAACAAGAAAAGTAAGCGGGCATTCTTACGGGCATTGATGATCTGTGGAGATTTGGACATGCTAAAAAGTATGGCTTCCAATTGATCTTGTTCGGAAAGTGTTAGTTTCAGTTCTTTCATAAGATAAAAATATCAATTTTTTGGATTATTCAATTTTTTCGAGCAGCTGTTGGCTGGAAATTTTCTCAAAATAGATTTCCATCTCTTCGTTACATTTTTCGATAAACGTTTTGGGGAATTCTTAAAGGTTTCAACTGATGGATTTTTGCGGATTCAATCACATTTAAAGCAATATTAGATTTTATAAAAAAATTTTATAAAATTGATATTCACCAAAAGTAATGCTTTTTGGTGAATATACTCACTAAAAAGCATTACTTTTGGTGAATATAAAATGGGTTATGATACAGCGATTAATCAAAAATAATTTGGAGCAAACACTTTTTAAAGGAAAAACTATCCTATTAATTGGTCCGCGGCAAGTAGGTAAAACTACACTGATCAAAGAGATACTCTCTGGTGGCGATTATTTGTTTTTGGATGGAGATGATCCCTTGATAAGGACTTATCTAAATAACCCTAATACAAAAGAGATTGAAACAATTATTGGTCAAGCTAAAGTGGTATTTATTGATGAAGCACAGCGCATCGAAAATATTGGTTTAACGGCAAAAATTATACACGATCAATTTAAAGATGTGCAGCTTATTCTAAGCGGATCCTCGGCTCTTGAGCTGAAAACGCATACACATGAACCATTGACAGGACGTAAGAGAGAGTTCAATCTATTTCCTATTTCCTATGCCGAATATGAGAATAATACTGGTTTTCTTAATGCTGCAGGCGATTTGGAAACTAGATTGGTTTATGGATTTTACCCAGAATCGATAACTAGCCGCGGTGAAGAGCGGGAAGTCCTCAATGAGATTTCTCAAAGTTATTTATATCGGGATATTTTAGCCTTGGCGAATATAAAAAAGCCAGAAGTTCTCGAAAAAATCCTTCAAGCTTTGGCTTTTCAAATCGGATCTGAAGTTAGTTATAATGAAATTGCCCAGCTGACAGGAGTTGATAAAAATACCGTGTCTAATTATATCCATCTCTTGGAAATTTCTTACATTATATTTCCCCTGACATCCTTTAGCCGAAACCTGCGTAATGAAATAAAGACAAATCGAAAGATATATTTTTATGACAACGGAATCCGCAATGCTGTGATACAAAACTTTAATCCAATTGAATTAAGAGATGATGTGGGTGCCCTTTGGGAGAACTTTTTGATTTCAGAACGCTTAAAAAATAACAGTTATAGCCGGCATTTTGTTAATAAGTACTTTTGGCGAACAAAACAGCAGCAAGAAATTGATTACGTAGAAGAAGCGAATGGTAAAATAACTGGCTACGAATTTAAATGGAATCCTAAGGCGAAAGCAAAAATACCATCAAATTTTGTAGAAGCCTATAGTGCAGATGTTCAGGTAATCTCAAAGGATAATTTTAGAGCGTTTATTGGTCTTGAATAGCATTTGAATCATGGTGCTCAGGCTTCTGTTTTAATCTCTTTTATTCAATTTTTTCGAGCAGCTGTTGGCTGGAAATCTTCTCAAAATAGATTTCCATCTCATTGTTACATTTTTCGATAAACGTTTTGGTGAGTTCCTGCAATCTTAGGATGGTTAGCGGATTCGCTTGGTAATTTGCATTGTACCTAAATTGCTGTTGTGCTTCCGTAATGTTTTTAAAGGCTTGAAGATGATCCTCATGATCTAGGCAAAATGTTGCGTAGGCATCAGGGACTATTAATTTGCAGAGTGTCATCAGAAAAGTCAGGTTGACACGTTGCGGTTTGTATTGGATGACGGAATTGATTACCCCGAGACAAGCCTGCTCCAACGCTTGCGATAGCATATAATATGAGGCCTCGATGCTTATTGACGACCAGTCTTCCTCGTAGGGTAAATATAATGTGCGCGCATTATTATAGCGCGTCTTCCATTGTTGATGTACATAATCCAGATTAAGCTGTGGGGCTACGATGCTTTCCAGATCGATATTTGCAATTGATGGATTCTGAAGCCAGATGTCACCGGCTTTCAGGAGCGAAAGAAAAAAGGGATGACCCTTTGAGAGCTGTTTGCTGAAAGCGGTGGCGTTTTCAAGGGCTAGCGTAAGCGTTACATTGTTGGGGAGCAAATCCGTAATGAGCTGCGTTAGATTATTGATCTCGGCGTTTAAAGTATCATAAGCGACAAAAATATAGTAGGCATGCGTAATGCGGTCATTTTTGGTTCTTTGGAGCGCATTATGGTATTTGTGATGATCGGAGTCATAGCCAAAGCAAGCCACCAGGGCCGGAATACAATAAGATTCTATTGCGTTAAGAATAAGGTCTCGATAATTGGCGTTACAATAGTTTTGTTTGTATATTTCATTGTTATTTTTGCAATTTTCTACTTCGTTGTTAGCAGCTGGAACTGGGTTAAGTTTTGACTTAATTTCTTCGAACAAAAGATTGGAATAATCGTAGATCCAGTTTAATGTATTGATAGCAATTTGATAGGCTGTTTCTAATACAGCTTCATCGATAAAATAGTCAAAGTGATATCGATAGTCAATGTAAGCCTTGTTGATTTTCTCCAAAGCTTGTTTGTTTTCCATGTTATCTGCTAATGTGCCGAGGCGATCGTCGAAAGCTTTAAGATAGTTTATATGGTTTTTTAGCGAATGAGACTTTTTATCCTCAACGACGAGGATATTTTCTGCTGTTCGAAATGCAAGTTCTAAAGCTTGGTGTAGCATGAATGCTGCATGTGCATAATTTTTATGCTCGAAATAGAAATTGTAGCCATCTATAAAAGATCGAATCTTGCCCTTTTCCTTATCGATATATGTCCGTGTTTTTTCAATGACTTCATCACTTTTATTATTTGGTAAGACAAGGGGTATATCTTGCACAGGATTCTGATAAATGCGGTTTTCAGGTTGGCAAATAAGATAGGCCCGGCCTAAACCTTGATCCATTTTTTGTTGTATTTCATGCGTGAAGTTCACATTGATATATACATTGGGATAGGAACCAACGGTTTTGTTTATCAGACTGTTTGCATCTGAAAATCGAATTCCGGCATTTGACGTAAGATTGATCTGTAGCATCTGATACTTTTTACCATCGTGGTCAAAAGTCCAATGGTAGATTTCATCGACAGCAACGGCACGAAGGATTGCCTCGATAATGGGGTTAATATCGGTGTTCATAATATGGATTGAATAAATGGGCTTTATATTTCTGTTTCTAGAAGAACTGTTTGTTTTTGATTTAGAGATTCTATCTCTTCAGAAAAAGCTGTTAAATAGGCGAGTTCTATTATTTTGATCATAGTCTGGTAAATTCGTGTACTGTAATCTGAATAGGCGCCGGTATATCGGTTTTTGGCGAGGCCATAGTTGATCCATTCATATAAGATTTCATTCCATTCTTGTTGATCGTATGTTTTAACTGTTGCCAATAGTGCTGACAAAGGATGGTCTAGTTCTTCATTCGATACATAATAAAGTATAATCTCCTCTTTTGCATGCCTAATCAAAATTGATTGGCATTCGGGCAATATCGAAGATGAATTGTCTATTCTGATTGGAAGGATAGGGGATTCCTTAGATGTATTGGATAACATTTCCAATAAGGCGTAAAGGCAGGCATAGTTAAAGAGTAAATTCGCGCCAGAAAATTTACTGTTTTCATGATCAGCAGACCAGAATTCTTTTTCGTCGATGACCGTTTGGTACCAATATCGGATGTCTTCTCGCCAGCCATTTAGATCGTCTCTATCAAAGAAATCTTTTAATGCTGAGATGGAATAAGGTTGGGAAGCAAGCCATTCGGGCAATATGATACTTTTTTTTGGGTTAAGTATTTCGTCTTCTGTTTCGTCCAAAGATTGCTGGGCTTGGCACTGCTCATTTGCAATGTCTTCTTGATTTTCTTTAACATAGTCTGGAAGTATTTTATTTTCATAGATCTTTCCGAGAGAAGCCGCTAGACGCAGTAAGAATTCTTTTACAGCAAGTATTTCATGACCGTTATTACCTAAAAAGCCATTATCTCTGTCTCCTAAACTTATCCATAATTCATCAAGAATGTCGTACCATTGTTGTAAAGACTCATAAGAAAAAAAACGGCTAATGCTGTCTGCTGCAGTATCAATATTACGTGCCGATGAGCCTGTTGCTAATAGCTGACTCCAGTGGTCTGAAACGCCTTTGTTGAACTTCAGCGGTTGTTCTATTGTTTTTAGTTTACATTTCCTAAAAATGACATATGCCAATTCTACCTGTTCAATTAATTTTTTGGTAAGATATCCGATAGAGGAACATGGTGGGTTCATCTTTGCGTTTGACGCCGCGTTGATTAGCATATTTAGGTCTGCTAACCAGTCAGGTATGGATGTTTCGCTTTCAAAAAACTCTATAAGATACTTCATCGGATCGTCGATGTATTCTTGGGTTAAATAGCGAAAATGTTTCGCTTTTAGTTTCTTTTGCGTATTTTTCATCAGATTATATGTTTTAAAGTTGATGAAACTGCTGCGTAGGGCTAATAACGATCCGTGCACCTGATCCAAAGCCTTATCGGTTTCATTTGTAAGTTTTTTGGTTAATGTTGTGTTTATAATTATCAATAGTTAAGCTAATTTAAACACTAATTTTCGATTAAACAAATTTTATATTGATAATTATTGATTATGAGTTCTTTTTTAACGAGAATTAAAGTTATTGCAGATAGAGAAGGACTGAGCGTAACAGCCTTTGAAACTGCCGTTGGAGCCAGTAGAGGCGTATTTACACGTGCCTTAACCAACAATACAGATGTACAGGCGAAATGGTTAGTTAGTATTGTTGAAAAATATCCAGCATATTCTTCCGAATGGTTGTTAAAAGGCGAAGGCGAGATGCTAAAGCCTGTTCTTGCTCAGGAAGAGGAACAGGAAGGCTATCTGACAAATGAAATTGAAGGCGTTACTAATGCCGTTGTCAATTCCTTAAAACAGGTTATATCGTCACAAAACATCACTATTAAGTCTCAAGAGAAGACAATTATTTCGTTGGAGCGATTATTGTCGATTCAAGAGCAGGAAATAAAGTCGTTAAGAAATAAATAAACAGTCTGTATTTAAAAAAAGGATATCGGTGAATGTAAAGGAACGTGTGCTGCTTATTGCTGAAACCAAAGGGATCAGCAAAACCGAATTCTTCAAAGAGGTGCAACTTTCCTATGCAAACTTTAAGGGAGGGCAGAAAAATACTGCACTCAGTTCGGATGCCATGGTTGCTATATTGTCCAAGCATCCCGATATTAGTCCAGCCTGGTTACTCATGGGTGAAGGGGCTATGATGCGGAAGGATGAGAGGAATGTAGTAAGTGGTCCACCTGCCGAAACTGCTCCAGCCACAGCCGAAGGCCTCGGAATTTATAAGCAGCTGGTCAATGCCTTAGAGCAAACGGTCAAGGCACAGGAAAAAACAATCCAGTCATTGGAAGGACAGGTGAGTTTATTGCAGCGCAAATAGCCACATCGTGTAGTTTAGAAACCAAATAATTTCCTCCCAAAAAAATACCTGATTCCGGTGATTTCATTGGCCTCCTTTTTGTTTTAATTTCGTTATTGCAACGGTGCGTGCTTGGCCGGCAGCCAGGAAAAGTTTCTGTTGCATTTATAGATGTCTCGTTCCCTGCTGTTGATCGCAATGGAGCGGCCACTAGTCATGTATTCAAAGAATTAATTTTATGTCGGAAAAAGTATTTGTTATATGCTGTCTGCTTTTAGCTTGTTTTGTGCATCAGGCAGTGGCACAGCCAGCGGGTCAACGGCCAATGTATACCTCAACATGGGGGCACCTTTACCGTGAAGCAGGAAACAGTAAAGACCTCTTGGGGGTTTTCCCGACCGAGGCACCTGTCTACCTGCTAGATTCCACCAATACACAGTATAAGGTGCAGGTGAGTAATGGGGATATCGGCTATATTGACCGTCAGCCCCTCAAAAGTGCAATGTTCGGAAAAAGATCTGCCGGCGAGCCAAAACAATATTTCTACCGTGGAACAACAGATGCCCAATGCCCACATTTCTATGTGCAGGTGTCGCAATTGCGCGTGCGTAAGGCTCCTAATACGACAAGTACCGCTGTGCGTAGGGCAGGGCTCAATGAAATGGTCTGTATCGATTATGTGCCGCTCTACACAGATGGATGGGTCTACATTGGAGACCATTTTCATGAAAGTCCGGAGTATATTCAGATGAAATTTTTGGGGTCTGAACTAACGTATGACAAGGTGCTAAAAGAATATCTGGCCGTAAAAGGAAAGGACCAGGACAAAGAGCTTGCAGCAGTTGGCCGCCTGCGTGAGATCGGGTGGACCAAGTATCCCAAGTTAAAACAGGCCCTTACTTATTGGAAGGAATCTTATGCTCAAGCGGGAATAGTAGATCCCAAAGTTGATATAGACTTTGAATTACTCTTGGCCAATAAATTCCAAAATGAGCTCCAGTCCGAAGTCTATGCAAAGAAACTGAAAGCGTTGAACTTCCATTTTGAATGGAAAGGAGTGTCGTTATCTGATGGCAAGATTACGGATGGGCAGATGAAGCAACTCGCTTTGCAACGGGTTTCCGAAATCCCCGACATGCCCGAATGTGGTTGGGAGCCGCGGTATTACTATAAAACACCGAATATGATCGTTGCCTTCGAAGAAAACTATAAGGGGAAAGTGGTCGGTGCGATATATAAGCTGTTTTTTAGTGATGGCGAAACCATTGTCATGGGCAACGAGCGAATGGATGCCAATTACGCAGAAAAAGACTTTGTAAACCACTTTGGTGAACTGCTTTCGGCAGATTGGATTTCAACGCCACATACGTACTATATTCAAAATGGCGATGCCGGGTTATTTATTTTCAGATTTGTTGATGGAAAACTGGCCGGCTATGAGTGCATGTATTATTGTTAATACTCCGAAATTGTGTCGGGTTCATATATAGATTTCCAAGCGTTTGAAAATATCTTTCGTTTGTGATGTGAGTAAGGATTTTATTAACGAGTAGGAACAGGGATGTTCAAAAAATAAGGCCCTTTGAAGGGGAATTAAAACTCCGCTTTCAAAGGGCCTTTGGATGTTATTGAATTCTTAAATTAGACTACTTGCATTTCAAAGAGTTTTGCAATATGTCCTTTCAATTTTTCTTTCACGTCTTCCATATCGACTTCTTTGCCAAGTTCCCGCTTTAAAGACGTTACATCCTTATCGTCTATACCGCAAGGAATGATGTTGCCAAAATAGTCAAGGTCTGTGTTGACATTGAATGCAAAACCATGCATGGTCACCCAGCGTGAAGCGCGAACCCCCATCGCACAGATTTTGCGTGCCGTCGGTTTATCGGGCTCTATCCATACACCGGTAAACCCGGGATATCTCCCAGCTTCGATACCGAAATCAGCACAGGTCAGTATGATCGCTTCTTCCAGTGTACGCAGATAAAGATGTATATCGGTAAAGAAGTTGTCGAGATCCAGGATCGGGTAACCAACAATCTGTCCCGGACCGTGATAGGTAATGTCACCACCCCGGTTGATCTTGTAGAATTTGGCCTCTTTCTCTTCGAGCCCTTTTTCATCTAACAGCAAGTATTCTTCGTGCCCGCTTTTCCCCAAGGTATAAACATGGGGATGTGCTGTAAAGATCAAGTAATTCGGGGTACTGGTTGCTGTCGCGTTGACCCTATTGTCGTGCTTAATGTCCAATACGCCCTTAAAGATGGATTCTTGTCTGTCCCAGGCTTCCTGATAATCGACAAGACCCCAATCTTGAAACTGCACCTCTTTGTTCATTTTGTATTTTTTTAAGCTGTGAATGGACATTAAGACCATTCACAGCATTGTTTCTCAAAATTAATACAATAAGTTATTGTATGGGTAACGCTCATTGTGCATCTTCACAATGATATCGTAAAGTTTTTGTTTGAACTCTTCGATATTCGTTTTATTTGTTGCTGACAGAAAGATTGCGGGATCTGAATTTTTTGCCATCCAGGAATTACGGAAATCATCCAATGTGACCTCAATCTCCTCGCCATCGTGTCCTTCTTCGACGGCCGGTTTATAAAGGTCAATTTTGTTGAACACCGTAATCACTGGTTTGTCCAGCGCTTTAAGATCCTTCAATGTTTCGTTTACCGCCTGGATATGATCTTCAAAATTCGGATGCGAGATGTCGACTACGTGAATCAGGACATCGGCTTCCCGAACTTCATCCAATGTGGATTTGAAACATTCCACCAAGTGATGCGGTAGTTTGCGGATAAAACCAACGGTATCTGAAAGCAAAAAAGGAAGGTTGTCGATAACAACTTTACGTACTGTCGTATCTAATGTTGCGAAAAGTTTATTCTCGATCAATACATCAGACTTGGAGATCATATTCATGAT
This sequence comes from uncultured Sphingobacterium sp., assembly GCF_964277905.1. Lineage (NCBI taxonomy): Bacteria > Pseudomonadati > Bacteroidota > Sphingobacteriia > Sphingobacteriales > Sphingobacteriaceae > Sphingobacterium > uncultured Sphingobacterium sp. Next base: position 80,455 of record NZ_CAXYKD010000005.1, read on the forward strand.
CGTCGATTTTCCGACATTGGTATAACCTACCAAAGCTACACGGATCATCTCACCACGGTTTTTTCGTTGTGTCTCGTTTTGCTTGTCGATTGCTTTTAGGCGTTCTTTGAACAAGGAAATTTTGTCCAGGATGATCCGTCTATCGGTCTCGATCTGTGACTCCCCCGGACCACGCATACCAATACCCCCGCGCTGACGTTCCAAGTGGGTCCACATACGGGTCAAACGAGGTAAAAGGTATTGCAGCTGTGCCAATTCTACCTGTGTCTTCGCCTGTGCTGTTTTGGCGTGTCGGGCAAAGATGTCCAGGATGAGATTGGAGCGGTCCAATATCTTGCGTTTCAGTTCTTTTTCAATATTACGCAACTGCGAAGGTGAAAGCTCATCGTCGAAAACAACGATGTCGATTTCCTCGGCTTCGACGTATGCTTTTATTTCTTCCAGCTTTCCGCTACCGACAAATGTAGCGCGATCTGGGAAGCCCAGTTTCTGTGTAAACATACCTTTGGTCTCGCCACCGGCAGTCTGCACAAGAAATTCAAGTTCCTCCAAGTATTCCTTTGCTTTTGTCTCCGTCACACTTGGCGTGATGACACTCACCAAGACGGCTGTTTCGGGTTTTATAGCTGTATCGTGTATTTTAAATCTGGCCATTTTGTACTATTAAGTCTTTCAAGTGAAGTCGGCAGGTCATTAAGCTTTACACTGTATGCTATTGCCTACCTCTTGTTATACGTTCACTTTTTAATTATTTTCAATGAGCTCGCAAGCCCGGTTTTTGTTTGAAAAGGTAAATTTAAGAATTTATGCGTTTGTACACCACACAAGACTGATGCCGATTATGACATAATTCTCCATTAACCAATAAATTTCCTGTGATTTGCTTACCAGGGCAACTCAAAATATGTAAGCGTTCGGTCGCCATCTTTTGCCTAGTAAAAGAAGGGATATTTTTCTATATCATGTTCATAATGATGCAAAAGTAAATAAATTTGGTTTTATATACAAAAAAGATAAATTGTCTTCAAAAGCTAATTAACAACAATTCGTATCCTATTTATGTCAAGGAGCGGCCTTTAGATTCCAATGCGCTCTGTTTATTCACTTAAACACGTTATCGATTTATTTGCTGGCCCCGTTTTTTGTCGCGAAAATGACATGCGGTTAAGAAATCTTATCCCAGGCAATGCCATCGGATTTTCTTGCCAGAAAGCTTCGCAGCAAATGATTCTTTTCACTTTGTAGTGTTGGGTCTTCTTTGAAGATAGCAATGACGGTGTTACGGCATTCGGTAAGCAATGCCTGATCCGTCGCTAGGTTCGCCATCTTGAGGTCAAGTACACCCGACTGTTGGGTGCCTGATATGTCGCCTGGACCACGTAGCTGTAGGTCGACTTCCGCAATCTCAAACCCGTCATTGGTACCCACCATTGTATCCAGCCTTAATCGTCCTTCTTTGCTCAGCTTATTGCCCGACATCAGGATACAGAAAGACTGTTCGGCACCACGGCCTACGCGGCCACGCAATTGGTGCAGCTGGGATAATCCAAAACGTTCGGAATTTTCAATGACCATGACCGATGCATTGGGAACATTAACTCCGACCTCGATAACGGTGGTGGCAACCATGATCTGCGTTTCATGTTTGACAAATCGTTGCATCTCAAAGTCTTTATCTTTTACGGGCATCTTGCCGTGAACGATACTGATCTTGTATTGTGGTAGTGGAAATTCGCGTTGCAAGTTCTCAAGGCCTGCTTCTAGATAAATCAGATCCAGTTTTTCGCTTTCCTTGATGAGGGGATATACCAGGTAGACCTGCCTCCCTTTGGCGATCTCCTCGCGCATAAAACCAAACATCCGCAAACGCGAACTTTCAAAAAAGTGAACAGTCTTGATTGGTTTACGCCCTGCAGGTAATTCGTCTATCACGGAGATGTCCAAGTCGCCGTACATGGTCATCGCTAGTGTCCGTGGAATTGGTGTGGCTGTCATGACCAGCATATGCGGTGGAATGATATTCTTCCGCCAGAGTTTGGCCCGTTGTTCCACGCCAAAGCGGTGCTGTTCGTCAATAACGACAAAGCCCAGGTTTTTGAACTGCACCTTATCCTCGATCAGGGCATGGGTGCCAATTAAAATATCTAAGCTGCCATCTTCCAGTGCCTGGTGGATCAAGCGGCGTTCCTTCGTGCTTGTGGAGCCTGTAAGTAGCTTGATATTGACGATATCATCGCCTACGAGCTGCTTTAGTCCATGATAATGCTGTGTCGCCAGAATTTCTGTTGGTGCCATCATGCAGGCCTGAAATCCATTGTCGACAGCGAGCAGCATACTCATGAGGGCAACAACTGTTTTGCCGGATCCGACATCGCCCTGCACAAGCCGGTTCATCTGAGCACCTGTATTGGTATCGATACGGATTTCCTTCACAACGCGCTTCTGCGCGCCTGTCAACGGGAACGGAAGGCGCTCATTAAAGAAAGTGTTGAATTTTTCACCGACTTTATTGAAGCGCTGGCCTTTAAACTTCTGGGTATTGAGCTGTTTGTTGTTGAGCAGCTTGAGCTGTATAAAGAATAGTTCTTCAAACTTGATGCGTTTAATCGCTTGGTTCAGCTCCTTTTGATCGCTCGGAAAGTGTATGGAGGCGAAAGCCTGCTGCCGCGAAATGAGGCCATGTTTAGTGAGAACTTCCTGAGGAAGCGATTCACCAATACTACGGAATACGATTTCCAAAGCCGTCTGCTGTAAGCGCTGTATGCCTTTGGTATCCAGATTGAACTTTTTGAGTTTCTCCGTTGAAGAATATACAGGCTGTAAGCTCATATTGCCGACCTGTTTTACCTGCGGGTTGTACAGGTCCATTTCGGGATGAGTAATGGATAGTTGTCCATTGAATTCACTCGGCTTGCCGTAAATAATATAGGCCGAACCTACTTTCAGTGATTTTTGGAGCCATGGGATAGACTGAAACCAGACAAGTTCCATAGAGCCGGTTTCGTCCTTGAATGAACCGACAAGGCGTTTTGTCTTTTTCTCACCCACGAGCTGTAAAGAAACTAGACGGCCCAGGACCTGTGCTGCCATCATGTCTGGTTGGAGTTTCCTAATTTTATGGAATTCCGTACGATCGATATAACGGAAAGGATATTGCGTCAGTAGATCACCAATGGTAAATACCTGCAACTCTTTCTTGAGCACATCTGCCTTTTGTGGACCTACACCTTTGAGGTATTCTATGGGGGTAATTAAACTTAATTCAGCCATTCTTCTAGAATGGCTAAATTACGAAAAATTTAATTTTTACGATTTATATACTTCTACAAATGGCTTGCCATCCCTGCATTGAACTGGTCTGGCCATATTTGGACAGTCCCCTTGACAGGTTGTTTTCTCCAAACGCAGTTTGCTTTCCATGAGACGGTTATAGAGCGCTATTTTTTCTATCATCTCGTTTGATCGGATGGTTTTGTGTATCGCAATTCCTTCCATACAGCAGCCTGTACGTAAAAAACTGCTGATCCAATCGTTTGGATTCGAGCAGGTAACGTCTTTATAGAACTCTTTTAGCTCCTTGAGTCTTTTGGGTAGTTCTGCGTTGATTTCTTCAAGTGATAGATCGTAAGCAAAACGGAGTGCAGCTTTACCGTTATAACAGACTTTCCCCACAGGTGGATTGGGCGCTGGTATTGATAGGCGTTGTGCATCATAGGGCGTTTTTCCTTCACGTTCGGCTGCTTTATTTAGCTCATCTTGGAGATGATCTAATTCGTGATTCAATTTTTCGAATTGGTTTTTCAGTGAAGAATGCACGAGGTAATATGTATAATATGGACGCTGTACAATTTCAAATTCTTCAATATTTGTGCAGGGAACAGATTCAAGCAGCTTGTTGATTTCCTGGGCTTTTGCAGTGACTTGCTCATTCCAATATTCGTACGATTTAGAACTATCTTTCGAACAGGCAAAGAAAATTATAAGTCCAATAATCGGAAGTATAAAGATTATTTTTTTCATGTTTGGTTAATTGGGGTTTTTACTATTTTTATGTGTAAAATCTGTCTATTCGTATTTAATCGTTGCCTGGCCTTCTTTGCAGATAATACCTGTTGGTTTTTGATAAGGGGCACAACTTATTCGGGGAGCCATCATAGGCTGGTATATTTCCATCAGTTTGTTGTTGTCATTGATCATATTCTGCAATTTTGTTTTGTCTACGGATTTGTGGTAGGGGAGATAACTTATTCCGCAGATTGTCCGTATTTCCATCATTTCCCATTCCGTAGCGTCAGTACATGATTTTGGGCTAGCAAAGGCTACGATTTTGCTGTACTTCTCATTGGAAAGCGACTCAAGTTCCTTTTCTGTTTTATCCTTGTAGGGGTTTTCTAAATGTGATTCCGATTTACAGACAACAAATAGCAGGCTGCAGGCTAAGAGGGTGGTTATACCCAAAATGGATAGATTTTTCATAATATTCTTCTTGGTTTTTTAACTAAACGGGTAATTTTTGATCTCTGCTACAGGAGGTCTCTATTAAGTTTTTGTTAAGGGAACTTGGAGTATGTCGCAGTAGCTGTGAGAAGAGAAGAGAAGAGAAGAGAAGAGAAGAGACTTGGTTAAAGTTGGAGGGTAGGTATTAATTGCATAAAAAGAGGGCTGTCCAATCATTTTGGACAGCCCCGTTTGAGAATTTATTCCGGATCATTTCTCGATTAGAAATTACCCTTATTTACATCCCACCAAAGTCTGGTACCGCCGTTGTCAGGTCCGCCCAACAAGGAAATTGCAGATTGTACTTCAGCTGCATTTGTATTGTATTCATTTTGTGGGAACGGTAAACGACGGATCTGTATTTTAGTATCGATCAGTCCACCGCTATTGTTGACAACAACTGGGAATAGACGAGGATATCCTGTACGGCGGAATTCACTCCAAGCCTCTTGTCCTTCAGGGAAGATCGCCAACCATTTTTGTGTGATAATACGTTCCAATTTTTCTTCATTGGTAGCACCCTCATTCCATTTGATTGTAAGAGCACTTGGTGAATCTGCATTATTCTTTGCATTGAAAGGATCCTCGTAAGCTGCTGCTTTACTTGTATTATCATTTAGGTAAGTGCTTAAACCTGAAGTTACACCCCATTGCGTAAAGGAAGTTTCCACTCCTTTTTCATAAAGTGATTGCGCTGTTCCGCCAGCATTGTTCCAACCTCTCAGTGCTGCTTCGGCACGTAGGAAGTAAACTTCAGCGGCAGTCATCAATACCGGTGCTGTTGTCGCTACGAAAGTAGGCGTTGTACCTTCGGTATTCAAAGCGGATAGTTTCTGGTATTTATCCTTTTCGATACCATCAGCTCCTGTGCGGATTCCAATGTATTTACCAGCGAAAGCTGTTGTGGTAGCATCTTTAATGACAGGTGCCATGTATTTGGAGATACGCGGGTCATTCAATCCTGTCATATAAGACGAAAGCGTCGCATTGATACGGGTATCTGCCCAGTTTTTGGAAATAAACCAAAGTGGATTGCTGTAGGTTCCATCTGCAGGTACAGTGATCTTGAAGTTTTCGCTATTGCTTTCCAATACACCACCATTTGCTGGGTCCAATGCTTTCTCAGCCTGTGTTTTCGCTAACGTCGCATCGATTTTAACCAAACGCATCGCTAAACGAAGGCGCAATGAATTGGCAATTTTCAACCAATTTTTAAATCTGACCTGATTATCTGTATTCGGAAATACAAGATCGATCTGGTCAATTTTGGCAGCCATTGGACTATCTGCTTTGTACGATTTCAATGCGGTTACAGCCTCATCAAGCTCTTTGAAGAAAGCAGCATATACATCGGATTGTTTGTCGTATGGAACGGTATTGGAGGTACCTACTTTACTATATGGAATAGGACCATAGATATCTGTCACCCGACTGGCCGCTTCTACTTTGATCACCAAAGCAGAACCCCATAATGCAGGATAGGTTTCTGCAAGTCCATTGCTTTTTAATTTTTCAATGGATTTGATAACGTTAAGATATAAGACCTGGAACGGTTCGCCATTCCATCCATTAACCATCGCATAATTCAGGTTGTTTTGTCCGCTATTGAAAGGCGTAGGTGACATGAAAAAGCCTGAAAAAACGTCTGCATTCAGGTTTTGTTGTACCTGATAGGAGTTAGGGTCTCCAGCACCGGAAAAATTATAGATAGACATTTGTGCATTTCTGAGAAAAAGCACAAGATCCTGTCCATCACCTTTTAAATCTTCGTCGGTAAGCCCAATATTGTTTTTATTGTATTCTTCGAAATTCTTTGTACAGCTGGTCAATGTTCCTCCGAGAAGTAACAGGGCAAGCGAGAATTTAGATATATGTTTGATATTAAATTTCATTGTTGATCGTTTAGAAAGTTGCATTTAATGTAAGACCGTAATTACGCGTAGCAGGCATCATAAAGATATCCACACCGCTCAACGAATTGCCTGTTGACATCGTTACTTCCGGGTCAAAAGGCGCTTTTTTCGAAATGTAGAATAGGTTTCTTCCTACAGCATTTACACGCAGTTTTTTGAAAAAGCTATCTTTGATATTGAAGTCATAACCAAAGGTCAACTCACGAAGTCTCACGACTGTTCCGTCATAGATATATTGGCTGCTGACAGGACCTATACCCCCAGTTGATGTATACCATTTCTCAGCATCGACGACAGAAACAGGAGTTCCATTTGGTGTAACGCCGTTTACAGCAACACCACCATTTGCTCGCGCTGCTCCAGTTGCCTCAGATACGCCATAACCATCCATTACCGACTGTGTAATTGACATGACATCATAATTAAACTTGCCGTCAATCAAGAAACTTAAGTTGAAGTTTTTATAATTGAAACTATTGTTCCAGCCCATTTGCCAAATTGGGTTCGAATTTCCTAACTTGGTATAGGCGTTGGTTTTTTGCGGAATACCATCTTCAGAAATAATAATCCTTCCTTCACCATCGCGAACAAAATCTTGCCCGTAAATGTCACCAAAAGAACCGCCTACTTCAAGTTTGGAAGCAAAGTTGTTTTGATTTTCACCAGTTAGATTAAATTCAGGAACAGCATCAGCTAGTTTCTTTATTTTGTTTTTATTGTAGGTGAAGTTGACGCTTGTTGTCCATTTGAAATTGTCATTTCTAATAGCATCCAATGATACCAATGCTTCAACACCTTGGTTTTGGATATCGCCCGCATTAATCGCATATTGCTTGTTTAATGAAGCTTGGCTAGCAGCAACCTTGAAGAACTGATTCGTCGTGTTTGTTTTGTAATAGGTAACATCCACATTCAAACGGTTGTTCCACATACGCCATTCTGTACCGATCTCAAAAGATTTGGTCTTTTCAGGCTTTAATGTTTTTAAGAAAGCAATGTCATTAACTGTCAACACTGCGTATGGATTCACGGTGTTTGTTAATAAGCTGGTATAAGGAGGTAAGTCATTGCCCACTACCGCATATGAACCACGAACCTTGGCCATATTGACAAATTCAGGCAAGTTTAACTTGTCGTTCAATACGACGCCCAATCCCGCAGAAGGGTAAAAGAAAGATTTTGTTCCTGTGAATGCTAATGTGCTCGACCAGTCATTTCTCGCCGTCAGATCTAAATAGATCCAGTTGTCATAAGCTAAGTTGGCTGATGCAAATACCGATTGTAATTGTCTCCGATTAGCCGACAATGTAGAAGTCACGGGAGTTGTTGTGTTCTGAATAAAGAACTGATTTGGAATTTTTAATCCATCAATACCTGTATTAAAGTCTACACCTTCGGTTTTCCAGTCTGTGATACTTGTTCCGACCAATCCAGTAATCTGAAATTTATCGCTGACATTAAAGTTCATGTTGGCAACCACATCACCATATTGCTGTGTAATGGTCGTATTTGTGTAATTATAGTTACCATTTGTTTTTCCTAAAGGATTTGGTGTGCTCGCGTAGACTTTGCGGTCCCAAACCTCTGAAGTACGATCGACACTTCCTCTGGCTTGAATGCTGATCCATGGGGCAACCTTATATTTTGCGCTACCATTTAAAAGCAAGCGGTTTCGGGTTGATTGAGTAGGATTTCTATTGACGATCCACCATGGATTTTGTTGTGTTGTAGGGCTATCGCTTAGACTGAACCAGTTTTGTTCATTCAGATTACGACTTGTATTAAAGGTTTCGTAATTTTTGTAGTCTGCGATATTTAAGCTTCGAGGTAATAGATAGGTTCCAACCAATGGATTGTAATAAAAGCCCGAACTAGGCGCATTATCCAATTTTTGGGTAATGTAATTGGCACTACCTTCAACCGTTAACTTATTATCAAAAAATGAAGCACTCTCCTTAAGGTTGAAATTGTGACGCATCAGGTCATTTTCTGGAAGAATACCTTTTGCAAGCGTATTTGCATAAGAGAAGTACGTTTGATTTTTTTCGTTACCTCCAGACAATGTCAATGAATTGGTGAAGTTGCTACCTGTGCGGAAAAATTCACCTACATTATCATAGTTGGCGCCATTGGTTTTGTCGCCCCAGCTAAATACACTGGTGTTACTGTTTTTACCACCCGAACCTTGGCCATATTGGTTTTGGAATTTAGGTGTCGATACAGCTTGTTCGATCTGTGCACTTGACGAGAAGTTGATCGTTGTGCGGCCTTGTTTACCTGATTTTGTTGTCACCAAGATAACGCCGTTGGCTGCTTGGCTACCATATAATGCCGCAGCAGATGCTCCTTTTAATACAGAGATGTTTTCGATATCTTCTGGGTTGATCAATGAAATAGGATCGCCACCATCGCGCTGTCCACCGAAAACGTTGTCTGGCTGACTTGCCAATGTCTGGTTGTTGATCGGAACCCCATCGACCACGTAAAGTACCTGGTTGTTGCCAGAAGCCGACTTGTTACCACGCAAAATAACTTTTGCTGAACCACCTGGTCCAGAAGAGCTGGAAGCAATGTTAACACCGGCGACTTTACCGTTTAAATTATTCGCCAAGTTGGTGCTTTTAACTTTGTTTAATTCGTCACCACTGACCTGTTGTGTAGAGTATGTTAAGGATTTTTGTGCACGGCTAATACCCAAAGCAGTAACGACCACACTTTCCAGTTGTTGGGTTTGTTCTTCCAAACTCACCGTTACTGTCATTTCTCCAGGGCCCAACGTAACCGTTTTATTTTCGTAACCGACCGTACTGATGTTCAGTATGCGGTTTTTATCGTCTACATTGATCTGAAATGCACCTTTACCATCCGTAGAACTGGCGTTGGAAGTGCCCAATACTTTGATTGTGGCACCTGGAATAGGAGCTTTGGTTTTAGCGTCTACAACCGTTCCCTTTACCTGGTTGGTTTGCGCGTGCAATAAAGATGCTGAAAAAAGCATTGCTGGAACAATACCAAGCACCCTTAGTGTAGTGTATAATTTGTTATTCATATAGTATATGTGTTATATTCAGTTTTTTATATACATAATTTCATAACAGTCGATTTTTAACTAGAATGGGCTAATTCCATTTAGCAATTTGGTTAGAGTGGGAGATATTGAATATTTGAGGGGACAAAATAAGTGATTATTTGTAATAGTGTGTGTGCTATTCAATACCTAGTTATAGGAAGAAAGAGCGGTGTGATTTCCCTTAATAAAGATCTAATTTACTATAGTTGAGCAAAAATCAAAAATTTAATGAAACCAAAATGATACATATAAGGTGTTTTTTACTTTTAAAGCCTTGATAATTATTTTGTTATATGTTTTGTCATTTTTTTAAGTAGAGATCGCGGCATTGTCTTGCATCATCAGAAAGATGTAATCTGTTTAATTTCAGACAGTGTACTTGATTTAAGAGTTCGTTGAAAATAATAAATGATCTATTGTTTTGCATGCGTCTTCGATGTAGAAACAGTCTCCTTGATGTTTTTGATATTAAAAAGGATAATTGCAACAAGTATGATTGCGTAAGCGATATATTTTATTGGGGAAACGGGTTCTCGGAAATAGGTCGCAGCCAAAGTAAATGCGATCAGCGGATTAATATAAAGCAGAACGCCAGTCGTTGTTGATGAAATGCCTATGAGTGCATACATGCTCAGGAAAAGGGGGATAATCGTGAATAACGATGCGATAAGAACTATGGTACCCCAAAATAGGGGTTCTGCCGGAATTGCATGATGATTGTAGATCAGTTTGGGGATCACAAACAAGGCACATATACTGAGCTGGATCACCAATTGATTGAGTTTATCGAAACCCGTAGATACCCGTTGTACGATCAGATAAAAAGCGTAGCACGTGGCAATAGTTATAGCCCAGAGGACATCATGTAAGGAACCTTTTGCAAGGAGACAAACGCTGCCAAAAGCAATAAAAAGTGCTGTTTTTTGCCAGTTCGTTAGCTTCTCCTTGAGTATGAGATAGGCTCCCGCCGCAGTGATCAAGGGACAGGTCAGGTAGGCCAATGCCGCAGACTGAATGCTGATGTGGTTGACCGCATAGATATAGGTAAACCAGTTTCCAAAGATGAACGCCGACGCGAGTAGGGTAAGGCAGGTCTGGCGGAGCTTTCCCGCCCGAGGTAGAAGTTGGAACTTCCGAATATCAGCTTGCATGGTTTTTCTTCGAAACAGCAACAGGTATATCCAGAGGATCAGGAGCGCCGTTATTATTCTAAAATACAGAATATCCTCGGCCGGATAGCCGCGTATCCAGCGTACAGGGATAGACATAAATCCCCAAATAAATGGGGCCAAAAAAGCCGCGAAAAGATATTTTCCGCGGCTTGTTGTTTCGTTGCTATTTTCCACGGATTAATCTTTCCAGGCAATGACTGAAATTTCGACATTGACGTTCTTGGGAAGAGTTTTGACCGCAACACACTCGCGTGCAGGCTGCGCTTCTTTAAAATATTCCGCATATACTTCATTGACTAATGCAAAATTGCCCATATCACTTAAGAAAATCGAAGCTTTGACAACATCTTCAAAAGTATATCCCGCATGTGTCAGGATAGCTTCAACATTTTTTAGTACCTGGTGCGCTTCGTCTTTCACACCCGATGAAATTAATTCCATTGTTTCGGGAATCAATGGAATTTGTCCAGAGACATATAATGTATTACCGGCTTTGATAGCCTGGTTATAGGGGCCAATTGCAGCAGGAGCTTTGTCGGTATTTAAGATTTCTTTTTTTGACATGGATAACAGTGTTTAGGATGTAAAAAATATTTTGTAGATCAGGCCCAATAAAAAGACAATAATGGCCGTTGCATTAATAATATGCATAGCTTTTATGCTGCCATTTGAGGGGCGATCGGCGTTACGCTTTCTAAAAAAGTACATGGAACTAAGTTACAACAGTAAATTAGAAAGTGAAAATGAAAAGATCAAAAACTTTGAAGGAACTCTCGGTAGAGGATAAAACAAAATCTTGTACAAGTGGACGGATTTTTTTGAATTTTGGTAACTTGGTAATGAAATAGAATTTATATGAATAAGATAGCATTAATTGGAGGCAGAATATACACTGGTGAGTCGATTTTGGAACAAAAAGCATTGCTGATCAGTGAAGGTAAAATTGTAGCGATTGTCAGTGATCAGGAGGTGCCTGCAGATTATACCAGTTATCCAGTTAACGGGTCTACTGTTTGTGCTGGGCTGATTGACCTTCAATTGTATGGTGACGGATCGGACTTGTATTCCGCCGAGCGTAGTGTAGCCTCTTTGGAACGCATCGCCGAGGGTTTGGTCGGTAAAGGTACGACTTCTTTTATGATGACCCTGGCGACCAATACCATCCCTGTATTTAAGGATGCCATTCGGGTGGCAGAAGGCTTCCGGCATGATGCATTTTTAGGATTGCATTTGGAAGGTCCTTTCTTGAATTCTAAAAAACGGGGTGCTCATCCTGCGGAATTAATTATCGAGCCTACGAAGGAAAAGATTGACGATCTTTTGGCAGGAAATCAGGTTGTCAAGATGATGACCATAGCGCCTGAATGTATAGCGGACGATGTCTTAAAGTATTTGCAGAGTTATAATTTGCTGCTCAGTGCGGGGCATAGTGATGCTACTTTTGAGGAAGGTACCCATGGTTATGATTTGGGGATTCCAACAAGCACCCACCTGTTTAATGCAATGTCGCCTTTACATCATCGCGAAGTTGGGTTGGTCGGTGCAATTTTTAATCATCCTACTGCACAGGCAAGTATTATTGTCGACGGACATCATGTAAGCTTTGAAGCGGTAAAAATTGCAAAACGTCAAATGGGTGAGCGGCTGTTTATGATTACTGATGCTGTAGCCAGTTGCGATAAAGATATTTATCAGCATGTGTTGAACGATGGATATTATGCTTTGCCTGATGGTACCATTTCAGGAGCTGCGATCTCCTTGCTCGAAGGGGTGAAAAATGCTGTGCAAAAGGTAGGGATACCACATGATGAAGCGATCCGAATGGCTACGCTATATCCCGCAAATCTTTTAAATAGAGGCGATATCGGAAATCTCAATCATGGAAGTATGGCGAATGTTATTGTCTTTAATGATGACTTTAAGCTGGAGCAGGTGATCTTCAAAGGAGAGTTAAAGCGCTGATCCATTTCGGAGAAGATTGACCGACTGGCCGAGATTCACTAATATTATCCGTATCTTCGTTAGTTGTTTTTGAAAAAACACTATTCTATAGATTGATGAAACGTTCCCTATTATTTTTAGCGACAGCACTTTTTGTTTTATCTTCTTGTTCATCCAAGAAAAATAAGAAACAGGAGCCTGTCAATACCACAACTACAAATGTCGAAATTGTAAAAAAAGATCCGCCTTCGGTACCCAAGCGCGAACGGGTGAAAAATACAATTGAAACAAAAGAACAGCCAGTTGCAGAAAAGAAGAAGGAAATCGTTGTCGATCTTCCGGTGTTACCGCGCGAGTTTCGCGCAGCTTGGGTGGCCTCTGTTGCAAATATCAATTGGCCGAGCAAAAATAACCTGAGTACGGCCGAGCAGCAGCAGGAAGCGATCGGTATATTGGATTTTTTGAAAAATAATAATTTTAATGCTGTTGTTTTTCAGGTACGCCCATCAGCCGATGCTTTTTATAAAAGTGATCTTGAGCCCTGGTCGTACTTTTTGACCGGTACAGAGGGGCAAGCACCTTCTCCTTATTACGATCCGCTTGATTTTTGGGTGGAGCAGGCGCATAAAAGAGGGATTGAACTTCATGTTTGGTTGAACCCCTACCGTGCCCACCATACCGCTGGCGGTGCCGTTACTTCAGCCTCCATGGCGCGCAAAATGCCCGAGTCGGTTGTCAAATTGAAACAGGGCTATTATTGGTTTGATCCATCCAAAAAATCTACACAGGATCACGCCGCGCGCGTGGTTATGGATATTGTCAAACGTTATGATATCGATGGTGTGCATTTCGACGATTATTTCTATCCTTACGCGGAATATAATGGTGGCCAGGATTTTCCGGATTCGGAAAGTTACAATGAATACAAACGTAATGGTGGGGATCTATCGCGCGGAGACTTCCGTAGAAATAGTGTAAATACCTTTATCGAACGTATTTATAAGGATATTAAGAAAGAGAAGAATTTTGTGAAATTCGGTATCAGTCCCTTTGGTATCTGGAAACCCGGTTATCCGTCTGGAATTCAGGGGTCTAGCCAGTATGATATGCTTTATGCAGATGCTAAATTATGGTTGAACAAAGGCTGGATAGACTATTTTGCTCCGCAGTTGTATTGGCCTATACAGCCAGCCAAACAGAGTTATACGGCTTTGTTAAAATGGTGGGAAAGTGAAAATACATTGGGGCGCCACCTTTGGCCGGGCATCAATACGGTTGGTAGACGTGGTCCGGAATATGTTCAGGAAATTGTGAATCAAGTGGAGGCAGCACGTACACTATTGCCTGATAACCGGGAAGGTGTAATCCACTGGAGTTTGGCGGGACTGACCAAAAACCCGGCCATGACACAAGCTTTGGTGAATGGTCCTTATCAGGTGAAAGCATTGGTGCCAACAAGTCCTTGGCTGAATGCAAATCCTTTGTTGAAACCGACTTTGCTACTGACCCCTCAAGGGGGCAATATCTTTGCGAAATGGCAGCATCAGCAAATTGATCAGGTTTCAAAATGGGTACTATATCTCAACTACGGTGGGGTATGGCAATATGAGATTCTGGATCCGGGGGTTACAAGTAAGGACATTCCAACGACATTGAACAACAAAAAACTGCAGTATGTTGCGGTAAAAGCTGTTGACCGCCTGAGTAACGAAGGGCCTTATGTCGCTGAGAAGATAAAATAACGAGTTGTTGTATCATCAGCACTTAAAAAAGGGATATCTGAATTTTAGATATCCCTTTTTTGTTTTGAATTGTAATCTATGCAAGGTAAATTTATAGGTATGGAAGAAAGCTATAAAACGGTAAGCGACTCTGTGATTCGGATGTCACAGCTGATGTTGCCCTCGAATGCTAATTTTGGCGGTAAAATACACGGCGGTTATATTTTATCATTGATGGATCAGATCGCATTTGCTGTGGCGTCCAAATTTTCTGCACATTATTGTGTAACGGCCTCAGTTGGCAAAGTTGATTTTTTGAAGCCTATTGAGGTGGGAGAATTGGTGACATTGATCGCTTCTGTGAATTATGTAGGTAACTCTTCTATGGAAGTCGGTATTCGGGTCGAAGCCATGAATATTCAGACGGGAGAAGCCAAGCATTGTAATTCATCCTATTTTACGATGGTGGCAAAAGATGAAACAGGCAAGCCTGCCCGGGTGCCAAGGTTAATATTGGAGACCGAAAAAGATGTATTTCGTTTCTACCGCTGCGTGGTGAAGATGGAGGTCGACAAAGAAAGAGATCGTGCTATCCACGACCTGGAAACGGACTCTGCCGAACAGCAAGCTTATATCACGGCGCATTTTGATGTGAAGATCAGTCTGAGCTCTTAAGTATTCATCCCTTTCTTACCATTCAAATGTCCCTAGATATTTACTGTCTGTGCATTCATCGCTTCCGTCTGTTTTGTAGAAAAATACATAGACATGATAGTTGCCGATGGTTTGCTGTGGGATTAGGGTGGCTGTCTGTGTTTTATGCGTCAGGGGATTCATGCTTTCATTTGTGAAAGCGCACTCATCGGGATTGTATAGCAGCAAACGGCAATTACTTGAGCTAATGTCGTATTGCGATGCAGTATTTGCGTCATATTCCCAGGTGATTGTAAATGTTCCTGTCTCTTTATCTACTTGAAAGGTATAGGTGGAAATGGGATTGGGGACCCCTTTACTCACGCGAAAGTTTTCATAATTGATGGTATAGCCAGTTGCGGTTTTTTCCGTCGCATGATTGAGATTATAGGACATGGCGTTACTATAGGCCTTTTTATCGGGGTTATAGTTTTTAAATCCGATCCTTAATAAGCCTAGCATTGGAGAGATGAATTTCTGGATGAGGGAAAAACGCGACCTTGATTGAATTTGATCTGCAGAAGGTTTTTTTCTGGTTTTCTTTGGTAGACTCCTTGCATAGGTTGTATTTCCATTGGTAACAAACACTACTGATCCTGCTTTGCCCGAAAGCGTGCCATTGGCACCGTTTTTAATGACTGCCATAATATTAAGTTAATTGCTATTGATTTTTCTTTAAGTTACAAAATAAATAGATATCGGTCAAAATTAAGTTCGGCCTTTTCTCGGAATTATAACGGAGCTTAAACGGAATTTAGTCGGACTTTATTCGCTTGCAACCGAAGAAGCACCGAAGGAGTACCGAACAAGTACCGAAGAAGCACCGAGCAATCTCCGAATATAATAACTATCAAGTAACTTAAAATGTTGGTATATGCCGAGCATTTCCTTGCATAAGCACGCTGTTGTGTGTTGGATGATGCATGCTATTGGTGGTTTTGTTGTGCTAATGTTTGTTTTTTGCTGTCGAATGCGGTGAAAAGGTCGTGCTAAATGCTTTTATAAGATGTTTTGGTTTTTATTTTGCTGTGCTGTGCGTTTTTGCATCTGTTTTCAGGTGGATTGATGGCTTTTTTGTTGTCATATTGTGCGTTAATGTGTTTATTGTTATTTCTTTTTCAAATAATTACGCATAAGCTTGCAAAAATAGGAAGCTTTTCATACTATTGTGTAGTAATTGATATAAACCTGGGGTTGGAACCGCCCGTTATGGAAAATTATTAACAACTAACTAAAAACCATGAATAAAAAATTTCTCTTATTCTGTTCAGGGGTGATGCTGTCAACCAGTTTATGGGCACAGACCAAAACTGTAACGGGTAAAGTGACGAATGCCTCTGATGGTGGTACAATGCCTAATGTAACCGTGAGCATCAAAGGTAAATCCGTCAGTACACAAACCAAGCCCGATGGAAGTTTTACCATCAATGCAGAGCCAGGTGATATTTTGATTTTTAGAGCCGTGGGTTCTCAGGAAAGACAACAATTAGTCGGGACAAATGCAACGATCAATGTTGCGCTTTCTGGCAGTGAGGAGGCGCTTGAAGAGGTGGTTGTGACGGCAATGGGAATTAAGAAGGAAAAAAAAGCACTCGGTTATGCCGTTCAGGATATTAAATCGGATGAGTTGATGAAGAATAAGACCGCCAATGTGGTCAATTCATTGGCCGGTAAGATTGCTGGGGTAAACGTAACACAATCTTCTGGAGCAGCAGGTGCAGGTGCGCAGATTATCCTTCGGGGCGGTACCTCACTTGAGCGGGATAACCAGCCCTTATTTGTTGTCGACGGTATTATCTACGATAATTCAACGCCCATTGGAGGAAATAGTGGATTTGATGGAATGCAGGCTACGTCAACTTCCAATAGTAACCGTGTCATGGATATTAATCCGGAAGATATTGAAAATGTTTCCGTGTTAAAAGGCCCTGCAGCAGCGGCGTTATATGGATCACGTGCAGCAGCTGGAGCGGTTGTTATTACGACGAAACGTGGTAGTGAAGGGCGTGTGGAAATAGGCTTTTCGAGTCGTTTTTCTGCAAGCTGGGCTAATCGTTTGCCTGAACAACAAGGTAAGTACAAGCGTGGATACTATAACAGTGCTGGGACTTTAGATAACTATACAACGCAATCTTGGGGAGAGGCTTTCAATTCAGGTGAAAAAGTTTATGATAATGTTGGGGACTTTTTTCGGACGGCTACCGTTTTTGATAATACAGTCAACATGACCGGTGGTAATAAGAATGGGTCTTTTTATTTGTCAGGATCTCGTTTTGATCAACAAGGTATTATCCCGGAAACGGGTTATGGAAAAACAGCTTTTCGCTTTAATGGTGATCAAAAATTTGGAAAATTAAGTGTAGGGGCCAATGTGGCCTATACTTTAGCCAATACCGACAAGACTTTAACTTCGGCGGGGCTGTATGGTTCTGGGGGAGCTGGAGCAATTTCTTCGGTCTACGGCTGGTCGAGGAGTGATGATATGAAGAAATATCTGAATGATGATGGAACTAAATATCGGATGTTCGAAGGTTTGCAGGAACTTCAGGATGATGTTGAAAACCCATATTGGACGATCAATAAAAATAAACTAACCGATAATACAGAAAGGATTACAGGAAGTATTAATGCCAATATGAATATTTTTGATTGGTGGAATGTATCTTATCGTGTTGGGATGGATAGTTATTTAACTAAAAACTCTACATTAATTGCCGAAAACGGAGCTGTTAAACAACTTTGGCAAAACGGTATGATGTCTGAGAATGATTTGAAATTCAACTATTGGTCTTCTAATTTAATGTCTAACTTTAATAAGAAAATAGGTGATTTTGATTTAGGGGCCATGGTCGGTTATTTTGCTGAAGAGACCAAGGTGAATACAAATAGAAGGATGGGGTATGATTTTGTCGTTAATAACTTCTATAGTTTTGGAAATATTGATAAAGCAAATAAGCTTTTTGATGAAGTTACCTCCAAGAAGAGGTTATATGGCCTATATGGTGAATTACGGGCTTCCTATAAAAATTTCCTTTTCTTAAATGTAACCGGTCGAAATGACTGGACATCCACGCTCCCGGTTGCAAATCAGTCCTATTTTTATCCTTCTGTGGGAGGAAGTTTTGTTTTTACGGAGTTGTTGAAAGATAAAGGGCTAGATTGGCTGAGCTTTGGTAAGTTGCGCGCTTCTTGGGCCCGTGTAGGTAAGGACGCTACACCATATGCTACAAATACTTATCTGTGGACACCTAGGGAATCTTTAGGTGGAATTATTGGAACAGGAAATAGCTGGACAAAAGGGAATCCAAATCTTAAACCAGAAACTACGGGATCTTTTGAAGTTGGGGCTGAACTACGTTTCTTAAACGGTCGATTGGGCGTAGATTACGCGTATTATACCAATAATTCGTATAATCAGATCCTTTCACCACGTTTAGGACAGTCTGTGGGCTATATTTTTGTCTCGGTCAATGCGGGCGATATTTACAACAAAGGTATGGAGCTCTCATTAACGGGTAAACCTATAAAAAGAGAAAATTTTGAATGGGATGTTACCTTAAATATGTCTCGGAATAAGGGGACAGTAGATAACCTGATTTCTGGCGTGGACATTCTTTATGTAACGGATGTGCAAGTTGGTAATGCTAAGGCTGCGTCATTCAATGGTGGAAGCTTTATGGGTATTTCTGGATCAAAATATGCGCGTACTCCGGATGGTAAGTTGATCCTTGATGCCAATACGGGAATGCCAACTAGTGATAATGCGACGACGTATAATATCGGTAATCGGGAGCCGAAATTAATTGGCGGTTTAAATAATAGTTTGACCTACAAAAATTTCAACCTCTCATTTTTGTTGGACTATCGTATTGGCGGTGATATTTATAACGGAACAGATTATGCGATGACACTTAATGGATTGAGCATGCGTACATTGGAGCGTGATGAATTGACATTGTCTGGTGTTGTGAATACTGGGACAGCTGCAGCTCCAGTTTATGAGGATAAAACATTTACATTCAATGCAAATGAATCTTATCTGGTGAGTGGGGCGCAAACAAGTGGTAAAAAGATCATTCAAGACTATTGGGGGGTACATTATATAAAAGAAAGTGCCAATTTTATGACGAAAACCAATTGGCTGAGATTACGCACTGTTTCCGTTTCTTATGATTTCGGAAATTCTTTGCTTAAAAAATCTAATGTTTCCAAAGTTATTAAAGGGTTGACCGCGACGCTGACAGGTACGAATTTATGGCTTTTGACTAATTATAAAGGATTGGATCCAGAAGCTAGTGCAGCAGGATCGGGAGTGACAGGTTCGAGTTCTGTTGGTATTGATTATAATGGAGTGCCAAGCACTGCAGGTGTAACTTTTGGTGTTAATTTAAAATTCTAAGCACATTATGAAAAAATCAAAATATTTATTGGCTTTGTTGATAGGGGTGGCTAGTCTTTCTTCCTGTAGCAAGGGTTGGTTGGATATCAATGTGGATCCCAATACACCTTCTAGTACGGTAGCATCGGTTGATAGTCGATTGGCATGGATTCAGCATTATTATTTATATGCGCAAGGTACTGCTGGGGCGCGTGCGGGTTATGTGACACAACAGTTGAGTTTTACGAATGGTACCGCTTCCAACAGTATGATTGCTGGTTGGAACCCCATTGCAGGGATGTCGACGACACCTTATCAGTTCTTTTTTGTGGGAGCAGGGGCCAATTTCTCTGATTTAGAGGTAAAAGCCAAAGCTGAAAATGCCTATCATTATATTGGTGCGATGAAG
This sequence comes from uncultured Sphingobacterium sp., assembly GCF_964277905.1. Classification (NCBI taxonomy): domain Bacteria; kingdom Pseudomonadati; phylum Bacteroidota; class Sphingobacteriia; order Sphingobacteriales; family Sphingobacteriaceae; genus Sphingobacterium; species uncultured Sphingobacterium sp. The sequence continues at coordinate 100,249 of NZ_CAXYKD010000005.1, forward strand.
GCAATTCGTGCCATGGGTTTTATGCTGATGACAGATTGGTATGGGGAAATGCCTTATACAGAAGCATTGGGAGATGTTATCACCCCCAAATTTGATGATGGAAAAACTATTTTTGAAGGTTGCCTAAAGGAAATTGATGAAGCTATTGCTTATCTCAAGATGGAGCAACCTGCCACAGCGACGGCTTTGTCTGCGGGAGATAGCTGGAACGGTGGGGATGTTTCGAAATGGATAAAGATGTGTTATGGAGTAAAAGCGCGCTGGTTAAATAACTTATCGAAAAAATCAAGTTTGTACAAGCCTGATGATATTTTGGCTGCATTAAATAATGCGCCACTATCTATTAATGAAAGTACAATTGTAAATCATGTTGACGTACAGGGGGATAATCTTGGCGATATTTTGTTTGCAGATCCAGTTAAGACTTCCATTGTTTATGATAATGTGGGGATGAATTCCAATATTTTGGTGACCAAATGGTATGAGAATTTATTGACCAATTTTGATAACAAAAATGTCGAAGATCCGAGGGCAGATAAGTTGATTCCGTGGGCGGAATATGGTATTCCGAAGAAAATGGTACGTTCTAAAGGGGTTGATATGCAGTCTGATATCCGTATGAAATCTGGTCCTATTGTGGCTTCATATAACGCTAAAGATGTTGCTATTGAAAGTAATAATCGTTCGGTGGCTCCGCATAGTTGGTATATCAATTCAGCGAACACTGCCCGCTGGGGTGACACCGTATATGTTTCGTTTAGGAGTACCTCGAATGCAAAGGCCGAGAAAACACCGGATATTTATAAATGGGACGACGGTGTTGTTGCTGCAAGTGGAACTTTTTATTCGCGACCCGATGCACCGACTCATCTCTTAACATCTGTTGAAATGAATTTTATTAAGGCGGAGGTGTTATTTAAAAAAGGTGATAAGGCAGGTGCTTTTGCTGCTTATAAAACTGCTATACAAGGGCATATTGACTTAATGAATCTTAAGTTGGCTACTTATGGCAACGTCAATCAGAGCAAATCTCCAATGGCTCAAAGTAAAATTGATGAATTTATCAATAAAGGTATTGGAACTGCTGCAGATATTACACTGCCGAAAATTATGACACAAAAGTTTATAGCGATGTCTTTTACGCAACAGAACTGGAATGATATGCGGCGTTATGATTTTAGTGCTAATGTATATCCTGGCTGGAGCGTTCCCCATGAGTACACGGTTACAGCGGCCGCGAAAACTAAAATACCCGATGGTAAACAATTTAGACGTGTTAGACAAGTGTCGCATGAGATCAACTACAATGCGCAAAGCCTAATGGCATCACATCCTAATGCTTTAAGTGATGATATTTGGTCTTATCCAGTATGGTGGGATATTGCCGAATAATATAAAATATGTATTGTACAAAGCCGTTTTTTAACGGCTTTGTTTTTGTAATTTTAACGTATGAAATTCACTAATTATTTAACGACAGCTGTTGCGTTGCTGTTGGCATCTGTAGGATTTGCACAATCACCCAAGATTGTTCAAAAACCGATTACTTGGAATCAAGAACGTATTCAGCTGTCTTTGGATTATTTGAAAAATCGGCATGGTCTGACGCAGTCAACACCGATTATCCATCCTAAAATGGTGGTGGTACATTGGACGGCCAATAACAGTGTAAAGGCAACTTTTAACACCTTTAATCCCGTACGGCTTCCGGGGCGTCCGGAACTGACCAAGGCCAGTCCATTGAACGTCTCTTCGCAATTTGTCATTGATCGGGATGGGACTATTTACCAGTTTCTGCCGGATTCTATTTTTGCGCGGCATACGATAGGTCTCAATTATTGCGCGATCGGTATTGAGAATATAGGTAGCCGTCAGAACCCATTGACCGATGCGCAACTAAAAGCCAATGAAGAACTGATCCGCTATCTCAGTAAAAAATACCCCATTGAATTTGTATTGGGTCACCATGAGTACCAACGTTTTAAGAAAACAAGCTGGTGGAAAGAAACTGATCCCAATTATATCACGGGTAAAGATGATCCGGGAGATAAATTTATGAATGAATTGAGATCCGAATTAAGCGATTTAAAATTGAAGAGACTACCTTAGTCTCTTTTTTTGTTCTCCTGCTCTTCCCATAGTTTTTCCTGAAACAACTATGAAGACTCTGTACAGCGTATGCAGGTCTCTTCTGTCCAATAATTTCTAGAAATTACCTTAAGCGAAATTATGTGTGTTCAAAATAGTGCGTATTGTTCGCTTATTTGCTTTTTATTGCGTTTTATCTTACTTGTGTTATAAATTACTATGATTGCGCTTTTATTCGATATATTGAATGAAAGATCTACTATTCTATTTTTGTAATATTCTGAATGTCTTGTTTTTTTGCCTTATTATTCGTTTTTATGATGGATGTGATTTGATTTGTGTTCTAAAAATAAAAATTATGTCTTGTTTTATGCATTTTTATGCTATATTAGATCTGAAAAGAAGTACAAACCGATATTTATACCTAAAATTAACGCATGCTTATGAACGAATAATATGCATTTTTTGCGTTTTGTTACCGTACTAGGTACGGAGCATCCTATTTTAAAACTAAACTAATCTTATTAATTAAAATTTAAAATTATGAAAAGGAGTTTGCTCATTTTTTGGGGTTTACTGTGTTTTTGTTGTGTTGCTCTGGCACAAAAAAATATTACCGGTAAAGTGACTAATGCGAGTGGATCCGGTTTGGCGGGAGTGACCGTGCGGGAGAGTGGAAAAGGAGCGCAGGCAGCAACAAATAGTCAAGGTAACTACAAGATAACAATTCCTGAAGGTGCTTCTTTGATATTCCGATATGTGGGGTATCAGTCGGAGGAAGTTGCCGTAAATGGTCGGTCGGTCGTCAATGTGGTTCTGAAAGAAAATACGGCGTCATTAGACGAAGTGATAGTAACGGCAATGGGAATCGAGCGTTCCAAAAAATCGCTAGGTTATTCTACGCCGAAAGTAAGCGGGGATGATGTGTCAGATACGCAACGGGAAGGTTTTTTTCAAGGCTTGCAAGGGCGTGTGCCAGGTTTATCCATTAACAGTACTTCGGGTATGCCTGGTGCTTCGGCGCAAATTGTGCTTCGGGGTTTTGCCTCTATCTCTGGGGATAATAATGCATTGATTGTTGTCGATGGAGTGCCAATTAATAATTCGACAGTCAATGAAAATGATTTAGCAATGAATGGAGCCAACCGGGATTTGGATTATTCCAATCGGGCACTGGATATTAATCCTTCGGATATTGAAACGTATATAGTGATGAAGGGGCCGGAGGCGACGGCATTGTATGGTAGTTCAGGTGCTGGTGGAGCGATAATTATTACAACAAAGAAGGCCAAGAGTGGTAAATTCGGAGTTGATTATAGCTATTCAGGAAGAATGGAGTTTGTCAATAAATTTCCCGAGCGGCAGTATACCTACATGCAGGGACTCAATGGCAATTATGATGGGACATCTTCCTATGCATTGGGTCCGAAATATAAGGATGACATGCTTTTGCATAAGGATAATGTTAAAAATTTCTTTCGTCACGGATATAATCAAAAGCATAATTTAACCTTTAATGGCGGCAATGAAAATCTAAGTTATCGCTGGTCAAACGAATACAATGATAACACGGGTATTGTTCCAAATACGCGTTATACACGTTTCTCTTCTCGATTAAATTCCACTGCAAAATTTTCAAATAAATTTGAGCTCAATACGTCCTTTAATTTTATCTTTTCGGATAATGATAAGGCGAGAAAGGGGGCTACAGGTTATTTGATGACACTGATGCGCTTTAATCCCCTTTATGATGTTCGGAATTGGATAGATGAAAAGGGTAATCGCGTATTAAATACCAAGGATATTTACAATGAGCTGGATAATCCTTTTTGGGATGTGTATCGGAATATTGCCAATGATAAAACGAACCGTACGATGGCTTCCTCAAATTTTACCTATAAGCCATTGTCCTGGCTTCGATTTGAAGGTGTTGTCGGGATTGATTATTCCACTACAAAAGGTGAAAGCGTCTATCATCCACAATCATATTCTGGTTCGGGTTCTTCCTCTTCTCCCACAGGGGGTAAGTATAGTTCTTATCAGAATAATATGCGGATTTTGTATGGTAATGCCCGTTTTTCGGCCAATAAAACTTTTGGAGATTATTCAATTAATGCATTTCTGGGGGGCGAGATTCGTGATCAAAACTCGATTACCGATTCGCAGTACGGAACAAATTTCTTTGATCCAAATTTCTACAGCATCAATAATACCTATGCTTCGACACGTTTGGCAAAAAATGTCATCAACAACTACCGTTCTATTGGATTCTTCGGACAGGCTGTATTAGGGTACAAAACCTTGCTATATCTGACGCTGTCGGGCCGTTTGGACGGAACGTCGCGTTTGATGCCAAATGATCCTTATTTTTCTTATCCTTCAGGGTCCTTGGCCTTTAATTTTACGGATTTAAATCCAATTAAGGCAGTCTCGGATGTGATCTCAGATGGTAAAATTAGGTTTTCGGCAGGTAAAACGGGTAAAGGGCCGCTTAGATCCTATTTTATCAAATCAAATTATGAACCTCAATATTCAACCGGTGGTGGTTATGCTTATGGTTTTAATGGAGGAAATGATAAGTTGGTTGCTGAAATGACAAAAGAATTTGAGGCAGGTTTGGAATTTTCCTTGTTTAAAAAGTTTGTCTCTTTTGATTTTAGTTATTTCTCCAGGCTGAGTGATGGACAGATTATTTTGCCCCGACTGAGTTATGGTTCTGGCTTTGTTTTGAAAATGATGAACGGGGGTAAAGTGAAAAATGTGGGTACGGAGGTTCAGGCTATATTCAATCCGATTGTCAAGAAGAATTTCAACTGGAACTTGGTCTTCAATTTTACCCAATATAAAGGCCGTGTGTTGTCGTTGGCTGAAGACTTGCCCGAATTGTACGATTCCGATACCTGGTTGCTGAGCGGTGTGCGTTCTGCGGTATTGCCAGGTTACAGTATGGGGGCGCTTTCCGGAACGCAGTTTATGCGAAATACAAATGGTGACGTACTGATCGATCCGGCAACGGGTTTGCCGGTCGCTGGTACAGATCGCTATTACCCGATTGCTGACCGTCTACCTAAGTTTACATTGGGCATCGTTAATAAATTCAATTACAAAGATTGGTATCTGACATTTTTGTGGGACTGGCGTAAAGGCGGAGATGTGTTAAACGGATTGGATTACAATATGTATACGCTCGGTATGTCGACGAAAACGCTAAATAGAGAAGATCCACGGGTGATAAGGGGTGTTTTGAAAGATGGATTGGAGAATTCGGAAAATCCAACGATCAACCATATTGCGGTAACACCATATACTTCCTCCGCGTATTATTTTACCAATATCGAGCCGGGTATGTTTGTGGAACGGGATATCTACACAATGAGACTGCGTGATATTACTTTAAGTTATCGGTTGCCGAAAAGACTGACGCGGTTCTTGGGTGAAAGGTCTTCACTAAAAGCGTTTTTTACAGCTACTGATCTCATTATGTTTACAAACTATACAGGATTGGATCCAGAAAGTAATTCGAATACAACTGGTATTGGAGGTATTGGGGGGTATGGGATAGACTTTGGCAATATGGCTAGACCGAAAGGGTTCAACGTTGGCGTTAACTTACAATTATAAGATTATGAAAGCAAAAATAGTCACAGCTTTGTTGTTATTGACTTTGATAATGACAGGTTGTAAAAAATTTATGGATATCAATGATAATCCGTCGTATCCACAGGATGTTAGGGCTGAGATTTTGTTGGCTCCGATTATATTTCATATGGCAAATGGTTATGCGCAGGATCAGACCATTATGAATAAGTTTAATCAATCTATTATGGGGGCTTCTGCAGATGATGCTTCAAAAATTTGGGAAAGGCATGGATTTAGGCTTCAGAGTGATGTTGGTGGCGTGATGTGGCGGATGGTCTATTTTAACCATGGTCGAAACCTGGCAAACATGATCCGGGATGCGGTGGAAAATGAGAAATATGAGTATGCTGCAATAGGTTATGCTGTTAAGGCTTGGGGATACCAAATGCTTACGGATTATCATGGTCCAGTTATTATGAAAGAGGCCCTGCGCGATCAGCTTAGCTTTACGTATGACGATCAAAAAGACGTTTATGCGCAAGTTAGAGTTTGGTGCGATTCTGCCTTATATTATATGGATCAAAAAAGTCCGCTTGATTATAGCGCTAATTTGAGCTCGGAAAAAGGAGATAACCTTTTTCGTGGTGATATGGGAAAGTGGCGCAAATTTGTTTATGGTATTCGGGCGCTTCAGTATATACATTTGGTTAATAAGCCTGATTTTAAGTCGAAATATGCGGATTCAGTCATCTATTACGTTGATCAATCGTTGGCATCGAATGATGACGATGCAAGCGTTAAGTTTTCGGGAGATAAGGCGGAAACCTCGAGTGTGGTGGGACCGCTGTATGGAGTTTATACGAGTACGTACTATAGCCGTGCCGGTCAGCCTATTGTGAGTTACTTATCTGGAGGACTTCGAGGGACAGTAACGGCACCTTCACGTGTTGCAAGTGATCCGCGTCTTTTAAAAATGATCAATAGGAACTTGGACAATGTGGCTGATACGGTGTTTTCCGGTGCTCTGCCGAACGTAACCAATTCGGCCACAATTATCCCTTCGATTCTCGGGAAAATTGTGGGTGGAGTGTATGAAGGGAAATTCATCTTTAGGGATAAAGCTGATTTTCCGCTGATGACTTATGCGCAATTGCAGTTGATTAAGGCGGAGGCGCTTTTCATCAAGGGGGCGTCGTCTGAGGCTTATCAAGCCTATCTTAATGCGATTCGTTCGCATATGACTTTCGTGAATAAGTATATCAATACAAATGGTGAAACCGCAATTACAGAGACCCAGATTAAGGCTTACCTGACGAGCAGTGAAATTCCACAGACTCCTGCTGACTTAATGCTTTCGGATATTATGGGACAAAAGTATATTGTCCAATGGGGCTGGGGAGGATTGGAGCAGTGGTGTGATCTACGTAAGTATAACTATGATACTAGTATTTTTAAGCAGTATCAGCCACTCAGCGGTTCGGGCTTGCAATATCAGGCTTACTGTTATCGGGTTCGTCCCCGTTATAATTCGGAGTATGCCTGGAATGCAAAAGAATTGGATAAGTGGGGGGCTTTGGATCCGTATTATGTCACCAAGCCGACCTGGTTTGTAACAAAAGATAATTAATCCTTTAAAGATTAAAGTATGAAAAGTTTTAAAATTATATTGGGCGCCTGCTTGTTTCTTTTTGGTCTTTATTCTTGTGATAAGGCTATACAGAATTTTGGCGATGTGGAATTTATGGGTGCTGACGATGCAATTGTTAAAATTAACATGGCGTCCATTTACCCGGATGACCGCTATATGTATGTAAAGTTTGATGGTCAACGTGTTACTCCACTTATTCGCGGTAGAGAGCCTTTCCCTGGTGGAGGCTATAATACGCGCGGTGATTCTCGTCCGGACTTTCTGAAATGGAAATCGGGTTCCGTCAACGTTCAGGTAGGCTTGCCTTATAAAACCGATAGTGGTTTGGACTCTATTATTTTATACGAATCTACAGTGAAGTTTGAGGCCGGCAAACGTTATACGTTGCATGTGACAGATACAGCAAAAAACACAAAAATGATCCTAAATGAAGAAGATTTAACCCGTCCGGATAGCACACAGGCGCGCTATCGTTTTACAAATTTAATGCCTAATGTAGAGGCTATTGATCTGTATTACGGAGCTGCAGCGGCAACAGCGGAGCCGACGCAGGATTCTTTAGTAGCTAAAAATGTGAAGTATTTGGAAACAAGTCCATATTTTGAACTAAATCGTATCACAGCACGGACATGGAAGATACGTAAAGCGGGGGCGCCTATAACGAATGCGTCGGTGCTGGCTTCTTATTCAAATGCCGGAGCAATTTTAGACCGAAGGTCATATACTGTGTATGCGCTGGGCTACGATGGTTTTACTTCTACCATCATGAAGCCTTATGTTTCATTTTTCTTAATTCGATGATCATGAAGGATAAAAAATATAGAAATAGATTGTGTGCAAGTGTATCGTTTTGCTTGCTGCTTTCATTGGTATCTTGTAAACAGAGAGATGATTATCCTGTTTTTGAGCAGAAGGAGCCTGTGGTGACTGTTCCGGAAGTTATCCCACCCGACAACGAGATTGGTGCGCTTGTAAAGAAGATCATGGACAAAACGGATATCATTGCGATTTTTAAATTAGATTCTACGACAACCCTAACGGATGGAATAAAGCGCACACACGTTCGTTATGTAAATAAATTAAATCAGGCCATGAGTATGCAGATCTTGGAAGTGGATCTTTCTAAAACTAATATAGGTGTTACTGCCCTTAGCCCTTTTGATGATTATTTATTTACAGTGCAGACGTTGGGAGATATGGCTAAATATAATGAGGGGCACGCTGGGGGGAAAATTATAGCAGCAATCAATGGGGATGTGGTGACTTCCTCTGCGCCGACAGGTTCGTTTGTATTTAAAAGCCGACAGTTGAAAACAACAACGACGACAGCTACATCTAATACAAGACCTTTTTTAGGTGTGAAAAAGGATGGTTCTGTTTTTGTTGGAAACAAGCCGTCTGCATCATCTCCAATGGACGCATATAATTTAAATGATCTAGTTTCCTTGGTTTCTGGGGGTACCTGGCTTTTATATAAAGGTGCCGCTGTGACTTCGACGGTAACAACGGTTCAGGCTAATACTGCTGTTGGGCTAAATGCTGATAGGAACTATCTGTATGCGGTGGTTGTGGATGGCGGCACAAATGCTTTTTCTGTTGGTATCACTTACAACGATTTAGGAAAGATCATGGAGTCGATCGGATCTTCGGATGCCTTTGTTACAAATGGTGGGACTGCGTCCGTCATGGTACAGCGTGCAGAAAGTGAAGGACAGTCCGGGTTTTTAAGTTGGAAAGTGGTAAATAGGCCGGTTGCTGTAGCAGGCGGTTCAAGTGCAAATGGGATTGGTTTTGTGTTAAAATAGATTTTATTTTTTGTGTATAAAGGCTTTCGGATCGTTTATCCGAAAGCCTTTATGCGTTATATCAATTTCATACTATGTTGGGAATTATGTTTGCCGCGCAGTATGCTGCGTTAAATTGCGGAAAAGTAAAGGTAGTTTTTGAAATGAATGTTGCGGTTTTTTGCTTATAATGCCCTGAAGTATGATAATCAGTTGTTTAAATGCTTAGTAGTACTGGTTTATGCGTGGTTGTATGAGATGGTTTTAAAGTAATGTATTTGTTACGTTTAGGTGTTGTAGTTACACTAATAGGTTGCTTTTTTTTGTGTTTTATGTTTTGTAATTGATTGTTTGTCTTTTGTTTGTGTTTTGTTTTTTATGAATTTCCTAGGTAAAAATGAAAAAATGGTTTACTCGTTTTATAGCCTAATAGAAAGTGAATACTTACTTTCTTTTGCGTTTTTATGACAATTGTAGTTTAAAAATCGAAAAGTTCTACTTACTTTTATCCTGATTTTCAATTATTCATGCATAATACTGCATGTTGTGCATGATCTAATGATCTACTTATGATAAAAACTAACTTATTTACGCTAGTCCTAGTGGTCTCAATAACCCTCTTTATTTCTTGTGGAAGTTCGCTGAAGTCTGTTCAGACTAATGGAAAAGCAGGAAACAGCATTTCTGGTGATATAACGAACAAGGTTGTTGTGCCAGGAGCAGATCAGTTAGCCTTGTATCTACCGCAATTAAAAGGTAAAAAAGTAGGGGTGATGGGGAATCAGACATCTATTGTTGGGTCGGATAAAAAACATCTCGTTGATGTTTTAATGGATAATAAAGTTGACTTAAAATTTGCCTTTGCTCCTGAGCATGGCTTCCGTGGTAATGTAGAGCGTGGCGAGAAGTTTGGGAATGATGTTGATCAGAAAACAGGTTTACCACTATTTACATTATATGGTGGAAATAAGAAACAGGATTCGATTGTCAATTCCATCGATGTTATGATTTTCGATCTACAGGATGTCGGAGCGCGTTTTTACACCTATATCACCTCCTTACATCGTGTGATGGAGCTTTGTGCAAAGCATAACAAAAAATTAATTGTATTAGATCGCCCAAATCCAAATGGAGATCAGGTCGACGGTCCAGTAAGACATGATGATAAGTTTAAATCCGATGTTTCTTGGCATAAAATAGCAATGATCCACGGTCTGACAATTGGTGAGTTGGCACAGATGATCAATGGGGAACACTGGTTAGAAAATGGTCGCCAGGCAGATGTGCAGGTTGTAAAGGTGCAAAATTGGGATCACAAAACGATGTACGATTTACCGGTAATTCCTTCACCAAGTCTACCCAATCAGCTTTCTGTACGATTGTATCTTTCATTATGCCTTTTCGAAGGAACTGATATTTCGGTAGGGCGTGGGACGGATTGGCCATTCCAGGTTTTGGGGTATACAAATCCGGTGTACGGCTCTTTTACATTTACCCCGGGAGAACGTCATGGTATGTCCAAGCATGTGGAAGGAAAAGGTGCAACGAATTATGGTATAGATCTACGTGCTTTGGATCCTGAAAAGCAAAAATTCACACTAAAATATGTCTTGGATTTTTATCAAAAGACACCTGATAAATCGACTTTCTTTGCGAGGCCTGAATTTTTTGACAAGCTCGCAGGCACTGATCAGTTGCGTAAGCAGATTCTTGCGGGTGAATCCGAGGCACAGATTCGCGCTTCTTGGTCGGATGACTTGAAAAACTATAAACAAATGCGTAAGAAGTATTTGTTATATACTGATTTTGAATAGCAATAACTAACAATATTAACTAGAATCATTTATTTTAAAACTCTATAATCAATGAGAAAATTTGTACTATTTTCTGTTGCTCTTGGATTGAGTTTTCCTTCTGAATCCTATTCTTTTACAAAAAAGGCAGGCTCTTTGAAGAGCGTTAATTCAACAAGCGTTCTTTTAAGTTCTTCTGCAAAAAGTGCGGTTCAAAATACAGTGCAAGGTACTGTAACGGATGGAAAAGGTCCAGTCTCTGAAGTGAGCGTGTCTGTAATTGGCGGTAATGCGTCAACGAAGACCGATGCGCAGGGGCATTTTAAAATTACAGCTGCCGTGGGGAGCAAGTTGCGTTTTTCATCCGTAGGTTATATTACACGAGAGGTTCCTGTGACTTCGAATTCGCTAAATGTAACTTTGGTCGATGATAATCAAACGTTGAATGAAGTCGTTGTTGTTGGATACGGTACGCAGAAAAAGAGTAACTTAACAGGTGCTGTTGCGTCAGTTAATATCAAAGAGACAATGCAAGGACGTCCTATTGCTGATGCAGGACGTGCCATGCAGGGTACGACACCAGGATTGAGTATCGTTATCCCGAGTGGAGAGGTGGGGTCTGATCCAACGATCAAAATTCGCGGTCAAATAGGTTCAATAACTGGATCCAATAATCCATTGATATTACTGGATAATGTGGAGATTCCGAGTATCAATATTGTGAATCCCGATGATATTGAATCTATTTCAGTTTTAAAGGATGCAGCAGCATCATCTATTTACGGAGCTAAAGCCGCGTATGGTGTTATTTTAATTACAACAAAACAGGGAGCTAAAACTGATCAGGTGTCAGTAAATTATTCTAATAATTTCTCTTTTCAAAACCCATTCAAGAAATACGAAATGGGGACGGTTGATGCGTTGAGATATTCGCTGGATGCAGCTTTGCGCGTTGGTAGCAATTTTACTGGAGCTTTCTATAAAATAAATGAAGAAAGTTATCAAAAATCGGTTGAATGGCAGGATCAATATGGAAGCTCGGTCGGTAAAGATGATCCAACGTTGTATGGACGTGACTGGTATTATGATCCTGCAACAGGTTATAAATATGGCGTACGTACGTATGATCCTTATGACTATATGGTTCGTGAATGGGCTCCTACGCAACAACATAATTTATCGCTATCGGGTAAATCAGGTAAAACTTCTTATAATGTAGGATTAGGGTTGCTTGATCAGTCTGGTATGTTGAAGACTAATACGGACAAGTTCTCGAGATATAATGCTTCAGTACGGGTTTCTCATGAGATTAACAAATACATTACAGCGAGGGCCGGAGCTATTTATTCCCGTACGAATAAACAATATCCGTATGCAACGAATTCGACAACAGCAGATCCATGGTTATATATGTACCGTTGGAGTTCGCTGTATCCGTTTGGAAATGATGGAGACGGGGACCCAATTCGTAGTCCAGCTTATGAGACTGGTGCGGCAAACGTGGCGAGCCAGTTAAAAAACTATATGAATTTCAATGGTGGTGCTACTGTAAATTTTACGAAGAACTGGAAATTGGATTTTGATTACACATTGACGAATCAGGAGATGATCTGGAATAAGCCGGGCACACGTTTTACAGCAGGCAATTCCTGGGGAAATCCAGTAGCGAAAAAGGATGCAAATGGAAACCAGATGTATGTCGATGCAAATGGAAGCTATGTGGACGCATCTGCTGCGGGAGCGATGGCTGCATATGATCTAGATTATTTCCAATATACAGCTGCAGGCTCTAATCCTGACCATTACCGTAAGGAAGATGAGAATTTCTTGCGCCATACGATCAATGCCTTCTCTACTTACAATTTGAGCTTGGATGGTGGGCATGAGTTTAAATTTATGGCAGGTTTAAACCGTGTTGCGGAACAAACTGAAAATTCTTGGACACAAATTACAAACCTGCTGGATATCAAGAATCCACAATTAACGTTTGGATCGGGAACAGTGACTGGTTCCGGTTATAAAAAATGGGAATCTCAGATTGGTTTTTTTGGCCGGGTGAACTATGCTTATAAGGATAAATATTTGTTTGAAGCAAATTTACGTCGTGATGGATCGTCTAAATTCCCGACAAGCTTGCGCTGGAAATGGTATCCGTCGTTCTCTGCAGGTTGGGTGGTATCGCAAGAATCTTTTATGGACTGGTCACGTGAGTTCGTAAATCAATTTAAAATCCGCGGTTCATGGGGCTCGATTGGAGATCAGGCTGTTCCGAACAATTTGTATACAAGTTATATGACGAATGCCCAATCTAACTGGATTAACAGCTCAGGAAATAAGGATTGGTATGTAGGATCTCCTGCCGCTGTTTTATCTCAGGTGGGCTGGCAAGATATCCAGACCTTGGATTTTGGACTTGACGCAAGATTCCTCAAGAATAAACTGGGGCTTGTATTTGATTGGTACCAACGCGATACTAAAAATATGCTAGTGCCGATGGAAGGTGTTGCTGCGACTTTTGGTGCTGAGGCTCCTAAAGGTAATTTTGGCGCTTTACGTACGAGAGGTTGGGAGCTAGCAGTTGATTTTAACCACCGTTTCGAAAATGGTTTGGGGATTAATCTACGTGCAAACGTATCGGATGCAAAATCTGTCATCACAGAATACGGTACAACAACTTTAGTGGATGGATACTATAACGGTAAGACATTCGGTGAAATTTGGGGTTATGAAACGGATCGTCTGTATCAAAAAAGTGATTTCGTTTATGAAAATGGAAAACTAGTTACGACAACCGTCAATGGTAAGACAATGAACAAGTTGTCTGATCCAAATGGAGCTTACCAATCTTGGGTTCAAAATTCATCTACCTTCCTTTATGGTCCCGGTGATGTTAAGTTTAAGGATTTAAACGGAGATGGTGCTATAGATAACGGAAAGGGGACAATTTCAGATCATGGTGACCTTTCTGTGATCGGTAATTCGACGCCGAGGTATGAATATGGATTTCGTTTAGGGGCTGATTTCAAGGGCTTTGACTTCTCTGCGTTCTTCCAAGGTGTAGGTAGCCGTCAAGTTTGGGGAAAAGGGTTCTTGGCACAGGCCGGCTTTAATGCATCAGATGGAGCAATGCCTGCAGTTATGTCTTCAGATTATTGGACTGAAAATAATACGGGCGCATTTTATCCAGCAGCATACAGCAATGGTGGAACAGACAATATTAATAATATGCAGATACAAAGTCGCTATTTGTTGGATATGTCCTATTTGCGTATTAAGAACTTAACCTTGGGTTACACTCTTCCGAAGGGAACGTTGAGTCGAATCGGAGTAAGCAATTTACGTATATACACTGCTTTGGAAAACTTCTTTACATGGGATAAACTTAATGGCTTGCCTATCGACCCTGAAGCTGTTGTTGGGGTGAATATGTTTGTTGATCAGAGCTTGAATAATTACAATAGTGGCCGTATTGGTGTTGGAACGCCAACGTTCAAATCTGCTTCTTTTGGCGTTCAATTGACATTTTAATTGAAATTATCATGAAAATTAAAACAAAATTCTTATATATATTATTAGGTTCCTCAATGGTGTTGTCAAGCTGTAACAGCTTGTTAGATCGCCCGTCTTTGGATCAGATTACAGATGGTTCGGGGCTTTATTGGAGGGATGAAAATGACCTGAGGTTATTTGCGAACGGTTTTTATACGCAATATTTCAACGGCTACAATAGTTCCTTTACGACGGATTATACGCCAGTAAGGGGGTATACCTTTTCAGACGATTTGACTTTTAGTGGTCAACAAGCTAATTTTGAAAATGCTATACCTGATACGCGTTCATCCACATCTGAAGTTGCGGCATGGCTTGATACGTATGCTGGTCCCACATGGAATTATTCGTGGGTTCGCAAATCCAATATTTTCTTGAATAGAATAGAGACTATTGCTAAGCCGAACTTAACCACGGCTCAATATAATCACTGGACTGCTGTTGCGAAATTCTTTAAAGCTTTTGAGTATTCGAGGTTGGTCTCTGTTTTCGGGGATGTTCCATATTTTGAATCTGAAGTAGCTGCTTCTGATTTTGATACGCAATATAAAGATCGTGATAATCGTGGTGTCGTGATGGATCATGTGTACGATGACTTTGTATATGTATTACAGAATATGAAAGCCGATGATGGTGCAAATGTGTTGAATAAGTATATTGCAGCGTCTTTTATATCACGTTTGATGTTGTTTGAAGGTTCTTGGCAGAAATACCACGGTCTTGATCAGGCAAGAGCAAAGAAATATTTGGAGCTTGCCCAAAGTGCAGCGGAGGTTGTTATGAGTTCAGGTAAGTATTCATTTACTGCTGATTTCAAAAGTTTGTTTTCTTCCCAGGATTTAGCTACCAACAAAGAAGTGATTATGTATCGTAAATACGATGCATCCGTTAGTGTGCTGCATGCAATCGGATCTTATCAAAATGGCGTTGAGGCACAGGCCACAGCTCCAAATTTAAAATTGATCAAGGAATTTATCTGTGTTGATGGTAAGCCTTATTCTTCATCATCACTCGCTAGTGCGACGGATTTTTCGTTAAGCAAGTTGGCGACCTCTCGTGACCCACGTTTTGAGGCTTCCTTTGATACGGATTTGAACTCCAAGGCTTCAACATTTGTCTATGGAACAAAGTATGTCGCTCGCAATGGTTATAAGATAACAAGTGCAAATCCTGATTATGCTAAGTGGAATTCAAATACCAATACATCAGACGCTCCTGTTATACGTTATGGAGAAGTTGTGTTAAACTGGATTGAAGCAAAGCAAATTTTAGCCGAAAACTTTGGTGGTGCAGCTGTTACACAAACAGATCTCGATAAGTCAATCAATGCAGTAAGAAATAGGCCGCTTGACGAGGTTGCTATAGCTAAAGGAGTGACAAAGACTGCGCCGTTACAGATTGGTTCAATTGCTAATGATCCAGCTAGAGATGCAGATGTAACACCGCTAATGTGGGAAATACGTCGTGAGCGCCGGATGGAATTCGTGTTTGAATACTCGCGATTGCTGGATTTAAAGAGATGGAAAAAGCTGGGTTATATGGACTTTTCGAAAAGTACGGATTATTTCACAGGAATTTGGGTTGATGTAGCAAAGCAGGCCCCGGATTTCTTAAAATCTAACTATGTTGGCGTCACCAAAGTGAGGAAAGCGGATGGAACCGTAGTGACTTATAATGGTTCTAATGCTGCCGATATGGTTGGTTTTATAGTGGTTCAAAATGCAGCAAATAGAAATGCCGTGGATGATAAATTTTATTTAGCTCCAGTGGGTAAAGCGCAAATTGTTGACTATGAGCAAAGAGGGTATAAATTAACACAAACTAAAGGGTGGTAATTTAATCCACATATTATGAGGCCTTGTCTATGTTTTTAGACAAGGCTTTTTTATGTCCATGATAGCCGAGGCTGTCGAAAACAAACCTAAATCTATATCTAAAATACTTTGCATAAAAACGCATTTTTATTTTATTATTATGCATAAAAACGCTATTTTTAAGAAAACATTACGCATGAGGTTTCCAATTATCACCTTTTTTATTGCATTATCCTGCGTTTTTAACGTTGTGATGGCGCAGCAGTCCTTCAAATTTGCCCACGTAACAGATACGCATGTCGGTGGTGCAACAGGAGAGGAGGATTTGCGACGTACTGTAAAGGACCTGAATACATTGAAAGATATTGATTTCGTTATACTTTCCGGAGATATCACTGAGTTTGGTGCTGATCATGAGTTAAAGCTTGCAAAGCGCATCTTAGATAGTTTGCAGCTGCCCTGGTATGTGATTCCGGGAAATCACGATGGGAATTGGTCTGAAAATGGAGCCAATACATTTCGCACCGTTTTTGGTGGTGAAACCTTTTTCTTTAAGCATAAAGGTTACGCATTCATTGGAACCAATTCAGGACCAAATATGCGTATGAGCCCTGGTCAGATTCCTCGTGAGAACCTGGTCTGGATGGATTCCATTTTTGCAGCGAATCCAGATAATCAGCTGCCATTGATCTATATTAATCATTATCCACAGGATTCTTCGCTAAATAACTGGTTTGACGCTTTAAAAAGGGTCAAAACGCGGAATGTTCAATTGGCGCTTTGCGGACATGGCCATGCCAATAAATTATACGATTGGGAAGGGATTCCGGGGGTAATGGGGCGGTCTAACCTGCGTGCGAATAAAGCGGTTGGCGGCTATAATATTGTGACCATCGCCGATGGTAAAGCGAGTTATCAAGAGCGTAATCCCGGTGTAGGGATGCAGGAGAAATCTTGGGTCGTTGTCCCTCTATTTAATCATCACTATGAAAATGAAGCGGTAAACTACCCGAGACCCAGTTATGCTGTGAATACCAAATATGCAGATCAGGTTAAAGTCAATTGGACGTTTGAAGATGCCAGCGATATCGGGGCGGGACTAGCTGTTTACAAAAATAGCGTGATTACATCAAATACCGCGGGCGATATCTTTGCGCTTGATTTAAAAACTGGCAAAAAGCTATGGGCATTCCGCACTGGTGGTAAAGTTTATTCTACGCCAGCTGTGTGGAAAGGGATTGTCGTGGCGGGATCATCGGATCATGCAATTTATGCGGTAGATGCCCGTAATGGCAAGTTGTTGTGGAAGGTACAGACTGAAAAGGCGGTTTTGGGTTCGCCCCTGCTACATAATGGCGTGGCTTTTATCGGTGGTTCGGATGGTAAGTTTAGCGCACTGGACATCAAGACTGGGGCTGTAAAATGGAGTTTTGATCAGGTCAAAGGATTTGTATCGACCCTGCCAACGTATTATTTGGGGAATGTAATTTTTGGCTCCTGGAGTAATGGATTCTATGCTTTGAATGTCAATACAGGTAAGCTGTCGTGGGAATGGAATAATGGACAGGCTAATCGGATGTTTTCAGCGGCGGCATGTAATCCAGTAGGAGCAAATAATCGTGTTTTTGTAGTTGCACCGGATCGTTTTATGACAGCACTGGATGCTAAAACGGGGGCGGTCATTTGGCGGGAAAAGAAAGATACCATTCGGGTACGCGAATCTATGGGCTTGGCGGCAGGTCATAAATTGGTTTATGTGAAGACGATGGATGGGGATCTTTTGGGTATTTCAGTTGCTGGTGATCGTATGGATGTTGCCTGGAAGTCCAAGCTTAAATTGCCCTACGAATTGACGCCTTCTGCAATTACCTCCAATGGCAAATTGGTATTTGTGCCGAGTCATTCGGGTTTGCTATCCGGGGTTGACGCAAAAACAGGCGCGGTAGTATGGCAATATAAAATATCCAATGGAATGGTTAATCCTGTTGCGCTAAATGGCAGAAATACAGTGATAGCGAGTACGATGGATGGCAAAATAGTTTCATTACAGTTTTAAGCAATCGATTGAATTGATCTTTTTGAAAATAAATGCCTTGATATGATAAAAAAATGTCTAAACTTCTTAAATTTACGTCAAGCTTTTTTGCTTGTTTTTGCATGTTTTGTTTGTAACTTTGCGAAAGCACAGCAAAATGCTTGGATTAGAATAAACCAATTGGGCTATACTCCGGCGGGCAAGAAGGTCGCGGTATGGGGCGGGAAATCAATCAGGCAGCTTCGTTCTTTTGAAATTAAAAATGCACAAACGGGTAAAACAGTCTATGTGCATCCTGTTGGAAAAGATTATGGGGCTTATGGTCCTTTTGTTCAGAGCTTTCGTTTGGATTTCTCTTCTATGCAGGATACAGGACGCTTTTTTGTGCAGGCTGGAGATGTGAAGTCTCCAACATTCCGAATTGCTCGGGACGTTTACAAAGGAGCGGCAGATTTTGTACTGCGTTATATGCGGCAACAACGTACATTGTTTAACCCTTTTCTGAAAGATAGCTGCCATACACATGATGGATTTGCGCTTTATGCAGGAAAGGTTGGTATTCCCGATAGTTCCCATATCGATGCGGGTGGAGGTTGGCACGATGCTTCTGATTATTTGCAATATGCGACAACGTCGGCAAATGCGACATTTCATCTGCTAGCGGCTTACCGCGATTTTCCAAAGGTGTTTGGTGATCTAAAGCAAGCAAATGGTCTTGATGGAAAAAACGGTCGTGCCGATGTACTGGACGAAGCGAAATGGGGTTTGGATTGGTTGTTGAAAATGCATCCTAAAGCCAATCAAATGTACAATCAGATTGGTGACGATCGGGATCATGCAAGCATGCGGATGCCAAAGGAAGATCCCTATTATGGTCGTGGATTTGAAAGACCGGTGTATTTTATCGATGGCGAACCACAACAGCGTGGTAAGTTTATGAATAATACGACGGGGACAAGCTCTACTGCTGGTAAATTTAGTAGTGCTTTTCGCCTGGGGGCGATGTTGTTTGACAAAGAGGATGGTAAATATGCAAAGCTGCTTTCGAAGAAATCGGAAACGGCCTATGCTTATGCCAATATAAAACCAGGCGTGACACAGACAGTTTCTGTGAAATCGCCTTATATTTATGCCGAAGATAATTGGGTGGACGATATGCAGTTGGCCGCTGCAATGGGGTTTTCGGTGACAAAAAAAGAAAAGTTTGCACGAGAAGCCTTAGGCTACGCACGGCAAGAAAAGATTACACCTTGGATGGTAAGCGATACTGCTGCACATTATCAGTGGTACCCTTTTATCAATCTTGGGCATTATGAGTTGGCAAAAGGATTAAAAGGACAAGATCGCGAGGAGATTGTTTCCTATTATAAACAGGGGATTGAGGAAGTCAATCGGAGAGCCGAAAAAAATGCATTTTTTCGCGGAGTTCCCTTTATCTGGTGTAGCAACAACTTAACGGTATCCTTTGCGATCCAATGTCTCTGGTATAAAGAATTGACGGGAGATGCACATTTTGATGAGCTAGCGCAAGCAAATTTTGACTGGTTATTTGGGACGAATCCTTGGGGCACGAGTATGGTATATGGTCTTCCATCTGGGGGCGATACACCTGTTGATCCACATTCGGCGTTTACCTTTCTTGGAAAGCATCCGATCGATGGCGGTTTGGTTGATGGGCCCATTATGGCATCCACGTATCGCAATCTGATCGGTATCAAGTTGAATAATCCGGATAGCTATGCGGAGTTTCAAAGTGATTTGGCGGTCTATCATGACGACTACGGAGATTATAGTACAAATGAGCCGACAATGGATGGTACCGCTTCGTTGATTTATCTGTTGGCTTCAAAGGAGGGTAAGGCAATGGAGGAGCCGACCGGAAAAAAGTAACACGGGATGTTTTCGGAGCTATTGTCCGGGGCGACTCGACAAAGCGGCAGGTGGCTCTGGTGTTTACTGGTCATGATTTATCTGAAGGTACAGCTGAGATATTGATGAGTCTAAAACATAATGGCGTTAAAGGCTCTTTTTTCCTGACAGGTGATTATCTCAGAACTCCAGATTTTGAGCCGTATGTCCGTCAGATGTTAAACGATGGTCATATGGTTTCGGGGCATTCGGATAAACATCTTCTGGTGAGTGACTGGGGGAGTAGGGATGTTCTTTTGGTGAAGCGTGACTCTTTTGTCGCTGATCTAAAGGCAAATCTGAAAGCTCTGGAACACGTGGGCGTTCAAAGAGAGCAGCTATCCTATTATATTCCTTCTTATGAATGGTATAATAGTGAAACAGTCGATTGGGCAAAAGCAGTTGGTCTACATTCGGTTAATTATACACCAGGAATACGGACTGCGGCTGATTATACTTATCCAGAAATGGGGGCTCGTTATGTGTCGTCGACAGCGATTCTCGACAATCTCTGGTCTTACGAAACTCGATATGGGCTCAATGGATTTCTGATATTGATTCACATGGGAACCGATGATCGGCGGAAAGATAAACTGTATCATCATTTGGATGATATCATTAGCATATTAAAGGGGAAAGGGTATCAACTTGTGGATGTGCCCGATTTATTGAAATAAAGAAATACAATATATACTAATAATGGTAAATACAACGGAGAAAGATTCGAATTATCAGGATTTGGACAAGATGTCTGTGCATGAGTTATTGACAAATATCAATAATGAGGATAAATCTGTGCCACTTGCTGTAGAGCAGGCTATCCCTCAGATTGAAGCATTGGTCAAAGTGACTGTGGAGAAAATGAAGGCTGGTGGTCGAACTTTTTATATCGGCGCTGGTACAAGTGGTCGTTTGGGCGTGTTGGATGCGTCAGAATTACCTCCGACTTACGGCGTTCCATTTGAATGGATCATTGGGTTGATTGCTGGTGGTGATACTGCAATTAGAAAAGCAGTTGAATTTGCAGAAGATGATTTGGAGCAAGCCTGGAAAGATATGGAAGCGTATGATATTGATGAAAACGATGTTGTTATCGGTATTGCGGCCTCTGGAACCACACCTTATGTTATTGGCGGATTAAAAACGGCAAACGAGAAAGGACTTGTGACGGGATGTATTGTCTGTAATGGGGGATCTCCGATTGCTGAAGTAGCGCAGTATCCGGTTGAAGTTATTGTTGGGCCAGAATTTGTTACCGGGTCTACTCGGATGAAATCGGGCACAGCACAGAAACTTGTGTTAAATATGTTCAGTACTGCAGTGATGATCCAATTGGGCAGGGTAAAAGGGAATAAGATGGTCGATATGCAATTGTCAAACCATAAGCTGGTCGGTCGTGGTGTACGTATCATTATGGATCAAACCGGGGCGCTGGAAGAAGAGGCTGCGGCTTTACTTGAACAATTTGGTAATGTAAGACAGGCAATTGAAGCTTATCAGGCTACCCATTGAGTATAACCTACTAAAAAATCACCTATTTTAAAAACAAACTATGTCACCAGTAATATTATTATCTTTTATAATAATCTATTTTGCAGTTCTGCTTGCTGTAGCTCACTTCACCTCGAAGGGGGCTTCTGATAACTCTACTTTTTTTGTCGCAAACCGGAACTCAAAATGGTATATGGTCGCCTTTGGGATGATCGGTACCGCGCTCTCCGGCGTAACTTTTATTTCGGTTCCCGGCGCAGTCGGTGCGTCTGAATTTAGCTATTTTCAATTTGTTCTTGGGAACGCCGTTGGTTTTGTCATTATTGCCTATGTATTGCTTCCGCTCTATTATAGAATGAACTTGACTTCCATCTATACCTATTTGGAAGAACGTTTTGGGCACACTACGTACAAAACAGGTGCTGCTATTTTTCTGGTTTCCCGTACGATCGGTTCGGCATTTCGTCTTTATTTGGTGGCAATCGTATTGCAGCATTTTATTTTCGATGCCTGGAATGTGCCTTTCGCGATTACGGTCGTTATATGTTTGGTGTTAATCTGGATGTATACAAATAAGGGCGGTTTAAAGACGATCATTGTAACAGATACCCTACAGACTACCTTTTTAGTGACTGCAGTAATTCTTTCCATTTATTTTATGGCAAAAGGATTGGATTTTGGTATTGTGGACACTTTCGAGGCTGTGAAAGAAAGTAGTTACTCTAAGATCTTTTTCTGGGATGATTTTGTAGGCAGTAAAGCAAATTTTTGGAAACAATTCTTGGGAGGAATTTTTGTGACCATTGCAATGACGGGGCTTGATCAGGATCTGATGCAAAAGAACTTATCGATGGGGACCATTAAAGAAGCCCAAAAGAACATGATTACGTTTACAAGTGTTTTTGTGGTCATTAATATTTTCTTTTTAGCTGTCGGTGCTTTGCTGTATATCTATGCGGCTAAAAACGGGATTGATGTCACTCAACTGGCAACACGCGATTATTTGTATCCAGAAATTGCATTAAACCACTTGGCTATTGTTCCTGCAATCATCTTTATGATGGGGCTTACGGCGGCTACTTTTGCAACGACAGATAGTGCGCTAACTGCCCTAACGACATCTTTCTGTGTAGACTTTTTAAACTTCAATAAAAAAGAAAATCCCAATGATCCGGCGTTGATCAAACAGCGTAACTATGTGCATTTTGGTTTTTCCATTGTGATGCTGTTGGTTATTTTGGTCTTTAAGCTGATCAATGATGATTCGGTCGTAAATGCAATCTTTACTGCGGCGAGTTATACGTACGGACCTTTGTTGGGCTTATTCGTTTTTGGAATATTTACAAAATATGCGGTACGGGATAATGCTGTGCCCTATATCTGTGTGCTTTCGCCTACCGTATTGTTTTTGCTTAAAACCTATGTTATCGAGGTGTACACACCGTATGTTATCGGGTTGGATTTGATCATTATAAATGGTTTTATCACGTTTGTAATGCTTTTGATAAGTTCTCCGGGTAAAGCAAGTGAAAAAGCATTGTCCCACAATTAATGCATTTCAGTTATAAAAAGTTTCTCCATTGGTGAGAAGATGTAAATACAAGTATTGATTTTGATTTGTACGTACAGAAAAATTAAGTTAAGTTTGATATACTTAGTTTTTCTGTACGTATGTATCATAGCATAAATGAGACTACGGAATTTATCCGTAGAAAAATTGGAGATTTTGCTCCAGAATTCGGTATCATCCTAGGTACTGGTTTAGGTAAGTTGGTTGATGAAATTGAAGTCGAGTATCAGCTGATGTATTCCAATATACCTAATTTTCCTATTTCGACTGTTGAATTTCATTCTGGTAAGCTTATTTTTGGAAAGCTGAGTGGACGCAATGTGGTCGCTATGCAGGGGAGATTGCATTACTATGAAGGCTATGATATGCAGCAGATTACATTTCCAATCCGGATCATGAAGGTTTTGGGTGTCCAGAAATTGTTTGTTTCCAATGCTGCGGGATCCCTGAATCCTGATGTGAAAAAAGGTGACCTTGGAATTATTGAAGATCATATCAATTTATTGCCGGATAATCCGCTTCGCGGACAAAATTTGGCCGAGTTTGGACCACGATTTCCGGATATGAGCGAGCCTTATAACCGAAAGATGATCGAGCAGGCTCTTGAAATTGCAGCCAAACATGCTATTGCTGCACGAAAAGTTGTTTATGTTTCTTCTGCAGGTCCAAATTTGGAGACAAAAGCTGAGTATCGCTATATGCGGCTTATTGGTGGCGATGTGGTGGGCATGAGTACCGTTCCTGAAGTTATTGTCGCCAATCATATGGCTCTTCCGGTATTTGCTATTTCTGTTGTTACGGATGAGGGCTTTCATGAACAACTTAAACCTGTCTCGTTGCAGGAAATTGTCACTGTTGCGGAGAAAGCGGAACCTAAAATGACATTAATTTTGAAAGAATTAATAGCTTTGCAATAAATTGCATCTTCATGTAACACCGTTGAGGGAGAAGGTTGTTGGATTTGTGTGGGGTGAAGGGTAATTGGTTCATTCGGGTGAATTTAGCTTTTTTGGTTTTTATATAATTTTAGATGAAGTTGATCGTACGCATACTTGCCGCATGGTGTGTTTTATTTATTTATTCCGTGGATGTCATTGCGCAGAGCAAAGAGGATTGGAGCAGTGCATTGGACTCGGCGAGAGCCAAGGAGGATGGAAAGAAGGATTCCGTTATCCTGTCTGCAAAGTATATCCGATATGCAACGTTGGATATGTTAAAAAAAGGCACTTATACACGGCAGATTGATACGTCACATCATAATTATCAATATTATAATCCGCAGAATTTACCCTGGAATCCCAGTGTGAACCTTGGAGCCTATGGGCTTGCCACAAGGGATCTATTGTTCCAGCCTAAAAAGACCATTGGCTTTCAGCCTGGTTTTACAGCATTGGAACGTTATTTATTGAACCCCGATTCGGTTCAATATTTTAGGGCCCGCGCGAGGTACTCCGAATTGTCTGCGGTAGGCTTCTTTTTTAATGACCAGGTTTTTAGAGCTCGGGTGGCCCAGAATATCAATTCCCAATGGAATATGAATGTGGATTTCCATTCCACCAAAACGGATGGATTTTACCTGAATCAGAATTATTCAGATTTAAAGGCTTCGGTTGCTTCTTGGTATGAATCGAAAAATAACCGGTATAATTTGTTGATCAATGGAGTATTTAATCGTTTGGATGCCATGGAGAATGGTTCTATTATTGAAGACCTACCATTTGCACCAGAAAATAGACAGGCCCCAAATCGTTTTATTACTAAATTTCAGGATGCTAGCAATACGAATATCCCCCGGTCCAGATGGTGGGATAATTCATTTTTTCTGAGACAGTCGCTTTATTTGGGGCGATTGGATACGATCGATAAAGGCAAGCCAACGATGCAGATCCATCCGACCAATAGTATGGCGCATAATACGCGTATCCGAAGACAGACTTATAATTTCTTTAAGAATAAGGATGATGAGAATGCGGCATTGCCATACAATAATAAGGCGTTGGCGCTAAACAATGATAAGACGCTGATCACGAATGTTTCAAATGAATTTGAATATAACTTTTTTCTCAGAGGGAAGTCGGTCTTTAAAAACGAGGCAAAGTTGAATTTGGCTTTTCAGCACGACATGAACTGGGTGGAGCAAAATCAACTGGATTCAAATCGCTATTATAATAACCCTACTGCCTATCCGCAGCCGCTTAAAAAATTGCCGGATAGCACGATATTTGATCGTTTTTATCAGAACGGGATCGTGAAAGGGGAATTAGGATATAAATTTTCAGATCGGCTTGATTTTAGTTTAAAAGCGAATCAAATCGTATTTGGCCACAACTTTGGAGATTTCTTGTATGAAGCTAAAGCCGATATCGCTATGGGGGATAAAATCGGAAAGGTGACGTTGTCAGCTTATTCACAGAACAAATCCCCGGAGATGGTTTTCGAGAATTTGAATTATACCTACGGAAAATGGAATGATTTAGACCTTAAAAAGACGAAAATTCAGAATCTGGGTTTTCAATATGCCAATCCGATGCTTGGTTTCCATGGCAAGGTGGAGTATTTTTTGATGAACAATTATACCTATTTCGAAGAGCGCCCCAATCCACAGGACGATCCCAAAAATGACAAATGGATTGTCCCGGCGCAATTGGATAAGGCTAATTTATTGAAAGTGACTGTCGGGCAAAAGTTTAAATTAAACCATTTTACCTTCGATAATCTTGTGGTCTATCAAAAGACAGATCAACAGAACACACTGGCTGTTCCGGAGCTGTATACCTGGCATAGTTTGTATTACAGTAACCTGTTTTATAAAGTTATTGATTATAGTATCGGTCTGGACGCAAAGTTCAATACACCCTATGCCAATCCGAATTATTCGATTGGGACAGGACAGTTTTACAATGCTTACAAGCAGATTGAGTTTTCCACATATCCAATCATGGATCTATGGGTTACAGCAAATATACAACGGGTAAATATGTTTTTGAGTTATAATTTTTTAAATCAGAACTTCTATCCGCATGGTTACTATACGGTCAGACGTTATCCGATGAATAGTGCTAATTTTAGATTTGGTATTTCTTGGAAGTTCTATGATTAAAAATTATTTCGGTGTTTCTTAGCTTGTTGTGATATTAAAGGCATAAAATCTTATAAAATAATTTTGAGAATAGAATTTTTAAGCTATATTTGCACACGCAATTAGGGAACGGCGTTCTTTAAAAAAGTATGGAGGCTTAGCTCAGCTGGTTCAGAGCATCTGCCTTACAAGCAGAGGGTCACAGGTTCGAATCCTGTAGCCTCCACCATACAAAAGTCGGAGAATTAGCTCAGCTGGTTCAGAGCATCTGCCTTACAAGCAGAGGGTCACTGGTTCGAATCCAGTATTCTCCACCAATCCAAAACGGAGGCTTAGCTCAGCTGGTTCAGAGCATCTGCCTTACAAGCAGAGGGTCACAGGTTCGAATCCTGTAGCCTCCACAAAAGCATCATCAAATGGTGCTTTTTTTTCGTTAGGGGGTTTAGCTCAGCTGGTTTAGAGCACTACCTCGACAAGGTAGGGGTCACTGGTTCGAACCCAGTAATCCCCACGATAAAAAAAAGCGTTCTTCATGAACGCTTTTTTTTATGGGCTGAATGCGCTGTAAATTTGAAAGTCCCCGATCCGGTATTCAATCTGTCTCAGGAATCTCTCGCGTTTATTTTCTTACTATTTCCGTTTCTTACCTAGTTTAATTCCATAACCTGTCGTCCATTCAATAAAATCAGCTTTACCGCCATGGGCTTTAATGGAAACACCGGCAAAGAAATCTTTGTATACTTTATAACGTACACCTGCTCTTAAATACACGGGCATGCTTTCGCCATTGAATTCGTTGCGATGAAGGTAGACTCCTACATTTCCGTTGATGTATAGACGTGAATTTAACACATGATCAATGTAGAATGCTGGGCCGTAAGAAAATAGGGCGGAGAATTTCCCGGCTTTGTCGCCAGCAACCTTCTCATCGTTTCCGCTAGCTGAATAAAATGCATCGAAGCCAGCGCCAAGCCGCCATTTGTAGCCGAAATGCCTGCTGTAGTATGCGCCTAATGTAGATTTAAAATATTGGCCATCGTGTTCGCGGTCAATCTGTTTGAAGCCAAAGGCATAGTTGAAATGGAGCTCCTCTGTTTTCTCCATCTCTGGAATACGACTTTTTCTGTAATCAAAAGGTTTGTTTGTTGGTGTATACGAAACAGATAGGCTCAAGGGGACGAGGTTTATCCCGGTGTTCGGTAATGCCAGGGCTCCATTGCTGAAGTGATGAAAGGCTGCGCCGGCCCCTACCTGGAAGTTTTTGTTTAGGCGGTAGTTGGCCTGAAGTCCAAGATCAATAAATACATTGTTTTTGCTGCCAATAAGTAGGTTGAAGGGATTGTCTTCCTCATTATAGGGATTGAATCTGCCAGAGAGGCCGAGTGCAATCCGATAGTTGAAATTCCATCTCGAGTTTACTTTTGGTCTAATGGGAATGGCGACAAATCCATAGGCCGCGAAAGGTCGTCCGAGGTGTTCCTGACCAAAAGTACTACTGTAGATTCCGATGCCGTATATCGGATAGTTGTATATTTCATTGTAAATGCTCTTTAATGAGTCTTGAAACTGAGTTTGAAAACCGACTCTGAAATTTAGTCCGCTATAGTATGAGTCAGCAAGGGTTTCTTTGGAGCGCTCATTGAATTTGAGTTCGCCCCCGCTTTCATGTTCAAGTTGAAATATAAGTCTCGTCTTGGCTGGAGTACGGCTTTGTAAAGTGTCTTTCGGATTCTCTATTCGAGGTGTGACCTGTGCAGTGGCACGAAAGGAGAGTAGTGCCAGGGTCACAAAAGCAAGTATTCTTGATCTCATGAAATAAAACGTTAGCGTTTTTTAAAATTTTTGCAAAAATAAGAATGATATGTCATTGTAACAATAGTATTTAAACAGTAGCGAAATCTAGTTGTAAAAAATGCCATTTTTCAGCCACATCTTGTCGGTTAGTGGCGAGAGAAATTGGGCGGCTTAACCATCAGGATGTCAAATGGGTAAATAATTATTGTTTATGTCTTTAATTGTATTGCATATAAAAAGCAATTTATCTAAGTTTGAGGTGAAAAGAAAAAGGAAATATGATTAAAAACCTATTTAGAATTACTGCTGTTACGTTTGCACTAACAACAGCAGGGTGTGCTTTGTTTGCCCAAAATACCAAATTTGATTGGAAAGAAGCATCTGAGGGGGGGTACACCTACAAGTACGTAACCAACGATCCTACACATTCACGGTTTTATAAGCTAAAAAATGGCTTAACTGTGATTTTGAGTCCGACCAAAAAAGAACCACGTATTCAAACTTACATTGCAACAAAGGCGGGGAGTAAAACAGATCCGAAAGATCACACCGGTTTGGCTCATTACCTGGAGCATATGCTGTTCAAAGGAACTGATAAATTTGGCTCTAAAGACTGGGCAAAGGAGAAACCTTTGTTAGATCAGATTGATGCGCTCTATGAGAAATACAATGGTACAACAGACGAAACCGAACGGAAAGCAATCTATAAGGAAATCGATAAAGTATCTGGAGAAGCCGCGAAATATGCTATTGCGAATGAGTATGATAAATTGATGGCATCAATGGGAGCGGAAGGTACCAATGCTTTCACTTCATTTGAGCAGACTGTTTATCAGGAGCAAATTCCTAGTAATGTAATGGATAAGTATCTTGCTGTACAGGCAGAACGGTTTAGATATCCGGTATTGCGTCTATTTCATACTGAGCTGGAAGCTGTGTATGAAGAGAAAAATATCAGCTTGGATAAAGATAATCGTAAGGCTGTAGAGTCGATGTTTTCAGCAGCGTTTCCCAATAATAATTACGGAAAGCAGACGACAATTGGTACGGTAGAGCACCTTAAAAATCCGTCTTTGAAAGCGATTCGTGAATATTTTCATACCTATTATGTCCCTAATAATATGGGGGTTATTATGTCGGGGGATTTTGATCCTACCGAGGTGGTGAAAAAGGTGGATAAGACTTTTGCTTTTATGCAGGCGAAAGAAGTTCCGGCCTATACTTTTGATGCGGAGAAACCAATTTTAACTCCTGTTGTCCGCGAGGTTAAAGGTCCGGATGCTGAATTTATGTTAATGGGATTCCGTTTTCCTGGCGCTGCGACAAAGGATGCCCGTATGCTTAATCTGATGAGTCAGATCTTGACAAATGGTTCTGCTGGTCTGATTGATCTGGATTTGGTGAAGAATCAAAAATTATTAGGTGCAGGTGCTTTTCCTTATGTGTTAAAAGACTACTCTTTGCTCCTGTTGCAGGGTAATCCTGGTCAGGGACAGAGCTTGGAAGAGGTACAACAGCTGCTGTTGCAAGAATTGGCAAAATTGAGAAAAGGTGAATTCTCGGATGATTTGATAACAGCCATTGTCAACAACGCGAAGAAAGACGAAATCAAACAGAACGAAAGCTATGGTGACCGCGCTGAATCATTGATGGATGCCTTTACTTCGGGTCAGGATTGGGCGTCTGTTGTGGGATATTCGGATGAATTGAATAAAATCACCAAGCAAGATGTGGTGGATTTTGCTAACAAATACTTGAATGACAATAATTATGTTGTTGTTTATAAGCGTAAGGGCGTTGATAATAATGTTGTTAAAGTTGTTAAACCTGAGATTACTCCTGTAACGGTGAATCGTGATGACCAGTCTGAGTTCTTGAAGAGAGTTGAAGCAATGCCAGAGGATAAAATCCAACCGGTATGGGTCGATTATAACAAAGATATTCAGAAAGCTACTGCAAACGGTTTACCTGTGCTAGCTGTAAAGAACTCCGATAATGAACTGTTTTCGCTGTCTTATCGTTTTGATGGTGGAAAATGGAGCAATAAATTACTTTCATTAGCTGCGGGTTATCTCGAATTTTTGGGTACAAAAGATAAGTCTAGTGAGCAATTCAGTAAAGATTTTTATCAATTGGCTTCTGATTTTTCGGTGTCTGCAGGAAATGAGGAAACCATGGTGTCGATTTCGGGGTTAAATTCAAACTTTACGGCTACGTTGAACTTGATTCAAGATCTGTTGCGTAATTGTGTTGCTGATCAGGAGGCTTTCAAAATGTATATTGCCCGTCTTAAAAAAGCGAGAGCAAATGCGAAAGAAAACAAGGGAGCGATCATGGAGGGCTTAAAGTCTTATGCTAAATACGGTGCTAAAAATCCGTTTAATAATGTGTTTACAGATGCGGAATTGGATGCTTTAAAGGCGGAGGATTTGGTGAAGGCATTGCACGATTTGGCTAATATGAAACATACGATGCTTTATTTTGGCCCGTTAACTGCCTCGGAATTTGTGGTGAAAGCGAAGCCTTTGAAACAAGGTGCTGGAGAGTATGTTCAGGCGAAAAAGGCGGTCGTGTTTGCAGAATTGCCAACAAGCAAGAACCAGGTTCTTTTTGCTAATTTCGATATGAAGCAGGCTGAAGTATTTTGGTATAGAAGTTCAGGAATATACAACAGTGCCTTAACACCGACTGTTTCATTGTTTAATAATTATTTTGGTGGCGGAATGGGAAGTATTGTCTTCCAGACTATCCGTGAATCAAAAGCATTGGCTTATTCAACTTATGCGTATTACGGACAGCCTTATAAAAAGGAAAATCACTATACGGTTGGAGCTTATGTTGGGACGCAGGCTGATAAATTTAATGATGCGATTAAAGGCATGAATGAGTTGCTGGATGTGTTACCTGAAAGTGCTAAGGGACTGGATATTGCGAAAGTAAGTCTGGAAAAATCAATTGCCAGTGAGCGTGTGTTGAATGCTTCTATTTTAGGTAGTTATCTAGCGGCGCAACGTTTGGGAAATGCAACTGATATTCGTAAAGTTGTCTATGAGCAAGCGCCAAAATTAACTTATGGCGATCTAAATACTTTCCACAAGAAAGAAATGAGTCAAAAGCCTTACGTTTACTGTATTGTAGCGAAGGAAGAAAGTCTTAAGCCAGAAGATCTTGCGAAATTGGGCGAGGTTAAAAAGCTGGATCTTAAAGAGATTTTCGGCTATTAGAGCTAGGATTGCTCGTCTTGAGAATTAGATTAGCGTATAAAATTAAAGAAGCCTTCGGTGTTTGCCGGAGGCTTTTTTCGTATGAGTTTCTGCGATAGCCTTTGTTTTTTTATTCTTATTTCACGCTACGGAATCCTTGTTTCACTGTTCGCGAGTAGGATTAATTTTAGGGTGAATTCGCTATCATGGCTACTAAAACTAGCGTATTAAAACCGGATAATCTCCTCAATCTGTTCGTTGATAAATTGCAGCGTATCTTCTTTGAATAACTGCCCTTCATCATTCAGTTCGTTCTGAACATTGGGTAGAAAGATCTTGAGGGGAAGCACGTGCATTCTTAAGTAGTGGCATATGCCGGTCAGATGATCGATGCCACGGAGATTGCCATAGCGTCCCGAAGATAGTCCGACCAATGCAACTTTTTTGTGATAGAAGCTGATCGGAAAAGTGCAGCAATCGATAAAAAGCTTAAGTGCTCCGGGGATACTTCCATTGTATTCTGGTGCGATGAAGATAAACAGCTCAGCTTTACTGACCTTTTCTTGGAT
Organism: uncultured Sphingobacterium sp.; assembly: GCF_964277905.1. Lineage (NCBI taxonomy): Bacteria > Pseudomonadati > Bacteroidota > Sphingobacteriia > Sphingobacteriales > Sphingobacteriaceae > Sphingobacterium > uncultured Sphingobacterium sp. The sequence continues at coordinate 132,153 of NZ_CAXYKD010000005.1, forward strand.
AGGTTCAAATGCGGGGCTTCTTTTGCCATAAAGATCTGTTTCTAAAATGTTTGCTGGTAGATCTTCTAAGGAAAAGATGTCACTTTCAATTGACTTACGGTCAAGTAATTGCTGGTAGCACTTTGCTATTTTTAACGTCTTACTATTGGGGCGGTTTGTTCCGGATATTATTAAAATCATTGTGTTGTTGATACTTATAAAAAGCGCAGTTTCAAAGTGGATACATATCTTGATTTTTTGTATCTTAGCATCCTGAGGATATGTGCTTTCGATCAATCAAAAGTACAAAATATGCTGAATTTGTTTTGCTAATTTGAATTGCAGATAAAAATTTTGGCAAATTGATCTTCAAAAAAGTGAAATGTGGAATAAAATGACATTTTAATTAAGAAAGGTTTTCATTCAAGATGGGAAAAGTAATTGCAATCGCAAATCAAAAGGGTGGGGTCGGAAAAACCACAACGTCAATTAATTTGGCGGCTAGTTTGGCGGTTTTAGAATATAAAACATTGTTGGTCGATGCGGATCCTCAAGCAAACTCTACTTCTGGGATTGGCTTTGACCCTCGTACAATCAGTGCTAGTGTATATGAGTGTTTGGTGAATGATCTGGATCCTCGTGAGGCTATCCAATCAACAGAAACGCCAAATTTGGATCTGTTGCCGGCTCATATCGATTTGGTTGGGGCGGAAATTGAGATGATCAATATGCACGAAAGGGAGTACAAGATGAAAAAAATCTTGGATCAGGTAAAACAGGATTATGATTTTATTATCATCGACTGTTCGCCTTCCTTAGGCTTAATTACAATCAATGCATTGTCTGCTTCGGACTCCGTTATCATTCCGGTACAGTGTGAATACTTCGCCTTGGAAGGGCTTGGTAAGTTATTGAACACAATTAAAATAGTTCAAAACCGTTTAAATACAAGTTTGGAGATCGAAGGGATTTTGTTGACGATGTATGATGTTCGTTTGAGGCTATCAAATCAGGTGGTCGAAGAAGTGAAAACACATTTTACAGATTTAGTTTTTGATACAATTATTCAGCGGAATACCCGTTTGAGCGAAGCTCCAAGCTTTGGAATTTCTGTAATCATGCATGATGCGTCCTGCAAAGGGGCAATCAATTATTTGAATTTGGCACGCGAGATTTTACAGAAAAACGGGCATCTTAATGAAATGAATAAAACAGTAACCGCATAATATGGCAGCACATCAGCGTAAAACAGGACTGGGAAGAGGTTTAGGTGCGCTATTAAACGATAGTGTAGAAGTTCCTGCTAAAAGTAATCAGCAAGTGGAAGAGGCTCCTCTAGTTACATCAACTGCTGTAAAAACAACAAAAGAGAATGGTAGTATCAGCCATGTTCGTGTAGAAGAAATAGCTGTCAACCCTTTTCAGCCGCGTACAGAATTTGATCCGGTTGCCTTACAGGAGTTATCGGAATCAATTATTTTACAAGGATTAATTCAGCCGATTACCGTACGTAAAATTTCGGATGGTAATTATCAGTTGATTTCGGGGGAACGACGTCTCCGCGCTTCACGCTTGGCCGGCATCACCGAAATCCCAGCGTATATCCGTACCGCCAACGACCAGCAGATGCTGGAAATGGCCCTGATTGAGAATATTCAGCGGGAGAATCTAAATGCGATTGAAGTAGCCTTGAGCTTTCAGCGCATGATTGAGGAATGTAATCTAAAACAGGAAGAATTGGGGGAGCGAGTCAGTAAAAACCGTTCTACTGTTACAAATTATCTCCGTTTATTAAAACTCCCACCCGTCATTCAGGCGGCAATACGTGATGGAGCATTGACTATGGGACATGCTCGTGCCTTGATTAATATTCCTGAGGTTGATAAACAGCTTTATATCTTTAAGTTGATTATTGATCAAGGTTTATCCGTTCGTAAGGCGGAGGAGTTGGTTCGTGAGTTACAAAAAGGCGGTAAGAAAAAAGCCGGGAAAGATAAAGCTCCGATGTCCTTTCAATTGCAGAAAATTGAAGATGATCTGGCATCGAAGTTTTCTTCTCGCGTCAAATTGAATCTGAAGAGCACAAAAGGAAAAGGAGCGATTGAGATCCCTTTTGAATCGGAAGATGATTTAAGTCGCATTCTTGAATTGTTAGATTGGTAATATGGCCAAGTTAATAAGCTTGATATTTGCGATGTTTGCACTGTCGGTGGTACATGGACAGACTGTGGATACAATTCCTAAGAAACAAATAGCACCCGTCAAAATAGATAGCATAAAGCAAAAATCGGTACAGGATACCGTAAAGAAAGAATCTCGGAAGGAACGTAAAAACCGGGAGAAGGAGGAGGCTAAGGCGAAAGAGAAGGTTGTATTCAAGGATTCGACACGCTTGGCTATTGAAGCAAAAAATAAACAGGCTTGGAAACGTTCTTTGGTCCTTCCAGGCTGGGGACAGTACACCAATGGTGGCGTTTGGTGGATAAAAGTGCCTGCAATCTATGGTGGCTTAATAACAACCGTACTAGTTTTTGATTTTAATAACCGTTATTATAAGGAACTACTGGGGGTATTACAAGACAAAGCTCTTGGTAAGCCAATTGATCCATATTACATCGGAATCTCAGAGCAATCTATCATCCGAGCAAAAGATAATGCGCGGCGAAATCGAGACCTCATGGTGCTGCTTACGTTAGGTGTTTATGGCCTGAATGTCGCAGAGGCTTATATTGACTCGATGCTTAAATATCGCTGGAGTATTGGCGACGATAAACCCAAAAAGACTGCTTTCTTAATTGGACCTACTTTAATGGATGCGAGTCTCGCGTCGGGAACTTATTCATTTAAACCTACTGTAGGACTTAAATTGACCATGAAGTTCAATTAACTCCCGTATTCCTAAGGTGATATTTCCATTGGAAATGATTGTTGATCAGGGTTTGTCCAATTTGTCTTTTAGTGAACTATTGCATATACACTGCTAGTTCAGATTGATGTTTGTGGTTTTTAAACATGGGTATTTCATTGGAATTTTTTAATTTTAAAAATAAACTATACTTTTTTTTCTAAATATATGAACATCATTCTCTTGGGGTATGGCAAAATGGGGCAGATTATCGAAAGATATGCGCTGAAAAGAGGCCATCAAATTTTTTTAGTTGTCGATGAACATAATCGTCCTAACCTGACTGCTGATGATATCAAAGGGGCTGATGTCGCAATAGACTTTAGTGTACCTTTCGCGGCACTGGATAATATGAATCTTTGCCTTGAGGCAGGTGTACCTATTGTCGTCGGAACAACCGGTTGGTATGATCAACTGGAAGAAGTTAAGGCGAAGTGTTTGGAGGCTGATGGTTCCATTTTGTATGGATCGAACTTTTCCATCGGAGTGAATGTATTCTTCCATATCAATAGAATGTTGGCGAAGGCCTTACAGCCGTACAAACAATATGATGTTCAGGTAGAGGAGATACATCACATTCACAAACTGGACGCACCAAGTGGTACAGCAATTACGATTGCTGAGGGGATATTGGATAATAGCGATGTGAAAACCAACTGGGTGAATACGGTTATTGGTGATCAGGATGAAATTATTCCAAAACCACAGGAGCTTTTAATTGAAAGTCATCGTATCGAAGAGGTTCCGGGAACACATACGGTACTTTATAGTTCTGAGGTCGACCAAATAGAGTTTAAGCATACCGCACATAGCCGTGATGGATTTGCCTTAGGAGCTGTAGTTGCTGCTGAATGGTTGAATGGCAAAAAAGGTTTCTATCAGGTTACTGAAATTTTTGATTTTAATAAATAGTATTAATAAGTAGATTATGGGCTTAATTATATTTGCGGTTTTAACAGCAATATCGGGATATGGACTGTGGCAATTGTTTGTTAAAGCTGGCAGAAATGGCTGGGAAGCAATCGTACCTTTTTATAGCCAGTATATTCAGGCGAAATTGACAGGAAGACCGACATGGTGGGTAGTTTTATTGCTCGTACCGATTGTCAATGTCTTTGTTTTCTATAATCTTTACCTTGACTTTATCCATTGTTTTGGAAAACGCCGTTTTTGGGAGAATGCTGCTGCAGTTTTAGTACCTTTTATTGTTCTGCCAATGTGGGCAAAGGACAATAACGTACGTTTTTTGAATGGCTTATATGCTAAGAACTTAAAGGCTGCAAGCCAAGAGGGTCTTGAATTGACTGAAGAGAAGCGTGCCGAAATTGCACTTGAATCTTATAAAGAATATAAAATTAAATATCCGTACAAGAAATCGATGGTACGCGAATGGGCAGATGCCATTGTATTTGCAACCGTGGCGGCATCGCTTATTCGTGGATTCCTGATCGAAGCTTATATGATTCCAACAGGATCTATGGAGCGTACCTTGTTGATCGGGGATTTCTTATTTGTAAGCAAGTTAAATTATGGCCCCCGTGTTCCTAACACGCCGATTGCGTTTCCTTTTGCGCATCATACGATGCCTATCACTGGCGGAAAAGCGTATTCTGAATTGATTGAGCTTCCTTATAAACGTTTGCCAGGATTTCAAAAAATTGAACGTAATGATGTCGTTGTTTTCAATTTTCCTGCAGGTGACACTGTCGCGCTTGAAAACCAAAATGCAAGTTATTATGATCTTGTTCGCGCATATGGCTGGCAGACTGTCAATTCTCAGTTTACAATTCAGGCAAGACCTATCGATAAGAGGGAGAACTATATTAAACGCTGTGTTGGATTGCCTGGCGATAAGATTTTCATGAAAGATGCTAAACTCTTTGTGAACGATCAACCGGGATTTGATCCTCCAGAAAGCCAATTAGACTATCTCGTATTAACGGATGGTACCCCATTAAATATGGATAGGTTACGGGAGTTGAGAATAGAAGCGGTCGGTGGCGATCAGCAGCCTGGTGTTTATCAGTTGTTTATGACAAAAGATGAACTAGCCATTGTAAAATCTTGGTCGAATGTCAAAGAAATCAGAAGGAATCCTGTTGGAGAAGGAGCTTATCCGTATGATCCACAATACAAATGGAATTTTGACAATTTTGGACCGATTTTAATCCCGAAGAAAGGATGGACAGTGGCATTAAATGCACAGACTCTGCCCATTTATGAAAGAGCTATCCGTGTTTACGAGAATAACAAGTTAGAAAAACGTTCGGATGGGATCTATATCAATGATGTGAAAGCAGACCATTATACGTTTAAAATGGATTACTTTTGGATGATGGGTGATAATCGCCATAATTCCCTGGATTCAAGGGGCTGGGGGTTTGTTCCCGAAGATCATGTTGTCGGAAAGGCTTTATTTACTTGGATGAGCTGGGATGACATTGGTACAGGACTTTCGAAAATTCGCTGGAACCGTATCTTTAAAGGAATTCATTAATAATTGCAAGTTCAGCAATAGTTCTGCTATTTTGAGGGTAATACAAAGGGCTTTCGTTTAAGAAAGCCCTTTTCTATTGATGCATTTTTGTGCAATTCGGTAGATCTCAAGAAGCTCATTTATAAAGTTAGCGCTCTTCGCCGAATATGCTATTACTTCAAACAAGCCAGATAACGTTTGATTGTTTCTTCTAATCCTAGGTATAGTGCATCAGAGATGAGGGCATGGCCAATACTTACTTCCAGGAGTTCAGGGATATGTTGGTTGAAATATTGCAAATTGTTGAGATCTAAGTCATGGCCCGCATTTAGACCTAAACCGACTTCACGTGCTTTTAATGCAGCTTTGAAATACGGTTTTATAGCGAGTTCCTTGTCAAAGCCATATTCCGTGGCAAAACCTTCTGTGTAAAGTTCAATGCGATCTGTTCCTGTTTCTGCCGCAGCCTCTACCATTTCTTCAACCGGATCAACAAAAATAGAAACGCGTATACCTGCATCTTTGAACAATTTGCACATATCTTGTAGGTAGGCTTTGTTCTTAATGGTATCCCAGCCATGATTCGAGGTCAATTGTCCTTCGGTATCTGGCACTAAGGTTACTTGTGCTGGTTTATTGGCCAATACAAGGTCAATAAATTTCTGTTCCTGGCAATTTCCTTCAATATTGAGTTCGGTCTGGATTTCTGCTTTTAAGTCAAAGACATCCTGATAGCGAATATGTCTTTCATCAGGTCTTGGGTGGACAGTGATACCCTGTGCTCCAAAACGTTCACAGGCTAATGCTGCAGATACTAGATTAGGATTATTGCCACCTCTGGAATTTCTGAGCGTTGCGATTTTATTGATATTTACTGAAAGTCTAGTCATTTTCCTGTATGTTATGTTGTAAAAATACAAATAATATCTATTTTTTTTTAACTTGCATATATGGATGGAATCGACTATAGCCTGTTTAGCGGCTTTCGCCTATTGGACGTTATTGATATCATATTGGTAGCGATTATTATCTACTATATCTATAGTCTGATTAGAGGGACCATTGCTGTTAATATCCTGATTGGTGTAGCACTGTTTTATGGTGTTTATATAGTCGTTAAGCAGATGCATATGCGCTTGCTGACCGAGATATTCGGCGGTTTTATATCTGTGGGATCCATTGCATTGATTGTCGTGTTCCAACAGGAAATCAGGCGGTTCTTACTACACGTTGGGAAGAACATATCCATGAAACGGAAAAAAGTTTTTTGGTCATTTATCGGGAATAAGAAAGCTATACAAAAGGATTTGACGGAAGACTTAAAACCGGTTATTGAAGCCTGTAGAAGCATGTCGCGTACACGGACGGGTGCTTTATTGGTTTTTTCAAAATATTTTGATGAGGAGTATTATCAGAGCAGTGGTGAGTATATCGATGCCCATATTTCGAAGCGCCTGATTGAAAGTATCTTTCATAAAAATAGTCCTTTGCATGATGGTGCAGTCGTTATTGTTGATTTTAAGATTATGACAGCATCTTGTGTGCTACCATTGTCGGATAGTGAGGATTTGCCGCTGCAATTTGGACTACGCCATCGCGCTGCTATTGGGGTGACGGAAATCTCGGATGCGATTGCTGTTATTGTCTCTGAAGAGACCGGTGAGATCTCTTTTGCGAAAGACGGAAATGTCAATATGAACGTTTCACCAGAAGAACTTGAGCAATTGCTAAAAGACGAGCTATAAAACTAAAAGCTGAGTTATAAAAAAGGCTTTAAATGCAATGCCCCCAAAAAGTGAGATACTTTCTGGGGGCATTTTTTAGCTATAAATACCTATTTCTTTGCAGCATTGATAACTTGTGTGTTCAATTTGATGTATTCACTATTTTTATCTGCTGTGGCGACTTCAATACCTTTTGTTGCAGTTTCTATTGCTCCTTTTTTATCTCCAGCTTTTAATTGAGCTTTTGCTTTCCAATAAAGAACGTGAGCAGCTTTGGGTTGAGCTTTGGCTGCTTCGTCATACCAGTTTAGCGCTTTATTTAGATCTAAGTTATTACTGAAGTAATATTGGGCTGCGGCAAAATAAGGTTTTTTCTCGTCCTTCATAGCCTCGTCGATAGAAGCTAATATTTTAGCCTGTTGATTGACTTTGAGATCAACCTTTACTGACGTTTTTTCCCAAGCCAAACTCAATACAGCACCTGTAGGTGTAACATTGTCGAAAGAAATGCTGAAAGTTTCTACTGGATTTGCCAGGGTATGAGGTTTCACATTGAAGCGCAAAGCATCTTCACTTTGTTTATAGGTATAGGCGCCCCATTGTTTTGTGTTTTTACTGATGATGATTGTCCATTCCGATTTGTTGGGGATCGTGAAAAGAGCATAGGTTCCGGCGGAAAGCTTGTGTCCATTCAGCTCAACATCACCTTCAAAAGTTAATGTGGTATTTGTATTTGCTCCTGTGCGCCATACCTCGTTGTAAGGAACAAGATCACCAAAAATCTTACGACCGTTCATGCTAGGTCTGCTGTAATTAAGGGTTACGTTTTCAATACCTAAACCTTGTGTAACTGTCTGTGAGCTACTTGCTGCAGGTAGCTTTAGCTGAGCAAAAGATTCGTTGACCGTAAACATCATTGTTGCGGCAATGGCAATTGCAAAAAGATTCTTTTTCATCTGTATCATTGTTTGTTTGTTGTGTGCTTAATCCTGTGGTTCAATATGCTCTTGATATGCATTTGATCATAACTTCTATTTCTCCTGTTGAAAAACAGAAAATCTGATTATAGCATGGCTGTAATATTTAATGGCTCTTACAGCATCTATCTCCTAAAAATAGGAAGAATTTTAAGAAAAAAGGGCATCTATTTTTTAGATGCCCTTTTTTCCTAAAATATAAGATGGATTTACATTAATTCGTTTTGCCAACTTTATGGCCTACTATAGAGAAAAACATAATGTATAGATAGCCCGGAATCATTGCATATAAGAATGCATGTTGAAAATCGATATGCAAATGATCTTTTAACAGCCCGTAGATCAAAGGCCATATAGCACCACCTGCAATACCCATAATCATGATTGCTGATCCTGTTTTTGTGAATTTTCCCAGACCTTTAATTCCTAGTGGGAAGATCGCTGGCCACATGAGGGAGTTAGCGATTCCTAACAAGGCAACAAATATAAATGATGTTGTGCCAGTTGTGAAAACAGAAATAATGGTGAATGTGATGCCAATGATTGTGCAAATGCGTAGGGCCATTTGTTGTGATACAAATCTTGGAATAGAGATAATACCGATAATATAACCTATCAACATGCAAGATAGTGTAAATGCTGTTGCATAAGTCGTAAAGAAGGGATCAACTTTCAGTTCGCGTGCATAGACGCCAATGATATCTCCCGCCATAACTTCGACAGCTACACAGAAGAAAATTGCCAAAGCTCCCAAGAACAGATGTGGATATTGAAATATCGATGTTTTCTTTGCCGCAACAGTTCCGCTTTCTACGCTGGTTTCTTCTTCTGCATCCATATCGACCTCAGGCAGGTGTGTGAACTTTAAGAATATTGCGAAGGCAACGAATATAATTGCTAGCGAGATGTATGGAGTGTGTACGCGTTGAAGAAGATCATCTAAGATCGCATTCTTTTGGACAAGATCCGTTGTTGCTTCTAATTTTGCTGTTACCTTTTGAGCATCTTTTAAAAAGAGTGTTCCAAAAAGGATCGGTACAATGATACCAGCCGATTTATTGAAAAATCCAGCTATTGAAATACGTTGTGCAGCGCTATCAATGGGACCAATAATACTTAAGTAAGGGTTAACGGCTGTTTGTAATAATGCCATTCCTGAACCTTGGATGAAGATTCCCGTTAAAAATAGGCCGTAGCTTCTATTATCTGCCGCAGGAATGAAGATCAAAGATCCTAAACCTAATATAATAAGACTGACAACTAAACCATTTTGGAAACCAATTTTTTTAATGATGACTGAGCTTGGAAGTGCTAGGAAAAAATAAGCAATATAGGAAGCAAAGGTTACGAAGAAAGCTTGCAAATCTGTTTCGAGGTTACAAGCAATTTTTAAGAATGGAATTAAGGTTCCGTTTGCCCAGGTAATAAAACCGAGGATAAAAAATAAACCACAGCAGATGGCCATAGGGCGAAAAGCTGTTTTACCAACGTTAGGATTAGTGGTCATGTTTTGTTTTATTATATTTAGTTAAGTTATCGTTCGAGGATTGGTAAATCAGTAGGAATAAGGAATGAACAAACGATTGCGCTTCATAATTACTGATTTTTAAAGTATCCATCCTACAAGACTACTTAAATTTCTTGAATATTGGAAATAAATAAAGGCATATTTTTGGGGGATTTTGATAATTAATTGACAAAAAAAAGAAGGATAAATTGTGAAATTTATCCTTCTTTGCTTATAAATATTGTCGAATTGTAATTGGAACGTTTTGGTAAATCGAGTTAGCAAGAGTCGTATAGTTATCGTTATTTTGGAACGATAGCTACTGTAAGCCTTGAGATACAATTTAATTTGTTGAAGCGATCGTACATTTTTATTTCCCAAATATGTGTGGATCGACCAATGTGTATTGGGCTACATTTTGCTGTTATTACGCCGCTACTTACCGGGCGTATATGATTGGCATTTACTTCAAGTCCAACTCCGCGGTATTTTTCTGGATCAACCACGAGATTAGATGCTATACTTCCCAAAGACTCCGCCAGAACGACAGAAGCGCCGCCATGTAAAATACCATGTGGTTGTTTGACTTTATCTGTCACCGGCATGGTCGCCGTGATGGAGTTGTCATCAATTTCTGTCGCTTGAATCTCGAGCAGACCCGATAGGTATTTGTTGAAAAATACGTTTATTTCCTCAATGCTGTAATGCTGAAACCAAATTTTTGACATCGTCGGAGTTTAAATAACGTTCTTGGATAATGATGCGATGATGATTGAGGTGGCCAGCAATGACATACAAGAGTGCTTTTACACTTGTTAGCCGTTCAGATGCCATCCCTTTACGTTCCAATTCAACCTCATTAAAACTATTGAAAAGCATCATGTTCGCTTTGCGAAGAAAAGTAAATTCTTTACTCAGGCTTTCTAAAGTGCGATCGTTGTAACGGGAATGCTGAATGAAGTAGTCTTGGTCGTATCCAGCGAGCTCTTTAAGGTCATTACGTGAAAAACGCAATGCCCGATAAGCCATGATACGCTCATTATCGATAACGTGGCCAACAACTTCCTTGATTGTCCACTTATCTTCGGCGTATTTAAAATTACCTCTTTCCTCTGGTATCGTGTCCAGAAATGCTGGAAAGGAGAGCGTTTGTTCTTCTAGTGCATCGAACACATTATCGACGACAGTCTCAATATAAGGCGCGTAGACCGCTGGATATTCGTCAGATTTGAGTGGCTTCATATTTTAAGTTGCTTTTTAAGATTATTCGAAATGTTGTTCCTTTACCTACTTCAGATTCTTTTACAAAAATTTGCCCCTGGTGATACCGCACCATTCTTTTTGTCAGACTAAGGCCAAGCCCCCAACCTCTTTTCCGTGTTGTGAAACCCGGCTGGAAAACAGATTCAAAATTAGATCTCGGAATTCCTTTGCCCGTATCACTAATGTCTATAAAAATTTCTTCTTTCGCAATATTTTCTGAAATATTAACAGTTATCTTTCCTTCTGTGCCAATGGCATTTACTCCGTTTTTCAATAAATTTTCGATAATCCAATCAAAGAGTGGAATATTAAGCTGTGCTTCAAGATGTGTGTCACCTTTTAATTCGAAAGCAATTTTATTACTGGTTCGTATGCGAAAATAATCCATGTAATTTTTGATGACATCATACAGGTTATGGTTAGTCAGCACGGGAGTAGATCCTATTTTTGAAAAGCGGTCGGCGACGATTTCAAGTCGTTTAATGTCATTTTCCATTTCATTTAGGGTGTCATCTTCTTCGGCATCAAATTTTATGCGAATCAATTCTAACCAACCCATCAACGATGAAATAGGGGTACCCAATTGATGTGCGGCTTCTTTTGTTAGCCCTACCCAAACGAGATTTTGTTCAGATTTCCGGATAGAATTGAAAACGGTATAAGCAATAATGAGAAAGAGGGCAATCAGTGATAGTTGTACATAAGGAAACACCCTTAACTGTTGCAAAAACCATGAATCTTTATAATACACATGCCATTTTTGTCCATTTTCCAATTCCAACGTAATAGGCGGATGGCTTTTCTTCATAAACGCAAGCTGTTTTTGAAAATAAACGGGATCATAATCGAGATGTTTTGTAACACTGTCGTTGTGTCCGGGTTTAATATTTGTCTTTGTGGAATCGAGGTTACGCCAGAAAATGATGTCTTCTTTGTCGTCAGTAATAATTGCAGGTAAATTTAGACTGTCTCTTACGGCGTAAATAAATGTAATGAATTCATCATCAACGTCGGGCATGGTCATGATATTTTTGGTACTCATAGCCCATACCTCAGCCTTCGAACGTTCGGCATGCGCAAGATTTCGAACGAGGTAATTGGTATAAACCAGGGAAGCGACAGCAATGACTGCTGCAAAGATAAGCAAGATAAATTTCCAGCGTTGCTGGCTAATCTGATAGGGTTTCATGATTCCGTATTCGTGTCCTTCATTTGCAAATTACTGAATAAATGTCTGTTTTCTGCACTTTTATTTCATTGAAGAAGTTATCGTGCCGCCCAAATCAAAAATTTTGTGGTAATTTTGCGACATGAGTTCAGAAAGAAAAGTAAGAGTGCGTTTTGCACCAAGCCCGACAGGTGGTCTTCACCTTGGTGGGGTACGTACAGCTTTGTTTAATTTTCTCTATGCGCGTCAGCATCAGGGAGATTTTATTTTACGTGTCGAGGATACGGACCAAACTCGATTTGTCCCAGGTGCTGAGGAATATATCAACGAATGCTTAGCATGGTGTGGTTTGACTCCAGATGAAAGCCCATTAAAAGGAGGCGAGTACGGACCTTACCGTCAAAGTGAGCGAAAACCATCTTACCGGAAATATGCTGAACAGCTGATTGAGAATGGTTATGCTTACTATGCTTTTGACACAGCAGAGGAGCTGGATGAGCAGCGTAAGTTGCAGCCTAATTTTCGATATAGCCACGAGAACAGACTTCAATTACGTAATTCATTGAGTTTGTCTGAGGCTGAAACTCACCAATTATTGGATGCGGGCACTCCGCACACCATCCGTATAAAGATTCCAACAGATGAAACGGTATCATTCACTGATATGATCCGTGGAAAGGTTGCTTTTGATACAAATCTTGTCGATGATAAGGTATTGCTTAAGGCAGATGGCATGCCGACTTATCACCTCGCTGTTGTTGTAGATGATAAGGCCATGGAAATATCGCATGTATTCCGTGGTGAAGAGTGGTTGCCTTCGGCACCTATCCACATCTTATTGTGGGAATACCTCGGTTGGGGGGATAGCATGCCAGGCTGGGCGCACCTTCCATTGATCCTTAAGCCAGATGGAAACGGTAAACTAAGCAAGCGTGACGGTGATCGTTTGGGATTCCCTGTTTATGCTATGAACTGGACCGATGCTAAATCTGGCGATACAACAAAAGGATTCCGTGAGATGGGCTTCTTACCCGAGGCTTTTGTCAATATGCTCGGCGTGTTAGGTTGGAATGATGGTACTGAACAGGAACTTTTCTCCTTAGATGAATTGATTCAGAAATTTGGTGTTGACCGTATCAGTAAAGCCGGTGCGAAATTTGATTTTGAAAAAGCAAAATGGTTCAACCATGAATGGATTAAACGCACGTCGACAGAATCCTTGTTGCCAAAGATCAAAACAGTATTGGAACATCATCAAGTAGATGCCGATGAAGCTTACGTGAGCAGGGTATTGGATGCTGTGAAAGAGCGTTTAACTTTTGTTGAGGACTTTTGGAGTCAGGCGTCTTTCTTCTTTTTGCAACCTGCGGAATATGATTTGAATGCTGTGAAGCCTAAGTGGTCTGCTGAAAAAACAGCATTTTTTGAGGGTATAAACCAGTCATTCGAAGGATTTGATACGTGGAAAGCTGCTGAATTGGAGCCTTTCTTCAAAGATGCGATTCAGGTGTCGGGAATGAAAATGGGCGAGCTGATGATGCCATTCCGGATTATGTTGGTAGGCGGTAAATTTGGACCAGATGTGTTTCAGATTGTTGAATTGCTCGGCAAAAACGAGGTCATAGCACGTGTGAAAAAAGCACTTAAAGAATTTGATGCTTAAATAGATTAAGTACGAGATACCAAAGAGGGGTTGTCTGCATTGATTTGCAAACAGCCCTTTTTTTGAAAGAACTTGTTTAATTGATTCGTGTTGTTTTTATTAAGGCATCAATGAGCTCGTGATACTTGGTTTATTAGGCAGAAAGAATCTTCGGTTCGCTTTCATTGCTGTTGCTGCTTGCGAAAGCAATGAAAGTTGTATATAGGAGATTTAGCTGCCTCATTTACAAGTATGGAATTCTTAGGCGCATGAAAAGTGTTTTGGCTGGGCCGAATAAAAATATTAGCCCTGTTACCAGCATTCCCAGGATTCCCAGATAAGTAAATATCTCCATGTTACTGATTAGTGATGCTTGCTGACTTAGGGTTCCCGAAATACTTTTGCTTGCAATACGACCTGCTATTTGATCTCCATATATTCCGGTATATTTGTCCATTAATGTATTCCAATAGCTTATTGTCAGTGGGTTGCTTGTATTCAGTGTCTGTTCGAGTTGAATATAATGCTTTTGATTTAGTGTATAGCTGGCATTTTGAATAAGTGCAAATCCGACATTCGTACTCCAAAACCGAACGGTTGTGCCCATGAGGCCTGCATTGCCAGCATGATGGGATTCTACACCCGTCAAAATATAAATAACCAGTGGTGTAAAAAGCCATCCTTGTCCGATTCCTTGAATAAACAAAGGAAGCCCGATTGCCCAGATGGTGGTATCAGGGTAAAATGTAGGTACAAATAAAAAACATGAAGTCGCCAATATCAAAAAGCCAAAACCAAAGATATATTTAGGGGATACATCGCGCAGGAGTAAGAAGCCTGAACTGCCAACACCCAGTATTGTACCAAGGACATTGATGTACTGTACATCAACAATATAATGCCAGGGCCACTTCCATACGGTAGCCATCACTGTGTATACATTATTGAGACAGCTGCGAATAATATAAAAGAGAAAAAACAGTATAACACCAAAGATCACATTTTTGTATCTGAGGATCTCAAAATGAAAAAGTGGTCTTTTGACCATCCGCTGTTTAATGATGAAAAGTGCTCCGAAAATAAGGAAAAGTGCGAAGTTGATGGTGATCTTGGAGCATTCAAACCAATAGTATTTGCGACCATAAATTAAAACGTAGGCCCCGCAGCTCAATGATATCAATAAAAATAGACAGCTGGCCAGATCCAGTTGATAGAGTGGGAACTTTTTACCCAAGCGATTATTGTTGAGTAACAGCAAGGCTATTGCAATCACTATCAAATGCCAATAGAGCACGACATGGATCATATCTTGCCATCCATAGTCCATTATGCTTTCTTTGAGCAAGGATGTCGTCAAAGTTGATCCTGTAAGCATAAAGGTATATAAGAAAAAATAGGCGATCGTTCGACTTTTGGTATGCTTAATCTGCATCATAAGCAGTGGAAGAAAGCATGCACCTTCCAGTATACAGAAAATACCTTCGATCACGCGGAGAATGCCAATAAGGAAAGGGTCTCTTGTAAGTGAAATACCGAGTAGAATCAGGATGGAGAGGCTACAGGTCAAGAGTATGTATGTCCTTACCCTAAAAAACGAAAACAGCCGTTGAAATATAAGTAAGGTAACGACAATGGCACCATACATCAAGGATAGAAAATACTGAATATCCTCCGCTTCAATATCCAGAGCCGAAGCTGTAAATGCTGTATTGGAATGGAAGAGCGACATTAGCATGAGGTGTGGGAACATCGCTACTATCATAAGCGGGAGTTTTATCCATTCGGGCACCCAGCTGTAGTATAAAGTTTTGTTTGTACTCATGGGCGATTAGGATTGATCGGCGGCATGGATAACGACATTCATACCTGCGCGTAATTTCTTGAGATCCTGTTTTGGATCAAATACAATTTTAATGGGAATCCGTTGCTCAATCTTTACGAAATTCCCGGTTGCATTGTCTTGTGGTATTAGGGCAAATTTGGAACCTGATGCCGGAGAAAATGAGTGGATTCTTCCTTTAAAACTGAGTTTGGGAAAAGCGTCGACCTGTATAGTAACGATAGTGCCTTCTGCAAGATTTTCGAGTTGAGTTTCCCTAAAGTTAGCGTTGATCCATTTCTCTTCACTAATGACATTGGCAAGTGTCTGACCTTCCTTTATATATTGTCCTGCTTGGATGGTTCGTTTTCCAACGAAGCCATCATAAGGTGCTGTAACTACGGTATATGAAAGAAAAAGCTGTGCATTTGTTTTTGCGGCCTTTTTGATATTGATATTGGCTCTTGCCGGTAATTCGCTTGCTTTTTCTTTGTTGGTGTTTAGTTGAGCTGAATTATACTCTTCGTTTATAGTGTGCAGTTGTGCCAGTGCTATATCATATGCTGCTTTGGCATTATCGTACTGTTGTTTGGTCGCAGCCTCTGCTTCAAATAAATTCTTGAATCGCTTGTAATCCTGTTCGGTCTGCCATACACTTACTTTTGCAGCTTCTAATCTTGCCTTTTGAACCGAAATGCTATTGGCTATTGCATTGGCTGTTTTGTTGATTACCTCAACATTGCTCTGGCTACTTTGGAGTTCGGCATTTGCCATATCAACCTTTGTTTGATACTCACTGGCATCTATAATTAATAAGGTATCGCCCCGATGTACATATTGGTTTTCCTCAAATCGTACCTCCTTGATAAAACCAGAGACCCTACTGGCAATAGGTGTCAAGTATTGATCAATTTGTGCGTCATTTGTTGTTACATATTGATTGGTAAAAATGAGGTGTCTGACTAAGACGCCAATACCGGTCAATAATAATAGGCTGGCAAATATGACGAGCATTTTATTAAATCCTTTTGTTTTGTCTTTTTTATCTTCTTTATTCATTGTTATTTTGATTGCGCAATTTTAATAGTCTGCTTTATGTGTTTATAGTGTGTCAACACAGGCTAACTGTGTACTTTTAGCATCATCTAAATTTACAGTTGAGCCTTTTTATTTGATTACGAGCAAACTTCCTCTGAGAGCATGAGCATATGGCTGTACAAAGATACTGTGGAATAGAAACGTTTTGTTTTGTATAGTCGGACGGATATATGTTCATTTGCGCCATGTAGTAGAAAAAGTGTAATTTTAAGTTATGGAAGAGGAAAAACTTGCAGCTATTGATGCGGACCAATATGATTTTTATGTAGACCATATGTATGTCGATCGTATCGATTCTCGTGAGTACAAACATAAAAAGGCGCGGCTGCTCTATGCTGACGGTGGTATTATTCATGTGTTTACAACAACAAAGCACTGGTATTTGCCAGCAAGGTTTTATATGTGGATTCCGGCAAATACAACTTATCATTTGGAAAGCACAAGCTCTCGTATCCCGCTATATAGTTTTTATTTCAAGGAGCAGCAGCATATGCCGTCCGTACTTTCAACGCCAAATATATTTCTAAGCAATGATCTGGTGCGTGAAATGTTTTTATTTGCTCAGGATTGGAGCGGAGGGGTTAGCAAAACGGCTGATTATTCAAAATACTGTCTCTTGCGTGCGATGATGGCGATTATTCCGGATACGAGTTCACCAATAGATGCTTTTCCGATGCAGCATCCTTATCCTAAAAGTGAAAAACTGAGGAGCGTAGCGAGATATCTGAATAGCAATATTGATCAAGCATTTACCATTGAACAGGTTGCTGCACGCTTTGGTATGAGCAGTCGCTCGTTGTCACGACTTTTCAAAGAAGATATGGGGATTAGTTATATCCGTTTTTTAAGAGCCATACGAATTGCGAAAGCCCTGGAACTGATGTCTGAGAATAGCTACTCCATTCTAGAAATAGCTATGCGCGTAGGGTACAATGAACTGTCTTCTTTTAGCAATATTTTTACACGTGTAACGGGTATCCGTCCATCGATATATATGGCGAAGATTAATGAATATAAACAGTAATATTTTTATTTAGGCCAAAAGTTCCTGCAGATCTTCCTGTGATAGTGACTTGATAAAGCTTTCTTCTGTCGTGATCAGGCTTTGTGCAATCGACTTCTTTTTATTCTGTAAAGCTAATATCTTTTCTTCGACGGTATCTTTACTGATGAATTTATAGATAAACACGTTGCGCGTTTGACCGATGCGGTGTGAACGGTCTACAGCCTGTTGTTCCACAGCTGGGTTCCACCACGGATCCAGAATAAAAACATAGTCAGCTTCAATGAGATTGAGTCCCACCCCGCCTGCTTTTATCGATATAAGGAATAACTTGGTATCGTTGTTTTTACGGAATTGGCTGACGGCTTCATCCCGATTCTTTGTGCCACCATCCAGGTAGGCATAATTTGTTCCTTTATGATCGAAATACTGACGGAAAATATTGAGCTGTTTTACGAACTGGGAGAAAATCAGTACTTTATTGCCTCTTCGCATGACCATCTCAAGCGTTTCAATTACAGCTTCAAACTTGCCGGAATCACCTGAGAATTTTTCATCCACCATTCTGGGATGATTGGCTAATTGTCGGAGCTTTGTCAGGCCTTGCAACAACGCAATTTGCGTAGATTTAGGCTTGCTGTCCAATTGTCCGTCAAGAATTGCATTGCGATATTCAGATTTGACTTTTTCGTACAACTCGGATTGTTTTTCAGTCATTTCACAATAAAGGATCTGTTCAGTTTTTGGCGGTAATTCTGTTGCCACCTGATCTTTTGTACGTCTTAATATAAATGGTTTGACAATCGCTTGAAGACGCTGTGCTTTTTCTTCATCTTTTTTCTTTTCTATTGGCTGTACAAATTCCTTTTGAAAATAAGTATAGCTGCCTAGTAGTCCTGGATTGGTGAAGTGCATCTGTGCCCAAAGATCCGAAACGGAATTTTCTACAGGAGTTCCACTCAAAGCCAATTTGTTTTTGCTTTTTAGGCTCTTGATGGCTTTAAACGATTTGGAAGTTGGGTTTTTGATATTCTGGCTCTCATCGAGAATAATGTAATTAAAATAAAAGCCACTCAAGGTTTCTTCGTCAATACGGGCAATTCCGTAGGTGGTAATGACCAAATCATATTTGGCGAAAAGAGCAGCATCTTTAATGCGGTTGTTTCCGGTATGAAGGTGGATATTAAGCTGTGGAGCAAATTGCTGTGCTTCTTTCTGCCAGTTGTATACCAATGATGTTGGCAAAACCAAAAGTGAGGTACGGATATCCTGTTCGTCTTGGAGTTGTTCTTTCTGCTGTTGCAATAGGGCTAAAGTCTGTATGGTTTTCCCCAAACCCATATCATCTGCAAGACAGCCGCCGAATTTATACTGCTTCAAAAAATTAAACCAATTGTATCCTGCTTTTTGGTATGGGCGAAGATTTCCCTTGAAATGTTTTGGTTCGGGAATATCAGCAATCTCTTCAAAGTTGGCTAGATTCTGTAGTTTTCGTGTAAATACCAGCTGTGTATGCTCACTAATTTCAAAGAGTAGACCAATATGTACCTTATTTAGTTTGAGTTCATGCCGATCTGCAGAAAACTGGAAGAGATGATTGTATTTTGCAAACCATTCTTCCGGAATCATGGCAATTTCTCCATTCGGTAAGGTAAATTCCTTAATGTTATTAAGAATATGATTGCGCAGTTGGATAAATGGAATCTCATATGGGCCAAATTTTGCGATAGCGCTGATATCAAACCAATCATTGTCTTCATCAATGGAGATATCTAAGGAGGTGTGCCCTATGAAGAAGCGTTTTTCTTCGCTATTTTGTATAATGTGGAATCCAAGAGTCTCAAGTTGTTCTTGATGGTTGTTCATCCAGTCAAATACTGAAAGCCGTTTCCCAGTATGGGTAGTTGGCGTTAATAAACCGAGTTGGAGGTCGACATCCTGTAGGCCCAATTTTTTTAAGCTTTCATGTTGTTGTTCTTCCCATTGCAAAGATCGTTTTACACGGTGGAATATATATTGATCATCTTTCTCATTATATTCCATACGAACAGTAACTTTATTCTCGGCTCCTGCGGTAAAAGTGTGCGGTCCGTACTTGAACTGCAGTTGTAATTGCGACGCCCCGTCTTCAATATAAATCAAATGGAGGAGTGGAATTGCTTGGTGTTGGTGGGTTTGAATTTCAAATCCTTCGGCATAGACATGATAGCGTTCAATCAGTCCACATACAAAGGTTTCGAAATATTTTTTTTCGGTACTTCTACCGACAGAAATGTAACGTTTATTTAGGAAAGGACTGAGTTTCTTGCCTTCAAGTGCCTGATCGAAATAATATAGGGTATTGTTTAGAAGTAACCATGCTTGTACATTGGTCAAGACAATGGCATTTTTGAACATAAACTCCAGACGCTGATTTTCGTATTTGATTGTCGGAAAATAACGTGTTTCTTCTTCGTTTCGTCGAAAATGAAATAGAATCGATGCAGCGGAGGTTGCCAATTTAATTTCTTGATCTGCTGGATAACCATCTTTGCTCATCATGAAAAGCGGTTTGTCTCCAACAGCTTCAAAAAATTGGATCATTTTTTCATCAATTTTAGGACGAAGAAGTTCATGTAGCTTTTTATCGAAAACTTTGGAAAAGAAATCGACAGGTCTAATTGCTTTTTTGTAGTATTTTTTAATGAGGTGAGTTTGTTCGATTTCATCGAGCAATCGAATTAGTTTGTAATCTAATTCATCCAATTCAGCGGCGTAAGCATCTACAGTATTGCTAAATATACGTTGATAGCGTAGTGAGTAAGTCCCATTGGGATTGAGTTTGACCATGTGTGGCTCAATAAGATAGCCAAGATAGGGGTGCTCACATATAGAATAAACGATTTTATATACTGGAAATGACTTTGACTGTTGCATTAAAAATAGCGGACCTTATAAATAAAGGTTTCTAATATACAATAAAATATACCATTAATCGCAATTTGCGCGTTGAAATTTTAAAAATCGATTCTAAGGGATAGCTAGTTAAGATCTCGTACTAACCTTCATTATGAGGTTGTGCACAGGTGTCGTTAAATATCAAAGGTAGTAGGCCCTATTTCACGGCTTGATTTGCTTGGATTGAAAATTTGGATTGCAATTAGCCTTGATCGCTATAGGAGTAAAAATCTAATAGTTCCCTTCAAAGACAAACTGTGCCGGCCCTTTTAAGAACACCTCTGAGAAATGGGAGCCTTTCTTATGGAAGGAGATATACAGCTGTCCTCCTAATACTCGGATAGGAATATTGATATCACCTTCTAAATTTTGCTGCAAGGCGACAGCCATGGCCGCTGCAGTTGCTCCAGTGCCGCAGGCATAGGTTTCATCTTCAACACCGCGCTCAAATGTGCGGAGGAAATAACCATCTCCTTCAGCTTCAATGAAATTTACATTGATGCCTTCTTTTCCATAAGTAGCGTTATTGCGAATTGCGTAGCCATCTTGGAAGACATTCTTATCCTGCAGATTTTTTACGAACTCAACATAATGTGGAGAACCGGTTTGTAACAGATAAGCTTCTCCATCACGGGCAAAATCCGTTACATCGATCATCTGGAGATTGACAAGATCTGCTGATAAAGAGGCATGGTGTATGCCGTCTACTGCCAAAAAGACAGTTTTGTCAGTAATAATGCCTAAGTCGCGTGCAAAAGCTACGATACAACGCCCCCCATTACCACACATGCTGCCTTCTCTACCGTCGGCATTATAATAAATCATCTCAAAATCGTAATTTTCTCTGGTTTGTAAGAGCATTAAACCATCGGCACCAATGCCAAACCGGCGGTTACAGAGCTTTTCTACCAATGCTTCATCTGCGCGGTCAAATGCTTTGTTGCGATTGTCTACTAAAATGAAGTCATTGCCTGCTCCCTGATATTTTGAAAATCTTACTTTTGATGCCATTACGTTGATTTGTAGTAACAAAAGTACGTTTTTTTGTTACAAAAAAACGGAGAAAAGTTAAGATTTGTTAAAATGATTGCATTTGTCTAGTAATTAACATTTTTTAACGTGTCGGATTTTCCGAAGGCTTCGAAATGGTATTACATTTGAACATATCCGAATAAAATCGGTAATTTTAAGAGCAAAAATTATCAGCTTATATTAAGACATTTTAAAATAAAAATAAGTTTATGAATAAGGTCGGTTTAACGCTATTAACAGCTGTTTTCGGTGGAGCGGTAGCATTAGGAGGTTACAAGCTTATTGAGAATAAGAAGTTTGATGGTATGTCTTTCGAAGACAAACAAAAGGTTTATTTCGCAAACAATCCAACTGGGGTGATGTCCTCAACAGGTAACCCTGATTTTACCCAAGCTGCGGCAGCGGTATCACCTGGGGTTGTACATATTAAAACAACATATAGTCGTAAGGGATCGCAGCAATCGCAAGGTTCTCCGTTTGATATGTTTGAAGAGTTTTTTGGCATGCCACAAGGTGGTGGACGTCGTCAAATGCAGGCGCAACCTGTGCAGGCTTCAGGATCAGGCGTAATTATCTCGGATGATGGTTATATTGTAACCAATAACCATGTCGTTGAGGATGCAGATAAAATTGAAGTCGTATTAACAGACAAACGTACGTTTGAAGCCAAATTGATCGGACGTGATCCGAACACAGATTTAGCCTTGTTGAAAGTATCAGGTAAGGGCCTTCCTGTTGTCAAATTGGGTAACTCAGATAATGTCAATGTCGGTGAATGGGTACTGGCTTTCGGATACCCACTTGGACTTCAATCTACAGTGACTGCAGGTATCATTAGTGCTAAAGGTCGTCAGATTGGTATTTTGAATGAAGGTCAACAACAACGTGGTAATCCATTTGGTGGTGGACAGGATCAAATCCCTGTAAGTTCAGCGATCGAATCCTTTATTCAAACAGATGCGGTTATCAACAAAGGGAATAGTGGCGGAGCATTGACTAACGCTTCAGGAGAATTGATTGGTATTAACTCTGCCATAGCCTCTCCAACAGGAACATATGCTGGTTATGGTTTTGCGATTCCAGTTAATTTAGTGAAAAAGATTGTTGATGACTTTGTCGAATATGGTAATGTAAAACGTGGTTATATAGGTGTTACTTATACTGAAATAACACCTGAATTGGCCAAGGAAAAAGGTTTTACAGATGTGGATGGCTTATATGTTCAAGATGTTGTAAGTGGTGGCGCTGCAGAGGCTGCAGGTGTTAAAAAAGGAGATATCTTGACAAAAATCAATGGAAAAGTGATTACAGGCTCACCTGTCTTAAGTGAAACTATAGGCCGTGCGCGTCCTGGAGATAAGGTAAACGTTACCTATAAACGTGATGGTAAAGAGAAACAAGTAACCATGACATTGAAAGGCGAAGAATCCTTAAAGACTGCAAGCACTGGCGGAAAAGCTTCGAAAAGTGCAACGGAGATCTATAATAAATTAGGAGCAAGCTTTATTCCTGCTTCAGCTCAGAAGAAAAAGGAATTGGGCGTAAATTCCGGAGTTGTTGTAACTCAGGTGAACCGTGGTGGTATCTTTGATTATTTCGGTGTAGAGCGTGGACTGGTCATTACAGAGGTGAATGGAAAAGCGGTCAATACAGTAGATGATGTTGAAACAGCGCTTGGTGCAACGCAACGCAATATTGTACGATTGAAAGGAGTATCTCCGCAAGGTGGTGCTGTTCAATTGAGCTTCCCTGTAGAATATTAAGCATTGAATTAAGAATTGGTTGATTAATATAGTTTAGGTGGTTCTAACCGTAAGGTTAGGCCACCTTTTTTATGCTTTGTGTTATTGATCGTATTTTTTATGACGATATCATTCAGCTCGCTACGCTTGGTTTAATGAAAAGTGTTTAGTCTCATTGGCGTCATTGAATTGGGGTATTGAACAGCAAAGTTCTCCAGTCTGTTTTCATTAATGGCGGTGGATACAGAATCAGAAGGACTTTATGGGAAAGCTAGGACACTTGGTAAGAAGTAAGTCAATTTTAAGCCGGTTGTTTCCTTAATCATTTTAGTTTAGCTATTTTGCGGAATGAAGTGCCGATACAGCTCCAGCACTTTTTATGCTGGGCCTTTCTGGCCTTGTGATTTATTACATATTTTGCTATTGGCAAGCATGAAAACCTGATTATGTCGGCTAATCGCGTTCTTTGCGCCGTTTAGTTGGATCATAGCGTGGTATTGCTACTCTTTGATAGCTTTTAAAAATTATAGAGATGAAGATTTTAATGGTTTGTTTGGGAAATATCTGTCGTTCTCCCCTTGCACATGGTATATTGAAACAAAAAGCAGCAGATAATCAATTAAACTGGGTCGTTGAATCGGCGGGTACAGGCGACTGGCATATTGGTGAAGCCCCCGATCGTAGAGCTATAGCAATTGCAAAGAAATATGGTGTCGATATTTCCGGTCAGCGGGCTCGGCATTTCAAACCGCAATTTTTTTCCGAATACGATCTTATATTTGTAATGGATAGACAAAACTATGCAGATGTATGCGCTCAGGTGATTGATAAGGAAGATCTGCACAAAGTTAAATTGTTTTTGGGAGATGATGTTGTTCCTGATCCGTATTTTGATGATAATTTGTTCGATCCCGTGTTTCAGATGATTGATCAACGTTGTGCAGAGGTTATTGCCAAAGGAGGGAATCCAACAGCATAACTATATTTATCTGTGCGTTAATTTGCTTGCAAATCATCGTAAATTTATCTTAGTTTGTTTAAAACAAAAAAATGAAGGCAGCAGAAGTAAACAAGAAGTGGAACATCCTACAGGATGAAATTGCTTCTCTATTCGATATGGAAAAGCCTGACATCAAGGTCTGTTTATTCCTTATTGGTGTTCAGGAATTGGGCAAAGGTGCCCAAAAATTCTCAAAACGAGAAAAAGAAGAGTTGATGCACATTGCGACGTGTCGTCTTTTCAGTGCTATGGGATTTTATAATCTGAAAGGTCTGGATGAAGAAGGGTGGCCACATTGGGAATTGGTAAAACCTATTCCTAACTATACTCTTTTGGAGCAAGAACTGATTATGAAGTCCTTGATCATAAATTATTTTGAGGAATTAAACGTTATCTAGAAGATAACACAATTGAAAAAAGAGGAAGTTCTAAATGGGAACATATAATTATTAACAGATGAGATTTTTAAAGGCTAGTTTAATAGCAGTATTCTGCTTTTTGCAGGTTTTGGCGTTTGCGGCTAAACCCGAGTTTAAATATGTACAGATCGTTACTGACAAGGGGACCTGTGTGCTGCGGCTGTACAATGAGACACCAAAACATCGGGATAACTTCGTGAAACTAGCAAAAAGTAAATACTACGATGGAACCTTGTTCCATCGCGTCATCCAGAATTTTATGATCCAGGGAGGCGATCCTGACTCAAGAAATGCAGTTGGAGGAGCGCAGCTGGGTAATGGAGGACCAGGGTATACCATTCCTGCAGAGATTCAGGACGGTTTGTTCCATAAAAAAGGGACCATTGGAGCGGCTAGGGATAACAACCCCGCAAAAGCTTCTTCGGGTTCTCAGTTTTATCTTGTTCAGGGAAAGGTATTCACACCTGAAGATCTTAATCGTTTGGAGCAAACACGGATGAATGGTAAGAAATTTTCGGAAGCACAGCGTCAGGCTTATACAACTATTGGTGGCGCACCTCATTTGGATTGGAATTATACTGTATTTGGTGAGTTGGTCAAGGGAGTGGATGTTATCGATCAGATTGCAGCTGTGAAAACAGATAAGCACGATAGACCAGAAGTCGACCAAAAGATGAACATGCATGTACTAACGCGGCGAGAAGCGTTAAACTTAGAGCGGGAACTAAAAGGTCTAAAACCTCAGACTGGTATCTTTTCTAAAATCGGTGATCTGTTCTCTTCTAAGGATTATTAATGTTTTTATGAAGTCGTAAACCAGGGATTGGAGCGCTTTTTTTCCTATTATTTAGAATCTCAATACTCAAAAAATGAAAATAGTAACCTATAATGTGAATGGTTTACGTGCAGCCTTGAAGAAGGATTGGTTAGGCTGGTTGAAAACTGTAAATGCGGATGTCATATGTCTTCAGGAGATTAAAGCTACACCGGATCAGATTCCCGAAATTGCTTTGTTGGAGCAGATGGGCTATGAGCATTACTGGTATCCAGCTCAAAAAAAGGGCTATAGCGGAGTCGCCTTGTTTACGCGGATCACACCTAAGCATATTGAGTATGGTTGTGGCCATGAAGATTATGATTTTGAAGGACGTATTATCCGTGCTGATTTTGATCAGGTTTCAGTGATGAGTACCTATTTTCCATCAGGTACAACAGGAGATGTGAGACAGGATTTTAAATATCGTTTTCTGGAGGATTTTCAGTTATATAGCGATAAGCTTTTGATCGAAAAACCAAATTTGGTCGTTTGTGGTGATTATAATATTTGTCACCGTGCCATCGATATTCACAATCCAAAATCAAATGCAAATTCTTCGGGATTTCTTCCGGAAGAGCGCGAATGGATGGAGAATTTTATTAATTCGGGTTATATTGACTCTTTCCGCCATTTAAACCCTGATCCACACCACTACAGTTGGTGGAGCTATCGCGCAGGGGCTCGTGCAAAGAATTTGGGCTGGCGTATTGATTATAATATGGTTTCAAAGCCTTTGGCGGAACAAATCAAATCTTCCAGTATAATGCCGGATGCAGTCCATTCCGATCATTGCCCGGTATTGCTGGAGCTTGCTATCTAATACTTAGATGACATTTCATAAAAAAGGCTTTCATACGTATGAAAGCCTTTTTTATGGTGAAGCGCAAGAGCGCATTATTCACTAACTATCTCCCTTGGCTATGGATAATGGAAAGTTGCTGGGCAACTTTCTCTGCGATCGTTAAAAATGATTTCGTTACAGGATCTTCGGTATCTATGGCAACAGGGAAACCATTATCTCCAGCATCAGAAATGCCTTTTAACAAAGGGATTTCACCTAGGAAAGGAACTTTATATTCTTCTGCAAGACGTTTCCCGCCATCTTTACCAAAAATATAATATTTATTCTCTGGAAGTTCAGCTGGTGTAAAATAGGCCATATTTTCCACGACACCCAATAATGGGATATTGATGCTATCCATTAAGAACATTCCGATTCCTTTAACAGCATCAGCCAGGGCAACATGCTGCGGGGTTGTGACAATCACAGCACCGGCAATCGGGAATGTCTGTGATACGGTGATATGGATGTCACCCGTACCCGGAGGCATATCAACAACCAAGTAATCCAGTTCACCCCAATGTGCATCGTTAAAAAGCTGCTTGATAGCCGAGGTCGTCATCGGTCCACGCCATGGAATAGGTTGGTTTGGATCGGTGAAAAATCCTATTGAAAGTAATTTCAGTCCAAATTTTTCAAGCGGTTCAATTTTAACCTGGCCGTTTGGCATTTCTATCGAACCCGGTTTGGCACCTTCTAGGCCAAACATAATTGGAAGCGATGGCCCATAGATGTCGGCGTCTAAAAGACCTGTTTTAGCTCCTTTAGCATGGAGTGCAAGTGCAAGATTTGCAGCGACAGTAGATTTACCAACTCCACCTTTGCCTGAAGATACCAGGATGATGTTTTTAATACCTGATACTTGCGCGCCTTGTTTCCCGATCACATTGGAAGTCATATTGATATGAACTTCGAGATTTTTGTCGATGAAATGGGCTATGGCGTTTCGACAGGCATGCTCAATATGGTCCTTAAGCGGGCAAGCTGGTGTAGTTAAAATGACATCGAAAGAAATTTTTTCACCTTCGATCTCGATATTTTGAATCATATTCAATGTTACAAGATCCTTTTTCAAATCAGGCTCTTCAACATAGGATAATGCATTTAATATTTGTTCTTTGGTAACCATCTATTATTCATTTGTAATCATGGATTACAAAACTACTCATTGCGGATCAATTTCATGTCATTTCTTTGTTTTTAATGGGATTAAGATTACTGTATCGTACTCCTCATCTTTAGGAAAGATCCGTTATCCAGCATATTTTCGTTTCCGGGTAACCAACCTGTTTTCTAAATAATTTTGTCGGAATGTATAAAGGGATAAAGGCCATCCTTGTTTCAGTGAATTATAATTGTATATGCAGCCAAATTTATCTAAGTTTGACTGTTGATATGCACGAATTTGCATTAAGTAATAATTATGTCCAATCGATTTATAACATCTTTTAAGTCCCGCAAATGGCGATGGCTTTATATCGCTTTAGCTGCTATTTTGGTTTTGGCGATCGCAGTAGGCACGTATGCTTATCAGAAAAGAGATGCCATGCTCATGGGAGCAATCAACAAAGCGAAAGCGAAGTTGCTTGAAAAGTATGATATGGAATTGAAGATTCAATATTATGCTTTCCAGGGGATTAATGCTGTACAGTTTAAGAATATACAGCTATTGCCCAAAAATAGAGATCAATTGGCTCAAATCAATGATTTGACAGTGTCTGTAAAATTGTGGCCTTTGTTATTTGGTGATGTGAAGTTAGGACAAGTTCTTTTAGATAATGGGAAGATTTCTCTTGTTAAAAAGGATTCGATCAGTAACTACGATTTCCTGTTCAAGAAGCAGAAAAAGGATACTGTTGAAAATGATAACCCAAAGCAGAATCTGGCGGCCTTGGCAGATCGATTGTTGAAAAATGTATTTTTTAAGATTCCAAATGACCTCGATCTCAAGGACCTTGAGCTTTCCTATCGTGACGACAGTACTTCACAACGCATTGTAATTCCTTCTGCTGTGATAGACGGCGGAGATATGGAAACCAAGTTCCTGTTAAATGACCATGAGGCGGCCTGGAATCTGACTGGAACAATTGATTCAGATAATCAAGAATGTGACCTTCGTCTTTTTTCCGATAAAAAAGAGGTAAATCTTCCGCTATTACAACGCAAATTTGGTCTTGCGGTAAGTTTTGATGAAATATCCTTCCGATTGGACAAGGCTCATAGAAGAAATAAGGAGTTACTGGAGTTGCATGGGCAATGGGGATTTAAAAATCTGAAAGTAAATCACTGGCGTATTTCTAGTAAAGATGTTATTTTTCCTGAGGCCATCATGCAGGGGGCATTGAATATTGGAGCATCATCGGTTGAAGTGAGCAAAGAAAGTACCGTTCAGGTCAAAGATTTTGTGTTTTCTCCTTATATCAAATATGTGCACAAGCCGGAAAAGGAACTCTTCCTTGCCATCCATACCGATAGGATAGAGGCTCAGCACTTTTTTGATGCCATGCCAGTTGGATTATTTCCTGGCTTAGACGGTATTCAGGTGGAGGGGCATATTCAATACGATCTGAACTTTGCTCTCGAAATCAAAAAGCCCGAAAAGCTTCTTTTCTCTTCCAAAATGGATGATAGGGATTTAAAGGTAGTCAAATGGGGGGAGGCCGATATTGCGATGTTAAATACACCATTCACGTATACAGCCTATGAAGATGGTAAGCCGATGCGGGAAATTGTTGTCGGACCTCAAAATCCTAATTTTACACCTATAGATCAAATATCCCGTTATATGCAGATTAGTTTGATCAATACAGAAGATCCATTTTTCTTTAAGCACAAGGGCTTTGAGGAGAAGGCTTTTAAACTCTCTATTGCTACAAACATTAAGGAAAAAGGATTTAAGCGTGGAGCGAGTACGATATCAATGCAACTGGTGAAAAATGTTTTTCTAAATCGCAATAAGACGGTTGTACGGAAGCTGGAGGAAATTTTGCTGGTATGGCTGATGGAGCGCTCTCAGCAAGTGAGTAAAAAACGCATGTACGAGGTTTACCTGAATGTCATCGAATGGGGGAATAATGTATATGGAATTACCGAAGCCGCACGCTATTATTTTGGGAAAACACCGGCGCAATTAGGGCTTGGAGAAAGTATATTTTTGTCGAGCATTGTTCCCCGTCCTAAAAAGGGACTCAATTTTTTTGACTGGACAGGGCACCTGAAAGGGAATATGTTGCGCTATTTTAATACCTATGGTCATATTATGACCAAAACAGGGCAGATTAGTGTGGATTCAACAACTTCAAATTATGGTTTTTATGAAGTTGTTCTGCAGCCGCATCTGCGGGCAGCAAGACCAGCTGTGGTAGATTCTGTTGATGTATTTGATATGGGAGATGATCCATTATTGTTCGATCGTCTCGAAAGTAGTTCTCCTGCCGACAATCTTGAGCATGTATCTGTTCCAAAGAAGCTAAAACAAATGGATCTAACGGAAAAGAAAGATGAGGAGGCTAGTGAGCAGGAGAAACCAAAACGATCGCTATTTGACAAGATATTAGGGCGTAAAAAAGAGGAAAAAGAAAACGACACACACAAATAGTGCCTGTGCTGAAAGAAGAATGTTAGCATGAAAAAGATAGAAATTGACGGACTGCTTTTCGAACCTTTATTTGAAGAGGAGCAAATTCAGAAACGAGTGCGCTTGATGGGGATTGATATAAGCCTGCGTTATGAACACAAACAGCCTGTTTTTATAGGCGTCTTGAATGGATGTTTTATGTTTATGGCAGATTTGCTTAAACAAATTGATGTTCCTTGTGAGATGTCGTTTATTAAGTTGGCTTCTTATATTGGAACGGGGCAATCTGAATTAAACGAGCTTTTAGGACTTGGTATTGATCTTGAAGGCCGTGATGTGATTATTGTAGAAGATATTGTTGACTCCGGGCATTCACTGAAGTATACCTTGGATGCCGTAAAAAAATTAAATCCAGCAAGTGTGATTGCCTGTGCACTTTTGGTGAAACCCGAGGCGCTGCAGTATCATTTCGAGGAATTGACCTATGTTGGCTTTGAAATAAGTAAGGAATTTGTAGTTGGGTACGGTATGGATTTTAATGGTCTTTGTCGGAATCTCCCTGATATTTATAAAAACGTAGCAGTCTAATGTACTAACAAGTGATCATTAGATTTTGACTATAGAATTTTGATCTATTCAGGTGTTTGATCGTTGTATAATTCTTTCAGATTTATGCGTAAAATTTCTAAATCTGATAACGGTAGTTTGGAGACAGTTTCAAATATTTCCTTTTCATCAAATTTAATGACTAAGACACCTTTGTTATCTTCCTCATAACCCGATTTTTGTATTGTAAAGTCTATCTTTTCAAAATCAAATTCTTTTTGACCTCCTTTAAACCATTGGTAGTCGGCGGTGTAGTTGACTTTGTTTTTTTGAAATTCAATAATTTCAGCGCCATAAGTATTCCATAATGAAACACGGAGCATATAGTATGCTATTAATCCAAATAAGCCAAGCATGATAACACTCACAATTGTCAGCCCGCTATTATTGGATACATTGACAGTGACGCCACCAAGGGGTAGAATTATAGAAAATATGGTAAGTAAATAGATGAATAGTCTGGCAATTAGAGGCCCCCTTTTTTCTTTTAATACCAATTGGTTTTGTTTTAGGTCGATTTGATTCATATGTCGTATTTCTGTTCTTAACGGTCTTTTTTTATGGTGTAGAGAACCGGTTTTGATTCCTATAAATTGGTGTTTGCGAAACCTGTGCGCATTTTAATGGTTAGCTTATTTAAACGAACAGGTTTCGATATGGTCGTTCACCATTCCGACGGCCTGCATATAAGCATAACAGATGGTAGAACCGAAAAATTTGAATCCCCTTTTCTTCATGTCTTTTGCTATTGTATCAGAAATAGCTGTAGTTGCAGGTACCTGTTGCAGACTGGTCCAGTGGTTGACGATCGGTTGTTTTTCGGGCAAAAAGGTGTATAAATAGTCGTAGAAGCTACCATATTCTGCTTGGATTTTCTTGAAATGCTGTGCATTGGTAATGGTGGATTCAATTTTATTCCTGTGTTTGATGATTCCCGAATCGACCAAAAGTCTAGCGACATGTTCGTTGGTATAAGCAGCGACTTGATCAACATCAAAATTGGCAAAAGCTTCTTGGTATGCCTTTCTTCGACGAAGAATCGTGATCCAGCTGAGACCAGCTTGTGCAGATTCCAAGATCAAGAATTCAAATAAAGTTTTGTCATCGCGGACTTGTCGTCCCCATTCTTTATCGTGGTAGTCTACATATTGTGGGTCAGATCCGCACCATTGACAACGGGTGATTTCTTTGTACATGTTCTCTGAAGATTTTTTGAATGCAATATAACTTTTTATCCTAACTTTACGACCACAATTTAAGAGTTTCGAATATAGACGGTTCATGAGCATTTCATTGCCGTTAAGAGACAATTCATTTTAATGAGCGTAACTATCTTCAAATATCATTTTCTATTTGTAGTATTCCTGCTATTTTCAATAACAGGATCGCATGCACAGCGACGGACTTTACGGGCAGTTGTTCAGGACAGCAGCATCGTTAGGACGGATAGTCTAAATGTTGTCAGGGATTCTGTCGAAACGCCTAACCAGAAAGTTTTGGCGTCCTTGAACCCAGCGTTACAAGATCAATATCGGATCGTAACATTGAATGGGGAAGGTTTAAGGGTTCATAACATTTATAATTATGATGTACAGCAGTATTTTCAAAACGAATTAAAAAGGAGCAATTTGGATCGGCAATATGGGACACTCAAGGCTCATCGTGAAAACTGGATTTTATTTACAGTTCTCGCATTAATTTTTGGTGTTGGGATGATTCGGGTATTTTTCCCTTCGGATATTAAATTGGTTTTTCAGGGGTACTGGGATGATAGGGTCTTATTGTCTGTAAGCAAAGAGGATACGATCCTGACATCTTGGCCATTTATTTTTCTATTTATATTATTTTCTGGGGCAATAGGCTTATTTGTAAGTCTATTTTATGCATATGAATTAAATAGATTCGATTTTATTACTTTTCCCAATTATATGAAGACTGCGGGAATGGTTGGTGCTTTGTTTGCTTTAAAAATCGGATTTATCCGATTCTTATCCTTTGTTTTTCAAATTAGAAAGTTGGTAAAGGAATATGTGACCGTGCTGTATCTGATTTATTTCAACACACTTTTTTTAATGCTTCCTGTACTATTAATTTTGAGTCTTGTGCCTTTGACATCGGTAGGAGTTGTACTGCATTTGGCTATTGTTGGAGCTGCTTTACTCTTTTTCTATCGATTTCTTAAGACAGCGACTCATATTATGTCTATGTATAAATTTTCAATTTCCTATTTAATTTTGTACCTTTGTTGCCTAGAAATAGCACCAATATTAATACTGTTAAGATTATTGAGCTAAAACTGGTTAATATGCAAACTTCAGACGTAGAAAGAGCAAAGAAGGTAAAAAGTGTACTGGTGACTTTACCAAAACCTGAAAACGATAAGTCCCCTTATTATGATTTAGCAAAGAAATACGGGTTAAAATTAGACTTTCGAGGTTTTATACACGTAGAAGGAGTTCCTGCCAAAGATGTGCGTAGGGATAAGGTTAATTTAGCAGATTATTCTGCCGTAATATTTACGAGCAGAAATGCTGTAGATCATTATTTTAGAATTTGTGAAGAGATGCGATTTGAAGTGTCTGCAGAAATGAAATATTTCTGTATTTCAGAGACGATTGCCCTCTATCTTCAAAAGTATATCCAATATAGAAAACGGAAGATTTTCTTTGGTAAACAGACCGCGAAAGACCTTGAAGAGGTATTGAAAAAACACAAAGGGGAGAATTTCTTGTTCCCTTGTTCGGATGTAGCCAATGAGGAAACAAGTAATTGGTTACAACAAAACGGCTATAAATTTACACCGGCTGTGCTTTTTAGAACTGTTGTAAGCGATTTGACTGATTTGAAAGATGTTTTCTACGATGTTATCGTGTTCTTTAGTCCTTCAAGTGTACAGTCCTTATATGATAACTTCCCTGACTTTAAGCAGAATAATACAAGGATTGCAGCATTTGGTGCTTCTACTCAACAGGCTCTTTTAGATCACGGATTGATTTTAGATATCCCTGCTCCGACACCAAAAGCGCCTAGTATGACGATGGCTGTTGAAGAATATATCAAAAAGGTAAATAAGTAATAGCCTAACATAAGGTAAATAAAGAAAAAAGGGTTCTTAAGACCCTTTTTTTGTTATTTGTGCAGTTTAAGATCCGCAAGGATCTGTATATACTTTTATGGGCGTTGTTGTTGAGTTTTATCATTCCGAATCGGGAATGGTACGATGACACTTTTACGAATTGGCCGGATGATCAATTTATGAGGTATGTTCATGTTATTGTATAAAAGATAGATGAATCGTATTTTTATCTGTAGGGGTATAAAAATGGTGGCGAGTCGAACCGATGATGTTAAAATGTAATAAAAGTGACGATGGTCATTGAGATTTTAAGTATATTTCTATTAAATTGCTTGGAGTAATTTATTCCAATTAAAAATAAAGCATAGGCAGTATTTTTAAAATTTGATAGAAATATTTTTTTTATGTTTGTAATTAAGCAAAATTAGTCAGTCGTGAAGTTAAAGCAAGTTGATAAAATTTCGGGCATTCAATCAGAGGACTTTTTAAAGAATTATCTGAAACCAGGTTTTCCTGTAATTATATCAGATTTTATCAGTGCAGAAAGTCCAGCGTGGAAGAAATGGAGTTATGATTACTTTAAGGAAATCGCAGGAGATATAAAGATAGATGTCTATGGAAAAGAGGAAGAATCAATGGACCGTGCTGCCAGTGCTCCTGTTGGCCATATGACATTTGCAGAATATTTGGATCTGATCACAAAAGAACCGACAGAGTTACGGTTGTTTTTGTTCAATCTACTCAAGATACGTCCTGAACTAAAACACGATGTTATTTATAACGATGTTACCGGCGGTAAGGTATTGCAATGGTTGCCATTTATGTTCTTTGGTGGAGAGGGTTCAAGTACCCGTAATCATTTCGATATTGATATGTCACACGTGTTTATTTCTCAATTTCAAGGATTAAAACGTATTTGGCTTTTTCCGAATGATCAATCTGATTTGATGTACAAATTGCCATACAATTTTCATAGTATTGCAAATCCCAAATATAGTAGTGAAGAGGAATATCCCGGGATAAAGTACCTAGATGGTTATGAAGCTGTCATTCATCCTGGAGAGACCTTATATATGCCGGCAGGCTGGTGGCACTATATTCAATATGAGACAGAGGGCTATTCGATTTCTGTTAGGGCGTTAGCAAATTCGATCAGTGAGAAATTGCAGGGGGCGCGTAATCTGTTTATCACAAGGCATTTTGACAATACGATGCGAAAGATCTTCAAAGACCATTGGTTCCATTATAAAATTAATACAGCAAAACGTCGAGCCAATAATGCAATTAAAAGAAACAAACGTTAATATAGAAAGGGGACAGTAAAATGTCCCCTTTTGTTTTTTAAATGTATTTGATGTGTAGCATTTAGTTTGACCTCTCCTTTAAAGTCTTTGCTATATTTATTCTTCTGCATCGCCCCATTTGCTAGCTTCTCGGTAGAACAGTGTATAAGGGTCGCTTGGGTAAATCATTGCGTCTGGGTTATGCCGAAATGGAACATCTGGGTTAAAGATTTCCTGAAGAATATCTCGCAGGAATCTGACAAAATTTTCTTTCTGGAAAGCAAGGAATTCATCAGTCAATATTCCCTCTTTACCACTGAATAATGTCCCTTCTTCCCGCATTTTACGTGCGACATAGAGATGGGGTTCGAGTTGTTTTCTTCCTGTCTTTTGTTCGAATACATAGGCATAGAATAGCGTCTGCACCATGGCTTTATTTTCGGTATTTGGCGCAAATACCTGGTCGATTTCTTTGAATATGATCGAGTCTCCACCAGTCTTGTAATCAACAATTCTACTGATAATGCGATCGTCGTGTGTTACGACCTCATCTACACGGTCAATGATGCCGTAAAGTGTGACCTGTTGTTCTTCTCCATTGATCTGAATAGGAAAGGGCAGTACATAATCGTTGTCATTCTCAAGTTCAATAATCCGAAATGCTTTGTAGTTGTTGATGTCATATTCAAGATACATCTTGACATACTCGCAGGCAATCTTCAGCATGATCCGCTGCAAGCTGTTTAAATCATGTGTTGTCTTTAATTCGATCTGATATTGCAGGCCTATTTCACGAATCACCTGTGCTTCTATCTTGTCGATCTCCTGCCGTAAGACAGTTGTCGGTGTAAAGTCCTGTTGCCCCTTGAAAGGTAGGAATATTTTCTCCATGACATTATGGATGACAGTTCCCAGTTTATTCATCTCAAATTCCTGAGAGATTGAAGGCGGTTCTTTGATGCCGGCAATATGTTTTAAAAAAAACTGTAATGGGGATTGCAGGTAAGTTGTTAGTGCCGTTGCAGATATCCTTTTCTGGTTGACGATAAAGTCCTGATACATCTTTTCCCAGACTTCACCACGTTTCTCGATGACAATCTCTTGCGCTTTATCGGCAAATTGGATGGTCTGTTGTTGAATTTTTCGGTCAAACTGAAATTTACTTTCAAACTCCAGCTGTTTGATAAAACGACTTTCTTCGCCGGTAGAGCTTTCGTCTACTAAGCCATTGTAGAAAATATGTATTCCTTCACTGTATTGAAAATGGCGATAGAATAAATAAGCTGACAGGGCATCCTGATTCTCCAATATGGGAAGGCCATAAGCGCTTCTCAGGCTATTGGGTATAAAGGTCGGTGAATTGGACGTTTTGGGTAGAATGCCTTCATTTGCGCCTAGAATATATACGTTGTCAAAATTTAAACAACGACTCTCCAAGAGGCCCATAATCTGAATTCCTTCTAGCGGATCTCCTTCTATCGCCGAATTTATTGGAGCGATTGCTTTTTTAATCAGGCCAATCTGGAAGCTGATGCTTAAGGGCGCAACTGTTTCAAAGCCCAGTAGCAGCTGATTTAACGTTTTCTTTGTTTCGATCAGGAGGTTGTTGTCAATTTGGCGGATGCGCTCCTGAGAAGAGATGCTATGCAACAGGTCATCGACGATCAGAATGAGCGCAGGGATCAAATGTGCCGAATTTTCGATTGGCACAAAAAACTGAGGCAGGGAGCTTTTGAGATGAAGCTCCTCCAATGCGATCTCAAAGAGCTGTTTGTCGGCAATCTCTTTTTGGATCTGAAGTTTATCTGCTAAAGAAACCATGCTGAGCGGATGGTTGATAAAGGTCTCTATGACCTGATAAGGAATCTTCCGCCTCTTGAACTGAGATATCTCCAAATGTACATCCATCCATAGGTCCAGGATGCCGAAAATGGGAGACTGCGTTAGGGGATATCCCGTTGTGATGTTGGGGTTGACATCGGGCAGACTCTGCAGCAAAGGAACCAGTAGGTTTTCATCTGCTAGAAGAATGGCAGAGGTCTGCTCCATGTTATGGTGCTGTTCGAGGATATCATGGAGCAATTTTGTTTGGCTGATTTTTCCGGTGCTGGCATATAGATTTACGGTTGAGGTTCTATTGCCTATAATGTTCGGGCTATCGCCAAGGGCATTGACCAAACCTGTTTGAAAAATATTTCGACGGATAAAAAGTCCCGCCTCCTGCATAGTGTCCTCCAGGTAATAGGCATCGGCATCAAAATAGAATAGTGCGCTGCCTTTGTCCTGCCATTGTCTAAATAATTTTGCCTCAGCTTTATTTAAAGCATTGAAACCGACAAAAAGGATATGCTGAAAGGAGGACGCAAACTGCTGATTTGTAGCCTTGCCTTCAACCAGATCACGGTAGATTGTTGGATAGTTGGTTTGGCCTTCTGTTTTAAGCTTTTCTTTGAATCGATCATATAATACGGGCAGTCTTTTCCAAAGTTGAAGAAAGCGCTCTTGTACGCCACTATGCCCCGCAATAGAAAAGGACTGCCAAAATTGACGGATAAACCCTTGCTGTTCTTGCGTGAGATGTTGGAAAGCAATGTCGATTTTGGTATTGTCATAAAGTTCTAGATAGATCTGCTCGATGGGAACGAGATCATAATCCAGTTGACCGAAGTCACTCAATATAATTTCGGCAATTGGATAGAACTCTTCCAGCGTTTCTGGTTGCTTGCCCTCAGCTATCAATAACTCATTATGAATATTAAACAGATGAAAAAATTGGGTTAAAGGACTGGCTTCGGTATCATCGGTCGAAAGTCTGAAAAATTCTTGAATCGTAAAAAACTGCGGCGACCAGATCGCCTGACCATACACTTCAGAGAGATGTTTTTTGAGGTAGGTAATCGGCCGTTTATTATTAAACACGATGGCAATTTCACTCAGATCGTTTCCAAAACGTTTTTGAATGTCTGCTGCTACTAATTTTAGAAAGGCTGTCTGCATCGTGCTATTATTTTACTTCAGTTAATTGATTTGATTTCGCATAATAGAGATAGGCTTTAACGTTGTTATAGCCAAGGTTCTCCAAATTCTTTTTATAGTTGTCGACTTGGTACTTGTGCCCAATATAGTCTGTCTGTGTGAATTTAAAATCCAGAACGATTGTTTCTTCCGCGGAGGTGAAGACTTTATCGGGACGAATGGTCTCACCCTTGGCGGTAATAATGCTTGCTTCATTCCAGATTTTATAGTTTCCGGTGAGCCATTTATTGATTAAGGGGTGCTTCCAGATCTGATTGATCTCCTGCATGAGAAAAGGTTCTTCCTCTTTGGAAAGGATTCCTTCCTGGATCAGTTGGCGTACCAGTTTATGGATGTCTTCTTCCTTTGAAATTTGAGCCATAATATCGTGGGCCAATATACCGTACTGCGCGGCTTTTTCCAGCATCATAATATCATTGATGTTACGCGTACTCGATTTTTCTAAGGCCATTTCCAATTCTTTGGAAATGGGGTAATGGCGAAGGGAAATAATATTGTCTTTCTGAGCCTGATGTTTTTTTTGTTCGATCGTTTGATCGATGTGTACACCTTTTTCTTCCAGTGCAAACGGAGCTATGGGGCTATCCAAGACTTGATAGAGCACATCGCTGATATATTCGTCTTTAATATCATATCCTGTAATTTCACCTGTTTTTTTGTCAACAGATTCTTTAAAGGAAGGAGCTGTAATATAGAGGTGTTCAACAGCACGTGTTGTTGCTACATAGAATGTGTTGAGGGCGTCCATGTAGTTGAACAGCATCTCTTCAAAATATTGCTTGAAAAATACAGATTTGCCGACTGTAGATGTATATTTTATTGGAATTTTTCCCAATTGGGCAAAAGGAGTATCCGAGGTCTCTATCCAAAAATCGCCATTGATCATGCCGTCGAGATCCCAGGAACAGAATGGAATCATCACAACGTCATAGGCTAGACCTTTTGATTTGTGGATTGTTGTTACCTCGATCGCATTAATTTCTCCGTTGGAAGGGAGCACCGCCCGGTTGCCATCTTCTTCCCAAAACTCCAGGAACTGTATAATGCCACGTTCGCCATTGGTGGAGAAAGCTGAGATCATATCTTTGAACGCCAGGAGGTAAGGGAGGTGGATATTGTCCGTGGTTGTGAAGCCGTAGATTTCAATGAGTTTTTCAATTAAATGGACTAAAGGCTGTTTCTGCGCCATTTCCCAGGAGTCAATCAGCGCCTCAGGGAGATAATCTTTAAGTGCGCGGATGTCGTTGCCGGCAAATTTTAACCATGCATTCTGATCGATTGTCTTATTTTGAATATGCTGGTATAGATAGACCATCTTTGCTTTATGGATGGTATGTTTATCCGAATTGTAGACTAAAGCCTTTAACGTTTCGATCAATAATAGTACAGCATCATTGCTCGCTAAGGATAATGCATCACCGGATATCACTTCAAATGTAAGTTGCTGCTCTTTTTTGAAGTCCATGAGCTTTTGAATGACCAATTTAGCCTGCACATTACTCCGTACCAGGATACCGATCTGCTGCGCCTGGTAGCGGCCGCTACCGAGCCAGTCGCCTATTTTCTGACATAGTTGTAGTAGCGATTCTTCAATAACCTGATTTCTTCTGTAGCGTCCATCAGAGACAGGAATGTAAGAGATTTCGATAGATCCTAATTGGTCAAGTTTCCCTTTTTTATGTTCAGGTACTTCCTGTTGGCTGTTTTCATAAGCTTTGACCAGCATAGTGTCATTGCCAGTAGAAATCCACCACTGTTTACCTTCTTCATCAAGGCTTTCGAATACTTTTTCATTCAGTACCTGTTGCAGATGCTGGGGAATACTGCTAAAGAGGTAATTGTTTAAATGGATGATATTTGGAAGACTTCTAAAATTGGTGTCAAGGCTTCCGTTTTCGATAAAGGTGGTTCTGCTATCCTCGTCTAAGTGAAAAGTATGACCAACCTGTTGTTCTACCTGTTGCAGGAGTATGCGCCAATCCCCATTTCGCCAGCGATAAATACTCTGTTTGACGTCCCCAACGATCAGGTGTTCGCTGATTGTGCCTTTGGCATCTGCCAATGCATTGATCAGTAGTGGACTATAATTTTTCCACTGAATACGCGAGGTATCCTGAAATTCGTCAAACAAAAAGTAGTTAAAACGATTGCCGATCTTCTCCCAGATAAATGTTGGATCGCTATTTTCATCAAGTCCGAGTTTGTTTAATAAAATCTGCGAGTCGGAAATTAATTGAGCACCATTATCCCGCCGCCATTGCGTCAGTAAGTCGCTCATTTCCTTGAGCAGGCGTAGGTAATAGAGATTACTTTGTACCGCTTGATAAGCAATGTAAGCCGATAGATTATCGTGTAGCTTTTGGAACGATGCCAGAATGGGGCTGAGTGCGGCGATAAGATCATGCCGTATATTTTTGTCACTATCTGTAAAAGCATCTTCATTGTCGATCAACTGGAGATACTTTTCCAGTACCTTGGCAATTTCGGAAGCGCTCAGCTTTTCCGTTTTTTTATTGGTTTTGCTAGCGGAGATTATTTTATTGCGCGATTTACCTTTAAGGTCACTTTCGGAGATATTAAAATTCCTGAATGTTTCACTAAAGGCTTCAATTGTCATGGAGAGCGCTTCCGTGAAGGAGTTTATCTTCTGTTCAACTTCCTGATTGAGGAGATTAAAAACCTCCTTTGGATTGGCAGAATTGATGTAGCCATCAAATTCCTGAAAATTTTCAGAGAAAATAAGACTTGCCAAACCCATTAGTTGTTGGCGGTAGTTCCAATTTTCATTTTTTGCTATTTTCTTTTCCGCATAAGCGATAATCCAATCCAGTAGGTCGGGTCGTTCATCCAGCAATTGATTAAGCATGACTGTCAGGTCATTTTTCACTTTATTGACATTCATTTCAATCTTATAAGCAGCATCAAGATTGAGTTCATACGTAAATGCACGAATGACTTTTTGGGAAAAACCATCAATTGTACTTATGGTAAAATGACTGTAGTCATGTAGGATACGTCGATACACCCGAAAAGCTTTCTCCTGTACCAGATGCGGATTCCAGTCTGGCTGCTGCTGGAGTAAAAGCTTTCTGAAATCTTCAATTTTAGGACTCCGATTGCCTGTTGCCAAGCCATGGAGTACCGAGAGGATACGTTCCTTCATCTCGGCGGTTGCTTTATTGGTGAATGTCACCGCCAAAATCTCCTTATAGCTATTCTCGTTGGAGAGTAGGAGTGTGAGATAGTGTAAAGTCAAGCTAAAGGTTTTTCCCGAACCGGCTGAAGCTTTTAGTATTTTTAATGGCGCAACAGATTTCATAGAATGAAGGTAGAAAGTAAAAAGTGAATTGGCAAAAATGTCGATGACTATTTCGAAGGCACTGTACCCAAACGGTTCATCCTGTTTACATTTGGTAAAGATGTCCTTTTGAAGGAAGGAGCTGTTTTTTGTCTTGATTTTTGAAAAGTTTGTTGTAGCTGCTAGTATGGAAGCAAGAAAAGATGAAGGCCTAAGGGGTAGGTATTACGGTTGAAAGAGCTTGTTGATAAGAGCTAACCCTGTCGTTTTCAGTGAAGTTTTATTAAATTATAATGATGATTAGAAAAAAATAACTATCTTTGCATCCCCTCTAGTATGAAGCTCGGGGGATATGTTGAATACATAAAATAAAATTAAAAAATGGCAACTAAAATCAGATTGCAAAGACACGGTAAAAAAGGACGTCCTTTTTACCACGTAGTCGTAGCGGATTCTCGCGCTCCACGTGACGGTAAATTCATCGAACGTATTGGTTCTTACAACCCAAACACAAATCCAGCAACTATCGTTTTGGATTTTGAAAAAGCTTTGGATTGGATGAATAAAGGTGCTCAACCAACTGACACTGCTCGCGCTATCCTTTCTTACAAAGGTGTTCTTTACAAAAAACACTTGCAAGGTGGTGTGAAAAAAGGTGCTTTTGATGAAGCTGCTGCTGAAGCTAAATTTACAGCTTGGACTGAAGCTAATGATGCAAGAATCTCTGGTAAAAAAGATGGTTTAGCACAAACTAAAGCTGAAGCTAAAAAAGCTGCTTTAGTGGCTGAAGCTAAGAAAAAAGAAGAAAAAGCTGCTGCTGTAGCTGCTAAAAATGCTCCTGTAGCGGAAGAAACTGCTGCTGAAGAGACTGAAGCTCCTGCATCAGAAGAAACTGAAGGTTAATTCTTTCATAAAGTATTCGAGAAAGCCGACTCAATCTTGAGCCGGCTTTTTTTGAAACAGCCAATAGGCTAATGGTTTGCCAAATCATGTCTCACAGCTAATCGCTAAATACGAAATATATGACTATTGATCAAAGCTTTTACATCGGTTACATCAGTAAAACAAGAGGTCTTAAAGGAGAAGTACAACTATTTTTTGAATTCGAGGAATACGAGAGTTTGAATATCGATGTTGTCTTTGTGGAAGTGAACAAAAAACTTGTTCCTTATTTTGTTGATACCATTAAATTTCAAAAAAATAGTACAGCGTATGTGACATTTGAGGATGTGGATCATA
Source organism: uncultured Sphingobacterium sp. (assembly GCF_964277905.1). Lineage (NCBI taxonomy): Bacteria > Pseudomonadati > Bacteroidota > Sphingobacteriia > Sphingobacteriales > Sphingobacteriaceae > Sphingobacterium > uncultured Sphingobacterium sp. The sequence continues at coordinate 174,617 of NZ_CAXYKD010000005.1, forward strand.
TCGATAAGGCTCAAGTACTTGTACGTAAAAAGCTATATCTTTCCAATGATAAGATGCCCGAGCGCGATCCAGATGATTTTAGATATACTGATTTAATCGGTTTTTTAGTGATTGATGAAAACCATGGTGAATTGGGGCAAATAACAGATGTTCAGGAATTTCCACAGCAATTTGTCGCTTCGGTAAATATGGACGGTAAAGAACTGATGTTCCCATTGTCCGATGATTTAATCTTAGGAATCGATGGCGAAGAGGAGATCATTGAAGTTGAATTGCCAGAGGGCTTGGTGGATCTTTATAAAGAATAAGCATATCCCCAAGCTTATTCAAATAAATAGCGGTATACGAACTATTGCAGTAATTTCTTATCTTGGTCTGTATATTATTACTGGCCATAATTATTGATTTATTTTGAAACCGTTATTACTGCTGCTATTCCTATTCTCGTTGTCTTCTTGTGCTTTCTTTGGGAAGAAAAAGGACTTTCCTGAAGGCAATTACCAAATGATATTGGGCTATTCAAATGAGGAGTATCATAAAGTAAAAAGAGAATCACCCCAAAATGTGGAGGCAGATGTCTATGGTAATGACCCTACGATATACCGGTCCTTTCTCTCCCTCCATGATAAAGACAAATTTGTCATGGCGATCGATGATATCCTACTCTTCGGTAAGTATAGATTCGACGGCGATCGATTAGAATTGACCGATGAGAAAAAGGGTAGTCTCGCTTTGGATATTGTTAAGGTAAAAAACGATTTTGTTCAGCTGAGAGGTGATTTTTCACAGTTTAGCTCAGCACGTGTGCCCACAAGTGAAAAACTTTATATCAACTTTGCGTTAGATAAAACCCCTATCCGGGAGACCCCGAGCAAATTTGATAGCCAAGTGAATCTATGGCGAAATGCCCCTGTAAAATCAGAAAGTGAAATGGAGATAAAAGCCAGGGCATTGAATTTTGTAGATTATTCTATCGCTTATTTCCAGCACATATCAAGTTCAGGCACACATCACGATTATCGAATGGATGGTGTTGAATCACCCATTATTTATGCTGAGAATGGCATCGTGCTCAAGGCATGGGCAGATGTTCCCGATTCTTGGAAAGAGTTATTTTACAACGAAAAAAATGCATTACTCGCCTACAAATATTTATTTGATGGTTTTAAATATGGATCGAAAGAGGAGTACCATGTTACGGGACTCTTACTGATTACATTTTATCTCAAAAATCTACGGAATTCCCTGGCGGCGAATCTTTAGCCAATCTATTGTGGCGTAGTCAGTCGCTTCGTTGTCGATGATCCTCGACCGTTAATTTTATCTTTTTTTAGAGTCTTTTATATTTGGTGGAGCCTAAATTCCTGTTGTTGCCTGGAAATAAACCTGAAGCCGTATTTATTGCAATCTTTTTACCGCTATTTTTGCTTTTTCGAAAAAATATTTTTGTCTTTTGATTTTTTAAAACGATATTAGCAACGCTTATAGAGAAAGGCCGAGGGACTAGACCCGTTGAAGCCTTAGCAACCTGTATTGTTCAAGGTGCTAAATTCTACCCTACTCCATGTGGGAAAGATAAGTTACATGTAGATAAACGATTCCTCGACGTGTGCGTTTCGATGTAAGCCAACCAAACTAAAAACAGTTTTTTAATGAAGATTATCGATCATATCCAGAATGCCAAAGGAAAAACATTGTTTTCTTTTGAGCTATTGCCACCGGCGAAAGGGCAGGGCATCCAAAGTATTTTTAAAACCATGGATGAACTGATGGAGTTTAAACCTCCTTTTATCGACGTAACCTACCACCGGGAAGATTATATCTATAAAGAGCATGCGAGTGGATTACTAGAACGCGTTTCCTATCGTAAACGTCCTGGAACAGTGGCGATATGTGCTGCAATCATGAATAAATATAAGGTAGATGCGGTGCCCCATTTGATATGTGGTGGTTTTACAAAAGAGGAAACTGAAAATGCATTGATCGATTTGAACTTTCTGGGGATAGATAACGTCTTGGTATTGCGGGGAGATGCACGTAAGGGCGATGCCGATTTTATACCGACCGATGGTGGACATGCTTTTGCAACAGACCTACTGGAACAGGTAACTGATATGAATAAAGGAAAGTATCTGCATGAAGACATTATCACATCGGAAAAGACTGATTTTTGCATCGGAGTAGCGGGCTATCCCGAAAAGCATTTTGAATCGCCAAATTTCAATACTGATTTTAAATACCTGAAACAAAAAGTCGATATGGGAGCAGAGTTTATTGTGACTCAGATGTTCTTTAATGTTGAAAAATACAAGGAGTTTGTAACAAAATGTAGGGACAACGGAATCCATGTCCCTATTATTCCAGGGTTAAAACCACTGACAACGAAAAAACAGTTGGTGACCTTACCAAGGATATTTCATTTAGATATTCCGGAGGAACTGAGCGATGCTGTCTCAGCATGTAAAACGAATGCCGACGTCAGACAAGTAGGTGAAGAGTGGTTGGTGCAACAATGTCAGGAGCTAATTAAATTTGGCGCTCCGGTTTTACATTTCTATACGATGAGTAATCCTGGTCCAACAAAGAAGATTGTCGAAAAACTAGCCTAACTCATAAAAATAAAACGAAAAGGGAGCGCATAAGCTCCCTTTTTTTATGGTAGTATTCGTTGTGAAAGCCTAAAATATGTCCAGAATTTTGATAGTGTGGTTTAGGTCGATCTCTATATTTAGGGTTTAATAGCCTGTTTGGTTTAATAGCCTGTTTATAGTCAGATACTTGTGTTAAATAGTGTTAATTAACTTATTGGAGTCAGGATAACTTTTTAACTTAAAGTGCTAAAAAGGATTTTAACAATAGACCAAATTGACCTTATGACGTACACTAGATTAAATTCTCTACTCGGCTTTGCTTGCGGACTAATTGCTACATGTGTATATATCGCCACCGTTGAAAAGACGGTAAGCTGGTGGGATTGTGGTGAATTTATTGCCTGTGCCTACAAGCTGGAAGTGGCACACCAACCGGGAGCACCATTATTTCTTCTTATTCAGAATATATTTTCCAACCTGGCTTTGGGTAATGCAGGTAAAATCGCCTATTGGATGAATATTGGATCCGCAATCTGCAGTGGGCTTACTGTTACATTTTTATTCTGGACAATAACAGCAATTGCCAAAAAGATACTCAACAGGCAAGAGAAAGTTCAATTATCGAATTATTTCCAAATTTTTGCTGCGGGCTTAGTTGGTGCAATGGCTTTCTGCTTCAGTGATTCATTCTGGTATTCGGCTGTTGAATCCGAGGTATATGCGATGTCTTCATTGTGTACAGCGATTGTTTTTTGGGCAATTTTAAAGTGGGAAGTCCGTGCAGATGAGGAAGGTAGCGATCGTTGGCTGGTTTTTATTGCTTTTGTTATGGGCCTTTCGATCGGAGTGCACTTATTAAATCTGTTAGCAATTCCGGCTATAGCGATGGTTGTCTATTTCAGAAGGGCAGGACAGGTTAGTGCGAAAGGTACAATAAAAGCTTTCTTGGTTGGAGTGCTGATCTTGGGGGCCGTTTTGTGGGGAATTATTCAATGGTTGGTCGGTCTCGCAGCTAAGGTAGACCTCTTGTTTGTAAACTCGCTAGGTTTGGGCTTTGGCTCAGGCATCTTCTTCTTTTGTCTGCTGTTGGGGAGCTTCCTCATTTATGGGCTATATTATTCTTATAAAAAGCGGCAATACACACTGCATACCGGGCTGCTGGTCTTTTGTTTTATTCTATTTGGTTATAGCTCCTATACCATGGTTTTGATCCGTGGAAAAGCCAATCCGTCGTTAAACAATAATGCGCCGGACAATGTGTTTTCTTTTTTGGGTTATCTGAGCCGGGAGCAATATATCCGGGAACCTTTATTCAAAGGACCCAATTATGATTCACAAGTCGTTGGTGTCGAGAGTAAAACCGGTTATCGCAAAGATGAATCAGGGTATATTCCTTTTAGTCAGGTCGATAAGTATACGTTTGATAAGGAAACTTTCTTTCCCCGCATATATAGTCAAGATGGAGCCCATCAGGCTTATTATAAGAGTTACCTCAATTTGAAGGAGGGGCAGCAGCCACAGTTCTCTGATAATTTTAAGTTTTTTTTTAATTTTCAACTGGGCGATATGTACACCCGATATTTCTTGTGGAATTTTGTCGGTAGACAGAATGACAGGCAAGGGTATGGGACCTATAGTGACGGCAACTGGTTGTCGGGGATTAAACCATTGGATAATTGGCGTTTGGGAGGGCAAGATAAAATATCCCAATCACAGGAGCATGACCCGAGCCGAAATACCTATTTTTTCCTTCCATTGCTACTGGGAATAGCCGGAGCGATCTGGTTGTACCGAAACAATAAACCTTATACCTTGGTCTTGACCTTACTGTTTGTGTTTACGGGAATAGCGATCGTTGTTTATCTCAACCAAACTCCTATGCAACCTCGGGAACGAGATTATGCTTACGTAGGATCTTTTTATGCGTTTGCGATCTGGATCGGACTGGGAGCAATAGCATTTGTTCGGTTTCTCAATCGTTTTGTACAAACACGGTACGCGTTAGCGACAGGTATTTCTTTCGCTTTATTGGGCGGTCCTATTATTTTGGCCCATCAAAATTGGGATGATCATAATCGTTCTGAAAAATCGCTGGCAAGGGATATGGCACGTAATTATTTAGAATCCTGCGCTCCAAATGCTATTCTATTTACCTATGGAGATCATGATACATTTCCTGTATGGTATTTGCAAGAAGTGGAAGGAGTACGGCCGGATGTTCGGGTTGTGGTATTAAGTTATCTGACTGGCGATTGGTATATGCAGCAGGCGAAGCAGCCGACGTATCAAGCGGCAGGTCTTCCCGTGACGATCCCAGCTGAAAAGACGAAAAAAGGCGTTCGTGATTATATCCCTTTTGTGGATAGACAGCTTGATAATGCGGTGGATATACAGCAATTATTGCAGTTTGTCACATCGGATGATCCGGAGTATAAAGTTCAGCTGAATTCAGGTGATATGGAAAACTATTTCCCTTCCAAGAAAGTCCAATTGCGCGTTGATAAAGAGGAGGTGGTTAAGAAAAATGCGGTTCCGGCTTATTTTCAGGATGCTATTGTTTCTGCAATGGAATGGGAAATTCCGAATGATCATCTGACCAGGGCGGATTTAACCCTGTTATCGGTGCTTGAAAATAACCATTGGGACAGACCGATTTATTTTTCGAACATGTTGCCAAGTGACATTAAATTGGGCCTGGATAAATACCTGGTCAATGAGGGCTTTACTTCCCGATTGATGCCTGTTGCTGCTGCAGATCAGTCGACAGGAAAACGAAATGAGCAGGCCGGGCTAGTTAACATGGAAGCATTATATAACAATATTATGCATACATATCAGTGGGGCAATGTTAAAAATGCACAGTATTTAGATACTGATTCGTTTCGCTTTACAAGTATGTACGCCCGCGATATATTTGGAAAAGCCGCCCGGATGCTCTTGGCCAATGGTCAGGTCAAACAAGCTGGGGAAGTAGCGAAAAAAGCATACGATCAATTACCTGATCGCGTATATGCGATGTCGGATGCCATCAATTATGCCGATATTATTGACAGTCTATATCGTTCGGGACAACCTCAGCTAGCCAACAGGATGATGGACCGAAACCTTGATTATGTGGCTGAAAATATGGAGTATCTACATCAGTTGGTGATGGATAAGAAAAACCTGAGCTTCGAGTGGAATGATATTCAGACCGGTTTGGACTCGGTGGACCGGTACAAGGCTATTTTATTGGAAGCAAAAGATACCAAGCGATTGGCACGTGTTGAGCGCTTGAGACAGCAATATCAAAATTGGTACGGAGTAGAATAATTTTGATGACACACTGAACCAAATTTACGCAGTCTGCATAAACGGCAAATTGACTGCTATACTTGAGGTAAAAAAACCAGATGAGGCCTCTTCTAAAATATTGGAAGAGGCCTCGATACATATAGGATAGGCAATGAGCCAAGTGATTAGAATTTCATGCCGACTCCAAAGCCGAGCAGGAAGGGATTGATGTCAACTTTTGCCGGTATGGATAAGCTAGGTGCAAGATTTGATGCATCAACATTGACATCTGTTTTTAAAAGAATATACTTCGCATCCAAATTCACGAAATATTTTTCAGATAGCTTAAAATCAATTCCCAGCTGAGTAGCAAAACCGAAAGCATTATCGTATTTTACATTTTTTACCGTTTGTCCCGCGTTGACGCTATAGAATATTGTATAATTTATTCCTGCACCTACATAAGGTTTAAGGGCACCATCGGGGAAGAAATGATACTGAGCTGTAAGTGTCGGAGGAAGGAGCCATACACTGCCAAGATCGACATTGCTGGATGAACTGCCACCAATGGCAGTTAAATTTGAACCGGTTGTATTAACTTTATGTTTTGTAGTCCCAAGAATCAATTCCGCAGCAATGTTTTTTGTGAAGAAATAGGTAAAGTCCAGTTCAGGGATAAATTTTGTATTGATGTCGACGTCTCCGCCTATAGTATTAATATTGGCCGATTCGTTTGGCATGACTGTCACACCTCTGAGTCTCATTTGCCAGCGTTGATTAGGGATTGTTTGTGCCTGTAAACTTAGTGCGCCTAGGGTGAGTGTTAGTGCAATTAAAAGTAGCTTTTTCATATCATTAAGGGTATTTTGTTTGCTGTAAAACTATTGCTAAAATCACGGCAAAAGAGTGACGATAATCAGGTTGAAAAATGAATGATACGATGTTTTTCTTATTGCAGATGATGTACCTTTATAAATTGCTGCTGTAAAAAAAGGGAAGGACGGGAAAGGTAAATCATCTGTTGTAGGTTTTCAGTTCGAAGAAAGTAAATGGGCAGGCATTTATCTAGCTTGAGGATAGGCTAACCTGATAAAAGGTGGTCATTTTCGAGCAGGAGTGGACCCTTTGCGAAGCTATATGCTATGTGAGCTGGTGTTTCAAGAGGTTGACAGAGGTGTAGTTTAGCAAGATTAATGGGGATACAAATCCGGCATGCTGGGGAATATTGGGGATAAGAATACACTATAAAAAGAAGAGGTTGGAATCACTTCCAACCTCTTCTTTTTATAGTGTACGGTTTTACGCGTTTTTTTTTACTTCCTTACCCCAAGAGTCTTTTAATGTTACCGTACGGTTAAAGACTAAATGAGCTGGAGTTGAATGTGTATCTAAGGTAAAATACCCCAATCGTATAAATTGATATCCTTTCCCCGGGGTTGCATTTGCAAGATCCGGTTCAATGTAAGCACGTTCAATAATATGTAGGCTTTCAGGATTGATCGATGCTTTAAAATCTTCGGCAGCAGCAGGATTTTCATCATTGAACAATCTGTCGTACAATCTCACTTCGGCTTCTTTTGCATGTGGAACCGAGATCCAGTGGATTGTTCCTTTTACTTTTAATCCCGAAGTGTCTTCTCCCGATTTTGAGTTTGGAACATACGTACAATGAACTTCCGTTACATGGCCATTTTCATCTTTCACAAAATCATGACAGGTGACGATGTAAGCATGTTTCAAACGTACAGAAAGCCCAGGGCCTAAACGGAAGAATTTTTTTGGTGCATCTTCCATAAAATCATCGCGCTCTATCCAGAGCTCCTTTGAAAATGGAATGGAGCGTGAACCTTCACCACCTTCGACTTCTGGATTGTTCTCGCCAAGAAGATCCTCTACCTGACCATCAGGATAGTTTGTGATCACCAATTTGATTGGATCAAGAACAGCCATTCTGCGCCATGCCGTTTTGTTGAGATCCTCACGGATACAAAATTCCAAAAGACTGACATCGATCATGTTTTCACGTTTTTGAACACCGATTTTTTCACAGAAGTTGCGGATACTCGCAGGTGTATACCCTCTTCTGCGCAATCCTGAGATCGTAGGCATACGCGGGTCGTCCCAGCTTTCAACAAACTTCTCATTGACCAATTGTAGCAATTTACGTTTACTCATGACGGTATAAGTCATATTCAAACGTGCAAATTCGTATTGTTTGGAAGGGAAAATCTCCAATTTATCAATACACCAATCATAAAGTGGACGGTGTGGAATAAATTCCAGCGTACAGATCGAATGTGTAATTTTCTCAATGGAATCTGATTGTCCATGCGCAAAATCATACATGGGGTAGATACACCATTGATTCCCTGTTCTGTGGTGATGCGCATGTTTGATGCGGTATAACAAAGGATCACGCAAATGCATATTCGGGCTAGCTAAATCAATCTTTGCACGTAGCACTTTTTCACCATCTTGGTATTTACCGGCACGCATAGCTGCGAATAAGGTTAGATTTTCCTCAATAGACCTATCACGATAGGGAGTTGGAACACCCGGTTCTGTTGGGGTACCTTTTGCTGCTGCAATTTCTTCAGCAGTACTGTCGTCGACATAAGCTAGACCTTTTTTAATTAGATCAACGGCATAACTATATAGTGTCTCGAAATAATCTGAAGTATATAATTCCTCTGCCCACTGGAATCCAAGCCATTGAATATCTTTCTTGATACTTTCAACATACTCAGTGTCCTCAGTGACAGGGTTAGTGTCATCAAAACGTAGATTAGTCTTGCCGTTATACTGCTGTGCTAATCCAAAATTCAAGCAGATGGATTTGGCGTGACCAATGTGGAGGTAACCATTTGGCTCAGGAGGAAAACGTGTCAATACACGTCCGCCATGCTTCCCTGTACGAAGATCCTCTTCGACAATTTCCTCGATAAAATTTAATGATTTTTCTTCACTCATAATACAAAGTTAATTATTCGCCGTGAAATATTAGCTAGGAGATCGTAGATATTCGGCTTAGCAAGAGTGGTTGAATATGCCAGCTGTATCTGTTGGAATGGAGAGACTTAATAACGTTGGGATATGAAACAAAAAAGGGACGAAATTTCGTCCCTTTTTACCGATTTTTATTACTACTCTATTTATAAGCGAAGACTTCACCTAGCTCATCATTATTGGTAAAGGTACAGTGTTGATCGATCAATTCTCCCGTGCCGATATTGATAATCATTCCATGTACTGCAAGATCATTACGCTCTTTCCATGCGTTTTGGATAATCGACGTCGCACAAAGATTGAAAACCTGTTCTTGTACGTTGAGCTCGATTAAGCGATTTACTTTTTTATCATGTTCCTGGATCGCATCGATCTCTGCGCTATGTAAGCGATAGACATCCTTGATATGGCCCAACCAGTTGTCGATAATACCATACTGCTTACGGCTTAAAGAAGCCGCAACACCACCGCAGCCGTAGTGACCCGCGATAATCACATGTTTTACTTTCAGCACATTCACGGCATAGTCTAATACGGAAAGCATACTCATATCCGAGTGAATGACCATGTTGGCAATATTACGGTGAACGAAAACTTCCCCCGGCTTTGTACCTGTTAATTCATTTGCGGGTACACGGCTATCTGCACAACCGATCCAAAGAATTTCTGGATTTTGACCTTTAGCAAGTTGTTGGAAGCGTCCCGTAGCGTCGTTCTTTACGAATTCCATCCACTCTTTATTTCCCTTTATGATATTGTCAAATCCTATTTTTAAATCTTTATTTTCCATATTCTTCTTATTTCACTCTTGCCCAAAGGCATCGTTTCGATTTTATTATAATAATACAAATGTCTAAATTCATTGTTTACTTCAAACAACGTATTTTTTATTGAAAATCTGTTCTTGATGTTCAATAATCCTTCCTCGTGTTTCAACCAACGGTGCTGGTAGAACGATGGAAGGTAATGGCTTACGCGATACGTCGAAAACCTTGCCCTTATGAGGAGGGTTTTTTATAGACAACCTGCAAAAGCTCGATGTCTTTTCCCTTACTTCTCGCGTTCTGCTCAAAATCTTTTATGACTTCGATAACATCCTTGTCTATAAATTTACTGAATGTTCCATCGATGCGGATCTTACTGATAGATTTTGGTAAGCTGTATAATTTCTGTTGGATAGGAACCTTGTTCAAAAAGGATACTTCCTCCGCTAATGTAATGACAGCCTTATCTTCTTCATTGTCTTTTTCAATATTATATTTGAAAGCATTTTTCATATTTGCTCTCAAAATATAGAATGTCGCCACGACAATACCTATTCCTACACCCATAAGAAGGTCGGTAAACACGATCGCTACAATGGTGACAAAAAATGGAATAAATTGATCTAAGCCTTTTTTGTACATTGAGGTGAATAGACTTGGTTTAGCCAATTTATATCCTGTATGGAGAAGAATAGCCGCTAAACAGGCCAAAGGAATCATATTCAGCATTGTTGGGATAGCGAGCATAGCGACCAATAGCCACATACCATGCATGATAGCAGACTGTCTCGTTTTTCCTCCTGCATTGACGTTTGCTGATGAGCGTACGATAACGGATGTCAATGGTAGACCGCCTAGAAGTCCACTGGTCATATTACCGATTCCTTGTGCAACGAGTTCACGGTTGGTTGGCGTATTTCTTTTGTAAGGGTCTATTTTATCAACTGCCTCGATACTCAACAAGGTTTCTAGACTTGCAATAATTGCAATCGTAAATGCAGCTATCCACACATCTTTGTTGACAATCTGTGTGAAGTCCGGTAGGGTAAATAATCCTGTGAATTCAGCAAAAGAACCTACAATAGGGACCAAAACAAATTGTTTATCATGTAATTGGAGCGCTGAGCCGTTGAAAAAATAAGCTAAGCTTACGCCCAGAATCACGACAACCAATGGGGCCGGAACCTTATTAAGCTTTGGAATAGATGGCCAGAAGATTAGAATTGCCAATGATAGTGCACAGATGATCAATGCACCAAAGTTGATCGCAGAGGCGATCGTATCAAAATAGGCGCCAATACCATGTCCATTGTCCATTTCGAAGGCATGTGTTTCCACTAAGCCCAATGCCAAAGGAATCTGCTTCATGATAATTGTAATGCCGATCGCGGCAAGCATACCTACAATGACCGCTGAAGGGAAATAATTGCCGATCATCCCGGCTTTTAATATACCAAGAATGACCTGTACTACACCAGCGATCACGACGGCAAGTAGAAAGGTTTCATATGCGCCCAGGCTTTGAATAGCACCTAAGACAATAACGGTAAGACCAGCAGCTGGCCCACTTACACTGAGTGGTGATTTACTGATTGAAGCGACAACGATTCCACCAATTACACCAGTCAATAATCCTGCAAACAATGGCGCACCAGAGGCCATTGCAATTCCCAAACATAATGGAAGTGCCACCAAAAACACCACAACACTAGCAGGGAAGTCATATTTTAAGTCTCTTTTCGATAGTTTCAGAAAAGCCGACGTACGAGTTCCAAACATAAAATTTGTGTTTATCTATAAATAAAGTTTTCATCAGGCAACCTTTAGTGAGCTGTAGCTTTGTATCGTTATATCGTATGTCCTTCAATAGCATTGACAACGTTTCTTGCTGAGAAAGCTCAACGATAATATTCAACCGAACTAAAGCAGATAGATTACTTCAGAAAAATCAAGGATACCGCACATGCTTTATCTTTTGCATGCGGGTCGATGGAAGTACATCCCCGAGGGATGCCTTTATTAACAGTTAGGAGGCGGAGTTGGAACCGTAGGATGAAAAGCTAAAATGCTTTTCTCATTTTTAAGATAATTCTTCTGTTTTCCTTGGTTCTCAACGATAATGGTTTCAAATACAATAGGTTCTTCTGTTTTTGTATTGAAAAATTTTGAGGCGGTTTCAAGTGTGTCGTTACTTGCACCGTTATTGTTTTCGATTTCCAGTTGTAAAACGACCTGTAAGATGGTGCTTTGATCTAAGCTGTTGGAAAAAATAGGCGAAATAGAGATGGCCATCTTTGTGAAAAAGATGATAGCACAAAGGAATGCCGCCACAAATCTAAATCTCTTATTTAACATTTTTTATTACCTTTAATCTTACTGTTTTACATCGTAAAAATAGTAATTCTATGTTAAATTCAAATTAATAGTGCACTAAAAATAAAATTTGGCACGAAATTGTGACGAAGAGATTATTTTTTGAAAAGTTTTCAATTTTTTTTGATTTATAAATATTAAGCCTTTCGTATGGCAAATAAAGAACAATTTATTGAGAAGGTCCAAGCTTCCTATAACCCCAAAGGAGCATTTATCTATTTGGGGGCGGGAATGCTCAATGGTGAAATTTTGGCAGAGGCAAAAGTGAATTTAGCCTTGAAAATGATGAACCGTCACGGACTTATTGCCGGGGCCACCGGAACCGGTAAAACGCGTACGCTACAATTGATCGCCGAACAGTTGTCGGATGCCTCTGTACCTGTATTTATGCTGGATGTCAAAGGCGATTTATCAGGCTTAGCAGAACCAGGTGTCACCAATCAAGCCCTTATTGATCGGGGAAACGCCGTGGGCGTGCCGTTTGAGCCGTCGTCATTTCCCGTTGAACTGTATTCACTTTCTGGCAATAAGGGGATTCCTATGCGGATTACCGTAGAAGATTTCGGACCTGTCTTGCTGGGCCGGATCCTGGAACTCAATGAAACACAAACAGGGGTATTGGCCGCAATGTTTAAATATGCGCAAGATCATCAAATGCCATTGATCGATTTTTCAGATACCAAAAAACTGCTAAGCTACCTTTCGGAAGGACCTGGTAGCGAAGAAATCAAAAGCGATTATGGTAAGATTAGTTCCGCCAGCTCGGGAACTATCCTGCGTAAGATCGTCGCTTTGGAGCAGCAAGGTTTGGCTCATATCTTTGGCGAGAAAGAGTTTGATATCAACGATTTGTTTCAAAAAGTAGATGGTAAGGGCGTGATTAGCCTGTTGAATATTTCCGATGTGCAAGATCAGCCCATACTGTATTCTACATTCTTATTGAGTTTATTGGCACAATTGTTTAAAAATATGCCCGAAGTGGGCGACCTGGATAAACCGAAGCTGGTCTTTTTCTTTGATGAAGCCCATCTGCTGTTCAACGGAGCTCCTAAAGCCTTTTTGACACAGGTGGATCAGATTATTCGTCTTATCCGTTCGAAGGGGATAGGTGTTTTCTTCTGTACACAGTCTCCAACCGATGTACCGGAGTCTGTATTGGCACAATTGGGAAATCGGGTGCAGCATGCATTGCGTGCCTTTACACCCAACGATGCTGAAAACTTAAAGAAGACGGTTAAGACGTATCCAAAATCTGATTTTTATGAAATTGATCAGGTTTTGACGGCTTTGGGGACGGGACAGGCATTGATTACCGTATTGAACGACAAAGGTATTCCTACAGAGGTTGTTGCTACGCATTTGGTGCCGGCACGTGCCGTGATGGGCCCTGCAGCTGATGCAACAATCAACCAGATTATCAATCAGTCTGATTTGAAAGCTAAATATCAGGAGCGACAAGAAAATCGTTCTGCGGCTGAAATCATAGATGAGCGAATGCAGGCAGCTGAGCAGGAACAACAACGTGCGGCGCAGGAAAAAGAAGCAGAGAAGGCAAGTCGGCCTTCTTCCAGGAGACAGACGCCTTTGGAGGCTGCACAACGAACTGCGACAACGACTCTAGCACGGGAAGGAGTTAAGTTTTTGGGTAAATTAGCGACGGGTTTATTAAACGCATTCTTAAAAAAGAAATAACAATAATTTTTTGATTCTTTTCGTTTCAATACTATACCTTTGAAGGTGGAGCTGAACTTAGCTAAATTTGCTTTTAAGGGCAAATTTAGCTAAGTTTGCGGACGAAAAGAAAATTCTATTAACGCAATTTAAATATGAGTAAACCAACCCTTTTGATTTTGGCAGCAGGAATGGCTAGCCGGTATGGTTCTTTAAAACAAGTAGACGGTTTTGGCCCACACGGCGAGACAATTATTGACTATTCTATTTACGATGCCATTCGCGCAGGATTTGGAAAAGTTGTATTCATTATCCGGGAGGAATTTCTGGAAAAGATGAAATCGGTATTTGATGAAAAATTGAAAGGTAAAATAGAAGTAGATTACGCTTTTCAAGATTTTGACCTAACGAAATTCGGTGTTAACCACGTTATCGAAAGAACTAAACCTTGGGGTACTGCCCATGCGGTGATGAGCGCTAAGGATAAAGTGCATGAACCTTTTTGTGTAATCAATGCAGACGATTTCTATGGCTCGGATTCCTTTCAAAAAATGGCCCAATTCTTAACAACTGAAGTTTCTGATGAGCAAATGTCATTGATGGGCTTCCAGGTTGGAAATACCATGTCTGATTATGGTTATGTTTCACGCGGAGTATGTGAGGTTACCTCTTCTGGTCACATGGAAAGTGTAACTGAACGTACAAATATATACTACAAAGGTGAGGGTGACGATCGCAAAATCGTTTTTGAAGAAAATGGTGTTGAAACAGACCTAGATCCAAAAACCCGCGTTTCGATGAACTTTTGGGGTTTTACACCAAAGATTTTCGAAGTGGCCCAGGCGATGTTCCCTGCATTTGTTGAGGAAAATAAGGAGAATTTAAAAGCAGAATTTTTCATTCCTTCCGTACCGGATTATATGGTGAAACATAAGTTGGCTGATTTTAAAGTGATCCCAACTTCTTCGAAATGGTTTGGCGTAACTTATAAAGAAGATAAACCTATCGTACAAGAATCGATTTCGAAATTAGTAGCTGATGGAATATATCCTGAAAAGTTATTTTAAGAGCTAAAAGAAATAGCTTATCTTTCACCTGTATTGTCAAGCAATACAGGTTTTTTTTTACCTGTGCGCTAGATTAATTGAGCGGAAATAGATCTTAGATGAAAAAAATTCTTAAAGTGTTTGGTTATATTATTTTAGGATTGTTGTCTTTTTGTGTGCTCTATATTGTTGCTGAATACAGTCTGTCAAGAATTTCGGCTCCAAAGAAGAATATAGACGAAGAGAAGACGATTCAGGTTTTTGTTCAGTCCAATGGTATTCATACCGATATTGTATTGCCTGTCGTTAACGAAGAAATGGATTGGTCGCAACTATTTCCTTATGGGAATACAGTTGGGAAACATAGCGGATATCGGTATGTGGGTATCGGTTGGGGTGATAAAGGATTCTATTTGGATACACCAGAATGGAAGGATTTAAAAGCATCGACGGCCTTTGTTGCTGCCTTTGGATTGGGGGAGTCTGCCATTCATGTGACCTATTACAATACGGTTCAGCAGGATGAGTTATGTTTTGCTTATCAGATCAGTAGATCCCAATACCGGGATCTGATAAAATATATAGAAGATTCGTTGGATCGAAATCAAGCGGAAACTATTTTGGTGAAGACAGATGCACAGTATGGTGACTCAGATGCTTTTTATGAAGCAAAGGGAGCCTATAGCATGTTTTATTCTTGCAATACCTGGACAAATAATGCCTTAAAGAAGGCGGCTATGCCAGCAGGTATATGGGCGACATTGGACAAAGGAATATTAAGTCACTATAAAAATAAGAAGTAGCTGGAAATCCATAAGCAGGATCTCGTTGAATGTGAAGTGAGATAGTGAAAATGATAGACATAAAAAAAGCTCCAGGATTAATCCCGGAGCTTTTTTTATGAGGAGGAGTGATTACTTCACTTCTTCGTAATCTACGTCAGTTACATCATCACCACCTTGGTTTCCACCTTGAGCTTGACCTGCATCACCTTGAGGTTGTTGTGCAGCACCTTGAGAAGCAGCATACATTTCTTCAGAGGCAGCATTCCAAGCATTTTGCAATTCTTCGGAAGCAGCGTCGATATCAGCAAAGTTTTTCGCTTCGTAAGCAGCTTTTAATTTTGTTAAGCCAGCTTCAATTGGCGCTTTTTTATCTGCTGAAATTTTATCGCCATATTCTTTCAATTGTTTTTCAGTTGAGAAGATTAAAGCATCAGCTGCATTTACTTTGTCAGCTTCTTCTTTCATTTTTTTGTCAGCATCAGCATTTGCTTCAGCTTCTTCTTTCATGCGTTTGATTTCGTCGTCAGACAAACCTGAAGATGCTTCGATACGGATATTTTGTTCTTTTCCAGTAGCTTTATCTTTTGCAGATACTTTGATGATACCATTCGCATCAATATCAAAAGTAACTTCGATTTGAGGAACGCCACGAGGAGCTGGTGGAATGTCATTCAAATGGAAACGGCCGATTGTACGGTTTTGGTTTGCCATAGGACGCTCACCTTGTAAGATGTGAATTTCTACAGATGGCTGATTGTCTGAAGCAGTAGAGAACGTTTCCGATTTTTTAGTTGGAATTGTTGTATTTGCTTCGATCAATTTAGTCATCACACCACCCATTGTCTCAATACCTAATGAAAGTGGAGTAACATCCAATAATAAAACGTCTTTTACTTCACCTGTCAATACACCACCTTGGATCGCAGCACCTAAAGCTACAACTTCATCCGGGTTTACACCTTTAGAAGGCTCTTTTCCGAAGAATGCTTTTACAGCATCAACGATTGCAGGGATACGAGTAGAACCACCTACTAAGATAATTTCATCAATATCAGATTTGCTGAAACCAGCATTTTTCAATGCAGACTCACAAGGAGCAATTGTTCTCTTGATCAAGTCAGCTGCCAAAGCCTCAAATTTAGCGCGTGATAATGAACGAACTAAGTGTTTTGGACCAGTTGCATCAGCAGTGATATATGGCAAGTTGATTTCAGTAGAAGTTGCGCTTGATAATTCAATTTTCGCTTTCTCAGCAGCTTCTTTCAAACGTTGCAATGCCATTGGGTCTTTTTTCAAGTCAAAGCCATTGTTTTCACTTTTGAATTCTTCGTTCAACCAGTTGATGATTACGTTATCAAAGTCATCACCACCTAAGTGTGTATCACCATCAGTAGATTTAACTTCAAATACACCGTCACCTAATTCCAATACCGAAACGTCATGTGTACCACCACCACAGTCAAACACAACAATTTTCATGTCTTTGTGTGCTTTGTCCAAACCGTAAGCTAAAGCTGCAGCTGTAGGTTCGTTGATGATACGTTTTACAGATAAACCAGCGATTTCACCAGCTTCTTTTGTTGCTTGACGTTGTGCGTCGTTGAAATATGCAGGAACTGTAATAACAGCTTCAGTTACTTCTTGACCTAAGAAATCCTCAGCTGTTTTCTTCATTTTTTGAAGAATCATTGCAGAGATCTCTTGTGGTGTATATTTGCGGTCATCAATTTCTACACGAGGTGTATTGTTGTCACCTTTAACGATATTATAAGGTACGTGTTCAGCTTCTTTCACAGCTTCATCGTATGAAAGACCCATAAAACGTTTGATGGAATAAATAGTTTTATGCGGGTTAGTAATTGCTTGACGCTTTGCTGGGTCCCCAACTTTGCGCTCGCCACCTTCTACGAAAGCTACGATCGAAGGAGTTGTACGTTTACCTTCGTTGTTCGTAATTACTACAGGCTCGTTACCTTCCATTACGGCAACACATGAGTTTGTAGTACCTAAGTCAATTCCTATAATTTTAGACATATCTTGTGTTTTAATTTTTTACTTAAATAAATTCTATCAGTCTATTATCAACCCTTATGCCAATCCAAAAGTTTTGTAAAAAAAACACTATTTGTCATCAATTTGTCTTTAGGTACTGCCAAACTGACATTTTCAATACACCAGTTGCTCTAATATCCTTTTTTTTGCTGACTCGTTTTGGCGATTACGTGGCATATATCTGCCAAAGATTTCCGAAAATTCGGCAAGTTTCATTTTTTTTGATTTCTTA
The DNA here is from genome assembly GCF_964277905.1 of uncultured Sphingobacterium sp. NCBI lineage: Bacteria > Pseudomonadati > Bacteroidota > Sphingobacteriia > Sphingobacteriales > Sphingobacteriaceae > Sphingobacterium > uncultured Sphingobacterium sp. The sequence goes on from NZ_CAXYKD010000005.1 coordinate 192,410, forward strand.
TCACGCCAGTCAGAAGGAACAAGTTTATTGGTATAGGCGATATTTGTAGCCCAATATTGAATGTGCATTTCTGGGATGACAAGACCCAATATCATTCCCGGGAGGCCATGGCTCAAGGCTGGTCCTGCCGATACTGGGATTTCTTCCGAATAGTAAGCAATCAGATAAAGTGAGTCTTTGGTGGCACCGTTGACTCTTCGGCAGTTTACACCGGCAATATTGCGGAACTCTTCGGTGAAACGCCAAGTGATGCTGTCCAATGTTTCCGAAAGAATGTATTTTTCGTCGATGTCAAGCTGGATGTCTGCTGTACCAGCTTTCAGATCCTGGTAGAGGACTTTGCCATTCTTGTTGGCACCGCCTCTAAACTGCCCCCTTTGGTTTCCTCCGCTTCGGGCCGCACCCTGTGATCTGCCCCCTCTGCCATTGGCCGAACTTATCGTAGGTGCAGCCATTTTTACTTCAGTACGTTGTTTTTCGGTATCCTGGCTTTCCTCGGGCATCAACACGGTAGCATTCTCATCAAAGTAGAAGTTTAATTTTTCTGTATGTGAATCCGGTACCTTGTCGAGATATTCCATCATTCCCATACCCCTGTCCATTCCTTTCGAGTTCATGTCGTTGGACATTTGCCGTATGCGTGCTTTTGTGTAGGTGACTTTGTCAAAACTGATGGTACCCCTACTTCCAAAATAGGCGTATTGTGCCTGAAGGGATAAACCATACAAGCAGCAGATGATTAGTGTTAAATATATTTTTTTAATCATTTCCTTTCCCTAGATATTTGTTGAAATCCCATTTTACACCGACCAAAAAATACTGCGTCAATACTTGTTGAACAGATTCAGAATAGTTGGTGTCACTCGCATTACGGCGTGTGTTGTTAAAGGTGTTGAAAAGGTCAAAGGCCTTTACGCTGAGTGTCATGCTCTCATCTTTCAGTACTTTTTTCTCCAATTCGATATTGGTATAAAATTGATTGATTGATTTCTTATAGAGTTTCGTAGGTCCTGTGTAGCTATAGAAAATGTTGGCCATGATATTAAACTTCTTCGGTAGAAAGTATTTGACATAGGCCGAGGTCCCACCTTGAAAACTTGTTGCGTTGTATTGTGTGTTGATCGAGTTTTGCTGGATATTAAAGCCGGCGTTTGCAGAAAGGTCGAAATCGAACCCTTCTGAATCTTGTTCATTTAAGCTTGAACCTAGGCTAAAGTTGGTATTCTTTGCATTGTTCAACAGAAACTCGCCGCCGGATTGTCCGCCTTCAAATTTGGTGTAGCTATAGCTGTTGTTAAATCTAACATTTGCACTTTTGTTAAAATTGATACGTCGATTGGCCAAAGGTTGCATGTGGTTGATATTCAGACCGCCATTCCAGTTGGATTTGCCGGATAGATTTTCATAAGTACTGATCTGGGCAGAGTTGTCCAGTATGGTTGTTTTGTTGACAATCGGATTATTTACGAAAGATAAGTTTCCGTTGATATTGATATTGGTTCCTTTCAATAAACTGAAAGCACTATAGTTGGCCGAAATATTATTGTTCACCGCGCGTTTTAGGTCAGGATTACCAACTTGTTGAAACAAAGGGTTGGTCTGAGGTTGCAGCGGTTGTAACTGATCAAAGGATGGAATGATATTCGAACTTTGATAAGCTAAACGTATATTTTTGCTATTTGAAAGGCGATAATTCGCATCAACATTTAAATTGTTGTCCCAAAAATTCCGGGCGAGATCGATTGACCTGTAACTATCATTTAACTTTTGATTCTTGTAGAACGTACGGTTTGAAAAATTGATTTCCAGCTTTTCTTTACGATAAGAAAAGTTAATATTAACACCTTGATTGGTGTTATTGTCAATCTGATTTTGAGAATACAGCGAATCGAACTTTTGCGTGATATTGTCTGTCGAGTTTTGTGTGTTCGTATTCTTCGAATGATTAAAGCTATAACCTAGCGCCAAATTAATGTAATCGCTGATTCGGTTGTTGAAGTTAATTGACGAGTTGAAGTCATTTCCGCTATTCCGTCCGTGCCGGTCTTGGTCAATAATTGTGCTGTCTCCTGTTTTGTAGAAATAGGTTCGCGAATAGACTTTGCTGTCTGAATTTGACTCTTTGTGGTTGTTCCCGACCATTAGGTTTACAGAACGACCCGCTTTTAACCGTTTTCTATAATTTAAACGGAAATTATTATTGGAGCTTGAAGAATTGGATTGATTGTTCTCTCTAAAGTCGCTGATCGGATTACCTGATCCGTCGCCCGTTTTGCTGTCTGTGTAAGTTAGATTAGAATTGTTGGCCCAATTGACATTGGATTGAAGTTCCATAGTTTGCGTGGAATCCAGTCGCATGTTAAGGTTTGACCTTAAACCATTGCTTCGACTATGCCTTTCATTATCGTTTTTGCTGTTTTTTTCCTGAATGGACTCGTCTGGCAGTACATTCTTATTATAAGTCTCCGAGTGGTTCCTGTTGCTGTTGTTGTCGTAACCATAGTTGGCATTGACTTTTAGGGCTTTTTTGAAGAACTGATTTTCATAATTGGCACCAAGGTTGGTGTTCAGTGGTGCGCCCGTAATTTGGTTGTTCATGCGTAGAGAGCCTTCACGACCGCTTGAACTGCCCATGTTGTTGTGACTCGCGGTGATGCCAATCCGCTCAGTCTTATTAAATTTGGCCGCAAAGAGATTTCCCGCATACAATTCTTTTGATCCAGCCAATGCTTCCATGTTTCCAAAGACACCCTTTCTTGCTTTCTCTTTGAGTACGACGTTAACTGTCTGAATTCTTACGCCATCATCGATGCCTGACAACTCAGCTTCCTCCGATTTTTTCTCATAGAGCTGCACCTTGTCAACGGCATCTGCCCGTACATTTCGAATGGCTATTTTAGGATCATAACCAAAAAATTCTTCCCCATCAATAAAAACCTTCTGTACTGATTTCCCTTGAGCAGTGATACTTCCATCTCCCGTAACCGTAAAACCGGGTAGACGGCGTAGTAAATCTTCTAACTTCGCATTCTTTTCTGTTGCAAAACTCGCCGCATCATATTCGATGGTGTCGCCTTTCAGTGTAATTGGAAGACGTCGGGTGACAATCACCTCCTGCAAAACATTTCTTTGGGAATTTATTTTGATATCATGCAGATCGAGATCTTTGTCTGCAATTTGGATCGTATCACTATATAGTTCAAACTTGGGGTACGTGGCCAAAATAATATAGCTCCCGGGTTTGATATTTTTGACCTGGAATTTTCCCTCTTCATTGGCTCGGTTAAAATAACGGAGGACTGAATCGCGGTTCAGTAAAATAATGGAAGCATTGGTCAGGGGCTTGTCATCCGCCTTGTCTAGAATCCTCCCCTTGATGTTTATTTGGGAGTAAGCACTGTTGATGACGATAAATAGTAAAAGTATTAATTGAACTAATCTTTTCATGTACGGGTTGTATCTTTCAAATATAATTTACTTAATCGTTAATAAATGTAAAACATCTCTTCTGAATGTAAAATCTTTGGTATATAAGGTAGAGGAAATCATTTTTTTCTTGCTATACATGTACTTTTTGAGCATCATTTTTTTTATTGCATTCAATACAGATTGTTGGCGGAAGGTTGTTTGAGAAAGTTAGAAGTAAAATTTACCTTTGCACAAAATTGGTATTATGACGTTTGAAAATTACTTACAACAATTCGAAGATATCTTAAATCATCCTGAGAATCACCCTGCCTATCAAGATGATGAATATTATCAGTACACAAAAATGAACTGGACAAGAATGGGCCGTTGGTTGAAACGCTTTGAACCAACGTCGACTTTTGAACAATTTGTGGAGTCAATTACTGAAAAGCAACAATGGATCATTATTACTGAACCTTGGTGCGGGGATGCAGCGCATTCGGTGCCAATGTTGGCGAAGATGGCTTCAAAAAATCCCAATATCACGGTGGATATCCAACTGCGTGACAGCGCTCCGTTTCTGATCGATTCTTATTTAACCAACGGAGGTAAATCTATTCCAATTCTGGTGATACGTAATGAACAGGGGCAGGATTTGGCTGTCTGGGGTCCAAGACCTCAAGCCTGCCAGGAGCTGTTTTTGAATATGAAAGCGCAAGGGGCAGATTTCTCCGAAATCAAAGAGGAGATTCAAAAGTGGTACAATGCCGATAAAGGAACCGAAATCCAAAAGGAAATCCAGGCCTTGCTAGAAAAATAAGAAAAAATTCATCTTTATAACAGACTGGCAATTTCTAAGTTTAACCGGATAATCATCTCAGGAGTAGACCTGGTCGTTCCTGAGCATGGTTTGAAAAAGTGAAAGAATTCGCTGTAACAATCGGCGTTTAACTTCGGTATATGTAAGCCTATTTCAGTATAATATATTCTGCCTTTTAACGCTGCTTGTTCGGTGCTTCCTCGGTACTTGTTCGGTACTCATTCGGAGCTTCTTCGGTTACAAGCGAAGAAGCTCCGAATGAGTACCGCTTTATGTCCGTCGATAATTCCTATAAAGACCGAGGTTGTCCTATCCTTTTCATTGTCTAAGTCCAGTTTATTCCGCATTTGTTTTTCTTTGTATCCATATTGCTTTATTGCCAATAGGTTTAATATCGCCTTTGCTAAAGATTAAAAGATTTTAAGTAAAACGACCCGCTGTTTTTGTTAGCTTTATATGAATTATTGTCCATTTTATGAAGGGCATTCAGATTAACTTAAAGGATAACTAAAACAAAAAATATGAACATTGAAGATCTGAGAGAATATTGTTTGTCTATTGGGCCAGTTATGGAAGAGACGCCATTTGGTCCGGATACACTGGTATTTAAGGTTGGTGGCAAGATTTTTTTATTGGTGGGACTGGATCAGATTGATGAGCTGCGGTTTAATGTGAAGTGTAATCCGGAGTGGGCAATCGAACTGCGTGAAAGGCACGAACACACAGTGCTTCCGGGGTATCATATGAATAAAAAGCATTGGAATACCGTTATTGCCAATCGGGAACTTGATGATAGAAAGCTTGAAGAGTTAATTTTACATAGCTATCAACTTATTGTCGAAAGCCTGCCCGTGAAGATTAGACAAGAAATAAGTGAGCGCTAAGTGTGGTTTACGTGTAAAGAATTAGTTGCTTGGTGCATAAAAGGTGTTAAAAGGACTGTTTTTGGAGCGAGGAATGGTAGCTTTGCCAAATCGATGTATCGCTCAATAACATCGATCATTAAATTTACACTAAATATTATTTTTATGAAACGAACACGAAATTACTCGTGGGTAATCTGTTTTATGCTTCTTTTCAGTTTGGGAAGTTGTATAAAGGAAGAAGCGCTAAATATGGAAGCGGATATTGTCGGTGTTCATGCCGATGAAGATGTCTTCTTGCTGAACCCGGTCATCTCAAATACGCAAGTTACACTTTATCTTCAGCCCAATATTCATGATCTTACCAAGTTGAATATGACTTTTGACCTGACTCCTGGTGCCTCGATTGAGCTTTTGAAGGATTCTTTGAATATGCCGGTCGGAACTCAGGATATGAATAAAGTAATCGTTGATGAATTGCTAAAAAACGGCGTATATTATAAAGTTACGTCCGAAGATCATCAGTTTACAAAGAACTACCTGATTAAAATTGTGAAAACAGATGGTGGATTTGTTCCAACAGAATATGGTTTTGAAGATACGGCGATTGATAAAGATGATAAATACACCATATTTTATAATAAAATTGATGGCCAGGATTTCTATAATTGGGCTTCCGGAAATCCAAGTTTCTCCTTGACATTGAGCTTGGGAGGAGGTGCAAAGGAGCCCGAGTCATACCCTACTAAAACGAGTTCGGATGCACATTCAGGATCGAAAGCGGCTTTATTGGAAACGAAGTTGACCGGTGCTTTTGGGGCGATGTTCAAGAAACCTATTGCTGCGGGAAATCTTTTTATAGGAGCGTTTGACACGGGACCTGTATTGACAGATCCACTTTCGGCAACGCAGTTTGGTCTTCCTTTCAATCAGATACCGTTGGTTTTGGAAGGTTACTATAAATATAGTCCTGGCGCGACGGTGACGGACGAAAACATGAAGCCGGTCAATACCAAAGATTCCTGTGATATCTATGCGGTTTTTTATAATCGGAAGCAGCTGATGGATTCGGAGCCTGATCCGAAGAAGAAAGTTTCCTATTTGACTGGACATAATATTTTGAAAGATCCAAGTATAGTGGCTATAGCCAGGCTGGAAAATGGTGGCGCAACAGCGACCAATGGTTTTGTCAAGTTTACATTGCCATTTAAGTACACGGCGAAAGTAAATGATGCTGACGTTGCCAATTTGGATTATAGCATTGCTATTGTGATGTCTTCGAGTAAATATGGTGATAATTTTATTGGTGCTGTCGGTAGTAAGTTAACGGTGGATGATCTCAAAATTGTAACGAAGAAATAATGAAAATGATAAAATATACAATCGCACTGGCTGCGATGGTTTTGATAGGGTCTGTTGCAAATGCGCAGGAAAATACATCGGGTGAAAGTAAATTAGGTTTTGATGTGATGGTTGGCGGTAAGATTGGCGGAGCCGCACCGCTTTCACTGCCACGTGAAATCCGAAAAATTAAAAGCTATAACCCGAATGTTCCCTTTTTTGTCGGAGCAAGGGCAAACTATCATATTGATCCCAAATGGGGAGTATCCTTGGGACTCGTCTTCGAAGGAAAGGGAATGGATACAAAAGCGAGTGTTAAGGGATATAAGACGACATTCAATGCTGTGAATGATGCAAAAGAGGAGCTGAGAGGTTATTATACGGGTGATATTACAACCAAAGTGCATAATCTGTATCTGTCTGTGCCGATTCAAGCGACTTATCAGCTTTCAAATCGTTGGAATGTGCAGGCAGGTCCTTATATTTCTTTTGCGGTAAAAAAGGAATTTTATGGCGAGGCTTACAATGGCTATCTTAGACATGAAGAACCTACTGGAAATAAAATTGTTGTGGATAATGCCGATTATGATTTCTCGGAGAGTGTTAGGAGTATTGATGTTGGTATGAGTTTGGGAGCCCATTATGCTATCGACAAAAGATTCTTTGCGTTGGCACAGTTGGATTATGGTTTCAATAATATTATGAAAACCGGATTTGAAAGTATTAGTTTCGGATTGCATAATATCTTTATGAATGTCGGTATAGGTTATAAGTTGAAATAGCTTTCATATCCATAAAAAAGAAATGGCCGATCCTAAGATCGGCCATTTCTTTTTTATATGCTGTTCTGCTCATTTAAACCAATTTAAATGATGCGGAGTGTTACATTTTTAATCCGATTTCTCTTAAGCGTTCATCCAGGTATTGACCAGCGGTATAATCTTCGTAGACTTTCGGGTGCTCTGCATCGATGCAGGAATCTAATGAAGCCAAACTCATGGCGGATTTGGGATGTAAAAAGAATGGAATAGAAAAACGGGAAGTACCCATTTTTTCACGTGGCGGGTTTACTACGCGATGCGTAGTGGATTTCAACTTATTGTTTGTTAACCGTTGCAACATATCACCCACATTGATGACGATATCTTCACCTTTGGCTTTGATAGGGAACCATTCTCCGTCTTTTGTCAATACTTCAAGTCCATCCGCACTAGCCCCAATCAATAAGGTGATGAGGTTGATATCTTCGTGAGCGCCTGCACGTACAGCATCTGGAGATAAGGCATCCGGATCGCTGATTGGGAAGTAGTGTATTGCACGTAGAATAGAATTACCGTTGATAACATATTTTTCAAAGTAATCTTCTTCCAGATCAAGGTAGGTAGCAATCGCTTTTAATAAGTCCCGGCCTGTATCTTCTAATTTTTTATAGACCTCAGCTGTCACACCATTAAAGCGAGGTATTTCAGCCACTTCAGGATTGTCCGGAAAATCAGCTTTGGAGTATTCTTCACCAACGATCGTTTGACCGCGTTGCCAAAATTCCTTTAAATCAGGAGTCTTCGCATCTTTCGCTTTTTCTCTTCCTTTTGCTGTATAGCCACGTTGACCTGCAAGTTCTGGAAATTCATATTTTTCCTTCGTCTCGGTCGGCAAACCAAAAAACTCAGGCACTACCTGATATAATTCTTCAATCAGCTCTTTTGATAAGCCATGATTTGCAATCGTTACAAAGCCCGTTTCGTTAAAAGCCTTGCCAATATCTTGGATGAATTGATTTCGTTGTTCTTGGGTTCCTTGAGTATAATGTAGCAAGTCCAAGCGAGGTATGTTTACTAAAGCCATACGGTGTTGATGTTTGTTCAGGACAAAGTTAACGGAATTAATTTTGATTATTAAACAGGGGCTGTTAATAAAAGTTTTGTGTTTTGTTTTATTTGGTTGTATTTCAGTGCTTAAAAGTTTTCCACATTTTCTGTTGTCGGTAGTTTCGGCTAAAAAACATGGGGCAGCGTCATGCTGACGAATATATGACAAAATTTATATTTTGGATCTTGTTATTCTGATTACTAACTGGTATATTTGTTATGCAAGCATAATAAATAGCTTGTGAGTACGCTTATGAACCAAAATCAGACAATCGACTATTTTTTAAAAACAGGCTGGCAGACAATTGCCAATAAATATAATCAAATTGCTTCGCAGTACGGCTTTACCCAGGCTGCGGGTTATATTTTGATTAACATCCATAAAGAGGGTACACCTGTTTCTCAGATTGCAAATTTGACAGGAGTTAAAACAACTAGTTTGTCTCGGGTGTTGAATAATTTGGAGTCATTGGGATTTATATACCGTGAGACGAGTGAGACCGACAAGAGGTCAGTAAAAGTATACTTGACTGAATTGGGTCGGGAGAAAAGAAGAATTGCCAAGGATGTGGTGCGTAATTTCAATCAATACTTAGCGGATAATTTTTCAGAAAATGAACGTGATCAATTGATTGCTTCTTTAGCGAAACTCAATGAGCTTGCAACCAGTTACAAGGAAGAAGTAGTCGTTTAGAAGTTAAACCAAATGTACAGAAGTGCATAATAAATATGTTATGATGAACAGAAATATTAGAAAAGTGGCGGTTCTCGGTTCGGGTGTTATGGGCTCGCGAATTGCTTGTCATTTTGCTAACATTGGTGTTGAAGTTTTATTGTTGGATATCGTTCCACGTGAACTGCTGCCCGCGGAACAAGCCAAAGGTCTCACGCTGGAGAGTAAGGTCGTTCGGGACCGAATTGTCAACAGCTCTCTAGAAACGGCTTTAAAAACAAACCCTTCGCCAATTTATAGCAAGTCATTTGTCAGACGTATCAAAACAGGTAATTTTGATGATAATCTAAAAGACATTGCTCATGTGGACTGGATCATAGAGGTTGTTGTTGAGCGACTTGATGTTAAAAAGTCTGTTTTTGAGCGTGTTGAGCAATTTCGTAAACCTGGAACATTGATTACTTCCAATACTTCTGGTATTCCTATTCATTTAATGACAGCGGACAGAAGTGAAGATTTTAAAGATCATTTCTGCGGTACACACTTCTTCAATCCGCCACGCTATCTTCCTTTATTGGAGGTTATTCCCACACCGCACACGAAGCCCGAGGTAGTTGACTTTATTCTTCACTTTGGCGATAAGATGCTGGGGAAATCGGTTGTATTATGTAAAGATACACCTGCATTTATTGGTAATCGTATCGGTGTTTATTCGATGTTGGCGGTTACTCATTTGGTGGAACCTCTTGGGTTGACAGTGGAAGAGGTCGACAAATATACCGGTCCCGCAATGGGGCATCCTAAATCGGCAACTTTTCGTACGGCTGATGTTGTAGGGCTTGATACCCTGGTGAATGTTGCCAATGGGCTGGCGCAGAATGCGCCTGAAGATGAAGCCAAGGGTGTCTTTCAACTTCCAACATTCATCAGTAAGATGGTAGAGAATAAATGGTTGGGTGAGAAAACCAAGAAAGGGTTTTATGAAAAAGTAAAAGCTGCCGATGGTAATTCGGAGATTTTGTCTCTAAATCTAAAAACACTGGAATTTGGTTCACAACAAAAAGTGAAATCAGCTACTTTGGAAGCCACCAAGCCTGTGGAGGATATCCGCAAGCGGATGAAAGTATATGAACAAGGGAGCGATAAAGCGGCGGAACTTTTCCGTGCCATGCATTATCCATTGTTTGAATATGTATCCCGCCGTGTTCCCGAAATTACAGATGACTTCTTCCGCATTGATGATGCCATGCGTGCTGGATTTGGTTGGGAGTTAGGACCATTTGAAGTATGGGATGCGCTAGGTGTCCGAGAGACCTTAGCTAAAGTTAAGGCCGAAGAAAAACGACTTCCAGGTCAGGATGGGGAGGTTGCTTCCTGGGTACACGAGATGTTGGAAGTGGGATGTGAATCATTCTATAAAATTGAAAATGGTGTACGTCACTATTATGATATTGCGACCAAATCTTATAAAGCTATTCCCGGAACGGAAGATCTGATCGTATTGGATCATATTCGGGAAAGTAAAACAATCTGGAAAAATACGGGGGTTTCTATTATTGATCTTGGCGATGGTATCATTAACTGTGAATTTCATACCAAGATGAATACCATCGGCGGAGATGTTATCCAGGGCTTGAATAAAGCTATTGATCTCGCTGAAAAGGAATATCGCGGTTTAGTGGTGTCCAATGATGGGAAGAACTTTTCTGCTGGCGCCAACATTGGAATGATTTTCATGATGGCCGTAGAACAGGATTTTGATGAATTGAATATGGCAGTCCGTGCCTTTCAAAATACATCCATGCGCTTACGCTATTCGTCAATACCTGTAGTCGTTGCGCCATTTCAAATGACCCTCGGTGGGGGCTGTGAATTCTCCATGCATGCTGATTTTGTGCAGGCTCACGCCGAAACCTATATGGGCTTGGTTGAACTTGGCGTTGGTGTTATTCCCGGTGGCGGTGGAACCAAAGAATTCACACTACGTGCCTCGGAGGAATTTAAGGAGGATCAGATTGTTCAGAACACCTTGAAAGATAAATTCCTGACCATTGGGCAGGCGAAAGTTTCGACTTCTGCTTATGAAGCCTATGAACTCGGCTATTTGCAGAAAGATAAATTTGCAATTACAATGAACCGTGCCCGCCTTTTGGCAGATGCCAAAGCAAAGGCACTGGAATTGGCTGATGAGGGTTATGTTCAGCCTGCTCCACGCAATGATATCAAGGTTTTAGGAAACCAAGGATTAGGGATCGTGTATGTGGGGGCTTCGTCGATGCGTGAAGGTAATTATATCTCTGATTATGATCGAAAGATCTCGGAAAAACTAGGCTGGGTGATGTGTGGTGGAAATTTATCGTCACCGACCGAAGTATCTGAACAGTATCTACTGGATCTTGAACGTAAAACTTTCCTCGAGCTTTGTGCCGAACGCAAAACGCTTGAAAGGATTCAATTTATGCTGACCAAGGGTAAGCCTTTACGGAACTAAAAATCACTACTCACGAAAAAATTAAAAATAATGGAAGCATACATAGTAGCAGGATTTCGTACAGCAGTAGGCAAAGCGCCGCGGGGAGTATTTCGCTTCATGCGGGCGGATGATTTAGCCACGGATGTTATTAAACATCTTGTATCCACTGTGCCAAATTTAAATAAAGAAGATATAGACGATGTCATCGTTGGGAATGCTATGCCGGAAGCGGAGCAGGGACTCAATATGGCTCGTTTCATTTCACTGATGGGATTGGATACGGATAAGGTCCCGGGAGTAACCGTTAATCGGTACTGCGCTTCAGGTTTGGAGACTATTGCAACAGCCGTAGCAAAGATCAAGACTGGCATGGCAGATGTTATTATCGCCGGTGGGGTAGAGGTGATGTCCGGAATGCCCTTTGGAGGTTGGAAAATTGTGCCTAATCCTGTCGTGGCAAAAGAGCATCCCGATTGGTATTGGGGTATGGGATTGACTGCCGAAGCTGTAGCCAAAGATTACAATGTCTCACGTGAAGATCAGGATGCTTTTGCACTTAAATCAAATCAAAAGGCAGTTGCAGCTATTCAAAATGGTCATTTGAAAGATGGCATTGTGCCTATCACGGTAAAGGAAAATTACTTGAAAGACGGCAAGATTGCAACACGTGAATATGTTGTTGATACGGATGAAGGTCCTCGAGCCGATACTTCCCTGGAGGCTTTAGGGAAATTAAAACCAGTTTTTGCAGCGAATGGTTCCGTGACAGCAGGGAATTCCTCACAAACTTCTGATGGGGCTGCATTTGTCTTGGTGATGTCTGAAGCAAAAGTGAAAGAGCTTGGTGTAAAACCTATAGCAAAGCTCGTTAGTTTTGCTGTAGCAGGTGTTCCACCTCGCATTATGGGTATCGGACCTATCTATGCCATACCCAAGGCTTTGGCAAAAGCCGGTCTTAAAAAGGAAGATATTGACCTCTTTGAGCTGAATGAAGCTTTCGCCTCTCAATCGCTAGCCGTAATTCGTGAACTTGGATTAGACGAAGAGAAAGTAAATGTCAATGGCGGTGCCATCGCTTTAGGGCATCCACTTGGATGTACAGGAGCTAAATTGACGGTCCAAGTCTTAAACGAGTTGAAACGCAGAGGCAAAAAATATGGCATGGTGACGATGTGTGTCGGAACTGGTCAAGGAGCTGCTGGTATTTTTGAGTTATTGGACTAAAATTAGCCGCTAAGAATAGCAATATAGACGAAATATGGATCTCTGATCTCATAACGCATAGAAGTATTTAAAAACATTGTGGACAGTAGCTTCACTAAGCAGTGATTTCCTGGTCCATATAAATCTAAAAAGACAATGAGCGAAAATAAAGCAATTAAAGGCGGAGAGTTCGTGATTAGAGAGACTCCCTATACAGCCGTTTTTATTCCGGAAGAATTTGATGAAGAAGCCAAAATGATTCGTCAGACCTGCTTGGATTTCTTGGATACGGAAGTATTGAACAAGCTGGACCGTATCGATGCACAAGAAGAAGGACTTATGCCTAGTTTGATGGATAAGGCCGGTGAACTGGGGATGTTGGGTGTTTCTATTCCCGAAGAATATGGTGGTTTCGGCAAGAATTTCAACACTTCTATGCTTGTTGCCGATGCGGTAGGTGGCGGGTTTTCTTTTGCTGTGGCATTGTCTGCTCATACGGGAATCGGTACGCTGCCTATTTTGTATTATGGTAATGATGCCCAAAAGGCAAAATATGTTCCAAAGCTTGCTACTGGTGAATGGAAGGCGTCGTATTGTTTGACAGAACCCAATGCTGGATCCGACGCAAATTCGGGTCGTACTTCTGCTAAATTAAATGCCGAAGGGACACATTATTTGATCAACGGACAAAAAATGTGGATTACAAACGGTGGTTTTGCAGATATCTTCATCGTATTTGCAAAAATCGATGATGATAAAAACCTGACGGCATTTATTGTCGAGAAAGATTTTGGTGGCATCACGATGAATCCCGAAGAACATAAATTGGGTATTAAGGGATCTTCAACACGTCAGATCTTTTTCAATGATTGCGCCGTTCCTGTAGAGAATATGCTTTCTGATCGTGAAAATGGATTTAAGATCGCTGTAAATATCCTGAATATTGGTCGTATAAAACTGGGCGCTGCCACGATCGGTTCGGCACGTATGGTGATCAACCATGCGGTGCAGTATGCCAATGAACGTGTGCAGTTTAATCTGCCGATTTCTAAATTTGGCGCCATTCGGTATAAGCTGGCTGAGATGGCAACACGTTTGTTTGCTGTGGAGTCGGCATCGTATCGTGCCGGTCAAAATATTGATGATGCTTACGATGCATTGATTGCTGGCGGTATGGATGAAGCAAAAGCAAAATTGAAGTCTGTGGAGCAGTTTGCAATTGAGTGCGCTATCATCAAAGTATGGTGCTCGGAGATGTTGGATTATGTGGTTGACGAAGGGGTACAGATTTATGGTGGAATGGGTTACTCAGCAGATGCGCCAATGGAACGCGCTTATCGGGATTCACGGATCAACAGGATCTTTGAAGGTACGAATGAAGTGAATCGATTGCTTGTCGTTGACATGCTGTTAAAACGGGCCATGAAAGGTGAATTGGATCTGATGGGACCTGCCCAAGCTGTAGCTGGAGAGCTTCTCGCTATTCCAGATTTTGGTGAAGAGGACGATGCGCCTTTCGCTGCAGAAAAGAAAATTGTGGCAAACCTTAAAAAAGCTGGGTTATTGATTGCGGGAGCAGCAGTGCAAAAATTGATGATGTCTCTTTCCAAAGAAGAGGAAATCCTCATGAATATTGCAGATATTATCGGGTATGTTTATATCACCGAATCAGTCTTGTTACGTGCAGAAAAATTGCTGCATACAGGATCTGATAAAGCAGACTATGCAAAAGATATGGCTAAGATCTATCTGTATGGTGCTATTGATAAAATCAGCGCTGCCGGTAAAGAAGCATTATATTCTTTTGGTGAAGGTGATGAACTGAATATGATGTTGGTTGGTTTGCGCAGATTCACAAAAGCACAGCCATTTAATGTGAAAGATGCACGTCAGCGAATCGCTAAGAAATTGATAGATGAGAATAAATATTGTTTTTGATTGATAATAGATTATTGGTTTTGGTTAATGGCCGGAGAGAAATCTTCGGCCATTTTTGTGTTACAATCCTAGAAAGTCACTGTAATTATGCTAAATTTAACCTTTTAAACCCTAACCATTATATGACATCTTCAAGATCATTTACATTTACAGAAGACTGGGTAGTCGTCATTTTGGGGATCGCTACCATATTTCTCGCACTCTCAGGAATTGTTGCGCCAGTACCTAGTTTTTCGTGGAGTAATTCCGCCGAACTCGTCGCAACGGTTTTCGACCCGACAAATTTAATGAAGCTTTTTGAGCAGTTTATTTTTGTATTCGTTACCGCGATATTGGGCGCCTTTCTTTTGGGGAAATCTGTAAAACATTTATTCGTTGTATTTCCTGTTGTATTTATCCTTACCGTATTTGCATTGGTGCTGGCAGGGAATGCAACAGTTAAAGAATACAATCTCGAAGCTGTAATTTTTAGTTTGATTATCGGTTTAGTCATCAGCAATTGCTTTAAACTGCCTAATTGGTTTAAAGAGGCGCTCAGTACCGAGCTGTATGTCAAGATAGGCCTAATTCTGCTCGGGACTACCGTGATCTTCGGGGATATCCTGAAAGCGGGATCCTTGGGGCTTATTCAAGCACTGGCTGTCGTATTGTCTGTTTGGTACTTTGCGTTCTGGATCTGTAAAAAATTAAAGATTGACAAGGAGATGTCCCTAATGCTGTCGAGTGCAGTATCTATTTGTGGTGTTTCCGCAGCGATAGCAACTTCGGGAGCAATTAAAGGTGATAGCAAAAAGCTTTCCTATGTCATTTCACTGGTTCTTATTACAGCGATTCCAATGATGATTTTCATGCCTTATATGGCGGAGTGGATGGGCTTGTCGCAAGAAGTTACCGGTGCTTGGCTCGGCGGGAGTATTGATACAACTGGTGCTGTCGTGGCTTCAGGTTCCCTGGTAGGAGAAGAAGCGTTGAAGATCAGTACCATTGTGAAATTTTCCCAAAACGTATTGTTGGGACTGGCTGCTTTTGCAATCAGTATTTATTGGACTTATGCGAAATCGGTTGATGATGAAACCAAGCGGGATAAGCCTACGCTAAAAATTATATGGGAACGTTTTCCGAAGTTTGTGTTGGGATTTGTATTTGCATCGCTGCTCTTTTCATTCGTGATATCTCCCGAGAAGATTGATGCCGTCAAAGGAAGTTTGAAAAATTTACAGGGCCTCTGGTTTACCTTGGCATTTACATCCATTGGTTTGGAAACGAACTTTAAGGATCTTTTTGCTCAAGATAATAAGAAACCGCTATATGCTTTTCTGATTGCGCAGACTTTTAATGTTATTATTACCTTATTGATTGCTCTGGTGCTATTTCGCTAAGACGGTAAGTGTTTCAAGGTGAAATAGATCGTTAAAATATGACTGTAAAGATGGGGCTGTCCAAAAAGGTTTGGATAGCCCCTTTTTTCTTGAATTTTTACCGAATCCCTATACAGGTACTTTTCAAATATTCAATTCTCAGAGGGTTTGTTTTTACTTTTTAGACACCTTCTTTTTTATGCTTTTTCATCAAGGGTTTATGCGTGAATTTTTTTCTGATTCGTAGCACAGATCTTCGTTTTTTATACAATCGCTTGCTTCTTGATTTTCGCTGGGTAGTTGGTGATTAGGATGGTTGCCTTCGCGATTTTTTTCATGCTGAAAGAAATTTGAGGCGCTTTTTATTTGCTTTAAGTGTCTTAAAATTAAGGTTTAATGATTTTTTAAAAAAAATATCATTAAATCTATCAAATTAGTAGTCTTTTAAAAAATATTTATATATTTGTATCGTTATCTGATTTACAGGTAAATAGGAAGGCGAGCAAAAAGGACTGACTTGATTATGAATCGAACTAGCCATGAAATTGATTTTATAACAAAGACATGTGATTAAAGTTGTTTGAGATTGCCGCCTGATAAGTGCATATACTGATTCGATTATGCAGCAGGAAATAAAAGAAAATAACAAGATAAAAAGAATGAAACAAAATTACTCTCCAAAAACAAGTTTATTGGTTGCTTCGGTAGAAGGATCTGTTGTTACCCTAAAAAGTAACAAGAAACGAATGTGTTGTTAAAATTTCTCTCTTACACTCTCTTATATTAGAAAAGGGAAGCCGAGGCTTCCCTTTTACAAAGTTTTAACAATGAAGCAAGTATCGATTGGCGTTGGCACTTGTTTTAGATTCACCATTAAACTGAATAAATTTATGAAAAAAAATGCTATTTTTCGAATTAGCGTCATTTTTAGCTTGCTTTTAACAGGTTCTTACCATGCCTACGCGCAAGTAGAAAACCCTAAACCTATTATAAATGCCTCGTTAACAGGTACTGTAATTGACGCCGTAACAAAAGAGCCCCTGCAAGGCGTAACGGTTCAGTTGGAGGCCGTTACACACCAGGTGAAAACCGACAGTAAAGGCGTTTTTCAGTTTGTAACTGGACAAAAATTGCCATTTTCATTGATCGTATCCATTGTTGGTTATCAAACTCGTCATATCGTGGTGGACCATTCTCCAGTAGTGATTGAGCTTACCCCACGATTGGAAGCATTGGATCAAGTAGTGGTCACCGCACGCCGTCGTAAGGAGCAGTTGCAGGATGTTCCGATTCCCGTATCGATTATTCGTGGCGCAGCATTGGAGGATGCAGGGGCATTTAATGTCAATCGACTAAAAGAGCTTGTACCTACAGTTCAGTTATATGCATCGAATGCACGTAATACGACGCTTAATATCCGGGGACTGGGCTCAACTTATGGCCTCACCAATGATGGGATCGATCCTGGTGTAGGATTTTATCTTGATGGTGTATATATCGCCCGCCCTGCCGCGACTTGGCTGGACTTTATTGATATCGACCAGATAGAGGTGCTGCGTGGACCTCAAGGTACACTCTTTGGAAAGAATACAACAGCAGGTGCATTTAATATAACCTCACGTTTACCACAATTCACACCAGAGGCCAATGTGGAAGTCAGCTACGGAAACCAAGGTTTTATTCAGGCGAAGACTTCAATCTCGGGGCCATTGGCCAAA
This sequence comes from uncultured Sphingobacterium sp., assembly GCF_964277905.1. NCBI lineage: Bacteria > Pseudomonadati > Bacteroidota > Sphingobacteriia > Sphingobacteriales > Sphingobacteriaceae > Sphingobacterium > uncultured Sphingobacterium sp. Next base: position 210,073 of record NZ_CAXYKD010000005.1, read on the forward strand.
AACCTGGCTGCGAGAGCTTCTTTCTCTGGCACACAACGGGATGGAAATTTGTTTAATGTACATACCAATAGGAAGATCAATGATATTAACAACCTGGGCTTTAGAGGGCAATTGCTGTTTACCCCAACCGAGAATATCAAACTGGTGCTTTCAGGTGATGTGTCATCACAGAAACCCGATGGTTACGGCTGGGCGGTTGCCGGAGTTGTAAAAACACAGCGTGCGGACTACAGACAGTTTGATGCAATTATTAAAGATCTGGGCTACGAGTTGCCTTATAAAAGTGCCTTCGAGCGTAAGATAGATTTGGATACTCAATCTAAAGCTGACAATAAATTGGGTGGGGTCGCATTGAATGCCGATATCAAGATTGGAGAAGGGACACTGACCTCAACTTCTGCGTGGCGGACATGGACATGGGTTCCGCTCAATGACCGCGATTATTTAGGACTTCCGGTATACACCGTTTCAGCAGGTAATTCCGTCCATAACCAGTGGTCACAGGAGTTCAGATACTCTGGTAAAATCAGTGAAAAGGTCAGCGGGGTTGTTGGTTTATTTGGCCTTTGGCAGGATCTGGGCACAGATCCCGTACATACCGAGGAAACAGGATCTGCCTTTTGGCGTTTTCAAAAAAGCTCTACCAGTGCTTTGTGGCAGACACCAGGATTATTTGACAATTTTGGAATCAAGACCGTTTACGGGATTAAAAGCACAAGCTTGGCAGCCTATACACAGATTGATTGGGCTGTGACGCCAAAATTACATATCCTCCCAGGGCTGCGCTACAACTACGATAAAAAGGTGGCTAACTACGATAGGCAGACCTATGGTGGTTTGCAGACCTCAGATCCCGCCCTGCTTGCCTTAAAGAACGGTGTATATACCAATCAGACTTTTGATGTCAATGCGGATGCAGACAATTTCTCTGGTCAACTCTCCGCAAGATATCGCTTCAATCCGAAGATAAATGCTTACGCAACGTATTCCATCAGCTATAAACCTGTCGGTATCAACGTCGGCGGATTGCCGACAGCCAATGGAGCAGTGTTGCTGGATCTCGCGGAAGTAAAGCCTGAGGCTGTCCGCCATAAGGAAATTGGTGTGAAGACGAATCCAACACGCAATTCACTGCTCAATCTGACCGTCTACCAAACGGATATCAAAGACTATCAGACCCAAGTGCAGACTCCTGAACCTGGGGTGAACCGTGGTTATCTGGCCAATGCCGAGAAGGTGCGTGTAAAGGGAGTTGAATTGGATGGAAACATCAACATCGGACATTTTCTCCGATTGAATGGAGCACTGGCCTATACAGATGCCAAGTATGTCAAATTTACCAATGCACCTGTCCCTTTAGAAGAGGTTGGCGGAGCTCAGGCTTTTAAAGACATCTCTGGGGGCGTCCTTCCTGGTGTATCCAAATGGTCCTGGTCGCTGGGTGGTGAAGCGAATAAAAGCGGCAAGCTGATCGGGATTAATGGATCTTACTTTTTAGGTGCAGACCTATTTCACCGTTCTAAATTTTCGTCCAGTTCTTCACCATCCCAATACCTAAATATTGATGCCTATTCGGTCTTGAACGCCAGGCTAGGATTCAGGGGATCGAATGGTATTTCGGTGTTTGTGTGGAGTAGAAATCTAACAAATAAAGATTACTACGAGCAGTTGCTGGCGGCACCTGGAAGTTATGGGCAATACGCAGGTGTAGTTGCAGATCCAAGGACTTATGGCGTTACACTGCGATACAATTGGAAACAAGGGAATTAAATCCGTAATTCATATTATATTCTTATCGACCGTCTCCATTTTATCATGGGGACGGTTTTTGTTTTTTCGGTAATTTTCAATAGCTCCTTTTTTTATATATGGAAATTTGTATATTAAATCATCATTAAGGTGAATGATTTGCGCATGAACGAAAAAGAGCTTTTACAACACTATAAAACAAGCGGTGACTTGTCTACACTTGGGAAACTATATTCGCCCTATATGTCTTTGCTTTATGGTGTGTGCTTTAAATACTTACAGGATCCCGATCGTAGTCAGGATGCTGTGATGCAGATATTTGAAGAGCTGATACCGAAGCTTCGTCAATATGAAGTCGATAATTTTAAGAGCTGGTTACACGTTTACAGTAAAAATTATTGCCTTATACAATTACGTAAGGATAAGCGGACGACGCAGGTTGATATTGAAAACAATTTGTTTGAAAGCGAACAAAAGCTAAATGATACCAGTGAAGCGAAGTGGGAAGAAAAGGATTTCGAGAAACTGGAAGGCTGTATGCAAACTTTAAACCGTGAACAAGAGGAATGTGTACGTTTGTTTTATCTCGAGCAAAAATGTTATAAAGATATTGCAGATTTGACTGGATATGACTTGAATAAGGTCAAAAGTGCTATTCAAAATGGAAAGCGCAATCTGAAAATCTGTATGGAAAGGAAAGAAAATGGAAAATAATTATCAATTATCAAGGATCCATAATTACATCCATGGTTTGATGAGTAAGGAGGAGATGTTTCAGTTGGAACGTGAAGCGCTGGAAGATCCCTTTTTACAAGATGCCATCGATGGTTACCGATTGCAAAATGGTGTGGATGCCCGGCAATTGAGCCTCTTACAACAGCGCCTCAATCGTAGGGTGGAAGATACTGTTGCAACAAGACACGCCCAGTATTTCACATGGCAGCGTTTGGCCATAGGTGCTACCGCAGGTGTACTTTTTGTGACTTTATTGGCCCTGCTATATTTTAAACATTTTAGCGGTAAAGCTGAGCGCACAACGGATGTAGAATTAAGTGAACCTGAAAATAGGGTATCTGTTCAACCTTTGCTGGACGGGGGGGATGCATCACCCCGTGAAGGATGGAAAATTTTTGAACAGTACCTCAATCAGCGGTCGGTAGCGCCTGCGGGAGGTGACGAAATTATTGTCAATTTTACGATCGACAAAAATGGAGTGCCCACCAATATTGCTGCCGAAGGGCAACCCGATCAATCACTCTATAATGAAACGGTTCGCCTTCTACAGAATGGACCAAAATGGCAGGGAACAAAAGGACGTTTAAAGATTGTTTTCCCCGCCAAAGCGGAAAATAATCCGGCACAAGCAGCTGTCATTAAACCTCCACATTGTTTTGGAATTGAGAAGAAATAGAGATCGGTTTTAAATAACAGCCCATTTCTTAAAAAATGGGCTGTTATTCTATAAGAGAGGAATACAGTTTACTCTTCCCAAAGAATTTTATCTGCAATGGGTGTTCGGATAGGTTCACGCGCCTCAGATTGGTGGTGTCCTAAGTAGAATAGACCGATACATTTTTGATTTTCTTCGAGATTTAAGAAACCACCCAAGTGATTGATTAAACCTGGAGTCGCCCAGTATCCCCCGATATTTAGCGAGTGTGCAGCCAGCCACATGTTTTCAACAGCAGCAGCTGTACAAGCCAATTCTTCCCATTCAGGAACTTCACCCGTATAATTGACAACAATCGCAATGGCAACGTTTGACTGTGTTGCTTTCTTGCCCATTGTTATTTCTGTTGCTTCAGTATATTTCTCTGTAGGTGTTACCGATTTGTAGATACGTGATAATTCAGTGCCTAAACGTTCTAATCCTTCTTTGCGGAAGATCACAAAACGCCAAGGTTGTGTTCTTTTGTGTGTTGGAGCAGCATTGGCCGCTTCCAAGATACTCAAGATATCCTCTTTACTGACTTCTTCTTCAGTAAAGGAAGCTTGAAATACGGATCTTCTGTAGTGTATTGCTTTTAATACGTCGTTTTTCATTATAATTTATTTTTCCTTTATGCTTTTTCTTCCCATAAAGATACAACATGCAAAATTGTTTTGACGGCTTTTTCCATATCTTGTACAGCTACCCACTCTTGTTTTCCGTGGAAAGCATGCCCTCCAGCAAAAATATTTGGACAGGGTAAGCCCATAAACGAAAGGCGGGAGCCATCTGTTCCACCGCGGATACTTCTTCTTTCGGCCACCATTCCTGCACGGTTGATGGCTTCCATACCGATTTCCATAATTTCAGGATGCTGATCCAGCACTTCTTTCATATTACGGTATTGTTCTTTTACGACAAAAGTATAGGTGCAGTTTGGATATTGTTCCACAATCGATTTTGCGATGCCTTCCAGTTCATCTTCATGTTTCTTTAGATTGGATGTAACGTGATCGCGTACGATAAATTGAATTTCAGCTTTTTCCACAGATCCACTGATATGAACAGGGTGTACAAAGCCGTCTTTTTTATTGGTGCTTTCAGGTGAAAGTCGATCTTTTGGTAGTGCATCAATTACCGCACTGGCGATTTTGATGGCACTTTGCATTTTACCCTTAGCAAAGCCGGGATGTACGGATACTCCATGAATAGTTAATGTAGCTCCATCCGCTGAAAATGTTTCATCCTCAATGGTTCCAGCTCTTTCGCCATCCATTGTATAAGCAAAATCTGCTGCTAAACGTTTCAAATCTGCTTTATCAACACCTCTGCCAATCTCCTCATCTGGTGTGAAAAGAATTTTGATATCACCATGTTTGATTTCAGGATGTTTCATTAATAAACGGGCAGCATCCATGATTTCGGCCACACCTGCTTTGTCATCTGCACCCAACAAAGTGGTGCCACTCGCTGTAATGATATCATTGCCAATTTGATTGGCTAGATCGGGATGTTCGGCGTATTTGATGATAATACTCTTGTCGTCAGGAAGCACAAGATCCTGGCCCTGATAATTAGGATGAACCAGTGGTTTAACATCTTTTCCAGAAGAGTCCGGAGATGTATCCATATGAGAACAGAAGCAGATAACAGGAACTTGCTTTGCAGTATTGGATGGAATAGTTGCATAGATATATCCATTTTCATCCATTGCTGCGTCTGAAATACCCAATGCTAGCAACTCCGTTACAAGTAACTTTCCAAGGTTCTTTTGCTTTTCCGTAGAAGGACATGTTGGTGAATTTGCATCAGATTGTGTGTCAATCTGTACATAGCGTTGAAATCTTTCGGATACCGAAAAATCACTTATGTTGTTGATCTCAAATGTGCTCATTTTCTAATAGCCTTAATGTGATAAGGTTGGTCAAACTTAGATAAATTGCTTTTTATTTGCAATTTAATTTGGTTGCATTTACAAACAATTTGCCCCTACTCCACAGGTTTAATTCTATTTGTTAACAAACTGACAATAACTGAAACTCACAGGAGTGGGCAAGATCATAATTCCCGCTGAAGGGAATTTATTGTTACCTATAATTTGTTACTACATACAATGTGCTGTAGCGCTTTTGAACAGTAAAGTTTTACCCATAGATATGTGAGCAGAAATCTTGGATGATCTCACATTAAAAAAAAGACCTATCAAATCGTTGACAGGTCCTTTTTTAAGTGTATCGTTCTCTATTTCTTTTCGTCTGCGTAACCAAATACTTTCTGTAAAATATTGGTATTTCTACTGCCGCCTATGTTCTGTCTAATTTTTGACTCCTGGTCGGCAACTTTGATGAAAAGACCGTCTATTGCTTTCTGCGTAACGTATGCAGTAAGATTTGTCTCCACTTTATTGCCTAAAGGGAGGTTGTTATAAGCTGAGGTCAATTGTGTCCAATACTGGTCCACATTGTTTGTACCCATGGCAGATTTGATAACAGGACTAAATTTGTTCGTTAATTCTGTCGATGTATTTGTTTTAAAAAACGTTGTCGCGGCGTCTTCTTTGCTGCCTAAAAGAATATTGGTCGCATCTGTAATTGTCATCTTTGAAAGTGCATTGACAAATACGGGGGCAGCCTCTTTAACGGCTCCCTCAGCAGCTCTGTTCATGCTCTGTATAAACTGATCGCATAATTTTCCCATACCAACAGCGCGAAGTGTTTTTTCTACTTTCTGTGCTTCGGCAGGCATCAAAATCTTAACTGCCGCATCACCCAAAAAACCATCCTTCTTGGCTAAAGATTCGATACTCAGATTTAAACCATTGCTTAAAGCCTGTTTGATCCCCAATGAAGCATCTTTGTTGGATAAAGACGTCAAGGTATTGGATTTTGATGCTGTTGCTTTAGTATTTGATGCTGTCGTCGTTTTAGTACTGTCGGTTTGGCTCTGACTTGCTTTTGTCAATGTTTCACTGATTTTCTTAAAAATCTGCGCTTCGCTTGCATTGGAATAAAGTAGTCCTGAGACAAATAGTGTACAATATAATAGTGGAAATTTCATCATGTTATTGTTTTGCTGTCAAAATTAAACATATCGACTGTTAATTTATGTGAAAGTTTAAAGCAATTGCTAGGAACCATAGCTATTGTCAAGAATCGTAGCAGATGCGCTACATCGTGCTGAATCGCTATCCCTGATGCGGTATAAATAAAAAGCTGTCCCACAAAATAAAACAGCAGATTCTAAGCGAACCTGCTGTTTGTGTTATAGGGTTGTTGTAACTAACATGATATTATTTCCAGGAGAGCGTCGTTGCTACTGGAAAGTGATCTGAGGGGAATTTATTCATATACGTGTCCGTCAGGATACCATATTTTTTAACCTGGAAAGGTTTGGTAATAAAAATATGATCAATGCGGCCTGTTGGTCTGATGCTTTTGCCCCAGCCATTGAAGGAAGAATTGGGTTCATATTTGAATGTTGCCAGTTCATGTACGTCAGTGACTACTTTGCTGTTGGCTAATGTGAAATAAGCCTCATCTTTTTCATCCACATTGAAGTCGCCGGTTAAAATCAAAGGTAGGTCTTTGGCAAACTCTTTTGCTTTTTCTAGAATCAACTTGGCACTCTCGGTGCGTGCAGTACGGCCGATATGGTCAAAGTGCGTGTTCATGAAGATGAAGCGTTTTTTGTTGGCCTTGTCTTCAAAAATACCCCAGGTACAGATCCGCGGTAGTGCTGCATCCCAGCCTTTATTCGGGTGTTGGGTATCTGTTGCCGAAAGCCAGAAAGTTCCGCTCTTTATTGCTTTAAAGCGATTTGTATTGTAATAAATAGCTGAGTGTTCGCCCTCTTGTGCACCATCGTCGCGACCAACACCAACATAATCAAATCCAGGAAGAAGCTTTTTAAGATCTTGAACCTGATCAAAAAAACCTTCTTGGATACCAAAGATATCAAAGCCATGGTATTTAATCAGATTGGTTAGCGGAACTTTGCGGTCGTTCCACATGTTGTCAACATCAACGGTATTTCTTTGACGGATATTATAGCTGGCTGCAATAAATTCCTGTGCATAAGACAGAAAGGATAGGCAGAGCGCTAAAGCGAGAATAATACTTTTTTTCATTTAGAATCTAGTTTTTAAAAAGGTACTGAAACGGTCATGCTCATGAAGTCGGTCTGATAAGTGGTCGACTGATTAGGATACATGACTATTTCAACGGTATTGTTATTTCTTTAATACACGGAGCAACAATTCAGGTTCGTCAGTTGTAATAAAATCAATTTTCTGATTAATTAGATTTGTCATTTCCTCTTCTGTGTTTACTGTCCACGCATTCACTTTCATGCCAAGTTGATGTGCATCTTTCAGCCATGTCGCATTCTTTTTGAAAACCGAAAAGTGATAATCCAAACCATTTATTCCTGCAGCCTTCACCTCAGCAGGAGTTTTGTCACCTGTGAGGTATTGAATATTGGCCTTAGGCGCCAGTTCGTGAATCTTCTGACAAGCCTCAAAGCTAAAGGAAATATAATCAGTGACTTTCTCTGCTTTCAAGCTTTTAACCATCTCCACCGTTTTTGTTGTCGCTTCAAGTGTACGCTCTACCCCTAGTTTATTGATTTTCAATTCAAGGATAAGACGTAAACCTTTCAATTTTTTACCAGCGTTAAGATATTCTTCCAAGGTGGGAATAGATTCACCGTTAGGATGCTTCTTTTCTAAGAGCTCCTTGTACGTTGCTGTGGCAATATCGATACCATAGAAATCATTATCGTGGTTGACCACAAGAATATTGTCTTTGGTCAAATGCACATCAAATTCGGATCCGAAGAGCTTAAGGTCGTGGGCTGCTGTTAAAGAAGCAATGGAATTTTGCGGAAGGTGGCTGTTTTTCCATACGCCACGATGTGCAATGGCCTTAGTTTGTGCAAATAATGCCGAAGATGAGATCACCATGGCTAGTGTCAGACAGCTAAAAATATGTTTTTTCATGTGATAATTATGTATGAGTGTTTGTTTTCAACGGCATAATTTGCACGTTTCACTCGTTGATTTATTCCTATTCTATTTCTCTTTTTGGGCATTTATATTACCGATTAAGATGTTTATGGTAAAAAATAGACCCCTAATGATAGGATCATTTCTTACAAATCTGTTTAAAAGCTGATTTTACATAGGACAAAAAAAGTGGTACTTTTTATCTCGATGTACAAGATCTAAAGTACCACTTTTATATTTAGGAATTGTTAAGTGTAATTTATTTTTTACCGTTCCATTCGGCCATGAACTCATCTAGGAAGCTGAGCATATAATCATGGCGATGCGCTGCGATTCTTTTCGCGGCTTCTGTATTCATCTTATTCTTTAACAATAGTAGCTTTTCGTAGAAGTGATTGATTGTAGGAGCTTCCGAATGCTTGTACGCTTCCTTATCCTTATATTCCTGAACGGGAACATTGGGATTATACATCTCACGGCCTTTGTTTCCGCCAAAGCTAAACGCGCGGGCAATACCTATTGCGCCAATAGCATCTAGACGGTCAGCATCTTGCACGATCTCCATCTCTTTTGAATGGAATGAAACTTCACCTAAACTTGCTTTGAAAGACATGTTGAAGATGATTTTCTTGACATGGTCAATGATCTCAGGCGAAATTTCTAGACTTGCCAAAAACTCTCCGGCAACACGAGGGCCGATTGTTTCGTCGCCATCATGGAATTTACTGTCAGCGATGTCATGTAATAGCGCCGCCAATTCGCACACCATAACATCTGCTTCTTCATCTTCTAAAATTAACTTCGTATTGTTCCATACGCGTTGAATATGCGACCAATCGTGGCCTGCTTCTGCAAATTTCAACCGGTCTTGCACAAATGCTACTGTGCGCTCAATAATGTTATTCATACAATACTTTTGTTTTTTCGCGAGTACCCTCGTATAATTCGTATTCTAATAATCTACAATCTAATTTACCATTATAAAATTCTATACGTCGGGATGCGCGCAACCCGATTTTCTTTGCCAGATCTGGATTTCCAGTAAATATATAGCCTCTATAACCTTTGCATTCCTGTTTCATGAAATCTCCCATACGCTTATAGGTAATTTCTAGCTTGCTGTGTGTGCCCAAACGTTCACCATATTCAGGATTGAATAAAATGACCCCTCCTTCTTTAGGAACGTGTGTTTCGGCAAAATCGCATACTTCAAATGAAATTAATTGCTCTACACCAGCAGTTCTTGCGTTCATCTTGGAGACGTTGATAGCCTCTTCCGAAATATCACTTGCGATAATTTGCGGAGCCGCTTTTTTATTGATCTGATCTTTAAGTACGCGACGCTCCTGGAAGAAAACTGTTTCATCATAACCTATGAAATGCATAAATGAATAGTTCATGCGTAATAATCCAGGTTTTCTGTTTGTAGCAATCAGAGCTGCCTCAATAGCTAAGGTTCCGGATCCACACATCGGGTTCACAAAAGGAGAATTACCATCCCATTTGGATGCAATAATAGTTGAGGCTGCCAGGGCTTCTAACATTGGCGCTTTTCCAGGGATTTTCCGGTAGCCATGTTTCGCTAGTGTTTCACCTGAGGTATCGAGAAAAATTTCAGCACGGTCATCTTTCCAGTACAAGTGCACAACCGCTTTATTATTGTCCGGACCTGAATTAGGGCGCATACCCTTTTTTTCCTTGATACGGTCTACGATTGCATCTTTAACCTTGACGTTTGCAAATAATGGTGTGCTGATTGTCTCATTGTCCACATTGGAACTGACAGAGAAGTATCCGTCAAATTGAATGAGTTCTTCCCATGCGATTTGACTCAATTCGTCATAGAGCTCTGTCGGATTATTGGCCGTAAACTCTTTTAACGAATACAAAATCTGAGATGCTGTGCGCAGGTTCAGATTGAGCTTGATCGTATCGTTTATACTGACCTTTAATTCTACTCCTGTAGGAAATGCCCTGACAATGTCAAAACCTAACTCTTTAACTTCCTGTTGCAAATAAGGTGATAAGCGCTTATTGCACGTTATAATAACTTTATTGGGGGTGTTGAAAACTTCCATCATATTTTGTACAAAGTTAATTAAACTCTTCCTCAAAAATTGCTTAATTTTACGCTTTAATATTTATTTTTTTGATTATGGAAATTAGAGGAAAAGTACACGAGATAGGAGCGACACAACAAGTGACAGAATCATTCAAAAAACGCGATATGATTGTAGCTTATGCCGAAAACCCACAATTTGTTGAGTATATCCGTTTTGAATCAACACAAGACAGAACGTCAATTTTTGATAACCTAGCAATTGGTGAAGAGGTAGAAGTATCTTTTAATCTTCGTGGTCGTCCTTGGACTAATAAAGATGGCGTAACAACTTATTTCAATTCATTGGTCGCATGGCGTGTAACAAAATTAGGTAATGCTGCTCCAGCACCATCTTCTCCAGGTTACGCGGATATGCCTGCTCCTGTAGATTTGGCTGGTTCATCAGATGATGATGATCTACCATTCTAATCTGAATAGGATTTTATGCACTATCGCTCTTGCGGTAGCCAATAGATTATTTGAACTGTAAACAATTCAGTGATTTACAATAGAAAGGCTTCTTCAAGAAGCCTTTTTTCTTTCATAACATCAGCATGGGCGCCTGATTTTTCTTGGCGCTGAAATTGCTTGCTATACGGTGTCGTACATCAAAAAACAATAAATATGAAATCATCCGTATTATTTCTTTGCTTAGCAGCAGTTTCGCTAAGTGCATGCAATCAAACTTCAAAAGAGAGTCAGCATGCTACAGCAGATTCTTCAGTACATGAGACTGCGGCAGTAGATACTGCCCATACATCGCAAAACTCACTGGATTGGGCTGGTACCTATGAAGCTACTATTCCCTGTGCAGATTGTGAAGGTATCAAAACCAATATCACCCTAAAGAATGATAATACCTTTGCCATCGTCAGTGAATATATTAATAAAAATACCAAGGTTGAAGATACTGGCAAAGTCATGTGGCATGACAACGGATCCGTTGTTCATCTCACAGGGAAAGAGACAAATATGAAATTGAAGGTCGGTGAAAATAAGCTGATTGGACTAGATCAGGAAGGCCATGCGATCGATGGTCCCAATGCACATCTCTATGTGTACAATAAGGTCGAAGGAGAGAAACTGTAAAACGAAGCTCCGATAGCAGATTAGCCGCTGACGTATTTACCGTAGGGAACTTTTCGGAGAAGATACGTCAGTAAGGCACTCGCCAACAGGGTGAAAACCGTTGCTGCCGGGATTTTCCACAAAGTGGATAATGGAAGCAAAGGATGAATATAATTCAGCAATAAAATATGGCATAAGTAAATGCCAAAGCTGTGAATGTCGATAAATTCCCAGAAGGCGTTGAGCTGTTCTGGGAGTTTAAGGCCTTGTACAAAGATGAATAAAAAGCCTGCACTCAATGCGATATTTGGCGAAAGATAGTTGTAAAGTGTCGGGTCAAATTCTCCGCGAGAAACACTCAAATGCGATGTCCCCGAAACCGTAATTAAACAACAGATCAGAAAAAACGTAAAACTTGATAATTTGACCATTTGGATTGGATAATTACGTAAATAATGCCCCAAGACAAGGTAACCCGCATACCCCGAGAAAAAGGTCAGGTCAAAATTAGGTAGGTAACTATTGAACCATTTATTCGTAAAAAATAACGCTGAAAACCACAATCCCAAAAAGATCTCAAGCTCCCTTTTACTGCAGTTGCCAACAATTTTGCGTATGAAAGGAACTGCAAGGTAGAGCCCAAGTATCATGTATAGATACCAAAGGTGTGCATTCGTTCCTGATTTTAAGCGAATTAACACAATGTTAATAACTTGTGGAAAACCAATATAGTCAAAATCAATGTATCGAATAAAATAATAGAGAAGATAGACGATCGTCCAAAAAAGAAAGGGCGGGACAATTTTTAACAGACGTTTCCGATAAAATTGTCCCGTGCTTTCGTCTTTCTGTAGCAGCAGAGCGCCTGAAATAATGACAAACAGGGGTACTGCAAAGCGCGAGAAGCTATTGATCCAATTGGCATAACTCCAGTCGAATGACTCAAATTCATTGCTGTTTAGGTAGCCCGAAGAGGAATGAATCAAGATAACGAGGAATATCGCAACAATACGTAGTA
>NZ_CAXYKD010000006.1:0-49860 GCF_964277905.1 uncultured Sphingobacterium sp.
GTTGGGGTCGCGAGTTCGAATCTCGTTTTTCGCTCACCTGCCTAGGTGGTGGAACTGGTAGACACGCAGGACTTAAAATCCTGTTCCCGTTAAGGGAGTGCGGGTTCGATTCCCGCCCTAGGTACAAGAAAGCTCATCTAACGATGGGCTTTTCTTGTTTTATGTCCCCTGTTTTAAAACACCTTATTTCGGGAAACCATATACAGCAGTATAAAACCGCTATATAACTTCATAAAAAAAGCGAGATATTTAAGATATCTCGCTTTTTTACATTAAGAATTGGTCTGATAAACTATTTTTTATCTAAAATAGTAACTTCCACTCTTCTATTTTTTTGACGTCCTTCCGGACTTTTATTATCTCCAACTGGATTTGACTGACCGAAACCTTTTGCTGTGATGCGCGATTCAGCAACCCCTGAATCTACCAAGAACTTCTTAACAGACGCCGCTCTTTTATCGGAAAGCCACTGATTATACTCAACAGTACCCGTAGCATCAGTATACCCATCAACTTTGATCCTATTATTACTTTCCTTCAAGATCAACGCCAATTTACTAACTTCAGTTTTTGCCTTCTCAGATAGGTAAGAAGAGTTTGTTGGAAACAATAAATCAGACGATATACTAAACTTAATCCCTTCATCAGTTCTTTTCGCGTCATTAAAATCCTTCTTCACATTTTTCAAACCATCATCAGTTCCATCTTTTGTTACAACTGCACCTGGATTGACTACAATAGCTTGTTGTTTACAGGAAAATAACGATAAACTTGCACATAAGGTTAAAATTCCCAAATTAATTTTTCTAAGCATGTCGTTTCTAACGTATTTAATATCGATTTAAGCAAGTAAATATAGCGAAAAAAGTCCAATATGACATCCCTTCTACGTCATATCTAACGTAACAAATCTATTTCTTGGTATATACTTTTTCTAAAGTCTTTTTTACCTCAGGAATATTCTCATACAATTTCCAAATCATGCCTGAATTTGCATTCTCGATCATCACAGCAATCGTTGCCTGATTCCTCGCACGATAACTTTCAGAAACATCGTTGTTTTTAATATCAATCCAGCTTCTGAAACCATATTGTGTAAATAACACATCAGCGTATTCTTCGTAAAATTTACGTAATGCTTTTAGACCAATCTCCTTTTCAAATGGGTAAGCTGCAATAGCTATTGCAGGATTCACCAAATACCCCTGATAGGTATCTTCCACATTTTCCACTCCCCAAATATCGGTAAATCGTGTCCCTATACTCATTTCATTATCTCTCCGTTTATAGGCAAGAATATAATTCGATAAATATTTTTTGTAATCTACAAAATCATCTACTTTCCCTTTAGGATCCATAATCAAAAAGGGACGATAGACAGACATCAATGATTCATTTAAACTGCCGCCTGCAATACTCTTGGCAAAAATAACTTTGTCGTCGGAGTAGATCGAAATTCCGGTATTTCCCCTATCGCCAATTAAAGGGTTTGCACTAATTGAACGCGCCAAAGAATCATTTAATTTCATTTTGAGTTCAGGAGCCAAATCACCGGAGTCATCCCCAAAATACAATTCGTTGCCTTGATGTTTGGTTGCAAATCCATTGATATAAGCTGAAATAGCTAAAGGGTGGGTAGGTGAAGACATCGCCAGTAAATAGGCACCCAAACTCTCGTTAAATCCCCCCAAAGGCCTCGATCTAGCTGTACTGTCTACAGGTGACCACTTATTCCAGAGTACATCAGGATTCTGTGCGTCGGTAAAATAGTTCCAATTTATGCGTTCCCAGAGCTTCGTAATGTTATTTCTCAACGTCTGTTCCTCAGGATCCTCTTTAGAAAAATATTGCCGGGCGATTAAAAGCGATTCCATGATATGGGAGGTTCCGCGCAAATCGTACGTTGGAATTGAATCGCGATAATAAGGCACCCCCGACCGGCCATCGTAAAGCGCTGTAAAGACCCCTTGATGTTGTTGTGCGCTGCTCAAAAATTTTACAATCCGTGTTAACCTGACCAAAAGGGCTTGTCGCGAAATCAAGTTATTCTCTCCTGCCACAAGTAAGCCCAAGATCGCATAGCCAGTTTCATTTGTAGATACAATAGCCTGCCGATTGCCTCGATCAGGCAGAAACATACCACTATTCACATCATAGTTGTCTATAAAATAATTCACATGAGCATTCCGGATAAAATTCAACATCTCCATATCTGTACCTTTTTTTGTCTGTACCTCCCTAACCTCAGAAAAAGGAGATTCAACATAATTATAGTCTACCCAAGCGATCTTATAATAATAAGATTTGTTATATTCATTTACCCTATCTAGCGACTTCTGTACATAGATGGGTAAAATTGCTATCGGCTGAAAATTGAGTTTATCTTCCGAACGATAGATTTTCACATAGCGAATACTTGGTGTTAGCGGCAATTGCCAGACCAACTCGACTTGTTTATCCACGGAACTGATCTTAGATAAGATAGCTGCTGATGACAGTCTTACTTTTGGATAGTTTTTTGGCAAAAACTCTATTTGATCTATAAATAATTGATTTGTCTGCAGAGCAGCTCCATTCTGTTCCAAAATTAAAGCCGAAACAGGCTTCCCTAATGAAATTCCTACAAATTTAGCGACTGGAATGGAAACATTAAGCCAAGTATCATAAGCAAAATCATCGATATAATTTGCGATATCCACAGTATTTGTCCTCGTATCATTTTGCTGTAAGGCGACTTTTGGCAATTGTCCCTTTTCAGTATTGCTTTGAATAAAAAGCTTAAAAGTTAGCTGATCATCCTTGGCAATTAAATAGGGAAATTTCTGTTTATCGTTTAAAATACTTGCCTCCCATTTACCATTAGGAGAAGAAACGTACCGCAAAGAAAGCGAATTGCCTGGCGTAAAAAACAAACTATCGGAAACCGGTAGGCTATAGCTCACATTTTGGATCCATGATTCACCAGTATAATGAGCGATACTCTTGGCATAACTCCCGTTGATAACACTATTGTCAAATAAAACCTCAGGATAACTTTCTGATCGAACAAGTGTAGGTAAGATCATTAACAAAAGAAAGTAAAAATATTTTTTCAGCATAAGTCAACATTTTTCACAGGCGTACAATCAAAAACTAAGCCACCAGTACGATTATAACGCAAATGTAACAAAGGAATTCCAATGATATTATCGTCCCTAATTTTAATTTCAGAAAAAATGCGCTAAATTAGCCCTCTGAATATTTTCATAAAATAGATATATGAAAACCACGTTTGATTTTGAAAAGCCAATTGCAGACTTGCAATTGCAAATTGAAAAGGTAACTCAAGTTGCCGAAAAAACTCAAGTTGACATGAGCGCAACCGTTCGTGAGCTTGAAGAAAAGCTTGCTTCTACTGAAAAAGAAATATACGGCAATTTAACAGGCTGGCAGAACGTTCAAATGTCACGCCATCCGGATCGCCCTCAAACTTATGATTATATAGAAGCTATCTGCGACGAATTTATCGAGTTGCATGGTGATAGAACCGTTAAGGATGATAAAGCGATTGTCGGTGGTATGGCTTCTATTGATGGTAATGCCGTTATGATCATCGGTCATCAAAAAGGTAAAAATACCAAAGAGCGTCAATTCCACAACTTTGGAATGGCCAACCCTGAAGGCTACCGAAAGGCATTACGTTTGATGAAAATGGCGGAAAAGTTCAATAAACCTGTGATCACGTTAATTGATACGATGGGTGCTTATCCAGGACTTGAAGCTGAAGAACGCGGACAGGGTGAAGCGATTGCACGTAACCTCATGGAGATGGCTGTATTGAAAGTTCCGATCATTTGCGTTGTTATTGGTGAAGGAGCTTCAGGTGGAGCTTTGGGTATTGGCGTTGGAAACAGAGTCTACATGATGGAACATACCTGGTATTCGGTCATATCGCCTGAATCTTGTTCTTCTATCCTATGGAGAAGCTGGGATCATAAAGAAAAAGCCGCTGAGGCATTAAAATTGACTTCAGAAGACATGTTGGGCAACGGCTTGATTGATGGTATTATCCCTGAACCGCTAGGTGGTGCTCACCAAGATCCCGCGGCAGCAGCGGCTAATCTAAAAAGCCAGCTGTTGAAAGATCTTGCTGAATTGACGGCTAAAGATAGCGATACATTAATTACTGAAAGAATTGATAAGTTTAGTAAAATGGGAGTGGTAACCGAATAATGTTATCAATACAACCCTAAAAAATAAAAAAGTCAGCAATTAGCTGACTTTTTTTGTGGCTATCCTGCATTAAAAATACACCTCCTAGTTCCAAAAAACAGCCTCTATATGAACCAATCCTATCCACAAGTTTTCTAAAAGGCTCTTTTAACAAAAAATAATTCGGTAATTTTTAAATAGTTACAACTTCAATCAATAAAAAAGACAAAAACATTTTGCACAAATAACTTATTTTCCTACCTTTGCATCACTTTCAAAAACAGAAAGGATTCCGTAGCTCAGCTGGTAGAGCAATACACTTTTAATGTATGGGTCCTGGGTTCGAATCCCAGCGGGATCACAAAAGAAAAGCTAATCTTACGATTAGCTTTTTTTGCTTTAACAGTATTTGAACCCGAAAGAAGTGTAGACAGGGTTTGATCGGAACATGCTAATCTACATCCCAAAATATTCTATTAACCCACAATAACGATCGTTTTATTATCTAAGCGTAGTTCTTTTTTAATTTTTAGCTGCAACAAATTAGGATCAAATAGGGACGAAAGTAGGGCTTATTACAGTGTTTGTTCAGTTCTCGTTCAGTGGCTCAATGATAGTTCAGTATAAACTGAATAATGACTGACTAATTACTGTCTAAAAATTGATCTTCTCAAGGCTCAGAAATAGGCCGGGTAAAGCACCATCACAGTGATCGAATCAATATTGCTCATGCCAAAAGACCTCAATACATCGATCAGCGAGACCTCTAGCACGGCAAGCCCTCCAAGAAGATACCGTTAGTAAAAGAATAGAAAAGCCAAAATTTCCTTGAAATAATAATCATTAGCCTGAAGTGCATGTTTCACCATTAGGCTGGGTATATGACTAAACTTGGTTATTTGATCGCTATGGAGCTGATCACCTTAGCCACAATGGCCTCATAATCGTTATCAAAGTGGTGCCCTCCAGGCAAAATTTCTACAGGTGCTCCTGTATTTCTAAACTTCGCTGCAATCTCGCTATCTTCCCCAAAACCAAAAATACACAGTTTGTGCAGACTTACTTTTTTCAGCTCCGCAACTACATCATAAGGTTCGCTACCATCACCTAAACTTAGCATATCTGCCACATGGATCTCAAAATCAGCCTGATCATCTGGCGATAACAAAACCAATCCAGTGGTCGCTTTTCTCAACTTCTCGGGAAGGCGGTTGGCGATAAAGGGTATCACACATGCCCCAAATGAATATCCCATTATCGAAAAAGTGATATTAGGTTCCCTTTCCTGAAAATAGGTCAAGATCTCGGACACTTCCTTTGTCGTCTGTTCTGGTGTCTTTGCATTCCAAAAATATTTCTGTGCATCCAGGCCAATCACTTTGATCCCCTTTGTCGCAAAAGCACTGGCCAACTCCCTGTCGAAACTGGTCCAACCACCATCGCCAGAAATCATAAACATCAATTCCTTTGTAGAGCCCTTGGGTTCCAATATCTCAATGGGCATATCCGTTTTGAGTACACCCGCATTTTGGCTAGGCTGGCCCGCCACCTGCAACTTCTGAAAAGCCATCCGGAACTGGGGCAGCCAATTATCGGCAATGGAGAAACCATGCCCTACTTTGGGCAAGCTGATCAATTGGACATTTTCTATCCCTTTAAGAAAATCTGCTGTGGCGTTAAAGGGGCAGGTCTGATCTTTTACACCATTAAGTACCCAAAACGGAGCGGCCAACTTTTCGCTACGATCCAGATAATAACTTTTCCCTGGCTTTAAGATATGGGAAGATAATCCACTGCCCTTACAGAGTGGTTTAGCAATATTGATATCCGGACAGAAGCCTAAGGCAATCCCTCCACGAAAAGTACCTGCCGGAGCCTGGGCAATCAAGCCATAGATCAGGGTTGCCCCATAGGAATAACCTACCAATATGGGTTTCTGATAGCTTTCAAACTTATATTTCTTTTGGAGGGCCATGCTGAGTTGCTCGAAATCTGCAGCTGGATAATAACAATCCTTTTTTGAACGTGCCATTGAAGTAGCAAAATGCTTCGCGTCGATACCCGCGACGAGCGCCCCCTGTGCAGCTAGAAATTTAGCCATATTAATTACCCCAAACTGCCAACCTCCATCTCCGGAAACAAATAACACCAAGGCATTTGGTTTACCTTTCGGGGCGTACATGCTCAGCTTGCCGAAACTTCCATAGGAGAAAGTCTGTTGGGCGATGGCACATTGCGAAAACAACATGATAAAGAAATATAAAATAAGAGATGATCTTTTAGCGGTTTGATCCATGGCAATCCTTCGATAGCGGTTAATATTTACTAGTGTAATTTAATAAAATACGAATGGATTATGAAAGATATTTCTACGGTATTTTACCTTAAAAGCTTCCTGATCATATAGCACCAACCTGGATCATGTAGGCGGTCAGATTATAAATCGGGGATTACAATAGACTAGATTAGAGCTGCTGCAAGGCTTGTTTCACCATGTCTCTGTTGGGCTTAGAAATAGGTATTTTTTCACCAGACATTAAGAGTAAAATACCACCGTCTTCTTTTAACCAGCTTTTCACGTATTTTGGATTTACCAGATGGCTTTGATGAGTTCTTACAAATCCGTTGGGATGTAGTAGATCCGCATATTCTTTAAGCGATTTAGAAACCAAAATTTTTTCACCATTCGCAAGGATAAAGTGCGTGTAAGTATTATCTGCTTCACAACGTATGATTTCGGATAAAGTGACATACCTGATTTCGCTTTGCATCTGTAGAGCAATCTTGCCAACGTTCTTTTCGGGTTTCTTTAGTTGCTGTAGTAAAAATTCGAGCTGTGAATTTTGTTTCTGCGTAGCCAATTTATATTCAGCTTTATTTACCGCATCCATTAATTCTTCAATATCTATAGGTTTTAAAAGATAATCTAATGCCGCAAATTTTACAGCTTGTATTCCATATTGGTCGTAAGCGGTAACAAAAACAACTTCAAAATCACGCCATGGCAGCAGATTTAACAGATCAAAGCCTGTCTTATCGCCCATTTGAATATCAAGAAACACTAGATTAGGCAAATATTTTCCAATAACATCAACAGCATCTCCCACGCTTTGCGCCATCGCAACTACACTTACCTGCGGACAGTGTTTTTCTAGCAAAGCCTGTAGGTTTTCTAAATTGGAGATTTCGTCGTCTACTAAAACCGCTCTCATCATATTATAGCCAATCCGTTAATGTTAAACATATTTTAGTGCCATTAATGCTTGATTGTATAACTAAGATAAAACGATTTTCTTTATAAACTCTATTTAAAAGTGCTACTCTACTGTCACTTAATTGAAGGCCCAAACCAGTGTACTTTCTTTCCGTGTCAAATCCAGTTCCATTATCGGTAACGGTTAGGATCAAGTTATCTGCTTGCTTCATAAATTCAATCATAATTTTGCCAGAAGTAGTTTTTTGCTCCATCCCATGTTTCACTGCATTTTCTACAAAAGGCTGCAGTAACATGCTTGGTATTTCTATGTTTGCCAAATCTAAGTCTCCAGAATGATTGATGGTGTACTGAAAGCCAAATCGCAATTGCTCCATTTGTAGGTAATCATCCAATAGAGATTTTTCTTGTAATAAACTAATCCGCTCATTATCCTTAAGCACGTTACGCGTTAAGCGAGCGAATTTAGAAAGGTATTTATTCGCACTGTCTATTTCATTCTTGTTTATCAGATTTTGGATACCAGAAAGTGCATTAAACAAAAAATGAGGATTTAATTGGGAACGAATGGAGTTAAGCTGTAGCTTTATCATGCTTCCTTCCTGTTCTTTTTCTGCCAGCTTTTTTTTGTTACTTTTTTTGGTGAGATAGAGGATAACAAGAAACACGAATCCAATGGAAAATGTTCCAATTGCCGCGTAAGTAAAAAGCTCTAATTTGGTATAACTTTCTTCATCTATCGTTATAGAAAGCGTATGCCGGGTCACATATTTTTCTATTTCTTCTGATGAAATATCAAAATCTGAGTATCTATCCCATTTGATCAATGGCTGAATGATAATTTCATAATCTCCCGATTTTTTGAAAATGCTTTTATCAATCTTTATATAAGGTGAAAGTTTATAGGCTTCATCAAGGTAGCCCCCATATTGCCAAGCTGTTGATTCGAAGATGATCTTATTTGATTTTTTATCTTTT
The DNA here is from genome assembly GCF_964277905.1 of uncultured Sphingobacterium sp. NCBI lineage: Bacteria > Pseudomonadati > Bacteroidota > Sphingobacteriia > Sphingobacteriales > Sphingobacteriaceae > Sphingobacterium > uncultured Sphingobacterium sp. Next base: position 8,384 of record NZ_CAXYKD010000006.1, read on the forward strand.
ATGGAGGTATAGTAGAGATAATCAATATCCGACCTGTCTTTTACGATCGTTAATTCATCGTCCTTGCGGGTAAAAATAATGCTTGTCTTTTCTTTCGGATCTGTGATATAGCTGTAATCAATACCTTCTTTAGTAGCGAAGCGTTTTGCAAAAGTTTTAATTTTCGCTTTCGGAATTGGTCTACCGTAAAACACATTTTTGTAAACATCTTGCGGTCTTTGGATGTCATAGGTGAGTATTGTAATGATTTTATCTTTTATTGAGAAGCTACCCAGCGTAGCTGAGCGTCGTATTTCATCCTCCCCTCGATCGGCATTTTTCAGCCGTGCAGTGTCGATCAACTTATTTATCGCTAAAGGTTTGTTATCCACCAAGATTGTATACCGATAATCCTGTACACGTTCTGTCTTTCTAAAATAGATTTGGACACTTATATCGTTAATTCCTTTTAAATAATTAAAAGAGGTCTGCGGTTGATTTGGAAATATATTTCCATAATAAACGTTTTTGGCTGCACTATCAACAAACATAGCTAATCTTCCGCCAGCAGCGTACGAGCGATAAAAGTTAATGCCATTTTGTGCATTTGCAGCAGATAGCATAATAACGAAGTTTAGCAATGCAAGGATTATCTTTTTCATTTTGTCTGGTTTAATTTTCATCAAACTTGCCACAATGATAGCAAAACTAAAACCATAAAATAGCAAAGGTAGTGTTTGAATTAGTAAATGTATAGTTTTGCACAGTATTTGAATGTTCTCAAAAAAGTTACTTTTAATCATTAAATCAGACACAGCATTAGTCCATAACAAGTGAAAAATTTATATCGTTTTTTTTGATTCGAATTTCGTACCAGTCAACACAAGAACAGCTAATCTTTCGACTAGCTGTTCTTGGTATTAAACCTAGATAGATTTAAACAAAGGATCGACAGATGCTCACTAAGCTCAATACAAATTATTCGGGCAGCAATATGACTTCCAAAAACTTCGCCATTTCTGCCCCCGCTATAGTATGGGCACGTAATTCAATCACTTGCTTGCCCTTTGGTAATAGCACCGTACCCAATTCCAGTTGATTGTCATGCAAACTGACAGCAGACGACGGATCTATTGTAAAATCCATATTCTTCCCCCCTAAATTTAAGCCGAGCTTCCCTCCCGTACCTGCAACATCTTTCACATACCGTATAGCCACCTTGAAGCGTCCACCATTTAACACATTCGTTTCCCATCTCAAACCTTGACTTAAACTAGTCCACCCCGTCACATAGTAGCGATTCCTTTTACCATCCCCAAACTTCATCGGACTACCTATCTGTTTTGCATAAAAGGTCAGTAGCCGATTTTTATTGATATTATGATCCACATACATTAAATCAGGATTTATTGGATTAGCTATCGTATCCTTCAATTGCACCACCACAACCAGGTCATCCTTCTGAGACGTAATTTGATCTATAGGAAAATGCAGTCCATCTTTTTCGGATCTATATTTTCTGATCGTTTCTCCCGACAATAACGAAACAGAATTAACCTTAGCAATCAGTCCGCCGACAATAAGATCATTCCGTAGAGGGAGTTCGAAAATATGTAAATACAGGGTATTTTTGCGCTGTGTAATGACTCCCCAGGGCTGACGAGGTAAACGAGATGGTCCAACAGCAATGACACTTTCACTATTCCCCCGCATCCACTGTCCTAAGCCCTTTAAAATTTCGACGTCAGCACTGTCGATGCTTCCGTCACCTTTTGGGCCAATATTCATTAGAATATTCCCACCCATGGCCTTAGCCTTCGCTAAGAGTTTTATAAAATGAGCGGTCGGTTTATGGCTCTTATCGGTCGACGAATAGCCATAAGATTCATTTGTAGTTGGTATGGCCTCCCAATAAGCGCCAGAAGCAACTGGATAATACTCCTCAGGTCGATCTGCCGTATTCAGATAATCGCCATAATTCTTTTCCTCTGTACGGGCCAGTCGACCATTGACTATGATATTCGGATCTGCTGTTCGAATAGCCTTTAAAATTCTCAGGTTTTCAGATAGCGGCAACTTATGAGGTGTATCAAACCACAACAAATCCGGATGATAGCGTTGAATAAGCTCCTCAATCTGTGGAATCGCCTTTTGATCTACATAATGCCTGGCCTTTGTCAACCATTCGGGATGTTTGTCAAACCAATTTGTACCACCCAGCAATTTATCCCCACCTGGATTACTGTAATCCCAGTCATTACCCGGAGCATCCGGATGCTCCCAATCAAAAGCATGCGAGTAATAGAATCCAAACAAAAGCCCATGTTTATGGCAGGCTGCAGCTAATTCCGCCAATGGGTCCCTTTTAAATGCGGTGCTTGACAATGAATAGTCACTTGAAAATGCAGAAGGGTACATCGCAAAACCATCATGATGCTTAGCCGTGATGATAAAATATCTCATCCCTGCATTTTTTGCCAACAATACCCATTCCTCTGCATCAAACTTTAAAGGATTAAATCTACGTGCAGAATCAAGATACTCAGTACGTGGGATTTTCATCACACGCATCAGATGCTCCGCATAGCTCCCTCCCGGCCTCCCTTTCCAAATATTTCCATATTGAGAATAAACACCCCAATGAACAAACATACCAAATGAGGCTACCTTCCATTTTTCTAGGCGTTGTTCACGAGTTAATGCAGCTTGTTTCCACCAACCAGTTTCTGCTTCAACAATCGCATTTTTATCACGTGCTGTCGCATCATTAAACATATTTGAAGCCTCATTGCCCTCATTTACATTTTTAATCTGTGCGCTCGAAAACAATATTCCCGAAGAAAGCATAAGAAGAAAAAAACACTTGATTTTAAACATAACTTTGGTTTTATGAAGATGGCAAATCCAACCTGAAGGATTTCAGGCAGACACCCTTTCTAAATTTATTGAATTATCGTTCCTAGCGACCTAATGGAAGGAATACAGGATCGATTTTAACTATAATCAAAAATAATCTAAAACTACATTTTATAAGTGTACAATTCGTTCGTTTTAGGGGAAATATTGATCCGAGTCCCAAAAAAGAAAACCTATTCTTTAATAGGATGTTTATATCGTATATACATCTTAAAATAAATAAACAGTGATCTAAGCAATAGATTGCTCCATGGTCACCAAAAGATCTTTAAATATTTTTAACATAATCAGATACAAGCTATCTGTATTTATTGAATATTTGTCTAAAACTTTAAATTAATATGGAAAAACTAACCGCCAAAGCCAGCATCCAAATTCAGAAACCAATCAACGAAGTTTTTGAGGCCATTGTAGATCCTAATAAAATGAATCACTATTTTATAAAATCTTCAACTGGACGTCTAGAGACAGATAAAACGGTAGAATGGACATTTCCAGAATTTCCCGACAGTTTTCCCGTGACAGGAAAAACCATCAGCCCCAATTCTTATATCTCTTTTGACTGGAGCGGGGGACTTCCCAATCAACTGGTAGAAATCGCACTATCCACATTCGGAGAAAGCGCGACGGTCATAAAGATTACAGAACACGAGATGAACAACGATGCAGATGGAATTCTGATTATGATGCGACAAACAGAAGGTTGGGCCAACTTTTTAGCGTGTATGAAAGCGTATCTAGAATATGGTATCAATTTGAGAACTGGAGCTTTCGATTTTATGTTCCAAAAATAGTGCTATCTAAAAATAGCTGCCCATCGAATTACTTCAAATACAATATATTCAATTAAAGTTATCCGAATATCCGGCAAAGACTTCAACTATACATGGCAAAAAATAAAACGGCATATACCGAAGCATCTGTCCAAGACTTTATAAAAACAGTTGACGACCCACAAAAACAAATCGATAGTGCAACACTGATACAACTTATGGAAACCACAACGGGTGAGCCGGCTAAAATGTATGGGCCAACTATCATCGGATTTGGAAACTATCATTATACCTATGCAAGTGGGCATGAAGGCTATGCTCCTTTGATCGGATTTAGTCCCCGAAAATCAGCAATCTCCCTTTATGTATTTACCGGCGCCGATGAGCACCGACATTTGGTCGATCAGCTAGGGAAATTCAAAATAGGCAAAGCCTGCATATACATCAAGAAATTAAGCGACATCAATATAGAGATACTCCATCAGCTTATGTCCGAAACGATACAGTTTATTGAAAATAAGTATACGAGAATCAAAGAATAACACAAATTATGGCAACGAGCATCGCAACAATAGACGAATATATCAATCAATTTGAAGAGGAGAAAAAGGAATATCTGATCAAGGTGAGACGGCTTATTGCTGGCCTAATCCCTCCTTCTGCAGATGAAACGATCTCTTATCAAATGCCGACCTTCAGATACAAGGGTAATATCATCCATTTTGCGATGAACAAAAACCATTTGGGCCTCTATCCAGGACCAGCTGCTATAGCGCACTTCGCTGCAGAACTCAAAAATTTTAAAACCACAAAAGGTGCGATACAAATCCCCTTGGATCAACCGATTCCAACACAAATAATTACCGATATTGTCAATTTTAATATTGATAAGCTTAAAGACAAACAAGGCCCTAATTGGTACCAAAGCCGAGGGAACTGGCAGGAGGTCGAAGAACTCATGCAGCAAATCATCCTGCGAACTTCCTTAAAAAAGGAATTCAAATGGGGGAGTTACATCTATACTCATAAAGGAAAAAATGTCATCGGTTGGGGCGGCTTTAAAAATTTCTTTTCCCTTTGGTTTTATAATGGTGTATTCTTAGCCGATCCGGATAAACATCTCATCAGTGCCTCCGAAGGAAAAACGAAAGCATTACGACAATGGCGCTTTGAAGACGTTATGGATATGGATGTCGAAAAAATAGCCGCCTATATCCAAGAATCCATCCAAACCATTGACGAGGGAAAAGAGCTCAAACCAACGAAATCTCCAACGAAGCCCCCCACTGGCCTATTATTAGAATCGCTACAGGCAGATCCGATCTTCGGGGAAAGTTTTCGGGCTTTAACACCAGGAAAACAGAAAGAATACATCGAGTACATCGATGAGGCCAAGCAAGAAAAAACGAAACAATCCCGTCTTGAAAAAATTAAGCCGTTGGTCCTCGCTAAAAAGGGCTTGAACGACAAATACAAATAGGTGAACGCTAAAACAAAAAGAAAATGATGAATAATTCAATTATCCCATCCATTTGGTTCGATCAAAACGCGCAGGAAGCCTTTGATCTTTACTGTCGCATCTTCCCCGAAAGCCATATTAGTAATAGGTCTCCCATCGTTGTTGAAGCTGTCCTAAACGGTGTAAAATTTATTGGAATAAATGGAGGTCCCATATTCAAACCCAACCCCTCCATATCATTTATGGCCATTTGCGAAAGCAAAGAGGAAATTGATCGTATCTGGAATTCTCTTTCTGTGGGCGGCAATACCTTAATGCCACTAAACTCCTACCCTTGGAGCCCTTACTACGGCTGGCTGGCCGACAAGTTTGGTGTCAATTGGCAATTATACCTCGGTAAACTAAGCGACACCAACCAACAGGCAATTGTACCAACCTTAATGTATTGCGGAGAGCAACAGGGAAATTGCGAACAAGCTTTAGCATTTTATGCAGAATTATTTCATGATTTTCGAAGCAATGGGATCATGAAATACACAGCAGGTGAATATATCGGATCAATCCAACATACCCAATTTTTAGTCCGGGATTTTACGCTCATGGCAATGGATAGCGGAGTTCCTCAAAATTTCACGTTTAACGAAGGTATTTCACTCACCATCCTCTGTAAAGATCAGCAGGAAATTGATTATTTCTGGAATAATATCACGAAAAAAGGTAAAGAGAGCATGTGTGGCTGGTGTAAAGACGAATTCGGCGTAAGCTGGCAGATCGTACCCGAACAAATTGCAACATTACTACAGCGACCGGGGGCGAATGAAGCGCTCATGAAAATGAAAAAAATCATTATCCAGGAGCTCATAGGATAATTTCAAGAGGAACCTCAAGCTGAGGATAAGAGCTATGTAAAATAGTATTAAGAAAAGGGGATGAATAATCCCCTTTTAAGCTTTCACTTGCAATGCCAATGCGTACAATTTCATCTGTTTAATCATGGATAGCAAGCCATTTGCCCTTGTCGGTGACAAATGTTCTTTTAACCCTATTTTATCTACAAAATATAAATCGGCATCAACGATCTCCTTGGCGCTATGCCCAGATAGCACTTTAACCATTAAACTCACCAAGCCTTTTGTGATAATCGCATCGCTATCTGCCGTAAAATACACTTTTCCATCTTTTATTTCCGGGAAAAGCCATACTTTGGACTGACATCCTTTGATGATATATTCATCCGTTTTGTATTGTTCATCAATTAGAGGCACTTCTTTTCCCAGCTGGATGATGTACTCATATTTTTCCATCCAATCCGTAAAGAAAGCAAAATCCTCAATTAATTCATCCTGTATTTCATTAATGGTCATACCTACTTTTTTATTAAACCAACATATTGACCGCGCGTTGGATACCGGCGACCAAAATATCTATTTCCTCTTTTGTATTATATACGGCTAAAGAAGCACGAATAGTTCCCGGGATGCCGAACCTATCCATGACAGGTTGGGCACAATGGTGGCCTGTACGCACAGCGATTCCTAATTTATCCAAGATCACACCAACGTCATAAGGATGCGTGCCGTCGATTACAAATGAAATAACGGAACATTTCTTCTCGGCCGTTCCAATAAACCGCATACCTGGAATTTCAGCCAACTTCTCCGTAGCGTACTGCAACAAATCGTGTTCGTAGGCCTCGATATTTTCCAGACCTATTGAATTGATATAATCGATAGCCTCGTTCAGACAGATACCAGCCTCAATATTGGGCGTACCCGCCTCAAATTTAAAGGGCAGTTCGTTATAGGTCGTTTTTTCAAAAGTAACCTCTTTAATCATATCTCCACCACCTTGATAAGGCGGCATCGCGTTCAATAAGTCCTCTTTACCGTATAACACCCCAACTCCAGTAGGGCCGTACATTTTATGCCCGGAGAATACCAAAAAATCTACATCAAGCTTTTGAACATCAATCTGTATATGTTGAACCGCCTGTGCAGCATCAACTAACACAACAGCACCATGTTGGTGAGCAATTGAAATCATCTCACGCACAGGATTGATTGTCCCGAGGGAGTTTGAAACATAGGTTACAGCAACTAATTTGGTTTTCTCATTAAACAAACTGCTGTAGGCATCCATATCAAGCTCACCTTTATCATTCATCGGAATAACCCGAATTTTACAGCCCTTTTCATCACAAAGCATCTGCCAAGGCACAATATTAGAATGGTGTTCCATCGCTGAGATAATAATCTCATCACCTTCGTGGATAAAAGCTCTGCCATAACAAGTTGCAATCAGATTAATTCCATCTGTTGTTCCTTTGGTGATAATGATTTCTTTATCTTCAGCAGCATTGATGAAAGCCTGAACTTTTTTCCGAGTCACCTCAAAAGCATCCGTCGATATCTGACTAAGATAATGTACGCCCCGATGCACATTACTATTCATATCTGTATAATAATGTACAATCGAATTGATAACAGAACTCGGCTTCTGTGTTGTCGCGCCGTTATCCAAATAAACCAATGGTTTACCATTGACCTCTCTCTTCAGAATCGGAAAATCGGCACGTATTTTATCTATATTAAATTTTTCCAACGTCGTCTAAATAATTTATACAAAGTTAATAGTATTTTATCGAATACAGGCTGGCCAATCTGTTTTTTATGTCATTATCAATGTCGGTTTTCGAAGGTATCCTCAGCCAAAAAAGTAATTTCTGGCATTTTAAACAATTATAGTTCGCTTTTATAATTTATTGATGCTATTTAGTTACCTTTGTAATGATATGCAAGAATTACCTCTAAATTTACCAGAAGGCTCACGTAAAGAAGTGATGGCCTATTTGGAACCGTTCATGCTCAATGAGATGAGCGAATACCTGAAGCCTGTTGAAGACATGTGGCAACCTGCCGATTTTCTTCCAGATTCTTCTAGGGACACTTTTTTTGAGGAAGTAAAAGAGTTGCAGGAAAGTGCAAAAGAACTCTCTTATGATTTGGTCGCAGTATTAGTTGGTGACACCATCACCGAAGAGGCCCTTCCAACGTACGAATCATGGTTGACCATGGTAGAAGATGTTGACAAAAACGAACAGGGTGGATGGATGAAATGGGTACGCGCTTGGACGGCTGAAGAAAACCGTCACGGCGACCTGTTGAACAAATACCTTTATTTGTCAGGCAGAATAGACATGCGTCAATTTGAAATGTCTACACAATATCTTATTCAAGACGGTTTTGATATCGGTACTGGTGCAGACCCTTACCGGAATTTTATTTATACTTCATTTCAGGAATTGGCAACCAACGTTTCCCACCGTCGTGTATCTGGGCTTTCTAAAAAAAGCGGTGATAAACTTTTGGCAAAAATGTGTGGTGTCATCGCATCTGATGAAGCACGCCATGCCAAAGCTTATATGTCATTTATTTCAAAAGCAATCACAGTAGACCCGAGTGAAGTCATGATTGCATTTGAGGATATGATGCGTAAAAAAATCGTTATGCCAGCCCAGTTCTTAAGAGAAGCAGGCGAGCCCCAAGGAGAAGCATTTGCACATTTCTCGGACGCGGCCCAACGATTGGGAGTATATACTGCTTTGGACTACGTGGATATCTTGAAAGAGCTGAATAGTGAGTGGAAAATAGATCAAGTTACTGGCTTGAATGATAAAGGTGAGAAAGCGAGAGATTATCTACTAAAACTACCAGATCGTTTGGCTAGACTGGCTGATCGGATGAAGGTTCCAGAAAAAGATTATAAATTCAAATGGATTTATTGATATAAAAAAAAGCTTGATTTAATAATCAAGCTTTTTTTTATGTTGAAAGAATAACTTTACTGTATCAAAATTATTAACGCTTATTTCACGTTACCCATCAATTTACGCACAACAGGCGACAAGGCTATAAGCACCACACCAGCAATCAAAGAATATAAGCCTAATTGTTTATAACTCTCCGTATAAGTCACCAATTTATCCGCCAATGAACTTCCTTCCTTAGCTTCGGCCATACTAGCACCGATCAAACCTGCTACATACTGACCGTAAGCACTCGCCAAGAACCACATTCCCATCATGATACCTTGCAATCTCGCCGGAGACAATTTCGTCATAATGGAAAGACCAATTGGTGATAGACAAAGCTCCCCAACGGTAATCACAAGCAGCGCAAGGGTAAAGACATCCAATGAGGTCATACCATCGTGAGCGAATAAACGCGTAGCAAATAGAACATAATAACCTAATCCCAAGAAAACAAAACCAAGACCAAACTTAATAATGGTATTTGGCTCAAGTTTACGCTTGCCCAACCAAATCCAAAAAAGGCCAAAAAGAGGTGCTAATGCAATAATAAATAACGCTCCACCTGAATTGTTAACACCGTTTGGATCGAGCGTCATAACGCCCAATAAAGAATCATTCAAATGCTTAGCAGCAAAGATACTTAAGGAACCGCCACTTTGCTCATATATTCCCCAAAAGATAATCGAGAAAAGAATAAACACCAGGGCAGCAATTAATTTCTTCCGCTCTTCAGCAGTCACTTTAGACATTTCATAGAAAAGATACAACAGCGTCAATGGGCCAATTGTGTACATAAAATAGTCTGTATACTGTGTTTTTGACACCATGATCTGAATAATAGGGATAAAAACCAACGTGGCAATATATACAGCATATTCTACCCATTTCGGTAATGCCTTCGTCTTTACTATGGCCTCAGGATCCCCTGGCTGAAGTCCTATTGGCCCTAAATGCCTTTTGGTAAAGTGAAAATTCACTAAACTAACCAACATTCCTACCGCCGCCAAACCAAAAGCAACATTCCAACGATGTCCCTCAGAAATAATTGACGTCAGCATATATCCTTTACCAATCGCAACACAGATATATCCGCCTAAGAATGCACCTAAATTTATTCCCGCATAAAACAACGAAAAACCACCATCACGACGAACATCACCTTTTTTATACAGCTCGCCTACCATCGTCGATATGTTGGGTTTAAAAAAACCGGTACCTATAATGATAAATGATAAACCAAAAAAGAAATACTTATGCGGATCTGCTGCAAGAAATAAGCTCCCTACGATCATCAATAAGCCACCCCAGAATAAAGACTTTCTAAAACCAAGAATTTTGTCTGCAAACAGCCCACCTATGAATGTAAACGCATAAACAAATGCCTGTGTCGCTCCATACTGTAAATTGGCATCCTTTTCAGCAAAGTTTAGTTGTGTGATCATAAAGAACACCAACATACCGCGCATACCATAGAAACAGAATCTTTCCCACATCTCGGAAAAAAACAAACTCCAGATTTGCTTTGGGTACTTTCCGTCAAAATTTTGAATCTCTTCTAGCGATTCCCTTGTACTAACCTCCATACTAATTTATATTAATCAAAAAAGCTTCTTTCGTAAAAGAAGCTTATATATTTGTTATTTAATTCCGTGCATTAATCGTTTAATCAATGGATTAAACAGCATTACTAACAGGCCTGCTAAGGCAGGAATTGCTGTAAATAAGAAGAAGAAGTAACTCAAGGAGTGTTCCTCTTGAATGGTCTCCACTTGTCCCCCCAATACCGCTGCAACCTTCTGTGCAATAGCAATCGCCAAATACCAGATTCCAAACATAAATGCGAGCATGCGAGCCGGCACCAATTTCGATACGTAAGAGAGGCCTACCGGTGAAATAAATAATTCACCCAATGTATGGAACAAATAGGTCAGCACCAAAAATACCATCGAGATTTTAGCCCCCTGACTTATTCCTATTGATCCTAATCCAATAATGAAAAATCCTATCGCAACCAAGATCAGACCAAAGCCATATTTAAAGGCTGCTGATGGATTATACTTCGACTCCCAAATTTTGGATACCGAAGAGGCAAGTGCAATAATAAAAAATGAGTTTAAGATAGAGAACCAAGAAACTTTGATTTCCGATGCTTCTTTATTGAACTCATTGTACAACATCCAGATTACTGCTCCCCAAATCAACCCAAAACAGATAAACAATACGATATTTGAAATGGCAATTTTGTTCCAGGTTACTTTCGCCAATTTAATCAGAACCCAAGAGATAATCGAAAGCGGTACAATCGTCAATAAACCATTTACCACATTAAAGGTTGTCAATGCTGCACCAGTAAGTGATCTATCAATATTATCTCTAGCCACAAGAACTAATGAAGTTGCCCCCTGCTCAAAGCTCATAAAAAAGAAGACCAAGAAAAAAGCCAACAGCACAACTGCGAACATCCGATCCCTTACAACCTTGTCATAACGCATAATCCGTGTAACAATAAGATATATGAAGAGAATCAACGCCACAATGACCATTATATACTGCCCTCTTAAAAACGGCGTATCCAAACGAGAAAACACATCAACAATACCATTCTTAGATAAAGGGTCATTAAAAGCATATACAAAACCAATAATAGAAACTATCGCGATCAATACATAATCCCGTATGGTAAATGGATTTCTTGTATCCGTATCCTCAGCGATAACTTTATGCTCCCCAGAGGTGGACTTATTTAAAACACCAAGATTTCCCATGAGTGGTTTTGCGAAAACAAACTGTAGTGTTCCCAAAAGCATAAAGATACCAGCCAAACCGAATCCCCAATGCCAGCCATAAGTTTCGGCAATATATCCACATAGCATCATACCAAAGAAAGCGCCTGCATTGACCCCCATATAAAATATGGTATAAGCGCCGTCCTTTTTTTCTGGCAGATCTTTATACATCTCACCTAAGATAGATGGCATGTTAGGCTTGAAGAAACCCGTTCCGATAACTAGACACACTAAACCAAGGAAAAACATAATCGAAGTATCAAAGGCCATGGCAGCATGGCCAAGCGTCATAATCGCCGAACCGATAATCACAGCTTTACGTGATCCAATATATTTATCCGCTATAATCCCTCCTATAATAGGAGTTAAATAGAGCATCATGGCATAGGTTCCATAAAGTGCTCCAGCTTGTTGTGCAGTCCAGGACCATCCCGAGAAAGGACTACCTTGAATAACTGCAGCAGTTAAAAACTGCATTAAGAGTACACGCATCCCGTAGAACGAAAAACGTTCCCACATTTCAGTAAAGAAAAGGACAAAGAGCCCTGAACGCTGTCCCAATACATTTGACTTAAAAAAATCAGTCGACGGGCTAGTCGTAATATCCCCGTTTAATCTCCCCATAAATAATCAACCTTTATTTTTTTGATAAAATACTTACAAAGAAACAAAAACAAAATCACTTTTGACCAAAATAAAGTTGCATAAACAAAAAAAGGCAACCCTTTGGATTGCCTTTTCGGTAACAATTTTAATATGCCTTATCTTTTGTGCAATTGCTCATAAAGATCAATAACCTTTTTCTGCAATTCAATTACTTCGCTATCGCGTTGTTGTAATTTTTGCGTCAAAGCATTCACCTCATTTACATACTCTTTGTCTTCTTCAGAATCAGAAGTAGATAAAAGTTGAACAACTGTCAAATTGAATAATTTTGAGATTTGATTCAGGCGAGACAAATTCACATCTGTAATCCCTGTTTCAATTTTAGAAAATGCTGGGATTGAGATATCCAATCGTTTTGCAACATCCTCTTGACTCCACCCCTTTTGGTGTCTAAGTAATCTGATTTTTTTTCCTAATGCATTCATCTGGTAGATATTTTAAACAAAAATAATAAATTACAATTTAATTTACATTAAATTATAATTTTTTCTCTAAAAATCTCTAAAAAACCGATCAGCCAGCACGGACAAATTAACCCCATTATAATTATTTAAACTCATAAGAAGTAAATTGTAGCCCTTTGATTTGACACCATCTAAAAATGAATAGAGTCCGTCTAAACTTACAACAACCTCTAAATCAGGATTATTAAAATTATCCTTAATATTATATGGGACACTTTCAATATCTTTATTAAGTTCTTTACAAGAATTTATATTCACGTAGACCACAGAGACATCCGACTCTTTCATCGAGTTTGCATATTGTAACAAAAAGGAAGAATCTAAACTATCATACGAGTTTAATTCGATAATTGTGACCAATTTCTGATTAGGAAATTGCTCTTTCACGGCGTGAATACTTGACTTCACTTTATCCGCATTACAAGCATAATCCTGATAAACCACGGATCCTTCCGAGCTTGCAACAAACTCCAAATAACGAATCGAAGTATTAAAACTTTTTATAGCCTCAAAGAACTCTTTCTTTTTGATCCCCAACCATTCGCAGATCGTATAGGCTCCAGCAATATTAGATAGGTTGTGCTTACCAAACACTTGCAAAGGAACATCTCCATCCGGTGTATTGATATAGGTTACCCCCTTATTAATTGTATAATCAGGAATCTTATATCCATGTCTATTGATCTTACAATCTTTCGTATCTTGGAGAACCTTCTGTAACACAACATCTTCCTTATTATAAATTAAGGTACCTTTAGGCGGAATTGAGTCAATAAAATCTTCAAATTGTTTAATATATTCCTCTTGTGATATTTTCGAGTTAAACTCATTCCATACAATACCCGAAATTAAGGCTATATTCGGTTTATAATACAAAAACTTAGACTTCGGATCAATCTTGGATGAAACATATTCATCTCCTTCGATAATAATAATCTTATTATGCTTAGTAATATCGACCAACTTATCAAAGCCTCTTAATTGAGCCCCTACCAAATAGTCAAATTCTTTTCCTAGAAATCGCATAACGTGCATCACCATGCTCGTTATGGTTGTCTTACCGTAACTTCCAGCGATAACCACCCGGATTTTATCCTGTGAAAGCTCTTGTATAAATTCTGGAAAAGAATAAATTTTAAGACCTAATTCCTGCGCCCGCCTTAATTCAGGATTATCTGCCTGGGCATGAGCACCCAAGATCACAGCATCAATATCCTCCGTCACTTTTTCCTCAAACCAGCCCAATTGATTAGGAAGCAAGCCTGCTTCAATCAAATGGGAACGGGAAGGTTCTACGATCTGATCGTCAGAACCTGTCACTTGATGCCCTTGTTTTGCCAATGAAATAGCAAGGTTATGCATCACACTACCACCTATTGCTATAAAATGAATCCGCATAGCTAAATTATCGCTTCACAAACTTGGCTGCACACCAATTATTTAAAACTTTATTGGAGATAAACTCAAAACCTAATGACGTCGCCGCATCGCTTAAGATTGCTAAATCTTCCTGCTCATAGAAACCGCTTAGGTACAGCTCACCCCCTGTACGAATGCTCAATGCATACTGATGTAATTGTTCTAAAAGAATGTTACGATTAATATTTGCCAAAATCACATCAAAGACCCGACCTGTTAATACTTCGTAAGATCCACAGAGCGCCTCAATATGCTCAACATGATTGAGTGCCCTATTTTCGATCACACTTTCGACACATATTTCATCATAATCCACAGCCAACACAGAATTCGCACCTTTTTTTGATGCCAAAATGGCTAGAATCCCTGTACCGCAGCCCATGTCTAAAACCTGCTTGCCATTAAAATCGTTCTCCAAGATATACTGAAGCATCATCGAAGTTGTTTGATGATGGCCAGTGCCAAAAGACATCTTCGGATCTATAATGATTTCATAGGGAAACTCAGGTTTTGCCTCATGAAAAGTTGCACGCACATAGCATTGCCCCCCCACCTCAATTGGGTTGAAATTACTTTCCCACAATTTATTCCAATTCTGGTTTTCTATTTCCTGTATCTTATAATCGACCTCTAGGCCTTCATAAGGTTGAAGCATCAAAGTTTCTAATGCTTGCAAGTCAAGATTTGCAGCTGAAATATAAGCTGCAAATCCAGATTCGGTATCCTCAAAAGTATCAAAGCCAATATCAGCCAAATCAGATATCAACAAATCCTTCTGCCATTCTTCACCTGATCGCATTTGAAAGATAACCTCTACGTATTTCATTTCTAAAAATTAGCCGTTAAATACTTTAGCGATATCAATAAAATCTCTCGATTTTAAAGAAGCCCCTCCTATCAAACCACCATCAATGTCGGCTTGAGCAAACAAATCTTTTGCATTACCTGGATTACAAGACCCTCCATAAAGAATACTTGTATTATCAGCAATCTCCTGACCATATTGATCAGCCAACACCTCACGGATAAATTTATGAACCTCCTGTGCTTGCTCCGGGCTAGCTGTCAAGCCAGTACCAATTGCCCAAACTGGCTCATATGCCAATACCACAGATGCAAAAGCTTCTTTAGACAAGTGGAACAATCCATCTGTCAATTGTGTTTTGATCACATCAAAGAAAGCTCCAGATTCGCGTTCTTCTCTTGTTTCTCCAATACAGAATATTGGTGTTAAATCATGTTTTAATGCAATATCCACTTTAGATGCCAACAATGCATCAGTCTCACCAAAATAAGCACGTCTTTCAGAGTGCCCCAAAATAACATGTGAAGCACCTACTGATTTCACTTGTGAGGCCGAAATCTCACCTGTATAGGCTCCGGACTCAGCTTGATGAATATTCTGTGCACCAATATTTACATTTGCAACATTTTTCGACAATTGCCCAAGGCTTGACAAATGAATAAATGGGCTACAAACAACCAATTCTTGGTTTCCAATCACTTCATCTTTGGCCATATTGATAATTTCAGAAAACAAACTCAATCCTGATTGATAGTCTAAATTCATTTTCCAATTACCAGCTACGATTTTTTTACGCATGATTTTACGATTTAATTATATTTTTTGTTAAGTTGATTCAATTTATCTTTAATCTGCTCCGTGAGCTCTTCCCCTTTTGATGCATACAGCGTCTCCAAATATGCCATAAACTTATCAAATTCATAAGTTTGCACACCTCCGTCGAACACCCAAGCAAATGACGGTACAAATTTAGCATAAAAACTTGTATCTGCTAGCATGCTTGCAATTCCAATTACCGTCCCTGTATTTAAAGCCGAATTGATACCAAGGCGCGTATAGTCTCCAATAAAGGTCCCGCATTTTAACAGACCTGTATCCCGAACATCGTCCAATGCATAATCGTAAATTGACACGGTCTTTAAGTTATTCTTCAAATTGGAATTAGAGGTACCAGCCCCTAAGTTACACCAATCCCCTATCACCGAGCACCCTAGATAACCATGATGCCCCTTGGCCGAAAAATCACCAATGACCGAATTTCCGATCTCTCCCCCAATGACACTCTGCTTCCCTATCGAAACATTGCCATAAATCGTGGCGCCCATTTTAACAACGGCACCCTTACCAAGGTATAATGGGCCACGCAAATGCGCTCCCTCCATAATTGTAACATCTTCATCGATATATATGGGGCCTTGGAGGGTATTGATCGTAGCACATTCCACGCTAACACGATCGGCTACATAAAGGTCATTTCCTAACAATTGATTCGTCACAGATATACTGGACGACTGAACATCTTGTACCAGCAGATTGAAATCACGTGTTATTTCAGTTCCTGTAAGCAAAAACAGATCTTCTACCCCCTTTAGTAGATCCACTGACGTATCAATCTCTTGCACACGATAAGAGCCCATACGCGCATAACAACAAGCGATAACGTATCCGCCCTGTACAAGGACCTCTCCTACACCCAAGCGCTGTATAGCCTGCAATAATACTACTGACGGGATAACGTTCTCAGACAGCCAAATAATCCCCTCCTCGTTCGAATGAGCGGCAATATAGTGTACATCAAATTCTAAAGCTAATTTTTGCCATTTCTCCCGTAAAGTCAGTATACCAACCCGAAGTTCCAAGCAAGATTTTACGAAAGTAAATGGATAAAGACTCTTTCTATCAAAAGTAGTTAATGGGGAGCTAAGCTTATCCAACAATTGGATCGAATCAAAGCAATCTGTAAAGAAGATTTTCACAAATTAAAAATAACAAAAAAAACTCGACAAATTATATTTATCGAGTTCTTAATATTGTAATATACAGATCTGCTACAATTATTTTTTGTTGTAACGGTTACGGAATTTGTCGATACGACCAGCAGTATCAACCAATTTCATTTTACCTGTATAGAAAGGGTGTGATGTATGAGAGATCTCTAGTTTTACAACTGGATACTCATTACCATCTTCCCATGTGATAGTTTCTTTAGTATCAACACAAGATTTTGTAATAAAAGCATAGTCATTTGACATATCTTTAAATACAACTAATCTGTAATTTGAAGGATGCAAATCTTTTTTCATTATTATTATGATTACGTATATTCAATTATTGAGGTGCAAAGATAACTTATAAAAATGTAACTTACAACAATTACGAAGAATAATTAGTTGAAATTTTCCACATTTTAGTTAACAGCACTTATCAAGGGTACAAATGTAACAATCTTTATCCTAACCCAAAGAATAATTTTGTTTATCGACTTTTTTACCTAACTTAACTAACTACAATTAAATCACTTACATAATTATGAGCAAATTAGATGAAAAAATTGCTGCATATGTTGCAGAATCAAAAAAGCTAGGCTTATCATTAGATGAAGCATTTATTGCAAAAGTAACAAAAGGAATAGGACCTTCCATTTACAATGCAGACTCCGAAACCGTCGCTGCATCAGATCCCGAAGAACTGAACCGTGTCAAACAAAATTTTTTGATCAAAAAATTAGGCCTAAAAGATGGGCCCGATTTAGACAAGGCACTAGAGGAAGTGATTACCGCTATTGGCAAATCCAATAAAAATAAATACCGTGTATTAGTATATGCTTTATTGGCAAAGAAATTCAAAAAAGAATCTGTTTACCAATAAGCATCAACTTTTTTACTCAACTCCTAGCCAAAGACCATTTCTCCAAAAAACTCGGGGAGATGGAAGTTAGGAGTTGGGTTTTCTATTTTATTCCAAGATATAAAATGTGGTTGTTTGAGATGATCACCACATTTATAAAAATTCCCATGTATCAGTTTACCTTTCAGCTCTACAAGATCGTCAAACTGAAATACAGCAAATGGAATTACCTCAATCATACTCCATCGCTTATCTGAACCATTGCGCTCAATTAAAGAGTAAGTACGCACCTGTTCTATCGTTGCAATGTCCAACCGATTTCGACTCGCCTTTTCGGCAGGGCCATAACCGATCAAGCCTGTTCCAATTAGATTAAATTCAAGGTTATAATAATGTTTGCGTCCATCAAATGAAATAAAGAACTCCACACAACTATCTTCCCATACATTTTGATTTGTTTCGGAATAATTACCCCGAAGTTGTTCTTCGACGACATCGTACTGCAACACGAGATACTCCTGGGTGTAGCCAATCTTAAATTGTACCTCAGGTTTATACGGGAAAGATTCGCTCCAATTATTAAACTCCAAAGAATGCGATTCAAGATTACTCAAGAGCTTCGACAAAGTATGATAATCTAGTGAATTGGTCAGCTCCGCTGCGATAGGCAAAATGGTTAGTTTTTTCATTCGAATATTTTTTTTACAGAAAAAAGAAGCTTCATCTACGCGATGGAAGCTTCTCAATATGATTAAAGGTATAAAATTGTTAAATGCAATCAAAAACTACCTTCCGCATAAATGCTTCATTCTTTTCCATCTCTTCAACCAATTTCAGTTGCGTATTTGTACGCACCAGATTATGGTCCTCATATTTAGTCTTGTAGTAATGATCTCCTTCCAAATAGTCCGTTAAGAAACGTACTCCTTGCATATATGGCAATAAGAAGGCTCCATCTACTAATGTTTCTTTCTCCAAAGTTGTCAAGAAGTCATTAGCTTCCTCCAAATAACCTTCGGCATATGCCTTATATAAAGCAAGATTTAGCAGAACTTTCGAAACATCCTTCTCATCCTCGGCAACGGGGTTAATAATCGTCCGAATAGCATCCCCAAAATCATATGCCACATAGCCCGGCATGACGGTATCTAAATCGATGACACATTGCATCTTGTCGTAGCAATCTAAGAGCACATTATTAAACTTTGTATCATTGTGTGTAATACGCAGCGGAAGCTCACCCTTACTACCAAGTTCAAGAATGGTTTTCATTCGATCTTCACGACTAAAGATAAAATCCAATTTGTCTTTCACCGACGCTACGCGTTGACAGACATCTTTAGCGATCGCTTTTCGAAGATTTTCGAGTCTAAACTCTATATTATGAAAGTTAGGAAGTACCTCAACGATCAATGAAGCATCTAAATCCGAGAGCTGCTTTTGAAACAAACCAAAAGCACGGCCACCTTCAGCTGCCTGTACCTCAGTCTCTACAATATCATAACTTTTGGTGTCCTCTATAAGGATAAACATGCGCCAATAATTATCCTGACTATCTTTTATATATAATTTCCCATCTTTTGTAGGAACAATTGTCAATACATGATCGCTGATTCTCTTTCCTTCAGCGACTTTAACTTTCTTACTAAGATGCTTGGTGACAATCTCAATATTATGCATCAATCCATCCACGTTCGGAAAAACATGGTGGTTAATACGTTGTAATAAATGCGATATACCGCTATCTACAGTAGTAACTACACGATAAGTATCATTGATATGACCAGAACCAAACGGTTGCACTGAAATGATATCTCCTTCTAATGTGAATTGTTTTGCTGCGCTCTCTACTACTAATTGGTTAAAATCAGACATTAAACTATGTTTTTTAAATCATCAATGTGCTTGCAATATCACAAATTGAATTAATAAATGATAATTTTTATTTCAATCAAACGTTTGCATGAAATTTAATAAAATTAAGCAAACGTTTGCACTTTCATTTATCCCAAATGAAATAATATATTTGTTAATAGTAGCCAGTCTTAAGGACTGTTTTCAAACAAGTAAATAACTAATATACAAACTCCTTATATCTCAAAACAATGGATAGAAGAAATTTCATAAAATCGACTGCCATCACTACAGCTGGAATCGGTGTCCTTTCAAGTACAGAATTATTTGCTCAAACAAATGGGAAAATAAAAATCGGTTTTATTGGCGTAGGCCTTAGAGGACGTAATCACGTTCAAATTGCCCTAAACAGAGATGATCTAGAAATTGTGGCTGTCTGTGACACCCAGGAAGAATCTCTAACACAATGCCGTAAACAATTCAATGCAAAAGGCACCAAACTCCCAAAAGAGTATATTGGTGGAGTTGATGCTTACAAAAAGATGTTAAGCAATGAAAAATTAGATGCTGTCATTATTGCAACGCCTTGGCAATTCCACAAAAACCAAGCTATTGATGCAATGAAAGCTGGTCTATACGTGGGTTGCGAGGTTATTGCAGGTTTAACGCTACAAGATCACTGGGATATTGTGAAAGCATCCGAAGAAACTGGAAAGCCTTATATGACCCTAGAAAATGTTGCATTCCGTCGTGATGTACTTGCTGTATTGAATATGCACAGACAAGGACTATTTGGTGAGTTGTTGCACCTGGAAGGCGGTTATCAACACGATTTACGCGAGGTATTATTCAATGACGGAAAAGCCTATTATGGCCATGGCGTTGAATATGGTCCGAAAGCAATTTCTGAGGCACAGTGGCGTACACAGTTCAATATTGACCAAGATGGTGATCTATACCCGACACACGGTTTAGGTCCAATTATGCAATTTGCAGATATCAACAAGGGGAACAGATTCACTCATATCACTTCGTACTCAAGTAAAGCCCGTGGATTAGCAGCCTATGTCAATAAAGTTTCCCCGGGACATCCTAACGGTAAGATCAATTACAAAAATGGTGATATTACACAAACGATGTTACAATGTGCGAATGGAGAAACCATGTTATTAACGCATGATACACACTTACCAAGACCTTACTCTATCGGTTTCCGCGTACAGGGAACAGACGGTATTTGGATGGATGTTGCTAAAGGTATTCACATCGAGGGTAAATCCAAACCACACACTTGGGATTCTGCAGACGAATGGGTAAAGAAATATGATCACCCAATCTGGAAAAAATATGAAGAGGTAGCAAACGGTTCTGGTCATGGTGGCATGGACTGGTTTGTATTCAATGCGTTCATTCAGGCTGTAAAACAAAAAGTACAGACTCCAATTGACGTGTATGATTCAGTAACCATGAGTGCTGTATTCCCATTATCTACCGAGTCTATTGCAAAAGGAAATAAAACGTTGGAATTCCCTGATTTCACAAAAGGAAAATGGAAAACCAAGAAAAACACTTTTATGTTAGATGACAGTGGAATGTAATTGAAAAAACACGCCTATTATCATAAAAGCCGTATTGAAAGATATACGGCTTTTTTTATGAATTCCTGACATAATCATAATAATCCTACTATTTGGCCGGTCTTTTCCGTAAATTAGCCTAGCAAACAACTTTTTCAACTCATTATGCTTACCGAAGCAATTATTATTTTAGTCCTGATTATTCTAAATGGAATACTATCGGCATCAGAAATATCCATCGTGTCCAGCAGAAAGGCAAGGCTACAAGCTGAAAGCGATAAAAACAATGCCGCTGCAAAAATAGCGCTAAACCTAAAAGAATCGCCCAACAGCTTTCTATCCACTGTACAAATAGGTATTACCCTTATTGGCATCCTAACCGGATTCTTTTCCGGCGGCAGTATTTCATCTTACCTCGTAGAGATCTTTAATAAATCCAGTATCATAGCCCCCTATAGCGAACAGCTCGCCGTCATCATTGTCGTCTTTATCATCACCTACTTTTCGTTGGTACTTGGTGAACTGGTCCCCAAACGTATCGGTATGGCTATTCCGGAGAAGTACGCCATGCTGATTGCTTACCCGATGAACCTGCTTAGCAAAATCGTTCGGCCATTTGTATGGCTACTCAGTATGTCGACGGAGTTTATTGTCAAAATACTCAATATCAAGAGTAGCGGCAATAGTGTCACAGAAGAAGAAATTAAGGCATTAGTAGACGAAGGTGTTGACAGTGGCGTCATCGAAGGTATTGAGCACGATATCGTCGACCGTTTGTTGAGTTTAGGTGACAAAAAAGCGGTCAACCTAATGACTCACCGCAAAAACATTGTTTTTTTGGATCTGGAAGATTCCTTTGAAGAAAACAGAAAGATCATTTTAGACAACGATCATTCCATCTACCCAGTTTGTGAAGGTGGTCTCGACAATATTAAAGGTGTTGTTCATGTAAAATCATTACTCCATCAATGTCTCCAGAACGAAGCATTTGATCTCAGAACACTTATGTTACCGATCAAGTTTGTTAACGAATTCAGTTCATCTTATAGCATTATGAACACCTTACGTACCTCCAGTATACATCAGGCGGTTGTCATTGATGAGTATGGCTCACCACAGGGAATTATTACGTTACGGGATATCGTTGGCGATTTGGTTGGCAACATCACAGAAAGCGACCTAAGTGCCCGTCCGACAATACGTCAATTGGAAAACGGCGATTATGTTGTCGACGGACAATATCAGATTGAGGATCTTTTGGATGAATTTGAAATCGGTCTTTCTGAAGAAGATGAAGATGAGATCAACAATGTAACCACCGTAGGAGGCCTGGTATTCCTAAGATTAGATCACGTACCCGAAGAAGGTGAACGCGTGCGATTTAAAAACCTAATTTTTGAGGTGCTCGATATGGATGGACACCGCATCGATAAATTGCTTTTAAAAATTGAAGAATAAACATAGATAAGTATCAACAATAAAGTATAAAAAATAAGGGCTAATCAGTGTATTGATTAGCCCTTATTTTTATGATGCTATCGATCCTGATTAGTTGATCCCATGCATCATTTTTTTCAATATTGGATTGAAGACAATTAATAGCAATGCCGTAACCCCAGGAACTATTGCAAATATCATAAAGAAATAGGACATCGAATGTTCTTCTGTAATGCGATCAATATATGAACCTAAAAATCCACCGATAAAATTAGCAATTGCCGAAGCACAGAACCAGCAACCGAAAAGAAGCCCTAAAAATTTCTTTGGGGAAAGCTTACTAACATAAGACAAGCCGACAGGCGAAAGACAAAGCTCCCCTGCTGAATGAAAGAAATAGGCGATCACCAACCAAATCATACTCACAGACGCTGTCTTTGCTCCTTGAGGAATCTCGCTCGCCCCATAAGCTAATGCTGCAAATCCAATTCCTACCAATATTAAACCTAGTGCAAACTTAACTGGTCCCGAAGGATTCCAGACCTTCTCCCAGAATTTGCTAAATGACGATGCAAGTGAAATAATAAAGAATGCATTCAATATTTGAAACCATGAGGCTCCAACTTCCGATCCGGTTATTCCAATTTCTCGAAATACTTTCCATAAGCCCAAGCACCAAATGATACCAAATGAGACAGCGGTAAATAAAATAGTCAATGGATACTGTTTATATATTTTTCTAGCCAATGCTGTTAAAACGATCGTCACAATAACGATAGGCACAATAGTCAAAATAGTATCAATCCATTTAAATGTCACTGCTGAACTTCCAGACAGGACCCTTTGCGTATAATCCTTTGCAAAGATAGACATGGATCCGCCCGCCTGTTCAAAAGACAGAAAGAAAACCACACTAGCCAACATAAATATGGTGACAACGATTAACCTATCACGGACAACATGTGCAGGAATGACCTCTTCCTCCTCTTCGTGATTTTTGATCTTTTTTTCATGGTAAGCCTGAAGTGCTTTGGGTGAATCTCCGATAATTCCAAATATCTTTTGTCCAAAATAGAATTGCAACATACCAAAGAACATAAATACTCCGGCAAGCCCGAAACCATAATGCCAACCAATTTTTTCGCCGATATACCCACATAGAAGCATTCCCAAAAATGACCCGGCATTGATGCCCATATAGAATATGGTATACCCTGCATCTTTTTTAGGACTTTGATCTGGATAAAGATTTCCCACCATAGAAGAAATATTAGGTTTAAACATTCCGTTACCCAAAATCATTAACACAAGACCGAGATAAAAGAAATTGGAATTCACACCCTCAAATGCCATAGACAGGTGCCCTAATGTCATTACCAAAGCGCCTATCAAAATCGCCTTCTTAAAACCGGTTAGCTTATCCGCAATCATTCCACCGATCAATGGTGTTAAATAGACAAAACCAGTATACAAACCGTAAAGTTTCATGGCACGTTCGTTACTCCATTCCCATCCCCCATCAGCAAGGGAACTTATTAAAAATAAGGTCAACAATGCCCGCATACCGTAGTAACTAAACCGCTCCCACATCTCTGTAAAGAATAGCACAAATAATCCGGCAGGATGCCCATTTACCATCTTGTCATCGATCCCCTGCTTAGCAAGATGTGCTACAAGAACTTGATCTTTTTCTTGATTCATATAATTTCAATAATTGTTTTATAACTCAGGTTTTGTTTTTATTTTGATAAAAATCGCTTGAAGATACACTATTTTTCTATGAATTAATCAATTCCATGCATCATCTTTTTTATTTTTTTGTTGGCCAGAATAAGAAATACAGCAGCCACCATAGGAATTACTGTAAATACAGCAAAGAAATATGACATGGAATGAGATTCTGTAATCTTATCAATGTATGACCCAATAAAGCCCCCTATAAAATTAGCTATGGCATTGGCACAAAACCAAAAACCAAACAATAACCCCAGGAATTTTTTTGGCGATAGTTTACTGACATAAGAAAGTCCGACCGGACCAATACATAATTCGCCCACTGTATGAAAAAAGTACGCCAATACCAGCCAGATCATACTAACAGAGGCCGTCTTTGCACCGGTAGGAATCTCAGAGCTTCCAATAGATAAAGCTGCAAAACCAACTCCAACCAATGTAAGTCCCATTGCAAACTTAATTGGACCAGAAGGATTCCATACTTTCTCCCATATCTTACTGAATGATGTGGCCAGCGTAATGATAAAGAAAGAATTTAACATCGGAAACCAGGATACAGTAACTTCGGAATTCATACCATAATATTCCCGATAAACTTTCCAAAGACACAAAGACCAAATGATCACAAAAGAAATACTCGAAAAAAGTATGATCATAGGGTATTTACGTATGATTTTCTTCGCTAAAACAAACAGTACTCCGGTAATTACCACAATCGGCAAAACCGTCAATGCAGCATCCAACCATTTAAATAAAACCGCCACTTCACCACTCAATACCCGTTGTGTGTAATTTTTTGCAAAGATCGTCATCGAACCACCTGCTTGCTCAAAAGCTAAATGGAAAACAATACTTGACAACATAAAAATGGCTATTACCAGCAAACGATCACGAACAATATGCTTTGGATTTTCTTCTTGACCGGCCGCAATATCGGTTAACTCGTCTTGTTTCTCGGGTGTATTTCCAATTTTTCCGAAAATGGGTTGTGCAAAATAGAACTGCAACATTCCCAAAAACATAAATACTCCGGCAAGCCCAAAGCCATAATGCCAGCCGATCTTCTCACCAATATAACCGCATAGCATCATTCCTAAAAACGCTCCCCCGTTGATGCCCATATAAAAGATGGTATAACCCGCATCCTTTTTACCTCCTTTATCCGGATATAATTTCCCTACCATCGAAGAAATATTGGGTTTGAACAATCCATTTCCTAAAACAATCAGCACCAAACCCGCCAAAAAGAAGCTTTTATTAAATCCCTCTAAAGCCATAGCGATATGTCCCAGCGTCATAATTATAGCTCCGACCATAATGGATTTTTTATATCCTGTTAGGCGATCGGCTATAATCCCACCGAACAGTGGCGTTAAAAACACCATCCCGGTGTACAAACCATAAAGCTTCATGGCCTCGGAGTTGGTCCAACCCCATCCTTGTTGGGCAATGGTAGAAACCAGAAAATTTACCAACAGCGCCCGCATACCATAATAGCTAAAACGCTCCCACATCTCTGTGAAGAATAATACAAACAAGCCGGCAGGATGCCCTTGTACCAATACATGTTCAGCCCCTACTTTTTGCAAATGGGTTTCAAGAACAGCATTTTTTTCAAAATTCATGTTTTTTTTTGTCGTTATTTTTCAAAATAAGGTAGTGCGATTTCCATTTATAAAATATACCATCGGTAAACGGAAAAATCCGATGATCCTCTACACAAAGAAAGAGGTTGTTCACTCGTCTTCATATACTCAAGCAAGATAGTGAAGATTTTAATAGGTTTCTAATGAATGGACGGCAGTTTTTTTCGTTGTTGCATCCAAGCAACACTTCAATTAAAACCTATTAACTAGTCGAGTTCTTTCCATTTCCTGAAAAGAACTCGACTAGTTAAATATTAGATCAAAGGGCGCAAACGTTCCAATAATTTTTTAGTAGCAAAAATACCCTCTTCTTCGCTCAACTTACTTCCCTCATATTCAATCCCCACATAACCTTTGAATTTTGCTTTTTTAACAATCTTCAACATACGCTCATAGTCAATTTGCGTTTCATTTCCATTGGCATCAAAATCATGTGTTTTGGCACTCACACCATGCGCATAAGGCATTAGATCTGTTACACCTTGATAACGATCATACTCATAGAAATTACCAAGATCAGGTAAACTTCCACAATACCTACTACCCACTGCTTTTAATGTATTGGCCAACCAGTCACCATGTGAAGAGATACCACCATGGTTTTCTACAATAATGCTAATCCCCGCTTTTTTACCAATATCAGATAGTGCTGTTAAACTTTCAACAACACGTTTACTCACTTCCTCAGGAGTCCCTTTTCCAGCCGCATTGACACGGATTGCATGACAACCTAAGAAATTAGCTGCAGAAATCCACTTATAATGGTTTTGCACGGCTTGTTTTCTCTTTGTTTCATCTTCATCACCGAGATTTCCCTCACCATCGATCATAATGAGTACATTACGTACACCATTATCTTTTGCACGCATATTTAGCTCAGTAAGGTAGTTATTATCATTAGCCTTATCCTTAAAAAACTGATTCACATATTCCACCCCGTAAATACCGTATTTTTTGGCAGCTAATACCGGAAAATCCAAATTGTTCAAATCTCCCTTGAACAAGGATTTATGCAATGACCATTCAGCCAAGGAAATGTCAAACCAATCTTTCTTTGCTGCCGCAAAACTCTCCAAAGAGGGAGCTAATGCTATACCAGCAGACGCTAGTGCAAGGTTTTTAAGAAAATCTCTTCTTGAATTCATGTGTTTAGATTTAATGTGTTATTTAAATATTTCCCCAGCCAGTAGTCAACACATCAACGAGGTGCATCGTCTGAATGGGTAATTTATGTTTATCGATATAAGATTGAAGCTGTAGCAAACAAGATGAATCAGTGGAAATAATATAATCCGCATTCAGATCAAGTGCGTTGCGCACTTTTTGCTCAGCCATTGCTGCGGATATTCCTTCGAATTTAACGGCAAAACTCCCCCCAAACCCACAACATGTCTCGCTATCTTTCACCTCCACCATCTCCAAGCCTAAGACCTTACTCAATAATTTCCGTGGTTCCTCTTTAATCTTGCACTCTCGCAAAGCCGAACAAGAATCGTGATACACCGCAACACCCTCCAGCTCAGCTCCAAAATACTCTTTTTTTAGCACGTTTACTAAAAAATCAGAGATTTCCACAACCTGTTGCTGTATTTTATGGCATTGATGAGAATCTGCCGAATTTGCGAATAAATCATTATAAGCATGTCGTACCATACCAGTACAAGACGCCGAAGGAGAAATAATCACATGATCTCCTGAGAAATCACCTAAAAACTTCCGTCCGACCTGTTTTGCATCATCCCAAAATCCAGCATTATAGGCAGGCTGGCCACAGCATGTCTGCTCAGGATTATAGACAACCTCGCAGCCGACCTTTTCTAATAAACGAACCGTATTAAAAGCGGTCTCAGGGTAAAGCTGATCTATAAAACAAGGAACAAAAAGTTCTACTTTCATATGCAATTCAATCAATAAAATTAAGATTTATTGGATACTAATATCCGGATCAAAAGTAACAATCCAATTACAAAAAATAAAGAAAGAACCAATGCCGAGTATCGAATATTATGTGTAACCTGTTCTATAAACCCGAATGAGAATAATCCTATGACTATAGCAACTTTTTCTGTGACGTCATAAAAAGAAAAGAAAGCAGTCGTATCTTTGATATCCGTCGGAATTAATTTAGAATAGGTTGAGCGCGATAAGGACTGGATCCCGCCCATAACTAAACCGACCAATGCAGCAATGATATAAAACTGAAGTGGGGTAGATAAATAAAAGGCCGAAATACAGATGCCGATCCAGATCATTACCACAACGATCAACACCTTGATATTCCCAAAAAGCGTAGATAAATAAGACATTAAAAATGCACCTAAGATAGCTACAAGTTGAATGAGAAGAATTGTAGCAATCAACCTTTCCGCGCCTAAATGCAAAATTTTCTCCCCAAAAGAAGAGGCGACAATCATCAAAGTCTGAACACCAATTGCATAAAAGAAAAAAGCCGGCAAAAACTGTTTTATTTCAGGAATACCTTTGATCTTTTGGATAACATGGCCGAATTCATCCCGTACATTCTGAACAAAACTCTTACCTGTGTTATTCTCGGTTGCATCGATTTTAGGCAGGTATTTAAAAGGAATCATTGAAAACCCAAGCCACCACAATCCGACCATTAGAAACGATATACGGGCCGGTAGTGAAGCATCTGTAATACCAAACCATTCAGGTTTAAGCACCACTATAAAACAAAGAATCTGTAAAGTGACACATCCAATATAACCATAAGCAAAACCTTGCGCACTCACCTTATCTTGTTGATCGACAGTCGCCAAAAGCGGTAAATAAGAATTGTTAAACAAAACACCGCCAATATACCCCATCGCTGCAAGCACAAAACAGATGATACCAATTTCCAAAGTTTCAAGCTTGAAGAAAAATAAGCACATACATGCAACTGCTCCAACATAAGTGAAGAATTTCATAATCTGTTTCTTTTTTCCTTTTGCATCAGCGTACGAAGAAATAAAGGGCAAAGAAAAAGACATCAACAGATAGGCAAAAGCCAAAGAAAAATTGGAAAGTGCGGTATTGACGACTTCAATCCCAAAGAAACTAACAACATCACCATGCTCTTTTGTTGTAGTAATTGCGGTATAGTAAACAGGGAATATCGTGGAAGTAATAACAAGGTTGTAAGCAGAATTGGCCCAATCGAACATGGCCCAAGAACGAATCAATTTTTTATTGTTTTTTACAATTGCTTCCATTTAAATTGGCTTAATAAGTTTGACGAATATAAGTAATTATTTTAGCCATTTCTTTACGAATTGCACTTGCTCGATCATCTATATAATTATTGTTCATAAAAGAAAATGCCAAGCGCCTTCCTGTCCGTGTGATCAAATAACCACTTTGATTATAGACAGATGTAATCGTTCCCGTTTTAGCAAAAACAAACGGTTCTCCGAGATCTTTGCTATAGGTACGTTTCAGAGTACCATCTACACCCCCAGCCGGAAAAAGACGAAAACGTTCCTTCTCATCCGGCAACTTATTTTTCAAGACGACCAATAGATCGACATTATTTTGCGGAGTCACCTTGTTATAAGACGACAAGCCCGATCCATCAAAAATGGCAACCTCAGCTGAAAAGTATTTATAAACGTTATTCTTCATCCAGTCCCGCACCAAGTAAGTATCAAATTGACCGAATTGTTTCCACGAGCACATCATTAAAAACTGTTCAGCAATAAAATTATCACTTGGCAACATCATTTCACGGATTAAATTTTTGGTGCTGCCGGAATAGAGTATCTTGGTATTGCTTGGTTTTTGGTAAGACAATAAGGTCACGGATTTACCTAGACTATCCGACAATAATTTAATAAATAAACTATCAGAATAGATAAATGGAACTTCATTGACATAACCGCTCGGAACGGGACGTTTGGACATCCAAAAGGAATTTGTACGAAATGAACGGGAAAGTTCAAAATCACCTACCTTAGGTTCGGGCAAAAAATTCAGTGAATTTTGAAAACTCGCTGGAGAGGTTAATAGATAATTATAACCTTTTTGTCGAAAAGTGACCACGTTGCCATAAATAGGAAATGTACTAATTTCAGGCTGATAGTAAGCTTCAAAATCTTCCATAGCCCAACCATGTGCAAAGAATTTATTCTTCATTGTCCCTGGCACAACAAAAATGCGTTTATTCGTATTTTTCAAAAAGTTGTAGACCACCCTGGTATCTAACCGATTATGCAAAAACGTAGGATCACCTGTCCCCCAGATAAGCAGCGAGTCTCCACGTTCCACATACTCCAAACCAGGTATTGAATCGCCCAACAGTGCTAGAGCAGCATAGGTGGTATACATTTTTGTATTGGAAGCCGGTGTAAAATGCTTATTGCCGTTTATGTCCATCACATATTTATTGGCATTTAGGTCATACAAAGAAAAACCAACAAAATGATCATTTAATATTTTAGATTCTTGAAATAGCTGATAAACATCCTCAAAGTTCTGAGCCTTCGCTACAAAAGTAGCCGCCGGCACAAACCAAAGCAGCAACAATGCACTTAAAATTTTTTTCATCAGTTCAAACATACAAAAAACTGCAAGAACTCCCTTTCGCCTATTGCCAAAATTCAGATACAAATCCTTTAAAAAGGAAGGGGGAGACGATGTCTCCCCCTTCCTTTTTAAACTATCAAAAATTAATATCCTTGATTTTGTGTCAGAGCTCCACCACTTCTGTCAATCTGCGATTGTGGAATTGGGAAGTAATCATTTTGTGGTTTATAGTTTAAGCCTTTATAGCGGGCCATAAAACCACCTTCAAACGTTGCATAGCTTTCCAATACAGTTTTCGCCTCACCCCAACGTACGAGGTCATAGAAACGATGTCCTTCCATCGCTAATTCTAAACGACGTTCAAAACGAACAGCTTTGCGCGCATAATTTTGGTCTGGGAAAGAAGTATAGGGTTTAACAACATATACTGCCGCTGCTACATTATCGCCAGTCGTTTTAGGAGGTAATTTTGCGGCACGCTCACGAACTGCATTTACCAGATTCATTGCTGCACCTAAATCGCCTAATTCAACCTGACATTCAGCTGCCATTAAAACAACATCAGCTAAACGAATAATATTGACATCCAAGTCAGTAATATATGCCGCTCCTGACGCAGTATGTGTTGCATGTAAACTCTTCGGAATCATTGTTTTTATACCAACAAATGGTCCACCCGAGCTCACCTCACGAATCCATGCATCACCTGGCATGACACCATAATCATAGAAATTCACACCTCTACGGCCAACCGTATAATCTAAACGTGGGTCAAAACGAAGCGTAACATCAAGTTTATATGTTTTCTTTGCGTCATCGGACAAACCGAAATCTGATTTATATGGATTATTTCGATAAGAACCATCTAACAATGGTAATCCATTTGCATCAACTTTATACGCATTAACCAAATCAATGGTCGGCTGATAGAAACCACAACAACCTACAGGATTACTTCCATTTAATCCAGACAACATATCACCAACATTGGCATTATCACCCGATCCATCTGGATTAATCACATGCTTCGATACCAGTAATGCCTCTGGGCCGTCTTTTGTAAGTACATCAAAGTTATTTTGGTACGGCATCGTACGTAGATCCTTTGCACCTATAACTTCCTTAAACAAAACTAACGCATCCGCATATTTTTTTTGGTAGAGGTAAACTTTACCCAGATAAGCTTTCGCGATATTCTGATCCATACGTCCGGCCTGGCTATTGATTTTTGTCGCTGGCAAATTCGCTATTCCAGCTTTTAAATCGTCAATAATCTTCGGAAGTAAATCATCCTTATTCGGTTTCGTTTTAGCCTCTTCATCTGTTGTATTCTCATCAACATAGGCTAAATTTTTAAAAACACGCCAAAGGTAAAAATAATAATGCGCTCGCAACACCCGGGCTTCACCTTCTATTTCCTTCGCACGTGCGGCCGTTACCGTTTTTCCACCTGCTTGGTCGGCCTTCAGAATACGCAACGTATTATTTGCCCTTAATACGCCCTCATAATAAACTTCCCACATTTGACTCAGGTTGTCGTTCGAACTATTTGGCGTATGAAATTCAATCATATTCATGTTCGGTTGATCGGTTGCCTCAGATCCTTTATGCGCATTATCTCCTGCAACTTCACCAAACAACCATTGGCTAGGCGCCGAAGAGTAATTCCCCCAGGTACCGTTGACATTGCCGTTCAATATACCATACGCCCCGATAAGAGAGGCCTCTATACCTTTTGAATTTACAATCTGAGACTCAGGTAATTCAGCTTGCGGATCACGCTCCAAAAAAGATTTCCCACAAGAGGCTAATAAAGTCAATGATATACCTAAAACTGTAATTATATTTCTTTTTTTCATTTCAATCAAATTTTAACTTAAATCACTAAACTCTTAAAATCCTAGACTAACACCCAACATATATTGACGAGCCTGTGGATACACACCAAAGTCTACACCCAAGGCTGGGTAAGTCGACGGAGTAGCCGTAACTTCTGGATCAAGCCCCTCATATTTAGTAATCGTAAACAGATTTGTTACCCCCACATAAGCACGGAGTTTCTTGATACCGGTATTATTACCAAAAACACGATTGGTATCGAAGTTATAGCCAACTTGAAGATTTTTCAATTTCAAGAAACTTGCATCCTGTACATAATAGCTCGAAGAAGCATACTCATAGGGTGAAGCATTTCTCACTTGAGAAGGGATCATGCTACCGCTATTCGTTGGACTCCATTCATCCAATACGCGCGTACTTTTTTGACCTCTAAACACACCAAAATCTGTAAAATACCGCGTAGCTTCATAGTTTTGATTACCCTTTGAACCATAGAAGTAGGCCATAAAATCAAAGTTTTTATAAGCCGCATTGATATTGAATGAATACACAAAATCAGGATGTGGGCTACCTATAACGGTACGGTCACTTGCATCAATTTTGCCATCACCATTGACATCCTCAAATTTAAGTCCACCAGCTCTTGACTTTCCATCCTCATATTTAGCGACACTTGCATTGTTCATATCCGCTTCCGAATAAATACCAATTACTTTATAGCCATAGAAAGCACCAAGAGGTTCTCCAGGTTTTAAGATGGAGGTTTCCATACTTCTAAAACTACCGTACACTTGTTGGGTTACTGATGGTGCCAAAGAAACAATCTTGTTCACGTTACGTGAAATAGTTGCAGACAGATCCAATTTAAATGCACTTTCTTGACGTCTACCGTAATGATAGTTCAATGAAAACTCGATACCTTTATTTTGCATATCACCAATATTTACATAAGGCGATCCGGCCCGGCCTGCGGCAACAGCAGGTAAAGGCAACAGGTACAGCATGTCTTTCGTCTTTTTATTGTACCAATCAAAAGATCCATCAAAATCACCTTGTGCCAGGGTAAAATCCACCCCAATGTTTAATGCAGATACTTGTTCCCATTTTACGTCCGGATTACTGTAGGCATTGTGCCACATACCGGAAGTCAAGCTTCCGTCAATAGGATATGACGATGAATTAATAGCGACCTGATAGCGATTCAGATATTGATTGGCTGGAATACGTTGGTTCCCCGTCACCCCATAACCCGCTCTGATTTTTAGGTCCGAGATCCATGACACACCTTTCATGAATTCTTCCTCCGACAAACGCCAGGCAGCACTCGCTCCAGGGAATGTTCCATATTTATTGTTCGGCCCAAAATTAGAAGAACCGTCACGACGTACTGTTGCGCTTAAGATATACCTATCTTTGTAGGAATAATCAACCTTTCCAAATACCGAAAATAAGGAGCCTACAGAACCGCTACCTTCACTGACGCGACCAGTTGAAGCGGCATCCAAGTAAAGGTAATCAAGCGATGACATTGTAAAAAAGCCGTTTCCTTTTCCCCTTATCTGCCTATTTCTATTCTGAATAGCTTCCGTACCAGCGAGAATGCTCAACGTATGCGCCTCATTAAATATTTTTTTATAATTTAAAGTATTTGTCCAAGTCCATTCTTTATTCAGTCCAAAAAATTCATTAATTCCATTGTTAAAACTTCCTTCTGTAAACTCAGGGTTTGGATAGGTATAAGATACACCATTGTAGTTTTCATACTTCATACCAAAACTGCTACGGAAGGTTAATCCTGAGACAATATCAAATTCTCCAAAGACATTCCCGAAAAACATATTGCTCTTATTCTTATTATCCTTGGCACGATAGGCGATAGCAACAGGGTTTTCTCCATTACCATACTGTCCGCCAACAGATCCCGCAAAATTTCCGCCCTCATCATATACAGGGATGATATTATGAATACGATACGCAAAACCTAAAGCACTACCTTCACCGATATAGTCCCCGGCAGTATTGGTATTTACTCCCATACCAAATCCTTCCGTAAAACTATATTGCATATTTTCGCCGAAACGTAGTTTATTATTAAAGGCAGAGAAGCGTGTGTTTGAACGAAGATTATATTTTTCAAAACCGGTATGAATAATTGTTCCTTTTTGTTTCAGATAACCGCCCGAAATCGCATAGGAAGCATCTTCACCACCTCCTAAAACGCTAAGTTGGTGCGACTGAGTAGGGGCATTTTGGGATAAAGCATCAAACCAGTTGGTTCCGGCCTTATTTGCTTTGGTAATCTGATAAAAATCGCTTCGGCTACTCGCATCGTACTTATATTTTGACATATCCACGTCTGCAGCTGTAATCACATCTTTCCCGCCTACTTTGGGTCCAGCGATAAGGTAATCAGGCATCACATTATTTGTGCCGTCCAATCTATTTTCAATATCCAATGTTTGTTGCGGAGACAACATTTTTGGAAAACGCCCACTGTTTGGAACCTGCACACCATAATAAGAGTCAAGGCTAAATTGAGGTTTTCCACTTTTACCTATTTTTGTGGTAATGATGACAACACCATTATTTGCACGTGAACCATAAATTGAAGCTGCTGACGCATCTTTTAAGACCTGCATCGTTTCAATATCATTTTGATTCAACCAGCTTAACTTTCCTTCGTAAGGCACTCCATCAATAATGTAGAGCGGCTCGTTGTTGTTGATCGTACTGTAACCACGAATTTTGATCTGTGGTGTAGAACCAGGGGCACCATCGACTACGATCTGAACCCCTGTTGCCCGCCCTTGCAATGCCTCAACTGCACTCGCCGCCGGGGTAGTCTTCAACTCCTTCACATTGACAACGGCAACAGCACCGGTTAAATCTTTCTTACGCTGTGCCGAATAACCTGTGACAACAACCTCTTCCAAGGCATCTTCTGAACCGCTTAATGAAATTGCAAGATCAGCTTTCGAAGAAACAGTGACTTCAGTACTTTTGTACCCAATATAACTGATAATCAACACATCACCCACTTTTGCTTGAATCGTAAATGCACCATTCTCGCCGGTCGACGTCCCGTTACTGCTCCCCTTAACTTTCACAGATACACCAGTAATACCTTGACCTGTAGTAGCATCCTTCACGACCCCCTTGATAGGCGTCTGTTGTACGCTTCTTGTTTTGATTAATGAAACGACTTCAACTTTGCCATGGCTAGTTAATCCACTGGCAAATCCATGAGTGGTCATTCCTCCTCCAATGAGAAGAGAACTCATAATCAGAAACCTCTTATTGAACTTTTGGCCCAATATGAGATCAAAACAGCAATTTTTGTCCGTTTTTTTCATCATAATTTTACTAAATAGGTGGTTTAAAAAAATTTATGTTTATGCTTTAGTTGTTTTAGTTGATATTGGTTGCTATCTAAGTTTTTGGTCATTTTTTTAGGTCTGACGACAACAATGCTATATTATTGGCAGGTTCAGGCCCCTTGGTTATTCATTTTTTTCTAATTTGGTTATTTTTCCAGAAATGTTAAAATCTGTTAAATAAATGTAAAGAATAATAAATGTAAAAAAAAAGGAAAAATCTTAATTAATTCACAAAGCGCTATAAATCAAGTTATTGTATTTTATACACTAAGCTAAAATGCAATACTATTGTTACACAAGCACATCCTTTTGTTTTCTATCTCTCGAACCTTTCCCAAAATTCAATGTCCATTGTCAAATATTCCACAAATAGGTCCAAATAAGCTAAAAGCTCCTTATATTTGTTGTTGATGAATGTAAGTAATTTATTAGAACGGGCGCTCCGATTTGAGTTCCTATCCAAGGAAGAGGGTGTTTTTTTATATCAAAACGCACCTACAGCTGATTTGACTTTCGTAGCCAATGAATTGCGTAAGATACAAGTGCCACATGGTAAAGTAACCTGGCAAATCGACAGAAATGTCAATACCACCAATGTGTGTATTGCAAATTGCAAATTTTGCAATTTTTTCCGTCGCCCTGGTCATGAAGATAGCTACATTACCGATATTGAAAGCTACAAACAAAAGATAGAGGAAACTTTTAAATACGGTGGCGATCAACTGCTGCTGCAAGGTGGCCACCACCCGGATTTAGGTATTGAGTTTTACAAAAACCTTTACAAGCAATTAAAGGAACTTTATCCTACGCTAAAACTACATTCTCTCGGTCCACCTGAAATTGCGCATATTTCCAAATTGGAGAATATGAGCCATATTGAAGTTTTGACGCAATTGAAAGAAGCAGGACTAGACTCGCTACCTGGAGCGGGAGCTGAAATTCTCAATGATCGTGTGAGACGTCTTATATCAAAAGGAAAATGCGGTGGTAAAGAATGGCTAGATGTTATGCGGGCAGCCCATAAAATTAATTTACCAACTTCTGCCACCATGATGTTTGGTCATATCGAAACGATAGAAGAACGTTTTGAACATTTGGTATGGATTCGCGAAGTACAGGATGAAAAACCGCAGGAATCCCATGGATTTATTGCGTTTATCCCTTGGCCTTTCCAAGATGATGGTACCTTATTGAAAAGACTGCGCGGTATTACCAATAATGTAACGAGCGAAGAATATATTCGCATGATTGCCTTAAGCCGCATCATGCTTCCTAATATTAAAAATATACAAGCTTCCTGGCTCACCGTCGGAAAGCGCACGGCGCAATTATGTCTGCACGCTGGAGCGAACGACTTCGGCTCAATTATGATTGAAGAAAATGTCGTTTCGGCAGCTGGTGCACCACATCGGTTTACATCAAAATCTATACAGGAAGCTATTTTGGAAGCTGGATTCAGCCCACAACTGCGAACACAAAAGTATGAGTTCCGTGAGCTACCAGCCCATATGGTCGAACAGGTCATTAACTATTAATACGATACATTGAAAGACGTCATAAGAAATATTGAAGCAATTATATTTGCTTCTGCGGAAGGAATAGATCTTGCCGATATCAAACAGATTTTGCAGGAATCCTTAGCCATCGAAGTATCCAGGGAAGAGCTACGTGACTTGATTAAAAAAATTGAAACAAAGTACCAGGACGAAGACTATGTACTCGAA
Organism: uncultured Sphingobacterium sp.; assembly: GCF_964277905.1. Taxonomy (NCBI): domain Bacteria; kingdom Pseudomonadati; phylum Bacteroidota; class Sphingobacteriia; order Sphingobacteriales; family Sphingobacteriaceae; genus Sphingobacterium; species uncultured Sphingobacterium sp. Next base: position 46,021 of record NZ_CAXYKD010000006.1, read on the forward strand.
TTACGCTATATCAACAACGCCTATCAGTTTTTGACAAAAGCTGTTTACCATGAATCGATACAACAGCTCCAAAATCACAATAACAAGCGAAAACTAAGTCAATCAGCGCTAGAAACCCTCGCAATCATTGCCTACAGACAACCGATAACAAAATTAGAAGTGGAGCAGATTAGAGGTGTCAGCTGCGATTACTCTATTCAACGGTTACTGGAAAAGAAACTGATCAAAATTGCGGGAAAAGCAGATAGTATCGGAAAACCTTTACTTTATGCAACAAGCCAGCAGTTCATGGATCACTTCGGAATCAATGGTGTGAGAGATCTCCCACAATTGAAAGACATCGTTACCGAGGACAATGCGATTGGCGAAACAAATGAATAAATAAAATAAAATAAATTTTTATTTTCAAAATACAATTCAACATACTGATTAACAGAAAAATAAAGCTTAATATTTTTTTAAAAAAAAGTTTTAAAAAATAGTTTTCTTCTCTAATTTTACAACATTGAATAAGAAACAATAAAGTATTATTTTATGAACACGGCAACTTTAGCTAACGAAGATCTTGAAGAAGTAAAATTCGCATCTTTCAACGGTCCTGATGACGATGATGATGATTTCGATGACGATTTCGATTTACCTGAAATCGACTCAATTGGAGGATTGGATGACTTCGATGATGACGATGAATTTTAATATTTTAGTGCGATATAACACTACCTATTAAAACACCAGAGTATCATTAAAAAATAAGGCGTTCAATTTGATTGAACGCCTTATTTTTTACTTTGCTTGATTTTTTACTTTACTTGATCGATCAATTTATGTAATTCCATCTTGGGAATCATGCCGCTTTGTCGCCATACCTGTTGGCCATTTTTGAACAACACGAAAGTAGGCACGCCACTTACCTTATAAATCGAAGCAATTTTCGGATTCTTATCCACGTCAATTTTAATGATAGACAAATCATCTTGATAAAATTCCTTTACATCCTGTAAAATCGGCGCCATAGTCTGGCAGGGACCGCACCACGTCGCAAAAAAATCCACCAAAACCAGCGAATTTGATTGAATAATCTGGTCAAAAGTAGCCATTATTGATTCTCCTTTACTTCTTCTTGCAATGCCTTATACCCACCTTGGATATTGCATATATGTTTAAATCCTTTAGCACTCAAAATCGATACAGCCACTGCACTCCTATAACCTGATTGACAGTGTACATACAGCTGTTGATTGTCTTTTTTAAGCGTAGAACCAAAATTAACGAAATCTGTTAATGGAATATTCATTGCATTGTCAATATGTCCATTACCAAATTCTTTATCTGTTCTTACATCCATAATATGACCTTGATCTGATCTTTTCCTGAATTCTCCTGCACTGATATTACGCAACGAGACTACATCTTCGCTAGCTTTCCAAGTTTCAATGCCGCCTTCCAAAACCCCAATAACATGAGTATAACCCAGCTTTAATAAATGATGATAAACCGTATCTTGACTATCTCCGTCTGTAATCAATAAAAGCTTTTGAGCTTTATTGGGAAACACTTGCGCCAAAAAGTGATCAAAAGGGCCCTTAAAGCCTATATTTATTGATTTAGGTACAAATCCTTGTAGGAATATATCGCCAGGTCGCGTATCAAGAACTTGAATAGCTGTTTCACGACGCAGTTTTTTAAATTCTTTCAATGTTAATCGTGGTAAATCTGAAGCGGGTTGCGACATCTCGACCCGATGACTCTTCGATGCTGAATACAATTGCATTTGACCATTGAACAGTGCAATACAGACTCCACATAATGTGATAAAAACTCTACGCATATATTTTACTATTTAAAAGGAATAAGCAGCTTTTCCAATTCCTCAATTTTACCATTGTATATATTTAAATCCACATTGCCCTGAATCCCTCTAACAGTACCTTTTTCAGAAAATTGCCAGAAGGCCCAATGCTCTTTGGGGTTCTCAATCCAGAAGTTATAATTTGCAATCCACAACGTATAAGCTGCAAATTCCTTTTCCAAAAAATCACTATAAAACTTATCTCCGGAGTAAAGAATGGGTTTTACCTTGTAATGGGCTTCGACTTCTTCAAGCCAACGTTTTAGCCCAACTTTCAAGCTATCCATCGATTGTTGCTTTGGATGCTCCTCAATATCCAAGACCGGTGGAAGATCGCCAGATTGTAATTTAACCTTACGAATAAAATTCTTCGCTTGCTTTACCGAGTTCTCATTCGGTCTAAAATAATGGTAGGCCCCTCTCAAAACTGGCCTATTTTCCGTTTTACTCCAATTTCGACTAAACTTATCATCAATTCCTTTCTCACCCATTGTCGCCCTGATAAACACAAAATCTATTGGAAAATGATCATTGATTGTGCTAACTTTCTGCCAATCTATTTCTTCCTGATAGGTAGACACATCTATGCCAAACACCTTATCGTCGTGCTTGCTCATTATCTCAATATTACGAATATCATATTTAGCTTCCTTCGTCAGAGACTTGTCTTTGGAGGTAGCCACGCGAAAATAGTATATAATTCCAGCCCGATAATGCCACACAACAAGACAGAGGAAAAACACCAGCATCCCTGCTATCATCCAAATCCACCTTGTTCCACGAACCTGACTTCCTTTTGTACTTGTTTTCTTTCTTTTTGATTGCTGTTGTGCCATAGCACGATGAAGTTACGGCAATAGCAATTAACTCGCAAAATTTTCGCAACAATTTATATTTTTGTGTATGATCGTATACAACCCCAAAGACTGGCTTTCGGCAACTTTCAAATTGCATAAATCAGATACCTTCAAAAAGTTACTGCCATTTCTTGTTTTGATAGCGTTTTATTCCTGGATGATTGCCTTTCTAGAATTGGAATACCTCAAACTAAATGAAAAGAGCTGGGTCAAAAACATTACCATTGTCCACAATCTTCTCGGTTTTGTTATATCGCTTTTACTGGTATTCCGAACAAACACGGCCTATGACCGCTGGTGGGAAGCCCGAAAACAATGGGGTACATTGACCAATGTTAGTAGAGCCTTTTCCTACAAACTCAATGCCATGCTGGATGTAGATGACAAAGTGAATCGTAGTTTTTTCAGAAAGGCAATCCCCCTGTTCGCAGAGACACTATACGATTTTCTAAGATCGGATTACACCAAGTTTATGCTCGACGAAAACGAACACCCTGAGTTAAAGGCATTAGACAATAAAAAACATGGTCCGAACCAAGTTTCCACCATGATCTTCCACAAAATCAATGATCTATATAAAGAAGGAACTATAAGTGGCGATCAGCTTATTATCCTTAATGAGGAAATTATTACCATGACACATGTTTGTGGAGCTTGTGAACGTATTAAAAACACCCCAATACCATTGGCATATAGTGCATTTATCAAGAAGTTCATTATCTTCTATACCATGACCCTTCCAGTAGGTTACGTTTTTTCCATCGGTTACTTTGTTGTGATAGCTGTACCATTCATCTTATATGTTTTAGCATCTCTTGAATTAATTGGTGAGTCCATTGAAGAGCCATTTGGTATCGACCAAGACGATTTACCGATCGACAAAATTGCGGCCAACATTAGGAAACACTGCCATGAGATTATCCCTGCATAGACTTTTTTAAAAACAATCTAGCTCATTTTCAAACGCTAAGACTAGCTATAGAAAATAAGTTTTGTAAATCTATTCGAAATTTCTACTTTTGTCGCGGAGAGTTGGCAGAGTGGTCGAATGCGGCGGTCTTGAAAACCGTTAACTGTCACAGGTTCGGGGGTTCGAATCCCTCACTCTCCGCAGAAAAAGCCTTTCAGAAATGA